>JBFFHJ010000015.1:0-126433 GCA_041556995.1 bacterium | reverse complement strand
CCACCAGGATTGTTTTAAAGTCGCTGTTTGGTTTTTCTGTTTTCATCATAAGAGCACTCGAAACATCCTCTATTTGAATATATTCTTGATTTACCGGCTGATCAGTCGTCTTTTTCACTGTAAAATAAAAGCTGGAGCCTACTCCTGATTTTGACTGAACCCAAATCTCACCACCCATTGTACTGACTAAATGTTTTGTTATATTCAAACCAAGACCGATCCCTGTCTCTGAGCCCTTTTCAAATCGATTAAATATCGTTGATAATTTGTCCGTCGCAATACCTATTCCACTGTCTTTTACGCACACTTTCACAGTTCCAGCTTCATCATCATTTTTGGCTGAAATAGAAATTTCACCGTTTGTTGTATATTTTGTAGCATTGCTAATTAAATTATATAGAACCTGATGTAACCGATTTGGATCTCCTAATACACATGATATGTCACCAATATCAAGAACAAGCGAATTACTGTTTTTTAATAAATCGATTTGGAAAAGAGGTAACATGTTCGAAACCAATGCTTTTAAATCTACTGCAACATGATCTATCGATATGTTGCCAGCTTTAATTGCTTCGGAATCAAGTAAGTCACTGATGAGATTGTATAGACGTTTTCCACTGATTATGACTAAACTTAGTTCTTTTCTTACAGAAACGGCAAGAGAAGTTGAATTTGATAAAAGCGATTGTACTATTCCAAGAATACTATTAAGAGGTGTTTTTAATTCATGTGTCGTATTAGCTAAAAATGAATCTTTTATTTTTGCAGCTTTTATAAGATCATCATTTAGTGCTGAAATGCACTCTTCCTGGGCTTCAATCTGATAAAAACTTGATGAAAATCGTTTTGAGATAATAATTGACATACAGGTGAGCATTGAAAATAAACCAAGTGGCAATATCTTTAGTTGTGTTGATATGATTTCTAGAAATTCAAAAGTATCAGCTAGAAAACTAAAAACAAATAATAGTATGAAAAATAATAGTAATAATGATTCTTTTTGTTTGTTTACAACTAAGATTATTAAATTTATTATAACTGAAAAATTGACCAATATCGTATATATTTGAAAATATGTATTTGTTTTAGTTAGAATATGAGACTTTACAAAAAAAGCAAAACAACATAATATTATAGTAATAATAAAAAGTATTTTAATAAATGAATTTGGTATTTTATTTGGATATAATGATTCAATATATAAAACAACCAGTAAGGGAATAATATATGAAAAAAAGTATAACGTCCGTAAAATCACTTCCCATTGAAGCCAAGAAGTAATATACGTTACATTGTTTCTATAAAAAAACATATAAATAGCAATAGATATACAGAGAGATGAAAAATATAAGGTCGATTTATCTTTTTTGTAAAGAATAAATAGAACCAAACTATACAAAAAATATGTTAACAAGGAGCCAATTAAAAAAACATCATAAAATCTTCTAAAATTTATTGAATCAATTATATTATTTGCTTTGCCGATGACAATTGAATCTTTTATACCTCCTCGATGATGCGAATAGTTTGCGACTTGGATAGCAATACTTAAATGTTTGTTTTTCGGAAGCAAGACACTATGAAATCCCATCCCTGGTAATGATTGTTCTTTTGTATTTGCAGGTCTTCCGACGCTGAGCAATCGTTGGCCATTTACATATATTCTATAACTGGTATATATTTGCCCAATTGAAAGGGCTAATTGCGGTGCTTTTTTATCGACTATCAAATTAACTGTATAAGTGGCATATCCTGCCCCTGTAAAATAGTGAGGAAACGTGACAAATTCACCTGTGGTTGCAGCCGTTAAAAATTTATTTTCATGATAAGCCCAATTCCCATTCAAATTAACACTTTTTGTAAATTCAATATCAGTTAAATCAACTTTATATTTATCTTGTATCACTAATGTTTCTCTTTGTTTTTCATTGCATGAAACAAGACTAAAAACAATAACAATTATAATTATAAATTTATTCATTATTATGCTAAAATGAAAACAATTATATTTGATTTTGATGGTGTAATAGCCGATAGTTATGAAATAGGAATGACCATATTAAATGACCTTCTGAAAAAACATGCTAAAAGAGATCTTACGGCAATAAACAGTGTTGAACTAAAAAATATGGATACAAAATCTATCTTAAAATATTCTGGTATCCCTTTTTGGCGTATTCCAAAGATAGTGAAATCAGCAAAAATAGAAATCAATAAGCAGATTGAAAATATAAGTATATTCAATCATATAAAAGAGAGTATTAACTCTTTAAATGAGTTGTATCAACTTGGAATCGTTTCTACAAATAGTGGCAGAAATATAAAAAATATATTAATCAATAATAATATTAATCATTTTTCATTTATTTATTCGGGAACCTCTTTGTTTGGGAAAGAAAAAATTATCAAAAAAGCAATAAGCACCTATAGGATAAAAAAAGACGAAGCAATTTTTGTTGGTGATGAAGTACGAGATATCATCGCCGCCCAAAAAAGTGGAATAAGAGTAGTTGCAGTTACATGGGGTTATGACTCCAAGCCTGTATTAGAAAATAATGAACCTGATTTTATCGCAGATACTCCGTATGAATTGGTAAAAATACTGAAATCCGCATAGGTTAGACTCCTTTACAATTAAACATGATAGTTAAAAATGTTCCTACTAATCTAATTTGACGACGAAAAACCTATTTATTTTAGTAAAATAGACATAAAGAAATCAAGGTCTTTGCGCTGTATCAAAGAACGAGCTAAGACCGGAAAAAGGTGATAAGTGCAAACAGTCTCCCTTTTGTTTGCGAAATTTCGAACGCTTCAGTATTTTGGCAAAACCGAGTTGATCCATAACTTGTTGCAGCAAATTGTCTGTCAGGTTTCAGGGTTGGCTTAAGTATGTCGTAACTGGAGCCGAGTTTAAAATTTTTCTGCTTGATTTTTGCATTTTGCTTCGGGGATGGTTGCTGGTATTTATCTGATAATAAAAACCATACCACCATTCCTGAAGCATTTTGTTAAATTTTATCAGTGATTTGCATCAATCAAGTCATCGATAAATAATCCCAAAATGTGAGTTATTTCTTCTAACAATATCAAGCATCATTGAATTATCATATAAATCTTTTGATTTTAATGAGGTTGTTTTGGGTAAAATTCCAATATTTTTTGATATTTCGATACTTTTTTTCCAGTTGTAGTCTGACATTAAGCCAATGTTATCAATACCCACCCCCTCAAAAAAATACTTTTGTCTTAATTTCATTTCCAAAATTTGTTGCCTTATGGTTAGATCTTTAGATCCTTGTATATATTTGTCTTTTGGATACCATTGTTCCACCACCCACTTTGCCGCTTTATCTGAGTCTTTATACACTTCTCGCCATCCCCTGAATGTGATTTCCAAAAAATCCTTTAATACGTTTCGATTGTTTTTTAAATATTCTTCTGAAGTAAAGAACACAATGCCATAATAATGAAAACCATAGTCGTAACTGGGAAATACTCTGGTTTCCAGACCCAATAAAGAGAAAGTCACAGTCCAATCGAATTCCCAAGCGACAAGAGCATCAATTTTTTTTGACTTCAATAACTCTGACAACTCTTTTACGTCAAACGTATTGATTTCCTTAAATCTTACATCAGAAAGGTCAAGTCCTGCATAGGGAAGCATGACAGCATGTAATTCATACTCCTGGGGAGATAAAACTCCTATGACTTTGTCCTTTAAATCTGAGAGTTCATATGTTTCTTTTCTTGTTACAATACACAGCGGATTTATTTGATACTTTGCTGCTATGGCTTTTAATTTATGCCCTTTGGCAACATATTTGATCATTTCATTGGCAGAGTGCATGCCGATATCCGCCTCACCGTTTATAACTCTCTCCACAATTTTCAAGTCTTTAAATACAAGCTTTAGCTCTATTCCTTTTTCGTTATACCAGCCCCTGTCAAGGGCTACAAACATCCCGGCAAACTCAGCATCATAAAACCAATCAAGATAGACCCTTACTTCCATTGCAAAAGATCCTGTCGCAATAAATAAGAAAATAGTTACAATCAGTACTTTTTTCATATCGTCGTTATTAATACACTCCCACCTAATATGAGCATCGATGCAAGTATTTTTTGGATAAAGAATCTCTTTTCTGATAGAAAGAGGTAACCCGCTATCACAATCAATATCACATGAGACTGGAATAAAGGGAATATGATTGAGATTTCTGATTGTTTAAATGCTTTGATTAATGAAAAAAATGAGAAGCACCCCAGAGCACCTAGCCAGATGTTTCCCCAGTTTATTCTTTTGGCAACACTAAAAACATTTTTTATTGAATCTGGTTTTATCGCCAGTGTCAAAATTAAGGGAACAAAATATCCGGAAAGAGTAACAACCGAAGCATCGATTTGCATGACAAGTTTTTTATCAATGAGTAATGCAACAGATATTGACAAAACAGATGCCAGTTTAAATACCACTCCTTTTTTGGAGATTTTTTCTCTATTGTTTTTTATAAAAAGTACAATCAGACCCAAAAATATCAAAGATGATCCAAGAATCTTTAATATCGAAATTTGCTCTTTAAAAAATATGATTCCTCCGCAGAAAACCAGTATCAATTGGAACTGTTCAATAACAGACGATATGGATGCTTCCAGGTTTTGATCAGCTCTAAAAGATGTGTAACTGAGTAAAAACCAGAATGTTCCTGACACAACTAAAAGGAATATGATACTCGCACTGAATTCAATGATTGTTAAGGTTGAAACACTTAGAATAATCACTCCTGTTAATGCCCCCAAATTATATCCCAGCAAATATTCCCAATGATAATTGGAACCGGCTAAATAATACCGGTGCATGATCTTTTCAAAGGTAGTCAGGAGAATTGCAATAAAGAGCCAGACTTCAGCACTCATTTTTATCCTTTGTTGCCAAGATATAATAGAGGCAATTTACCCCTTCATACTTTTTGAACTTATTCGAAACTCATATTAGTTCAGTATTGAATGGTATTGTTTCGTACTTAATGATATCAAATCCGGATTTTGATAACTCATTAATGACCTGAAAAGAACTTCTTATTTGGCAACTGATTGGCGTCTTTTTTTTTTAAGTGATATTGCGACATTGAACCGGTTAACAGGAAATCCCTTTCAGCATCTGCTATGAAGAGCAATCCATTGTTATTTAGAATGCTTCTGATATACGAAATAATTTCAGTAAGATTACTGAAATGTATTAGTGCTAAAGAAAAATTAATGAAATCAAATTTTGTATGCCCAAAATGGCACATGAGTACATCATTACAAATAATTTTTGTACTATATTTTTTGATTTTATTATAAGCTTTTTCCAGCATTCCATAAGAAAAGTCTATTCCTGTTGTAATATCGAAATATTTTTCCAACAAACTGATATGCCTACCAGTACCACAACAAAGATCCAATGCCATTTTTCTTGAAACAACATGATTTTCTATTGCTTGTAGTCTTTTAAATCCGTTCAGTTTGTCCAATTCAATCAAGACGTTTTTTTCGTTATCATAATTAACAGACCAATTATTATAACCGGTTTTTGTATCCACAGATTCAAATCGACGAAAAATCATAAGCGAGTTTCCTTTAATGTTGCTTTTAAAACATCTATGCATGTATCCAGGGATTTTTGTAATGTTTCAGGAGAAGAATCATAATCTCCTTCATCCCATTTTAAGGGATTTCCATCCAATATCAGCATTGAAGCGATCTTAACTTCCCTCAGGCTGCCTATTACAAAAAGAGTTGAGCACTCCATTTCAACAGCAACGACATTTGCCCGTTTATATAACTCCCATTCATTACTTAACAGTCCGTCATAAAAAAGATCACTGGACAACACCATACCCTCTTTAAAAGGAACAAAACTGTTATCAAGTTGTTTCCTTAAAGAATACGTCAGTTCCAAATCAGGCACTGCGGGATAACCGGGAGGTATCATTTGATCTGAGACACCATCTTTTCGAACAGCAGAGGTAACTAAAATAATGTCGCCTATTTTTGTATTTTCCTGAAGTCCACCAGCGGACCCTATTCTAATGATTCTTTCAACACCAATATTAATCAACTCCTGAAAACATATGGCCGCCCCTGCTGATCCAACGCCATGAGAAGTAATGAATATCTTTTCTCCATTCAATTCACTTGAAAAAGTACAGTATTCTCTGTTTTGGGATAATAAATCACTGTTGTTTATTTTGGCGGCGATGTATTGGGCTCGTTCGGGAGGTCCACATACGAGTGCTGTTCTGGCGCCATTATTTTCAGAAAGTTTAATGTGTGGTTGCATTGAGTTTCCTTCATATATTTGAGATAAAATCATCTGGTATCGAGATACTTATATGATTAATCAATCGATACTATTTTGAGTGCGATCATAGTAACATTCCTTGATGTTTTCCCATTGCTTTTTCAAGTCCTCAAGAGTTAAATCACCGTCTTTCAGCATCTCGTTTTTCTGAACGGCACAGTTTTCCTCAAAAAGAAACAGTTCTATAATTGTTTGAAATCGTAAAATATCTGTCTTAAACTGGTGATAAATGTTATTTTTATTATGACTCATTGTTTAATCCACCAAAGGGAATTGATCTATTTTGAATATCCGATAGTTTTTAAAACGTCCCTTGTTCGTTCCAATAGTCTGTAATAGGTTGAATGAGAGATTTTAAGATACTTTTCCACCTTGGATACCTGTTTATTGTGGACATCGTATGCACGTTTAAGCGCCTCTGCTTCAACTTGTGTCACATACTTTTTTAAACCATGATTCTGGATAAACGTGTGATGCTCTTCTGGCAAAAATACCACTTTGTTTTTTGAAAACGTGTTTTTATTTTTTAAAATGTATTCAGGCAGATCGATCGCCTCAACGATTCCGTTCGATTTCATTGTCAATATATCAACTACGGACTTTAATTCGCGAACATTTCCCCCCCAATGATATTTTTTCAAATAAGACATCGCTTCATTACCTATATGAACTTTCCTGGGGGATTGATTTAAAAATTCCTCAACCAGTAACGGAATGTCATCCCTCCTTTCTCTTAACGGCGGTATTTTCAAACTGATCGTATTGATCCTGAATATAAGGTCTGCTCGAAAGCCGCCGGTTTGAACCTTATCGTAAATATTTTCACACGTTGCTGTTATCAACTGAAAATCAGATTTTTTCTGTTCGTTGCTTCCAACAGGATAAAACGTTTTTTCCTCAATAACTTTGAGCAATTTTTCCTGCATTCCCGAGGACATGTTTCCAATTTCGTCCAGAAACAAGATCCCACCATTTGCCTGTTCTATTTTTCCGATTTTATCTTCTGAAGCACCGGTAAATGATCCTTTTACATGACCGAAGAACTCGGATTCTATTAAGTGTTCGGAAATTGCTGAAGCATTGATGGAAATGAAGGGAGCCTCTTCACCAAAAGACAGTTTGTGGATTAATCCAGCCAGGACTCCTTTTCCAACACCTGTTTCGCCCTGGATTAGAACAGGACTACGCAAGACGCTATATTGAATCGACTGAATCTCTGATTTCAGTTTTTCATTTTGAGTAATAAATTCATTCTTAAAACAACTGTCAAAATAATCACCGGACAGTTTCCGCATTCTTTCTCTGACAATCGGTTCGATAACGACTGAAAACTGGTCTTTGGTAAAATAATGCTCGCATCCCAGATTGTATGCTTTTTGTATAAATTGTTGAAAATTGTAGTTGGTAAGAATGATGGAAAAAATATTATATTGTTTGGTTATTTTTAATAATTCAAACCCATCATCTTTTTTATTTAACTTTATATCAATGATAGCCAAATCAAAATGACCTGCCAGAAGGTGGTTTTTAGCATCTTCAAAATTATCCGCCTCTATCAGGGAACCATATTTTGATAAGTGGAGGTTAAGTTTTTTTCTAAAATACGACTCGTCTTCCACGATAAGCATTTTTAATTTTAAATCCAACATAACGCTAATTTTTTAATTATCCATATAATATGGATTTTACAGGAGAGATCTCAAATAAAATATCCACTTCAGAATGATTGAGATACATATACCTTGAGGGTTGCCTTTAATAGCTCAGCAGCAATACTTTTGCAAATTAAAGGTATTCATTTAAAAAAACCCATGGTTTTAATTTTCTGTTTTCGAGATACTTGTACATCATTTCCAGCTTGAACTGAAATCTATTGTCATCTTCGCCTGTCTCTTCCCGAATGCCGGATCAGGTCTGGCATGATGATAACTGTCAAGTTAAATATAATAAAATAGATAAAACAACTTATATTTTACAACACAATAAAATATGTTATAACTTGATTAAAACAATATATTTTTCTTAATAAATCTCTGACAGAAACAACTCTCCATGAAATATATAACATATTTCTATTCATTATGTTTTAGATGAAATGGGCTATAAATTGAAACATAATTATGGGAATATTAGAGTACAAAAGCAATGTCTTGTCAAATAAAAAGAAGAGTTTATTTATAACATCCATATCAATTCATAATAAACAAGGAGGGTTACTCAGATAAAAAAGTTTCTATTTTGAATCTTTTGTTTAAAAACGATACTTGACAAATAGATTTTATTGGATGGTTAACTGAAAAAATATATTGCTGTCAGATAAAATGCCTTAATATGTCGGGCAGTATGATGAATTACATCTGGATAAAATTGGTGAAAATATATGGTATATGAAATGCAAAGAAAGGTATTGAAGAATATATTACAAAAGATTTTCCAAAATGATTAAATAATATTTCGAATGTATTTGTATTAAAACAAATTGATTAAAAAAAAGGTAAGTTAATAGAGAAACCGGATCTATTCGACAGTCTGGATGTTCTAAACGTAATTTTACAATATCAGATTTACAGGAGATATAATGTTGGACACAGAAACAATCAGGACTCAGATTGAGATAACACCAAAGTGTTCTTCCCTGGTAGAAGAATTCATTGAATGCATCACATATATGGTGCAACAATTCGCCTGCGAGGAAGATGCAGAAAAAATACAGATATTCTATCAGAATACGGATACCACAAAGAAATTTATTGGGAAACGTACAAAAATGTCATTCAAAATCATTGAAAACATGTCACTTAATTCAAACCTGATGAATTAGAATAAGAGTGTTCCGGGTCGTCATACAGTTCCGAGAACCAGGAGCGATTCCAGGGACTGTTAGTGACGGGTGGGCAATGGAGGGGTGCCCACCCGTTTTATAAAAAGATGCAGCAACTATTGGTCTACAGCTTGGAGATCTTGCGTATACATCTGCAATTACATCTTTTTGAGAAGACAGCAATATTATTCCCGGCATATATGTTCTTAATTCTGACCACACATATTTTGGGGGTTTCTCAATCGAGAACACCGGCTGCTTCAGCCCTGTTTTTGCTTTCGAGATGCCTGTGAATTACAGGCGTCTTCGCAGTTTTCATGATTTATCATTCTGATGAGTGACGTACTTCCTGACAAAATATGCCTCTTTTAAGACTCTGTTTGTTCTCTTCTTATGGGTATCATCCGATTATTTATATTCTTGCCTTAACTATTTCAGTCAGTTAAAATATCTTTTTTAATATGGTCGCCCTGCCCGCTGTTGTGCTATTCTTGACAGATTCACAGTCCCTGAATAAAATATCAACACTTCTAAAGTTGCAGTTTTAGGCTGAATTTGAACATTGTCCAGGCTCACGAGTTTTTTTTTTGATATTCAAGTCTCGAAATTTAAGCTTAATTTTTTATATTATAAGATTATGAAAAAAGAGAAGTACATTTCATTTGGTGTGAACCTGGAAAGTATTCGCAATGTCTGGGAAACAAAAGTCATTAAATGCATGGACGAGGTTTTACCGGATTATCCTGATTTTGATTATTGTTCGATTTGTATTCAAGACGTTTACGCACTGGCGATGAATCAATTTCCTCCAAAATATATCCAGCAAGGTACAGTGATGATAAAAAAGGAATACTCGGATGCTGACTTTAGAGACGCTGTTGAAATTGCGGTTGAAAAGGTTTTAAAAAAACCGAACCACTCCTGAGCCCAATATCTTTTCAATTGATATACATTTTAAGGCTTGGATTTGAATTTATTACGTGTTCAGATTTTTTCAAAAACCAGCGTCATTCTAATGGAAGCCTTGGCGACCTGAAGAATCTTTTTTTCTTCAAAGAGATCTTTTGTCACTGATTTCACAGAACTTGAACCAAACATGTTTCCAGGCAATCAGCAACATCTCTTGCTTTTAGCCCTGATATACTCTTCATCGCACCTTCTCAGGATAACAGGAAATTTGCTTACTGACCGACCAGGAATCTGTGGTCATTGGCGTAGGACAAAAAACCTGAAATTTGAGAATTAGATAATACAACTTACAGAAAATATTTCATAATGAGTGATACGACTTACTATGTTGCAGCCGTAACAGCAGTGATTTTCAAAGGGGAAAAAGTTCTGGCCATGCGTCGGTCTTTGTCCAAAAAAGCCGGACCCGGCTTGTGGGAAACACCGTCCGGGAGAATTGACGCTGGAGAACATCCTTTTGAAGCGGTTAAAAGGGAAATCAGTGAAGAATGTGGACTGAACGTTCGAATAGATCCTCGGCCAATTACAGCGTATCAATCAAAAAGAATAGATAAGCCGATGATTTTGATTGTTTATCGGGCTCAATATATTTCGGGAGAAGTAATTTGCAGTTTGGAGCACGATGATCACGCCTGGCTGACACCGGATGAATTTGCCCGGTATAGTCGCATTAAGAAGCTGGTGAACGCTGTTTATCATATTGCAAAACTACCCAATGAATAATGCCTTGGTTTCGCTTCAACCTGTCAATAAATTTGAGTTAATCCTTCAAAAATTATAAATAATTACTTCTCTGGGAAATAAGGAAGAAGAAGCTAATAAAGTCTGATGTCCAGTTTATCCATAAAGGTGGCAAAAAGTTTTGACTCTTCCAGGGTCATAATTCCATCTGCGATCATGACTTCGCCCACTAAGTTTAATACAATGTTCTTTTGCCGTGAATTAAGGTTGGTTGTTAATTGTTCCACCAGGTCGTTAAGTTTTTGCTGGAATTTTTCCTTCTCCTGAAAGATCATGCCGATGTCTCTTTCAATATTCTGTTGGTGGCTTTTAAAATCCTGATAGTCATCTTGCCAGTGCTGGTCGACAAAGGACAGGATAATTTCCCATTCTTTTTGGTGAATTTCTCCATCAATTGAAGACATTAAGACAGCACTTGAAATAATGTTTTTTAATGTGGTTTCGTCGAAAAGCTCTTTTTCCATATTTCAGTAAAATAGCTGAAGAGTGTCAGATTGGGTTGGCTTTTTGATTCAGTTTTTTGTAATGGCACTGAATCGTATGCAATAATAGATGGTTAAAATTTAAAAATCAGTTAAATCCGTGCTGCAAGACATTCAATCGCTACATTATTTTTACATTTCTGTAAACGATTCATCGAAATTGGATGCTTTTATTGCTTTGTACTCTTCTGGTGGTTCCAGATTGATATTTTTTAACGAGGGTTTTGCGTGAGTCATGATGCGCTGAATCTTTCCGATGACTTTTTTCATATTTACAATATTATCATATTTGATTTTCAGACTTTCTGATAAATCATTGACTCTTCTATTTTTTAAAAGTTTCATCTCCTCTTCAATTTCCTCCCTGACTTTTAAAACGCGCCGATATTTCATTTGTAGAATTGATGTGTTGCTATGCATTAATCCTCTTGAAATCTGGTTCAACTTTTCATTGTCGGGATAATGTATATTGTCATAATTGGGTTTTCGGAAGTACCGATTCAAGGTGTCATGAAATTTTTTGTTATCCCGAAACTCATCTAGATTCGTGATGGTTGTTCCCAGTATGCCGGATCTTATTATTTCTATTCGTTCTACATCCGCCAAGCGTTCGTGAATTTCCGGCAGAAGTTGTTTGTTTAAGTCTGTGGTGCGAAATCCAAAGTTTTCCAGTGCAAGGTTTAAATCTTTGTGAATGAAGTGTTTAATCACAGAAAAGAAGTCTTTTTTTAATAAACGATGAGTTTTTTCACTTTTACGAACAGCGATCCATTTATCAGTGCGATCAACATGCTGAATACTCATTTCACTGGTAATCACATCGTCGGGACTAATATAAAATTTTGCAATGTCTTCTTCACCGATTGTCAAGCTGGTTCCTACACTGATAAAAGTGTCGAAGTCAAAATGGCTTTTTGCCTGGGTTGCACTTTTGGTGTCGGAGGTTTCTTTGGCTTTCTGGCTTTTCTCCTTTTTATGCAGATTCAGGTTGTTTCTTAATAAAGAGGTCAACATCTTTCGCAACCAATAGTACGTTGCCAGCGTAGATTTTGAATTGCCCAGTACATGTTTTTTAAGCTTCTGAAAATCCCTGTCAAAGTCTTCCATGGTTTCGATAGTTCGTGTACGGCGCTCTTGATGGTCATGTTTTTTTTCCGCATGATATCGATCTTCGTTGATGCCCGGCAGAAGGCTCTGGAATTTAAGTCTGAGCAGGGTTTTACATTCATCAGGATTAATACCGGAAAAGGCGGACTCCAGGTCCTGCATGGGTGTCTGGTTTATCTGTTCAATCACCTCGGTCAGGGTTTTACTGATATCTCTCACAATTTCCAGAAGCAATCTGTACATTCGAAATGCAACACTGCTGAGCGCATCTTTTTTGAAGGTCAAAAGGTTGTCTTGCTCGGAATGGAGTCTGATAAAACGAATGACATCCGTATCGTCCACCAGTTGTTTTTTGTCTCTGTGTGTAATTGGGATTTTATAGCATCCGTTTATAATATCCAGGATAGATACGTCTTCTGGCAACGGCTTCCGGTTGCTGGCTCTTATCAGACGGAATGTATGGGCCGGTATATTTTGTTCAAGCCGGAATTGAAGTGGCAGCGGATCTTTTATCAAGGAGGTCTGGTTTAAAAGAGTATTTTTTTCCAGCACATTACAGGCATATTCCAGTGCATATAAATGTTTCAGCCAATGGTCACAAACCTGAAGAAATCCACTTAAGCGATCGGCTTCATCGGCGTTTGTTTTATTCAGGCCTTTGGTGCCTTTGGCCTGGTGGCGCGCTTCCATTATTGAAACATATTCCCCATTTAAATCTGTTAAGAGGCGACCCAGTTTATTTGCCTTAGTTTCAGATGACTTCTGACCGGCAGTATCAATGTTGTTGGTTGATTGAGAAAGGACCTGTCTGGTTTCCCTGATTCCGGCGGCAATAGATTTGGAAAATGACTGGTAAAAGACCTTCAAATTTTTAGTTTTGGAATTGGCTTCTTGCTGTTGGATGTTTTTGTGGAGAGTTTCCGGTTTTTTCAGCAGTGCTTCCAGATCTTGCTTGGGAATTGCCAATAGGTTCTTTTGATAATTTTTCAAGAGCCCAAACAAACGTCTGGTTCCCTTGATGTGATCTTTGAGGGATTCCGGGGTGTTGTCCAGTTTGCTGAGAGTATCGGCGTGTTTCAGAAAAACTTGCCACCAGTTCTGTGCCTTCATGGTTTTGAAACTGGAAAAGGGATCAGTAATTATATATGGAAAAAAGCAGCGTCTGGTATGCTGAATGATCGTCAATATTTGATAAGTATGTCAACCATGTTCTGTTTCATTATTTCCAGGCTTTTTCCCGTTTCCAGTGTTGATAGCCCTTTACTGATTTTTTAGAACGGACATCCAGGTAAAATCCCCGGACATCCTTGTCTTCAAGCAGATCTTTTGATTTTCTTTTTATCACGAAGCGACCGTTTTCCAGAATCAATGAATGATATCCCAAGATTATCAACAGCAAAAAAGGATATGCTTTCGGAAAACAGGTTTGGAAAACACTATGAAACCTTTAAAAATAAGTGATATTAACAACGATTATTGCTTTTAGACAGATATTATGGGGCCGAAAGCAGGAAAAGGATTATTTTATAATCCTTGCAATGATTTGGACGATCATGGTAATATTGCCTTTATCTGATATCAAACCTCTCCATAAAATGTAGGTCGGGCCGTGCCTGGCAATTGCGGCGTGGGCACCACTTTTTTTAATGGCAGGTTCAGCCCGAGCTACGTCATCTCAAAATTTCACCAACATCAGGAATGGAAAGCGTATGTGAAGTTGAGACAGCAGGAAAAAAGCTGAGCTGAGTAGCGTCTTCCAGCCTTAGGCTTCACCATTGCATTCACGGAAAAACACCAATCCTGGTGTTTTTACCCTAAAGATTTAGGATCATAAGGCTTACTACAGTCGTTTGAATTATCAAGGTTAAAAAAACTGCAAGTCCATAAAAACAAACGTCATGGGCATTGGCTATTAGAATCGGGATCAAATGTCAAGGGAATAATTAACGATTAATCGGAGGATGAACGATATTTTTGTTTGTAATAGCCCGGAAATCATTAACCTACAATTAGATGGCTTGTATATTTCGACCGATTACCAACCAAAATGAGCCAGGGAGATACGAAAGGAGTCCAGTTTACTGTTATACAAAAGGATTCAAGAAACCTTTATTCATCGGCCATTTAAATAAACTAAAAAAATAGACCAGGGAAACAATTTACCATGTTGAATGGTTTTAAGGATCAGATTTATTCATCGGCCATTTATCCGTTTAAGTTGCAGGTTCTGAATCAATATATAGTTATGGATAAAACACCCCGGATTCCTAATGATTTGATCTTTTTGGGAAGTTATTCTGCGGATGGCAAAAGGGGGATGAAATTCAACCTGATTTTTTCAGTTTTGATTCCCAGTTGCGAATAAACTGCCGCATGAACATCTCTTACAAATTTATCGGGCGGTATATACTCCTGGTATTCATTTATTAGAACTGCCGGGATCGTTTAATGAGCTTTTCAGAGCTCGTTCTGAAAAATCTGATTGTTACTGTTTTTCTTCTTCATTTATTTTCTTTTTAGGCTGATGGGGGCATATCCGAAAAGACTTACCAATTCGAGGAGAGGTTCGGGGATCACCCTCACACACCTCAATAATGTATTTCCGCGAAAGATTTCCACGTTTCATTTTATGCTGTTGAGTGTAAAATTCGCCCGTTACGACACAGCCACGAATTGTATTGTTATACGCCCGGTAACGTATGACGTGTTTGTCAGCGAAATCTTTTCGCATTATACAGTCTTGCTCAGCCAAAGTGTTGCCAGCGATTAATGTAAAAATCAGCATCATAAAAATACATGACTTCTTCATGTTTGTTCTCCTCAATCAGGTGTTTATTAAAATCATTTGGCCCCAAAATTGTCTTAATAGAGTGCGTCTGAAATATTTAGTTCCCCTCAAGGATCAAGAATATGCGTGTTTCACGTGGAATGTCGGTTTTTAGAATCTGACAATTTCTTGTTTTGAAATCAAAGAAATTTTCTGTCAACTAATAATATCGGAATACTATAGATGGCCTCCAGTAGAAAAAACACTTACTCTTTGAGTTCAAGGTTGAATAGGCAAAAAAGTCCTTTGGGAAAAAGACTATCAAGTTTCATTCCAAGTTTGAGCTAATCCCGAAATAACAGAACAAAGACCGGAAAAAAGAAATTTTTTGCACAAATGAATATCCCCCTATCTAAAATAATCTAAAATCAAATGAAAATTCATGGTTAAATACTCAATTTCAGGAAGAAAATGAGGGGTTCTGCAAAAAAAAAAGCACTTTTTTTGAAAAAAACATATATACGCCAAAACAGAAAAAAATACTCTAATAGGGCGAATAATGGTCTATGACAGAAGGCCTTTTTTGTAGAGAGCGTTCGTTTCTCCGCATCACGTCGATTAAACGCTATAATAATGCTTGACAAACTATTCTATAGGTATAATGATGAAATCGAATTTCTTTCACTCATTCTGAAACTACAATAAATCAGGAGAAAGTATGGCAAAAGTTGTAACTAAAGCAGATCTCGTAGGCCAAATTGCAAAAAACGCTGATATTTCAAAAGCTGCAGCAGGTAAGGCTGTAAATGCCATTATACAGAACATTAAAGATTCTCTGGCAAAGGGAAATGACGTGACATTGATAGGATTTGGTTCATTTACAACAGCCAAAAGGGCTGCGAGAACTGGTCGCCATCCTCAAACCGGTAAGCAACTTAAGATTCCGGCCAAAACAGTACCCAAGTTTAGACCCGGTAAAGCATTGCGTGAAGCAGTTGATAAGAAGAAAGCTAAAAAGAAAAAGTAGTCCGCAGGATGAAGAATACAGTGGAGAATTTTGCCTGGCTCCACTGTACTTCTCGTTAAATGCAGCTTTTCCGGACATTCTCTTCATCTGTCCCCGCCACTTATTTCATTTGTCGGAAATTCCAAAATAAAAACTGCCCCTTTGCCTGTCCCTTCGCTCTGAGCCCACATTCTACCGTTCATCTCTTCCATCAGATTAGCACAACTGTGCAAACCAAAACCATGGCCTTCTTCTTTTGTTGTAAATCCATGGGTGAAAATCTTTTTCAATTCATCTTGGGTTATCCCTTTCCCGGTATCCTTAACCTTCAGGTAAACATGGTTGGTTGTTCTTTCCAATATAAAAAACAGTTTTTTATCCTCTATAGGGATATCCTTCATGGCATCCACTGCATTGTTGAGGAGGTTAATGAGAATGTGGATGAGTTTGGTTTTCTGAATCGGTATTGCTGGAATATCAATATACCGCCTGACGACGGTAATCTGGCTACGATTGATGAGACCGGATTCCAAGGTTAAGGCATCCTCTATGACAGTTGTGAGGGAATATTTTTCCGTCATGTTTTCAAAACCGGCATAGGTCTGCTGGGCTACAATGACCTCTGAAATAATGTCAATTTTACTGTTAAGACGTTTTAGATCCAGACGAATTTGTGTATTATCCTGACTAAATGCATCCTCTAATTTTAAATAGTACTGCATAAGCTTTTTGCCTTTCGGGTTATGGGCAATAAAATCCGTTAACGAATCAAAGTTGTCCCGTAACAACTCATTGGCCTTTGTTAGCCCCGATAAGGCCGAGTTGCTTAACACAGACTCAATAGTATTGGCAGAGGTCTTAATACTGTTGAGCAGATTTCCCACATTGTGAAGTGTACCAGCCGCAATATCAGCCATACCGGCTTTATGGGCCTTCTCAATTAACTGGGTTTGAGCTTCATTAAGCTCTTTTGTTCGTTCTTCTACCAGTTCTTCCAGATGTTCCTTATATTCCTTTAACTTTTCTTCAATTCTCTTACGACCCGAAATGTCACGAATAATGGTAGATAAGTATCGTAATTTTCCATTTTCTGTCCAATGGGCCATAATCACCTGGGAAACTGGAATTTCAGCACCTTTAGCATTTATCAAAGCTGTTTCTCCTCTCCAGATGCCATTTTTGATTGTTGCCGGAATGGATTTATTTAAAATCAGATCTGCTGCCCAGTCCGGGTGTAGGTCACTGATTTTAAGCTCAGAAATATCATCATTTTCACCTATTCCAACGAGCTTTTTCCCGGCTTGATTAATATAGGTGACTTTTTGATTGGGAAGAGAGGTGGATACAAAATCACTCGTAGTTTCCAGAATGGCTGTTAACCGTTGTAAGTCCTCTTTGGTTTGTTTGGTTTCGGATATATCTTGAATCATTATCAAAACGGAAGTTATCTTGTTATTGTCATCTCGTACAGGCTGGAAACTGGTCATTGTCCAACCATGGCTGCCAAACATGGCGATAAAATCCTCGTAGATGGCACCAGTACCTGAATCGACAGTGGTTTTTATCCGTTCCAGTACTCCTTTTCTGATTGCCGGTAGATAGTCAAACAGAGATTTCCCCACAATTTTCTCTGCTCGGTGTCCGAACCATTTGGCACCACTTGGATTGATAAATAGTATGGTTCCTTCCAGATCGAGATAAATGATATAGACACCGGAATTTTCAACCAAAGTTCGATATTTGGTTTCACTCTTACGTAATTGTTTTTCTGCTAACACACTTTTATCGTAAAGTTCGGCATTTTGCATGGAAACAGCTGTCTGAGCCAGAAGGGCCTGTAGTAATTCAACACGTTTTTCCGTAAAGGCATTGGAAATCAGGTTGTTTTCCAGGTACAGAGCGCCACTTCTTTTGCCTTTATACTGGTATGGCGTACACAAAACAGACTTAATTCTATTTTTTTTAAGATAGGGATCTTGAATGAACTCACCTTTTTGAGATGCGTCTTGTAAGACGACATTTTCACCACTTCTAATAACATAATGAACAATTGATTTGCTAAAACTGGTCGATATATCTACAGAATCGGGTGCCAGGATTTTAACCCTTTCATTGTCAAAATGAGCTGCTGCAATAACAATTAACTCATTATCGGACTTATATATCAGGTAACCCTTTTGGGCACCGGAATTTTCAACGATAATGTTGATAAAGGTGAATAATAACTTGTCTGGAACAATTTCACTGGAGATGGCACGTAATGCTTTTAAAATCGATTTTAAATCAAGATCAAAAGATGAAGAAATACTTGTGAACTTGTCGATGGTATCGACACTTTTGACCATTTTTCCTGCCGGTATCCCCAATTGTGGAAAATAGGTCTTTTCGAAATCTCGAACTTTGGCTTTGGCTCCCCAGCGTGAAAAAAGTGAACGGGCTTCGCTTAGGTATAAGTGAGCAATCTTCTTTTCACGAGCTTTCAACCAGTATCGGCCCAGGAGTTCATTTGCTACGGCTTCATCATTCAGGCATTTATTCTTGCCGGCCCCTTCGATAGCCAGACGATAATACTCCAAGGCCTGAGAGGCGCATTTTTTTATACGATACCGTTCAGCTTCAATCAGGTGGTACTTATGAAGGAAATTCTCTGGTGCAGAAAGAGCCCATTTCTTCATCTGCTTCTGAACGGCTTTAAGCTCATTCAGGATACGTCGTTTTCGAAGTGAGGATACATCGTCATAAATGGCCAGCAATGATAGTGAATAGTAGAAATTAATTAAAACATGCCCCAATACCATGGGAATTTTTTTTAAAATCGGTATAACAATCTTTGCTACAGAAACGACTTGTGTATAATGATTAAATATAAAGTAAAGCAGGATTTTACAGGTATAATAATTCATCAGTCCATTGATATCATTTGTCCGGTGAAGTTCCTGCAGAATTTCATTTTCTTTAAATCGTTCCGTATCCAGATTACTGTGATCGTTGGCACCATCGATAAAATTAGAGACAGTTTGTCGATGAACAGAGTGGATAAGAGAAGCTGATTGAAGCTCGAATTGATCAAAAATTTGACTATGCCTGTCCATGTCCATTTTTAATCCCTTTAGTGAATCCCCTGCAAAGAGACTTAATATATTGTGAGCAAATAAGCAGTTGGCAGCCATCCCCATTTGACCGAACTTCATGCCGCTTTGATATCCTTCCATTAAACTCGGAAGACTGGCATTTATCGGCTCTTTCCAGTATCGGAGCAACGCATTGTAGGCCAGCAGCGCACCTGCTTTATGATCGCTATTCGGGAACCGTTCTAACAACTTCATGTTTAACGCTCCATATTGGTAACCGAGATCAAATTGTTTTAACATGCCGCTTAATAGGTAACCATAATGCGAAAAAAACAGACAGTCTTCACTGTAACCCCATTTTATAAAGAATCGGACACTCTTGAATATTAACAGGGCTAATAATTTTTGATTGCCAATGAATGTTGTTATAAAAAGCTTTTTTATCAGCTTGGAAACCAGAAGCTGTTTGGGGTCTGTCATATCCGGGATGTTTTCCAGTTTTGTTATGCTTATTTTAGAAAGCTTTATTCTGGTTCTGATCAGCTCAAAAATAACGGCTAATTTATTGGCTTTTTGGGGTAAATGAAACCCCAGCTTTTTTAAAAACAAAATACCAATTTCAATAGCTTCCTGTGGCTGATTCTGAGCTAATTTGGAATCAATACGAATACAATTTGCCCTTACAAGATCTTCAATCTTTTGGGATTGCTTCTGAATTGAATCGATCAATTGTTCTGCCTGTGCAAATTTCGAATTTAAGTAGGAACACTCGGCTGCTTCAAAATGCAGGGAAGTGCATAAGTCGTGATGTGCTGTCCATGCATCTTCATTCAACAAGGCCATTCCGTTTTCAGAGTATTCCAGAGCAAATTCATAGGCGTTGGATTCTTTTGCTTTTATTCCAGCTACCAGGTTTAATCGAGCCAACTGACTGATCTCTTCCGGTGTTTTTAATAATTTACTACCAAGGTTTAAATGACCGACAATATCAAACAGATTTTCATCCTCTTCCGGTGTTTCACATTTGGACAGCATCATACGGCCGATCTTTAAATGAATCTCATTTCTATCGTATTCGTTAATGGAGCTGTATAAGGCATGCTGGATACGGTTATTCAGAAATGCATGGGTTGATACTGAATTGAGACTGTTAACAGAATGTCCGTAATCAATGGAGATAACAAGATTATCTTCTATGATTGGATTCAAATAGCCTGAAATCTCTGCTACCGGTATGTGAAGAACAGAACTGATGTAAGGGACGCTAAAGCGGGTGCCGAAGCAAGCAGCTGTTTCAAGGATGGTTTTGGTTATCTCGGGTAGATTTTGTATTTTGTCCAGCATCATTTCGATGACATTTTCCGTAATGTTTCGCGATTTTATCTGATCGAGATTCCATTGCCACCCTTGTGTACCGTCTTTTTTTTTCGAATATCGGATGCTTTTTGAATTATAAAGTTGGATTAGAAACTGCTTAACAAAAAAATGATTGCCATTGGTTTTCCGGTAAACCACAGCTGCCAATTCTGATGATTCTTTTGGTTCGGTATTCAGGCTGTGTTGAATTAATGTCGATATATTTTCAATGGCATAGTTGGTCAGTTCAATGGTGGAAGCCAACCGATTGATGGAATTAAGCTTATCAATGGTTGTTGTTAAGGGATGATTGGCGTCGATGTCGCGGTCTCTGTATGTCCCGATGACAAGAAAGTTTCTTATTTCTTCGTCGGACATGATGTACTCAATCAACCGAAATGAGGCTGCACCACAGTTCTGAAGATCCTCTAAAAAAACCACCAGCGGCTTGTGAAACTGACACAACACTTTAACGAACGATAAAAATACTCGGTTGAATCGGTTTTGTGCTTCGATGGGATCAAGTGGAACCACTTGTGGTTGGCTACCAGTGATGTATGCAATGTTGGGAATCACATCGATCATGATTTGAATATTTGGTTCCAGCGCAGCATATAGTTTCTTTTTCCAAATTTCTATAAATTCATCAGATTCGGACAGAATTCCATGAATCATCTCCTGAAATGCTTGTACAATACCTTGGTATGGTACGCTTTGTTGTGATGCATCATATTTTCCAGATACAAAACACCCGTCCATCAAAGTGATAGGTTTGATTATTTCATGGACAAGCTTTGTCTTTCCCATTCCCTGTTCGCCGGATATAAGCAAC
The DNA here is from genome assembly GCA_041556995.1 of bacterium. Taxonomy (GTDB): domain Bacteria; phylum SAR324; class SAR324; order XYD2-FULL-50-16; family XYD2-FULL-50-16; genus JAHJTV01. The sequence goes on along the minus strand of JBFFHJ010000015.1, from coordinate 104,932 downwards.
AATCTTTTTTGCCCTTGCCTTGTCAGTTCGATCTCTTCCATCAATGCTGCCAGTTGTTTTTCTCTACCGAACAGCTTTTGGGAAATCATAAACCGGGGAGAACTATCTGCTTCGCCTAATTTAATGAAATTTGATTTGTCGTTGGTTTCAATATATCGGCGGCATTTTTCCAGGTCTTCGATCAGACCTTGACTGGTCTGATAACGCTCCTCTGCTGATTTTGACAACAGTTTCATTACCAGGTTGGAAAGAATACCTGGAATTCTGGTGTCAAGTATGCTGGGTGGTATCGGCTGTCGGGCAATGTGCGCATGTACCAGACTAACGGGATCTTTTGAATCAAAAGGTAGTTTACGAGTTAATAAATAGTAGAAAGTGACACCTAGTGAATAAAAATCAGAGCGATAATCTACCATCCGGTTCATGCGGCCTGTTTGTTCCGGAGATATGAAAGAGAGCGTTCCTTCCAGATTTTCAGGATGAATACCGGACTGGATCTCCTTTCTCATACGGGCTGCAATACTGAAATCAATGATTTTTATCTTCTTGGATTCAGGATTGATAAGAATGTTTCCGGGTTTGATATCTTTATGAATAATGTTGTTGCGATGAATAACATCCAATCCGACGGTGATCTGGCGGGCGATTTCGAGAAACTGGAGTGGTGTGATACTGTTTTTTGTTAAGTAGGTATGGAGGTTCTCAGCTTCAAAGTCCTCTTCAATAATAGCATGACCATTTGAGCATTGTGCGATGGAATGATATGAGATTATATGCTTGTGATTAAATGTTTTTCCAATATCATAATCCCGTTGATGGTTTTGTATTTCATAATCGTCAGGGAAATCATTTGTCAACGTTTTTATAATCAATGGAAGGTCATTGGTTTTACTTTTTCCCCGGTATATGGTCGATCGGGGACCTGAGTAGATTTCATCGATGATATCGTATTCGTTTAATGAAAACATTGTGGCCCCAAAAATTAGAAATATTGATCGTATGAAAAATGTTTATTTGCTCAAAAAGTCTTTTATTCCTTTGATACTATTGCCGACAAAATACTCTTCCCTTTTCTGAATATCCGGGTCGAGGTGTTTGAAATTTGCAAATACCGGGTCTTTCTCCAGAAGTGTATTAAAAACACGTTGGGTGAAGTTATCTTCCCCCAGGGAAAGCTGGCCTTTGACTTCTTCCACCCATAAAATCATTTGCTTTCTGGCTTGTTGCATCGCCACCATTGAATCCTTTCGATATCCATGATGACCAAAACAGATGATATCGGGATTTAAATCGATAACTTTATCCAAAGAAGCAAGAGATATGTCCATGATAAACTTCGGAGGCGTGGCTGGACGCATATAATTGGTATTATTTACATGATGATTGACGCCAGCTGCTTCACCGACAAAAAGAGTCTGATTAAAAAGAAAGCTTATATGATGTACTGCATGGCCAGGCGTTTCGACCACTTTGATGACACCGGAACCGGTTTTTATTTCTTCTTGAAATGAAATTTTGTCTGCTGGTATGGGAATAATTTTGCCGTATGCTTCAGCAATTTCGCCCAGCACCTTTAAGCTGCCCTTCCACAGTTTTTCAGGTTCCACCATATGCTCGATCCCCTTGGGATGGCAGATGATATTGGCCTGTGGAAAGATTTCAAGTAATCTGCCGGCTGCTCCGGCATGATCGATATGAATGTGGGTTAATAAAATATAATCAATCGATACCACTCCAATCTCTTTTAAAGCATTGATAAGCGTCTCAATAGAGTATTTTGGTCCAGGATCGATTAGAAACGTGGTGTTTTCGTTCATGAATAACCAGGAACTAATAAAATTTCGAAACCCCGTTTTTTTTTGTTCCAAATCAATCAAGTAAAGATGGGGCAAAACGTTGGTAAAATGCATTAAGTTCTCCATGAATTTGAAATGGTTGAAAAAAAAACCAATCTACTGGAATAAGGAACAGGAGCTGTTAACCCAAAAAGGATTAGTTTTTATTAGCCGCTTCTTTTTCTTTGATTATTTTGCATAAATGGTCCAGATATCCATCGTGTATGTTCAGATCTTCAAGGCATTGAACAGTGTTAAACAGGTAATTTCGACAAGTACCAAGGATTCCTTCCCCCTGAAGAATTCTTGAGGTAGTCTTTTCCATACTTAATCGTCCGATATAACGGGAATGGTCGCGGTTTACAATGAAAGTTAATCCCTTCACCGTTTTATTGTCGGTGTTGATGTTTCCCCAATGAGTTTTATATGCACCGGATATCATTTCTCTTAACCACAGTATTTCAGTCTCGGATTGTACATCTTTGGCTGCGATTCGAAAACATACACCATGACAAGACCCGCCTCGATCGAGAGCCAGCATCAATCCCGGTTTCTCTGGGCTGCCTCTGCCGATGCTTAGATGCAAGCAAAAACTCCGATGAAAGCCAAATAACCGGGCACGCCGCTTTTCTACAAAGTGAAATGCCGGATTCCAGATCAGGGAACCATATCCGAATACCCATAAATCTTTTCCCGGTTCCAATGTGTTAAGGAATTGTTTCCTGTTTTTGTCCCTTTCCTTATGAGTGAAAGCTTCAAAATGTTCATATTTTCGAGCCTCACTAATTATATTATCAATACGTTCCCTGGTGAAATCTTCTCTTTTTAACATGTTCTGTGTTGATGCAAAGTTAAATTATGTATTCACCCCGCAGGTCGTGCTGAAGGATTGTGGTGAATATCTTTTGTATTCCGGTATCTAAGTTTTTATAGATTCTTTATGAATTTGCCTAAATTTGCAACCGATTTTGGTACTTCTTAAGGTTATCGGCATACAGTGCCTCTATTGAAGCCTTTCCAGGAAATATTAGGTGAGTAGAGGTTTCAAAATTATAATTATTGAGTAGAGCCGAAGCGGAACGGGAGATTAAAAACCAAGGGGATGATGTGTGGGAGCATTTTTCTGCCAAGGGAGTGAAACTCAAATTTAAAAAGTGAGTCTCTTGCCCCGGAAGAAACTGATTACAGAGTAAATATTATAAATCAGCAGGATAAAGAAGTTTTTTTGATTCTATCAGTACGGCACGCAGTTTTTCGAGCATTTTGGGGTCTAAATCCTTAAAGGATCGGGTTTCAGCTTCGTCAATTGTAATACCGAAAAAATGTTTGCTGGTTGTTTTATTGGCGTATAATGTTTCCAGCAATAGATCGGTAACCAATCCAAACGCTTCATCCATTCTTAGTTCCTCTTCACCGGCATCAATACACATTTGATTTTCATCCCGGACCGTGTCAATGATATATTCCACATCTTCCACTCGCATTCTTTGTTTGTCCGGCGAATTTTTTGGAATGCCGAGATAATCGTTTAAAGCTTCCAATTGGACTTTTATTATTGTTACAACACAAGTAGAATCTAACCCCCTGATCCCTTTTTGATCCTTTAGCGCGTTACAGGAATTTTCAATGATTCTACGACCGGAACAATAATCATCACCTCCACAGCTATTATTTCCTGAAGGAAACAATAGTTTATCTGGCCGGGAGCGCCCTGTTTCCGGGATATTACAATTTAAATCAGGAATTATTAGTTCTTTCATAACATAAAATGATTGACGTGTTTGGAAAGGCGTAAACAAAAACGATCCATTAATGTTTAATTATACTTTGATTGATATTGATAATAAACTGTCACTACAAGGCGTATTGAAGATTCCCTTTGTTATCTCTGACTGGTATTCAAGCCTTTCCAAATTAGGGATAAAAGTCAACTTGTTTTTTGCTATCAGAATGTATCAATGGAATAGGGTCTTTTGGATTCGGGGTATACTGCTGATAGGATTTATTAATTAAAACAGGAGTATTTGATGATGTTATGTTAATCTGACAGTGGCGGAGCCTTGATTATAGTAGACAAAAAACAGCTGAGATTGATCAATGGAACCACTTCCAGAACGAATGTCCGTTCTCAATATTTGACGAAAATCTTCAAGAATTATAAATTATAATCTTTTATATAAAGTATTTTAGCGTCATTAACTTGTTGACTTCAGATATTTGTGTTGTAGCCGGTGATTTGGCTGAAAAGATGAGTATTGAAGGCCTGATAATCGAACAAGAACGAATAACTTTTTAAGTTAATGACTTTTTCCTACCGGTATATTGATTGAATCAAGGCAGGGTTGATTGGGGGATCAGTTGCTGATGGCTATTTTGATATTGAACCGGTATCAATTTAGATAATTGGGTGGGCATATGAAAGAAGTTGTTATAGTTAGCGCTGTGCGAACAGCCATCGCAAATTTTCAGGGAAGCCTTGCCGGCTTTTCGGCCACCGATCTGGGGGCCATGGTGATAGAAGAGGCTGTAAAGCGAGCTGGTGTGGCCAAAGAACAGGTTGATGAAGTGATTATGGGGAATGTGGTTCCTATTGGCTTAGGGCAGAATCCGGCCCGTCAAGCCATGATTAAATCGGGTCTTCCCATGGAAGGTGGTGCTATTACGGTCAATAAAGTATGTGGTTCGGGATTAAAGGCTTCCATGTTGGCCGACCAGGCGATCAAATGCGGAGATGCGGAAATTATTGCTGCCGGTGGTATGGAAAGCATGTCCAATATTCCCTACTACATGGAAAAAGCCAGGACCGGATACCGGATGGGAACCAGTAAAATGGTGGACGGCATGATCCACGACGGTCTTTGGGACGTGGTAAACGATTATCATATGGGATATACGGCTGATTTAATGACCCAAAAGTTTTCCATTACTCGTCAGGAAATGGATCAATTCTCTATTGATTCAAATGATAAGGCGATGGCTGCTCAGGAATCCGGTAAATTTGAGCAAGAGATTATGTCGGTGACCATTAATCCCAGGAAAGGTGAACCGTTTGAATTTAATAAAGATGAAGGTCCAAGAAAAACCGATATGGACAACCTGGCTAAACTAAAACCGGCATTCAGCAAGGATGGACTGGTAACAGCCGGTAATGCATCAAAAATAAGTGATGGTGCCAGTTGTGTTTTGATGATGACCAGGGAAAAAGCCAACCAATTGGGAGTAAAACCATTGGCCAGGGTGGTTGCCCAGGGAGCTGCCGGTGTCGAATTACCGGAGGTACTGGTAGCGCCGATAAAATCGATTCCCAAGGTGTTGAAAAAAGCAGGACTTTCTTTGAACGACATTGGCTTGCATGAAATAAATGAAGCATTTGCCACCACTTCTCTGTGCATTATGAAAGATTTAAATATTGATCCGGCCAGGGTAAATATACACGGTGGAGCGGTAGCACTGGGACATCCCATTGGTTGTTCAGGAGCCAGAGTGCTAACAACCTTGATTTATGCCATGAAAGAGAAGAACGTCCAGTATGGAATGGCATCTCTTTGCCTTGGGGGAGCAGAAGCTGTTTCAATGATCATTGAAAATATGGATTAACTAAAAGTAAAGGGTATCAAAATTCAGGGAGTTTTAACGGGAATATTTTTCTATTTTAATCAGGAAATTCAGGAGAATTATTATGAAAGAGGTTGTTATTGTCAACGGTGTCAGAACTGCTATTGGATCATTTGGCGGCAGTTTGAAAGATGTTCCGGTGGTTGAATTGGGGGCAACAGCTGTTCGAGGAGTTATGGAAAAAGCAGGCTGTCGACCAGTTGCCGGAGATGGTTTACTGGCGGCAGGGCCGGATAAACTAAAAGGCAAGAATTCAGAAGTAGAAGATAAGTATAACCAATGGGATACTTCATTAAAGGAAGTCCAAATTGACGAAGTTATTCTGGGTAATGTGGTACAGTCAGGACAAGGCCAAAATACTGCTCGTCAGGTATGTATTCGTTCCGGTATCACCAAAGAAACCGGTGCTTTTACCATTAACAAAGTATGCGCATCTGGATTAAAGGCGTTGGCACTGGGAGCACAATCTATTATGTGTGGTGACGCAGAAGTGATTGTGGCCGGAGGTATGGAAAGTATGAGCCAGATACCCTTCGCTATTCCCAGTGCTCGTTGGGGAGCAAGAATGGGGCATGCGGACATGGTTGATTTGATGATAAATGATGGTCTTTGGGAAGGTTTTTATGGATATCACATGGGGATAACCGCAGAAAATATTGCTGAGTTATACAATATCTCCCGGGAAGATCAGGATGCACTGGCCCTGCAAAGCCATCAGAGAGCACTAAAAGCCATCAACGATGGAACCTTTGCCGAAGAGATCGTACCGGTGATGGTCCCCCAACGTAAAAAAGATCCGATTGCCTTTGAGATCGATGAACGGCCCATGGAAACCAGTATGGAAAAAATGAGTCAGCTTAGACCGGCATTTAAGAAAAACGGCACTGTTACTGCCGGAAATGCTTCCGGAATCAATGATGCTGCCGCTGCACTATTGTTGATGTCAAGAGAGAAAGCGGAAAGCCTGGGATTGAGTATCAAGGCAATAATTAAGGGATTTGATTTTGGTGGAATTGACCCGGCTTACATGGGATTGGGCCCTATTCCGGCTATCCGGAAATTGATGAAAAAAACAGGGATTCAATTATCGGACATCGATTATTTTGAACTGAATGAAGCTTTTGCTTCTCAAGCGCTGGCCTGTATTCGAGAATTAGATATCAATCCGGAAAATACAAATGTTTATGGTGGTGGTATTTCGCTTGGACATCCCATTGGTTGCTCGGGTGCCAGAATCATGGTGACTCTCCTCACTGCTCTGGAGAAGAACAACGCTAAACTCGGAGTTGCCTCCTTGTGCATTGGTGGCGGACTGGGCGCAGCTATGGTGATTGAACGACCCTAAGAAGCCTGTCATTATATCACGCTTACCTGACGTTTAAAAAAACGCGCTGTTCCCGATTATGTATATTTGGTTTTGGATCGGGACGGTCCGTTTTTGGAACGGTTTCCAACATATCCAAACTCCGTCCTTTTTTAAAAACAAAAAATATTTCAACAAATTAATTACATGGTTGACAAAATTTCAAACACTTGGTTAACCTATATTGTCATTTTGGTTAACCATATCTGTTTCCCTGTAAAAACATATACCATATAAAAAATAATGAAAAGTAAGTTACTGAATATCATTACCTCAGAGAAAGGAAAGATATTTTCAGGGGAGAGTCTAAGCAATCAGTTGGGAGTTTCCAGGGTTTCTGTTTGGAAACATATCAAAAAGCTCCAGGAATTAGGATATGAAATTGAATCCGGTCCTACCGGATACCGATTTATAAAGGCTCCTGATTCTCTTTATGAATGGGAGTTTCCCGGTCGCGAGTCGAGAATTCATTTTTTCCAGGAAGTAGTCTCAACCATGCACAATGCTAAAGAACTGGCCAGGAAAGGCTGTCCTGATTTTTCAGTGGTTGTTGCAGAACGACAAACGCAAGGACGGGGGCGGTTAAAAAGACAGTGGTTTTCAGAAGCCGGTGGATTGTACTTTACGGTTATTTTAAGGCCGGATATATCACCTTCAATGATGAGTTCTTATAGTTTTGCCGCATCGTTGAATCTGGCCAGAGTATTGATTGAAGAATATGGTATTGATGCCAAAGTCAAGTGGCCTAATGATATATTGATTGAGGGTAAAAAGATTTCAGGCATGTTATGCGAAATGGAAATGGAATCTGATAGGGTATCATTTCTGAACATTGGTATCGGCATGAATGTGAATAATCACCCTCAGCAATTTGAATCCAATTCTGTGTCATTAAAAGAGTTACTTAAAAGAGAGATACCTCGAAAAGATGTGCTGACAAAATTTCTGGATCGATTTGAAAAAGAGTTGGAAATGGATTCCCTGGATCATATTATCGACGAATGGAAAAAATACACCATGACATTAAACCGTCAAGTCAAGATTGTTACCGGAACTGAAGCGTATGAAGGAAAAGCTGTAGATGTGGATGAAAACGGGGCACTCATATTGGAACAGCCCGATTTATCAATCAAAAAGGTATTTTATGGTGATTGTTTCCATCAGAATGGATGACTTTTTCCTCAATTTTCCGTGGAAACTGACATCCTAATCTCAACCCCTTCACCACCTATGGTTTTTGCTCCTTAAAAGCGGTCAGGGAATCTGTTAATTGATTAGAATATTTAATGAATTCAGCAACAATTGCGTTTTTGAAGAATCTTTCAAATCGCCTGAACTTTCTTTAAACCATCATTTATCAGGATCAAAGTTATGACTCCATTATCAAATCAACTTCGTATGACTGTGTATTCTTCGGTAATGGCCGCCCTGATAGCTGCCGGTGCGTTAATTGCCATCCCTATTGGACCGGTACCCATTGTTTTACAGAATATGTTTGTATTTCTGGCCGGGTTATTGTTGGGTGCCAGATGGGGGCTGGCTTGTGTGGCGGTTTACCTGTTAGCGGGAGCTGTCGGATTACCGGTTTTTGCCGGTGGTAGAGGAGGCATCAGTGTTTTTTACGGACCAACCGGTGGATATTTGTTAGCCTATCTACCGGCGGTTTTATTTATTGGCGGAATATCCAGTACTATTGGGCGGAGATTCAATGAAAGACAAATGGTTCGCTTAGTAATCGAAATAGGAGTTTTGGTTGTGGCCGCCATCATCGTATACGCTATTGGTGTTCCATGGTTAAAAATGATTACTAAAATGAGTTGGGACAAAGCCATTGCGGTTGGAATGCTTCCCTTTTTAGTTGGAAATGGACTGAAGGTTGTGGCCGCTGCCATTATCGCCCAAATGATTCGCCCTGTTATAAATATTGAAACGAATATTCCAGTACAAGCCACATCAGTACTAAATTAGATTTGATAAGCAGCTAAAAGCAGCTGTTGATAAATGAATATTATTGAAATAAAAATCTCAGCCATTATTTCCCGAATGAAACACCGGATGTTATATGCATCCATCCGGATATAAAAAAAGGGGAAATAATTATCACCCGGGGAGATCCCTGATTCACTGATTGGAAATCTGTTGTTAACTGATTATTTTGGTAAGTATCAATCTCGTCAATATCCATAATCAGGATTGTGGGGCACTGCGCTCTTAACTGTTTCGTGTTTCCGTTTTTTCCGGGCTGAGGGAAACACGTCTGTTTCTTCTCTTGCTGCTGTTTATTTTTATCTCCAGAGCGTTATCAACACCAGGAGAACCCATTTTTGAGTCCACTAATAATTGTTTTTGGCGACAAAAAAATTCAATAAACTCTGGCAACAAGGGATTCTAACTGTGTTTTAGATACTATTAACCAAATAGTCTGGATTTCTTCTAAACCATTATTTAAACAGGATCAAAGTTATGACACCACTATCAAATCAACTCCGTATGACCGTATATTCTTCGGTAATGGCAGCCTTGATAGCTGCTGGTGGGTTTATTTCCATTCCGATTGGACTGGTACCCATTGTTTTACATAATATGTTTATGCTTCTGGCCGGTTTGTTGTTGGGTGCAAAATGGGGACTGGCTTGTGTGGCGGTATATCTGTTAGCGGGAGCTGTTGGATTGCCGGTATTTGCTGGAGGTAACGGAGGTATCAGCGTTTTTTACGGACCGACAGGTGGCTATCTGTTAGCCTATCTTCCGGCAGTTCTGATTGTTGGTAGTGCCTCTGGTTCCATTGGGCGGAGATTTAAAGAAAAACCGACTATCCGCTTTTTTATTGAAATAGGCTTTTTGATTTTAGCCTCATTAGTCGTATACGCCATCGGTGTTCCATGGTTAAAAATGATTACGAATATGAGTTGGAAAAAATCCATCGCTGTGGGGATGCTTCCTTTTATAATCGGAGATGGGCTGAAATTGGTAGCTGCTGCCATTATAGCTCGAGTTCTCCGTCCTATAATTGCTGTTGAAAAAGATATACCTGCACATACCATTTCAGTACCAAATTAAGTTTGATAATTAGCCAAAAATAGAATACTCCCGGTTGACCAATGAATATCATTGAAATAAAAAATCTCAGCCATTATTTCCCGGATGGAACTCCGGGTATCATAAACATCAACCTGAATGTAAAAAAAGGAGAGTTTGTTATCATTGCCGGACAAAACGGCTCCGGTAAGAGTACACTTTGCTGTCATTTAAATGGCCTGCTGAGACCGAATAGTGGAACAGTTATAGTTGGTGGTATTTCGGTGGAAAAGTATCCGGCCAAGGCCAGGCAATTGGTGGGTATGGTTTTCCAAAATGCTGACAGTCAGATTGTTGGAGAGACAGTATATAGTGACATCGCTTTTGGACCAGAGAATTTGAAGCTTAAAAGACAGGAAATCAAAAAACGAGTGAAACAGGCAATGGAATCGGTTGGTTTGGATGAAATGGCTGACCACAGACCCCATACCCTTTCGGGTGGAGAAAAACGCAGGTTGGCAATCGCAGGTGTTCTGGCCATGAATCCTGAGATCCTTGTTTTTGACGAGCCGTTTTCCAACCTGGATTATCCGGGTTCGATTCAAGTTCTCAGGCAGATTCTAGCTCTTCAACAGGCAAACCACACCATCCTGATTGTGACCCACGAGTTGGAAAAAGTCATTGCTCATGCAGACCGTCTGGTTATACTACAAAACGGACGAATGGTGAAAAATGGAGATCCAATTCAGATTATTAAACAAGTTGAGGCTTTTGGTATTCGGGAACCCTGCTCCTCAAAATTGGGTCATGGAGTCAGCTCATGGCTAAACTAACCATTTTCAGTTATCATCCGGGAAGATCCATGATTCATCAATTGGATGTCCGTTTTAAACTGACTATCCTGGTAGTTATCAATCTTGTCAGCCTTCAATCTGGATTGGGGGGCATTGCGTTCTTAACTGTCTTGCCGGGATTGATGCTGTTTCATATTCGTGTTTCCGTTTTCTCCGTGCTAAAGGAAACACGGCTGTTTCTTTTCCTGTTATTATTTATTTTTATATCCAGAACATTATCAACACCGGGGTATCCTATTTTTGAATATGGCATTGTCTCAATTTCTGCCCAAGGATTGGAAGCTGGTTTTTTAATGTGTTGGCGTCTCTTGGTTATTTTATTTGTCGGATTTGTATTTGTTCACACGTCGCCGTTGGAAGAGATTAAAGCCGCAGTGGGATGGTTTTTGAAACCTGTACCGGGAATACCTGAACAGAGAGTTGGGATTATGTTGAGCTTGATGATCCGTTTTATACCCGTGTTGCTGGACCAGGCAACGGAAACGTCAATGGCACAGAAAGCCCGCGCTGTCGAAAATAGAAAAAACCCACTTTTCCGATTGATCACTTTTTCCATTCCCTATATAAAAAGAATCTTTAAAACAGCCGATCAACTGATTTTAGCCATGGAAGCCAGATGCTATTCGGAAGATCGCACTGATCCTGAACTTTCCTCCAAATCAAGAGACTGGACTATTTTTTTTATTGTGTCAGCTTACTGTATCATCATCATGCTGCTTAACCTCTTTATCATTCCCACCCTCCACTTTTTTCCCTGAATCTGTTCTTCCAGATCGGATGTTTTTATTATATAGATGTTTTACTCAATTGTAATTATTGCCGATTTTATCATAAAAAACGATAAGCACAGCTTAAAATTTATATATTCACATTTTAGTTTTTTTGAAATCCCCGATAATCATTAGCGCCTGGTTTGTCAGTACCAAAATTTACCTGTTGTTATCTTGGGATATAAATGCGGATTGAAGCAATTCACAAATAAAGGTGATCCTGTCATTCCTGGTACGTGAGAAAATTGAGAGGATATAACTGCAAAAATTCTACAAAAAGCAAGGTGTTAAAATATTTCCAGAAATTTCTTAATAAGCATCACTCGATACTGGTCCTCTTAGTTCTTTGCAATATCCAGCCGGTAGGAAATTACCTGATTTCAACTGGCCTACTAATATAGCCAACTGAAAATCTAAGGATATGTGACAGGTGTTTTTGCAATATATTCAACGCAGGGTTTTCTTTCAGACTTTTTACTGTATTACTTTATTTTAGTAGCTATGTAATTATATATCTCTCTGATTTCAGCTCAATACAATACACTTGGTAACAATATGAGATTAACTCAAAATCCTAAAATATGAGTTATATAAGCTTGTTCTTGTTGTGGTTTTAAAAATAACCAAGGATCTCATACTTTCCTTTGAGATCCTTTATTACCTGGCTTAAAAAGATGACTCATGTAACAAGATTGTACTGAAAAACAAGTTGATCGGTTTACATTACATTAAAATTTGGTTACTTTCTTTAATTAGTGAACAGATATTCAATTGCTACACAGAAAGAATACCTGTCTGTTAAGGTTTGGTTAAAAAGGGATAAGATCATTGAGGAGAACACATGATTAAAATATTTAGCAGGATGTCCACGCTTGAAAGTGAGGTTAAGTCGTATCTTTATCATGTGCAAAGATCGGCTTTAATATTTGATGAGGCAATTCAGGATTATTTAAATGGGGATATGGCGAGATTCGAGATTCGTCTGGATGAAATCGGAAAACTGGAAAATGAGGCTGATCATATCAGAAGAAATGTGAGACATAAGTTATATGCCCATATGTTAATACCGGAAGCCAGAGGGGATGTATGGGAACTACTGGAATCTCTGGATAAAGTAATTGATGTTACTAAAAAAATGATTGAAAACTTTTCTTTTGAAAAACCCGAGATTCCCGAGTTTATAAAGCATGATTTTCATAATATGGCAGAGTACACTTGTAAAACCGTTGAGGAGTTGGTAAATGCCGCTTCAGCGTATTTTACACATATTACAATGGTAAGTGATTTTTCCAATAAGGTCCGTTTTTATGAAAATGAAGTAGATAAAATTGAGGATACTATTAAACGAACAGTTTTTTCTACGGATAAACTGGATACCCTGTCCCAACGAATTCAGTTACGATATTTTGCTGAAAAAATGGCACTTATCAGTGATCTGGCAGAATCAGTTTGTGAAAAATTGTCGGTATTTGTCATCAAACGGGAAATCTAGGGAGATAAATATGGCGACAATTCTGTTTTTTCTTTCCAGTGGACTTTTCCTGGGTTGGTCATTGGGGGCCAACGATGCGGCAAATGTTTTTGGAACGGCTGTTGGAGCACGAATGATAAAGTTCACCACGGCAGCTATCATCTGTAGTGTATTTTTAATCATAGGTGCTGTTGTTAGTGGAGCGGGTGCTTCTCACACACTTGGGAAGCTGGGTGCAGTAAATACACTGGCCGGAGCATTTACTGTTGCCTTGTCAGCAGCGTTCACTGTATTTTTCATGACTCGTTTAATGTTGCCGGTGTCCACGTCCCAAGCCATTGTAGGGGCAATCATTGGTTGGAATTTCTTTGCCGACATGAGCACGGATCTTACTGTTGTAAGTAAGATCGTTACCACCTGGGTGTTGTGTCCTGTTCTATCAATGATTTTTGCAATAATTTTATTTTTTATATTTAAGTTTTTTGTGGAGAATTCCGGTATTCACCTGTTTCGTATTGATTCTTATACCCGCCTTGCATTGATTGTAGTGGGTGCTTTTGGCTCATACAGTCTGGGAGCTAATAATATTGCAAATGTCATGGGTGTTTTTGTGCCGTCGGTTCCATTTAATAATATAAACATTGCCTATGTTGCAACTTTCTCTTCCACTCAACAGCTGTTTTTGCTGGGTGGTATTGCCATAGCTGTAGGTGTATTTACATATTCCAGAAAAGTGATGACTACGGTAGGTTCGGAAATTTATACCCTGTCTCCGGTGACTGCCCTGGTGGTGGTTATGTCCAGTTCATTGGTACTATTCCTTTTTGCTTCCAACAATTTATCTGCTTTTTTAATCTCTCATGGAATCCCGCCCATTCCTTTGGTGCCGGTATCTAGCTCCCAAGCTGTGGTTGGCGCAGTGATCGGTATTGGCCTGGCCAAAGGTGGAAAAAACCTGCATCTGGATGTCCTGGGGCGTATTAGCTTGGGATGGGTCGCTACACCCGTCATATCTGCATTGATATCGTTTATTTCCCTTTATTTTATGCAAAATGTTTTTATGAACCAGGTGTATATATAAGGTGACTTTTTACGGCATTAGCCTTGGATTGAGAAAATGATCCAGGGCACAGGCAAATTTGTTTTTTTCGTGGCTTTTGTCTGGGCTGAGTAGACGGTAAGTTAAAAATTCTTTCAGCTGCTTTATCTTCTCTTTCTTCTTTATCCGTTTTTCTGGATACATTATTAAAAAATGTATCGAGTAAAATTTCACAAGATCATATAATAGCAGCATTTTTTATAACCGGGGACATATCAACGGTATGATTGACATGTTCGGCCAAAAACGGATGCGAATTTTAAAAATATACCGGCCTTGTTCGGCTGAATTTTCCAGGCGATGGTTTTTAATGAAATAAGATCATCGAATGATATTCCTGTGCTAATCAAGCTCAAGGATAAAGGTTGTCTGCTTTCCTAAACGATTGACGAATGAATCAATCAAGATTTTATTCGGGTGAGAATAGCCTTTACCTTATGAATGGCATGCAGAGCAATGGGAATATTAGCGGGAATAGTAATCATTTCACCTTCGTTAACCAAATGAGAATTATCGTCTACGGTGATTTCCGCTTTTCCTTCAATAAGTTGAATAGCGGTCATTTCCGGAGAACTATGCTTGCCCAATCCCTGGGCTCTATCAAATGCGAAGAGTGTTATGGTACCACCCTGCTTATCAACCAGGGATTTGCTGGATATAGATTCTTTTTTGTATTCCAGACTTTCAAAAAGGTTGGTGATATTTGACGGTCTATTGGTCATAATTCGGCCTATGGTGCTATATTATAATCCACTGTTTCCTGAAAATGATCAAACACCAGCTTAAAGAGCGTGGTTTTTTTTACTTACGTCTGCTTGTCGGGGAATGGTATAAAGTGAAATTCATATCAAATAAGATCTCTTCTTTTGTTCTTTTATGTCAATGTGTATTATGGATCAATACTGTATCAGAGCATTTGATTGGATGATTTTTGTTAAGTAGGTGGGTTTAATGACAGCTGGTGGGATATTACTGCTGTTCCATTGAGGTGGGCTTGACGGGTTAAAGTACGGTTTGTAACCTTTTACATGTGCCACATTCAGGTTTGAAAATCACTCACCCCGATTTTGATTATATCCATTGGATCCCGATGATGTTGCAGATATTTCAACGTTTGAACAAACGAATCGTTATTCTTATTTTTTGTGTAAGCTTTTGCTACCATTTTCCTGTGTATTTCCCAGCATCTGCTTTTGGACAGCAAACCTCCACTTTGGCTGAGCAGGAAGATCTGGAGTTCATACGAAACCTGTTTCGGGATAAGCAGTATGACTATGCCGAACAGGAAACACATGCTTATCTGAAAAAATACCCAAAAGGGAAACACCAGGCGGAAATAATTTTTATCCAGGCGCAAATCAGTGTGATTAAAGAGGCATATGACAGTGCTTTGAACAGGTATCATGTTATCATTGATAAACATACCCAATCACCTTTTCTGGAAGATGCGTTGTATTTCAGTGGCATATTAAGGATACAGTTAAATCAGGAGAATGGAGCGCCTTATTTACATCGATTGTTAAAACAATTCCCCAATACTAAGTATCTGGCCAGGATCAGCTTTTATCTGGGACAACTGGCTTTTAAAAAGAACACTTGGACTGAGGCAGAAAATCATTTTAAAGATGTTTTAAAATCGGTTGAAATATCAGAAGAACAACACCTTCAGGCGCAAAATTTTTTGGCCTGGACCTATTTTTTTCAAGGAAAACAGCTGTTGGCAAAAAGCTTATTCTTAGAATTGCTGGAGTCAAAAATCAGTGTGGATTATAAAGCCAGGATTGGATTTCAGTTGGCTGTGGATTGGCAAAAGGAGAAGAAGTATCGCCGAGCCATTACCTGGTATAAACGTCAAATGAACGATTGGCCTCATCCGGATTTTCAGGATAAATCACGATTTTGGATTGCCGAATGTTATTTTCTCATTTATCGCCAAAATTCAGAGGAGCTGAAGTCCAATGAAATTGACGAAGCAGTGGATTTTTATTCCAAAAATATAATGTTAAAACAACCTGTTGCGCCATTGGTTTCACGACATCATCGGGGGCAATTCTATATCCTTCAAAACCAACCTCAGAAAGCGGAAGCCGATTTTGCCTGGTTGCAAGATAATAGTGAACCCTATGCGGCGGATATTGACCTAACCATGACTCGTGCTTCCATATTTGAGAAAAAAGGGGATTTTTCCAATGCAAATAAGGTGTATATAAAGTCCATGCAATACGAGATGGACAGCACATCAAAAAACCTGGTGTTGCATCGGATAATCAGAAATGATTATGACCGCAAGGATTGTAAATCGGTGTTGACCTGGAAAAAGGAAGCTGATTACTCGGTTTCATCGAATGAAGTGTCACAAATCCGATACTATTCTGGTAAATGTAATATCGCAGCCAAACAATGGGAAAGTGCCAAGAAAGATTTTTCCGGGCTACCATTGGATTCGCCATATGCAAAGTTGGTTTTTTGGGATCACCTGACAACCTTTGAAAAAACAAAGGATTTTAAAGGTGGGATGAATCTGCTTAAGCAGGCGGGAAACTACCCGGATTTAGTAGATAAGAATGAACTGGCGACAAGAACCATCGACTTTTGCACAACGCTCAAACAATGGCCGGCTGCATTAACGGCTATGCAGGAGATGATAAAACTTGATCCGAAGAAAAAAAATGATCCCTGGTTCCTCTTAAAAATGGCCAAAACCAGCGATCGAGCGGGCACCGAAAATAAACTTGCCAAACAAAAAAAATACTATAATGAGAAATCGTTACAATACTATCATTCAGCATTAAAACAGTTACCCTCAAATAATGTGGGAGCCAAATTATCAGTTTTGGATATCCTGGTTGATAGAAATAAAAGAAAGGGGAATTATAAAGAGGTTGCAGACTATTACAAACAAGCAATCGTGCTGATCAAAAGTGAAAAACGAAAGGATGAACTGAACTTTCAAATAGCCAAGATATATATAAAACGGCTGAAAAAAATAGAAGCGGCCAAAAAAATCCTGAATAGACTACATAAGAAAAAAGGAAAAACCGATGTTCAATTTGAAGCATCAACAATGCTGGCAGAAGTTTATGTGGATCAAAAAAAATACACCCAAGCCACTCAAATACTAACTGAGTTATCTAAGAAACCAATTGCCGGGACCAAATGGTATGTCACCGTGCATTTCCGTCTGGGTGAACTTTACCAGTCAATGGAAAAATGGAAAAAGTCTCTCAAACACTATACCCTGGTGGCAAATAGCAAAAAGAAATCACAGTTGAAGCAGAAAGCCCGTAAACGAATGTTCGATATTAAAAAATACCTGATGCAAACATCCGAGCAGAAGAAATCTTGAGCGGTAACCATTTTCTCCAAATATTAACTGTTTAAGATATCCGAGGTCAGGGCAATAGCATGAACTCAAATCAATTCTGATATATGGAAGTAAAAACAGGTAAGTATAAGTTTTTTTTGGGGGGGGAAGATAAGATTGAATCAGTTTGATGTGATCGCTCTGGAAGAGGATAAATGTTGATTGATGTGTTTTTATATTTGGAATAAAGTGAAAATTTTGCAAAAAATTGCATGAAACTAGAAATTAGAATTCTTGGTGTAGATTCGTATGGCTGACAAACAGGAAGAAATGCTGGATAAGATCCGGGAGCAGGTTTTACAACGTGAAAAGGAGATTCAGTTTAAACAGGACAAAGAAAACAGTTTGGAAGCAACTCTCCAAGCCCTGGAAGAAGTTACTGAAGTTCCCCGCGATGAAATGGTCAGGATTGCTAACGAGATTCGGGCGTCATATGAAGAAGATCCGGGTGCTGTCAAAACCGATCCCTCATGTCTTCACTTGGTAAAGCAGGCGCAACTCCCCGCTACTGTCCGGGAAGCTGTTTCCAGCCTTCCACCGGTATTACAGGATGAATTTTATGAAGAATATGCCCTGGTTGAAAAACGGGTTGGTTTATCCTATCTTTTTTTGTTGATTCCACCGCCTTTATCTTGTCATTATCTCTATAACAATCGTATCTTCCTACAGATTTTATATACGCTGACCTTTGGTGGCGCTTTAATGTGGTGGCTGGTGGATTTTAAACGTATTCGCCAAATCGTTCAGGATGAAAATCGAAAAACAGCCCGGAAGCTATTAAAAAAAATGATGAAACAGTCCATCAGGCGTCAAAGAAGGAAGTTGCTGAATCCTTAAGTTCGGTTTCTTAATTTGGCCGTTTTTGTGCTGAGAGCAGAACCTCCAGAAATTGCTCACCATATCGATGCAGCTTTGTATCGCCAACGCCGGGAATATTTTCCATTTCCATCATTGAACCGGGTCGTTGTATTACCATCTCTTGAAGAGTCGAATCGTGGAAAATGATATAGGCAGGAACATTTTGCTTTTTGGCAATATCTTTTCGTAACTGCCGCAAGGATTCCCAAAGTGTTTTATCTTCAGTGGTTTCAAAGGTAATAGAGCTGGTTTTTATCTTGGATTTTTTATTGAGCTTTTGAGCAACTGGATCTTTACGGAAAAAGACCTTTTGTTCACCTTTTAATACCGAACGACACTTTTCTGTCAGTTTAAATCCTCCAAATCCTTCCACATCAACATCCAGCAGATTGATGGCTATCAGTTGACGAAATACGGATTGCCATTCTTTGTCCGTTAGCTCGTCACCAATGCCGTAAGTTGAAATTTTGTCGTGGCCCAGCCGAAAAATCCGTTCATTGCTATTTCCCAACAGGATGTCGATCAGGTATCGAGCGCCAAAGCGTTGTCCGGTTCTATATATGCAGGAAAGTGCTTTTTGCGCAGCAATTGTACCATCCCAGGTTTCTATGGGCTCCAGACAGATATCACAATTTCCGCATGGTTTTTCCAGGTGTTCGCCGAAATAACTCAACATGACCTGTCTTCTACATTGTGGTGTCTCGCAAAAACCCAGCAGTGCATCCAGTTTTCGTTTTTCTATCCATTTTCGATTCTCGTCCGCATCTGATGACTCCAGCATTTTTCTGAGAAGAATGACATCTGCCATACTGTATGCCATCCAGGCAATGGCATCTTGACCATCCCTCCCGGCGCGACCGGTTTCCTGGTAATACGCTTCCAGGCTTTTGGGCAGATCCAGATGGGCGACAAATCTGACATCCGGTTTGTCGATTCCCATACCGAACGCGATGGTGGCCACAATGATAATACCATCTTCCTGCAAAAAACGACGTTGATTACGCTGCCGTACTCCTGTGTCCAGTCCGGCGTGATACGGTAAGGCTGTGTACCCGTGTTCGCACAACCAAAGGGCGGTTTTTTCAACTTTTTTCCGGCTGAGGCAATAAACAATCCCCGAGTTGTCTGCCTGTTCCCAACGGATGAAATCCAACAGCTGTTTTTGGGCATTGTTTTTCAGCATGACACGATAACGAATATTGGGACGATCAAAACTGAACACAAAATGCTCAGCATCAGCCAATTGCAGTTTTGCAATAATCTCCCGTCGTGTGGCAGTGTCGGCAGTAGCTGTCAGAGCAATCCGGGGAATATCTGGATATTGGTGCGGCAGAATGGATAATTGAATGTACTCGGGACGGAAATCGTGCCCCCATTGGGAAACGCAATGTGCTTCGTCAATGGCAAATAGTGCCGGTTGTATTTGTCGGAGCAGGTTTTGGAAACGATCCGTAAGCAGTCGCTCCGGGGCAACGTATAACAGGTCTATTTCTCCTGATAACATTTGTTTTTCTATTTGGAAGGCTTCATTGGCCGTCAGGCTCGAATTCAAATAGGCTGCTTTCACACCTATTTGTCGCATGGCATCCACTTGATCCTGCATGAGTGCGATTAAGGGGGAAATGACAATACCAATTCCCGGGCGGATGATGGAAGGAATCTGGTAGCAAAGCGATTTCCCGCCTCCGGTAGGCATCAAAACCAACGCATCCCGACCGGATATAATATGCTTGATGATCTCTTCCTGTCCCTTAAGAAAGGAGTCATAGCCGAAAAGCGTTTTCAGTATATCCAGTGGTGATGCGGATGACTCAACCTGTTGGTTTTCAGGCGTTGATGACGGCATGGTTATTATGGTACGAACCGGTGGTATTAATGATGGAATGATATTTTAACATCTGGTAAAAAATAAAGCATATTTGTATTAAACGTATTCGTCGAGAGGTAAAATTTTGCACCCTGGATCCAATCACAATGCGGTTTTCTTAATGAACCACACATGATAGGATGTGAAACTAACAAGCGAATTGATACCGAAAGGTTTAAACATTACCTTCTGTTAAGTGGTAGAATAATTGCACATTATTAAGTAACGCAAAAAAGCTCCGAGAGCGCTTCCAAAGATACAATTCAAGAGATAGCAGGTTAACTGATCCCCTGACATCAATCATTATGGATTTGTTTTATGACAGAAAATAACCAGGTTTTCCAGGTATTGTTAGATGAAGAAAAACGGCAAGAGTTGAAAGAACTGGAAAGGGAAATTGGATATGAATTCAACGATATTCAATTTCTTATCCAGGCCCTGACACATAAATCATATGCTCATGAACACAACCAGTTAAATAACGAACGGTTGGAATTTTTGGGTGATGCTGTCTTACAGTTTATCATGAGCGATTACCTGATGACCAATTACCCTAATCTTCCTGAGGGGATGTTATCCAAGTTCAGGGCCGTTCTGGTTTCGGAAAAGGGATTAAGTCGACTGGCGAAAAAAATCAACCTGGGGCGATACCTTTTTATTGGCAAGGGTGAGGAAATCACTGGCGGCAGGGATAAAAACTCAATATTATCTGATGCTTTAGAGGCTTTATTATCCGCTATTTTTCTTGATAGTCGACAGGAATTCGGGGCGAAACGAATCACCGATATTATTTGGTGTTTGTTTAAGGAAGAGATAAAAAGTGCGGAAAAAACGTTTGCCACAGTTGATTATAAGACGGATTTTCAGGAATATGTACAGAAAAATAAACTGGGTAACCTGACTTATAAAATAATTGAAGAAAGCGGTCCGGATCACGACAAGGAATTTGTGACTGCTTTAATGATCGACAGTGAAGTGTACGGTGTGGGAAGAGGGAAAAGTAAAAAAATATCGGAACAAAACGCTGCTATTGGTGCATTCGATAAAATTAAGGGGCAAAATGGTGATTAGACTGCAAAAAGTGATTGCAGACGCAGGGATTTCATCCCGGCGAAAGGCTGAACAACTGATCCGAGATGGTCGAGTTGTTGTTAATGGTGAAACCGTCACCCTGTTAGGTACCTGTGTTGATCCGGGCAAGGATCATATAAAGGTGGACGGAAAACCTATCGGTACTCCCAAAGATAAAACGGCCGTATATGTATTGTACAAGCCCAAATCCTGTGTTACAACACTGGATGACCCCCAGGGGAGGGATACCATTGTAAAGTTTTTCCCCAAGACCAGCCTCCGCTTATTTCCTGTCGGGCGGCTGGATTATGATGCGGAAGGTCTGATTCTTCTGACAAACGATGGTGAATTGGCGCAGAGTATATCTCATCCGACAAAACATGTATGGAAGGAATACTTCGTAAAAATCAAAGGCAAAATTACCCATCAAGAGATTAACAAACTGCGTTCAGGCCCGGTTATTAATCGGAAAAAGAGACAACCGGTTCGGATAAAATTCCTGCATTTTGTTAATGATAAGTCCTGGTTAGCGGTGTCTCTACAGGAAGGATTGAAACACCATATTAAAAAAATGTTTGCCGGCGCCGGATATCCGGTGCTGAAGATCAAGCGATACAGTATCGGGAATATTGAGTTAAATGATATGAAACCGGGAGAAACCCGAAAACTATCCAGAGATGATATCAAAGAACTGTTGCTCCTTACCCGGGAGGATGCATGAAAAAAAGAGGATTGATATTGGTGCTGTTGATGCTGCTTGGTGTCGAAAGTGTTAAAGCTGAGTACCGGGCTTTTTTAATCGAGGTGTATGATCATATTTTGAAGAAAAAATGGGAAGAACGAACCGGTTTTTCACCTGACAAATATGTCTTAACTCATGGCGGCGGAAATCGACTATCCGTATTTATAAAAGCAACCTGGATGTGCTACGGCGACACGTCAGGATATACACCTGCCTGTCCAATACCTGATCCGGTAAAACCACTGTTTCAAAAAGGACAAAGGGTTCGTGTCAACCTGGAAAAACATATTACCAAGGGATGGGTCGGTATTGTCGAACTGGCATATTATCGGTCCAGGCTTAAAAGCAATGTTTATGGTGTTCGATTTGGTGAAAAACGGCAATTGTACAATCAATACTATGAATTCAATCTGGAAAAGGCTGAATCAGTCATCACTCCACAAACAAGCGCAGCGGAAGCATTCAACCAAAGCAAGCAACCCGGTGAAACAGCAGCCCCATAGTGTTTTGTATTTGATTGAAATCGTTTACAAGATCCTCTTTAAAATAAACGTTAATTGAATTTCAGAAGTCCTTTATTTACTTATTATAATCGTTATATCAAGATTGCTTCATTAACTGCTACATCCGGCAAATTTCATTTACCAAATAAGAGCCATGCCTTTTAAAATACCTGAAGGAAAAAAGAAATCGGATTTTGTACAGACAAAATTCTCCAAAATAGCTTCCAAGTATGATCTGTTCAACGATTTGATTACCCAAGGTATGCACAGATATTGGAAACGGTTTCTGGTCAAAAAATCGAATCTTTCGGAAGGAAACAACGCTTTGGACATCTGCTGTGGGACCGGTGATATTACTCAACTGCTTCAAAGAGTTGTCGGAAAAACAGGTTTCGTTACCGGTTTGGACTTTTCCTCCGGTATGCTTGAAACAGCGGATACAAGGATAGAGCAAAGCAGCGCTGGACTGATACAAGGAGATGCTGCCGTGCTTCCCATAAAGTCAGATAGTCAGGATGTGGTGGCTGTTGGTTACGGTTTACGTAATTTGGTGCATATAGAGACCTGTTTGCAGGAAGTATTCAGAGTGCTAAAACCCGGAGGCAGGTTTCTTTCCCTGGACATGGGAAAAGTAAAAATTCCTATTGCAAAACAGATATATGCTTTTTATTTTTTTTACATTGTTCCATTGATTGGGAAAGCCATATTCCCTGGCGAAGAGTTTTTCGATTATTTTCCACAGTCATCGGTAAATTTTCCTTCCCAGGAAAAAATGGTTGACATGTTGCGTGAGGTGGGATTTTGTAATATCAGGTTTTTTAATTTTTATTTAGGTGCAGTAGCTGTTCATTATGCAGTAAAACCAGATGCCGGTTAAGGCTATTCATCCGCTTCAGCCTGCTGTTTTCGCACCTGCTCTTTTTCGTATCGTTTGAGTTTTTCTTCGTGCAGAACCATATTTTCCCAACGACGTTCCAGATCTGACAGTTCATCTCTTTTTTTCAGTCCTTTGTACAAAGCAGCCAATTGTAAAAATATCTTGCGGTCTACTTTCATTCGCAGGACAGTTTCAAAGGTATCAACAGCTTTGAGATAATCCTTGTCGGTAAGCTGTTTTTTCCCTTTTTCTATCATATGTTGACGCATTGCTTCTTGTTCCTTGGCTTTTTCTGCATCAATTATTTTTTTCCATTCTTCAAGTAATTCCTTTTCTTTATCCGGAGCATTCAGCTGTTTATAAACAGCAGCAGCCTTTTTAAGTGTATCGGGCAATCTTAAAACACCCAATGCTTTATGCAGGTAATCTGAGGCGGGTTTAAATTTTCGCTCGTCCATTAAAACGTCTGCTCTTTCAACATAGTAATTGTGAATTTCTATCAGCTTCGAATCGCCCATGTCGGACTTTGGATCCAGTGCTTTAAGCTGTCTGAATGCGTCCACCGCATCGTCGTATTTTTTCCGTTCAACATAAATAGTTCCGATTTGATTCCAGATTCGCGGACTGGGCAGCTCGGTTACGGCTATAACATAAAAATTCAGGGCTTTTTTCAGATTTCCATTTTTATAACATTCGTCTGCTTCCTTTATCAGCTCTTTCATGCTGTAAATTCCATTGGATTTGTCCAATAGAGCTGCGGTTTTGATCAGGTATTTGGTCGATAGGAACTTTTTTTGGGACCTGCGGTACATTAGGCCAAGATTGACGTTGTTGTATCGATTGAATTCGTTCCTTCCCAACAAACGGATCATTTTGTTGATGGCTTCGTCTCTTTTTCCCATTTGTTCCAAGGCAATGGCATGGATCAAATCCAAGGTATCAAAATCCTTAGGTGACAAACGACTAATGGTTTCCAAGGTTACTTTCGTTTGTTTGTTGGTGATAGCATATAATGCCTTATCATACAGGTGCATTTTTGCATTCTTGGGGTCTTCGTTTATCTTCTTTTCAAAATGGTTTAAAATCTCTTCGGGACTTACCTTGCCAACGCTGTCCTTCATCTTTTTGATCTCCAAGTCAATTCCCTTGGCTTCTACACTGGCTCCTTCCTCGATTTTTTTATCCCGTTCAAGTGTCAATTCCTGAAGTTTTTCTTTAAATGCAGTCGCTTTTTCTTCAGCTATAATTTCAGTAATTTTTTCAATGAGTTTTTCATCTTCTATATAATCCGGGAGTATATAATCCTGGACATTTTCAAATTTGGACAATGCACTGACAATGGCATCATCATAAATATCAACCCTGGCTTGAGATGCCGCCAGGTTATAAAATGCTTTATCGTATCCACGTTTGACTTTTAGAGCGGTTTTATAAAGTCCTTCAGCCTGTTTAAAGTCGCCGAGTTCCCGTGCAAAATTGCCCAGTTTATTGGCCAGTTCGTAGTCTTTGTTGTTTTCTTTTATCAGGTTCAACCCAATGGCCAAAGCTGATTGAAGTTCACCTGAAGCGGCTGCGTTGCTAAGCTCTTCAACCAGTCTGGGATACACATCTTTTGGTTTGAGTTCCATGGCTTTGTCGAACTCAATCATTGCCCCGTTGTAGAACTTCTCCGACATCAGCTTCATACCTTCAGCCAGATGTTCATCAACTTTTATTCGGATTTTGTCTTCTTTACTTTGGAAAAGACCTTTTAACATAGGGAATTCTCGTTCTCAGGCGGCAGGTGTTCTCTCAATCGATCAATAGGATAATGTAAACTTGAAGTAAACCTGACACGAATTATATTAACATGATAAGTAAAAAAAAAATATAAAAAACTATTGAACAAAAAATCGCACAATTTAAGAATCGATCAATGGTTTTTTAAGGGCAATATATGAAAAAAGACAGTAGTTATTTGGGAACCATGATTCCCAACTGTTTTATTTTACGATGCAGACTACTGCGTTCAACTTGGATATTTTCGGCAGTTTTTGAGATATTCCAGTCATTTTTCTTTAACATGGATTGAATATACTGCTTTTCAAATGTTTCTTTTGCTTCTTTCAAAGAGGGTGGAAACTCGTCCACTTGCAGTAATTCCTTGTTAGCCATTCGAATTGCTGGTGGAACATGTTTCAAAGAGATGGTAGAAGTTTTAACCATAATAACCATTCGTTCCACAATGTTTTTTAATTCACGTACATTACCGGGCCAATGGTAGGAAACCATGCTGTTTAACGCATCTTTACTGACCTTTTTATTGGCGTATCGATTATCTTCACTATATTGCTTCAGGAAATGTTCGATTAAACATGGGATGTCCTTTTTCCGGTTTTTAAGTGGCGGGATTTCAATGGGTATAACATTCAACCGATAGAACAGGTCCTCTCGAAAATTACCCGTGGCAATTTCTTCTTGCAGGTTTTTGTTGGAAGCAGCAATGATCCGAACGTCGACTTCATACATTTCAGTACCGCCAACCCTTTCAAATCGCTGTTCTTCCAACACCCTGAGTATTTTTGACTGGGTCTTCAGGCTCATGTCCCCGATTTCATCCAGAAACAGAGTACCACCATTGGCCTGGTCAAATTTTCCTATTTTTTTACTGACTGCCCCGGGGAAAGCCCCTTTTTCATGCCCGAAAAGCTCACTTTCAATCAACTCTTCCGGTATGGCCGCACAATTCAACTCGATAAAAGGTTTCGACTTTCTAAGACTGTTTGAATGTATCTGCCGGGCTACCAGCTCTTTACCTGTCCCGTTTTCACCATTAATCATTACCCAACCGTCGGAAGGAGCAGCCAATTCTATCTGCTTCAATACCTGTTTTATTTCAGGGGAATCACCAATGATTTCAAAATTTTGAGGTTTTTGTCGCAATCGGAGTTCTTCGTTTTCTCTTTTAAGGGCGGCTTCCTTCAAGGCGTGGTTCAGGGTGATGAGAAGTACTTCCAAAGACAGGGGTTTTTCAATGAAGTCATAAGCGCCTTTTTTGGTGGCTTTGACAGCGGTTTCGATAGTTCCGTGTCCCGACATCATAATCACCGGTAACTTGGGGAAATGATCTTTTATCCATTCCAGAAGTTCGATACCGTCGATTTCAGTCATCCAGATGTCAACCAAGGCTGCCTGAAATGCATTAATGCTTTTTCGTTGCATAATTTCCATGGCTGCTTCTGCTGAATCGGCCGTTACCGTATTAAATCCCTCATCTTCCAGAATTTCTTTTAATGTATTAAGTATTGAATGTTCATCGTCAACGATCAGGATGGTATCTGTCATGGTTACCTGTTTTAATAAAAAAAAGTTTTAACATGCTTCTAATAAATAACTGATAATTGACAACTGATCAAGCCGGTAATTCAATTGTAAACCGGGTTCCTTTCTTTTCATCATGCCATAATCTGATAAACCCGCCGTGATCTGAAATAATTTGTTGTACAATGGCCAATCCCAGACCGGTTCCATCTTGTTTGGTCGTGACATATGGATCGAAAATCCGGTTCACCATTCCTGCGGGGATACCACTGCCGTCGTCGATTACATCAATGGTTACGATTTTAAGTTCCTTAAAGTAAGAACTGATCAATTCGATCTGACCTTCATTGGAAATAGCGGCGACTGCATTATCGATCAGATTGGTAAACACCCGTTTCATTTGTTCGGCATCCAATAACATCTCCGGAATGGCCAGATCGGTTACTAGTTTAATCATAACCGTATTGGGCAATCCTTGTTGAAACAATTCGCAAACATCTTTTAAAATATGATTGATATTGGATGGGCTCGGGTTGATTTCCGGCAATCTGGCGAACTTGGAAAATTCGTTTACCATATTTTTGAGGTCGTTTACCTCTTTGATAATGGTGGATGTACAATTATCCAGCATTTCAGGTTCTTCTATATTTTCCAGATATTTTCGCCGAATGCGTTGGGTGGAAAGTTGAATCGGGGTTAAGGGATTTTTGATTTCGTGCGCAATCCTGCGGGCAACTTCTCTCCAGGCGCTAGCCCTGGTTGAACGATCGATTTCTGTTAGATTATCGACTACCAGCAGGCGACCCAATTGTTCCCCTTGCTGGTTTTTCAGTTGAAACATCTCCATTGAAACATGAATCGTCCGCTTATCCAGCAACAGGTGAATATCTTTTTTAATAGATATCTGACCGGTTTTTGTCAGTTTGTCATTTAATTGTTCGAAATAGGTCTTCTGCTCTTTGGTTAAAACAGTCAAATAATGCTTTTGCAGTACCGCCGGCGGATCAATCTGAAATAATCGAATCATGTATGGGTTTATTCCGTTTACATAACCAGAGTTATCGATGGATAAAATCCCGGTTTGAATGTTTTGCAGCACCAGTTCAACAAAAATATTGCGCTCTTCAAGGGTTTTATTGGAATCCATCAAAGCTTCCTGACTGATGGCCAGTTCCCGACGATTGATCATCAGTTCTTTGGTCATGGCATTAAAAGAATCCAGCAACATACCGATCTCATCGTCTACCTGCAAATCAATTTGAAAATCCAGATCTCCTTTTGAAATACGACGTGTCCCGTCTACCAGTGTTTCAATCGGTTCCACGATGCTTCCTGCCAGGTAATAACCAAACCAGATCCCGCCAAAAATAATCAGGACAGTAAAAAGAATCAGATAAGTGGTAAAATTAGCGCGGATAGGATTCTCTAATAAAATCAGATTTCTAAAATTATCCAGGTTGGCCTGCATCTTTACCAGATCTTCGTAATAGGTCCCGGAAATGATCTTTGAAATTTCCAGATAATGTTGTCCTCCGGCCAACTGAATGGGTAGTAAGGCACGATTGATCTTCCCAAATTCCGTAGTATGACTAAATGTGAAAGGAAATTTGATGTTTTCCTGGGCTATATTATACCTGGAAAGCGGCTGCCAGGCTTCTTCCTTTTGATCTTTGGAAAAACACTTTTCTATCGGTATAAACGATGAATTATATAAAATAATTCCATCCAACCGATACTTCTGTAAAATATTGGAAAACCATCGATTTGCATTTTTATCGGGGACGTTATCGGGGACGTTCGTTTTGAACATACTTAAATAGTCTTGCTGAACAGTTTGAATAAAATATTTTAGATCCTCTCTTTGCATTTTGCTATGATTGCCGACTACAATTTCGGAGTTTTTTAATGCCAGGGCAAACTGTCCTTTAAACCATAAGTCAAGGCTATCCTTTAGCAACCCATGGGCAATAAAAAAGAACATGATCATGGGCATGGAAGAGACCAGCATAAAGGCGAGAGTGAGTTTGAACTTCAACCTGAATCCCAGCTTGCGTCTTCTCCTTTCGTAAAACAGTTTGATCAGATTTCGAATGATAAGAATGATAATGGTGACCAGCAGGAGAATATTCAGGTTAATGAGTAGAAAAATGTTCAGGTTGGAATCAATGCTTTTCCAATCAGTTAATCCTTGCAGGTAATAGTTTACGACCAACAAAGTGATGACCAGAATGAACAGGAATAGGATCAAGCCGATACGATTGCGGATTTGTCGTTGATGTTCCGGTGTCGTTTTGAGCTTCTCCTTTTTTTTCATGAATTTAAACATTATTTTGTCGGCTTTGGTTTGATTGGATCGATGATAGTCTTAGTGGTTGGCGACTTGGAATAATTGGTTTGTCAAATAAATCTGATCGGACAAAGAAGCGAATGTGTCCGGTCACAGAAAAAGAAAGTAAGCTAAACTTCAGGCACGATAGTTTTTCGATAATACAGTAATTCCGTCGGATATAAAAAAGAGCTTTTTGTCTTTTTTCAGATCCGTACCGATACTTATTCCATCGGGCACCTGGGCGCCATTATCGAAGATTGTATTATAGATAGTACAATTGTTTCCGATGATTACATTGGGCATGATGATCGAATCTTTAATAATACTTTCTTTTCCAATAGTTACATTTCTACCGATCAGGGAGTTTTCCAGCCTGCATCCGATCATGCTGGAACCGATATCGACAGTGGAATTCAGAATGATATTGGATTTATCCCCGCCATAATAAGAAGGCGGCATCTGAACTCCGATGGTTCCGATAGGCCATTTGGGTGTACAAATAATTCCCCGGTTGAGATGATCCAGAAAGTCCATGTTAGCATCGTAATAACTTCTAATGGTTCCCACGTCTCTCCAGTAATGGCCAAATCGACTGTCCTGAAACGGAAAACCGGTGACACGGTATTTGTTTAACATGGCCGGAATAATGTTCTTGCCAAAATCATGTGAAGATGTTTCACGGGCATCTTTTGCTAACATCCGAACCAGGGATCGGGTTCGAAAAAGGTATATACCCATATTGATGTAGCATTCATCCCCCTCTCCCGGGATTTGATCCGGATCTTCCGGCTTTTCAGTAAAACTGGTGATCCGATTATCGTCCCCTTCCGTGGCTAAAACACCAAAAGCGGACGCTTTTTTCTTTTTGATGGGTAAAATAGAAACCGTCAGGTCCGAGTCCGTCTCAATATGTTTCCGGTATAACTCATTAAAGTCCATACTGTAAATATGGTCGCCGGAAAGGATAAACACGTGTTCCGGGCGATGATCTTCCAAGAGGTTGAGATTCTGAAAGATTGCATCGGCTGTTCCCCGGTACCATTGTTCTGATATTCTTTGTTGTGCCGGTACTGAAGCGATGAATTCATTCAACTGACTGGCCAGAAAATTCCAACTATTCCTTAGGTGTTGTTCCAGGGAGAAGCTTTTTGTCTGGGTTAAAACGTAAATATGCCTTAATCCGGAATTAACACAACTGGACATAACAAAATCAATGATTCTATATCGGGCAGCAAAAAATACCGCTGGTTTTGAGCGGTCCCGGGTCAATGGGTAAAGTCGGCTTCCTTTACCACCTGCTAATATAAAAGTTAATACATTTTTGTGTTGTAGGCTCATAATGCTTATAGGGAGACCGAGATTATTTTAAAAGGTCTTGTACTGTTTTAATCAGCTCATCCAGGTTACCACTTTTAACCACATATGCCATGGCACTCCAGGTCAGATAGTTTTCCTTGTAATGACTATAGGCGCTATGTATGACCACCGGGAGTTCATGTCGGATGCTCATGATTTTTTCCAGGGCTTCGATACCATCCATACCTGGCATTTTTATGTCCAGAATAATCAGGCTTATTTTATGATTTTTCAGGATCTGCAAACCGCTAAAGCCATTTTCTGCTGTTATCACCTTATATCCCAGGTCGGTAAATTCCAGACTTAGCAAATCACGGATGTTCTCATCATCATCAATTACCAGTAGTGTCTTGCTGTCATTCATAATAATCTCCTTTTTTTTCAATGGGAAATGAAATGATGAACGTTGTTCCTTTTTCTTGTATTGTGCGAACATCTACGGTTCCGCCATTATCTTCGACCAGCTTTTTGACAACAACCAAGCCCAGGCCGGTTCCTTTTTCTTTAGTCGTGAAAAAGGGAGTAAATATTTTTTCTTCAGTCGATTGTGGAATTCCCGGTCCTGTGTCCTGGATAGTGATAGAAACTTTGTTGTCTATACTACTGGCCATGACCAAAAGAAGACCTTCCTGTTCAATGGCTTCCAGCGCGTTTTTTACCAGATTATTGATAATTTCAAATAGTTGATGTTCTTTAATGGATATTTGAGGAAGGTTCCCTTGAATATTCAGGTTAACTGATATTTTTCGTTTATGGATTTCTTCTTCTAATAATCCCAGCACTTTATTAATAGCTTTGGTGCAGTCGCAGCCGCGAGTTGAGATTTTAATCGGCATGGAGCCATCCAGTATGTCGTTGATCACTAGCTCCAATGTTCCCACGGTTTCAACAATTCGGGTAATGGATTCATAATGTTTGTCGCTGATTTCCAGTTGTTTCCTTACTCTGGAAGCAAAACCACCGATAGTGGCCAGTGGTCCCCGGACTTCATGCGCCATATGAGCGACCAGTTCTCCCATGGCTGCCAGTTTCTCTTTCTGTAGCAACATGGTTTGGCCGGCTTTGATTTTAAGATTGGCCTGACGTATTTGGGTGATGCTTTTTTCCAGGTTGCTTATCAAACGGGATGACTCAATAACCGTACTGGCAGTGGTTGAAAAACGGGTTAGTCCTTTGATATCCAGATTGGTAATGGGCGTTTTGGTTACATTGTTATCTGCAATGATCAGCCCGGTTGATCGACCGTGCCAGATTAGGGGGACCACAATACATTCTTGAACCTGCAACATGTTCCGTAGCCAAATAACACCGGGATCATTGATAAACGGTGATTGGTCGTTTATCAACATGTGTTTTTGATTATTGAGGATATTAATTAAAATGTTATTGGTATCAGTAAGATTGACCCGTATTTTTTGTACCAGATTATTGACTGCACTATCTGTATTTTTTAGACTCCTATAATGATCAATCATTTCCGTCAATGTTTTAGGTGTATGATCAAATCGACTATAGATCAAGCCGGCTTCTTCGTTGGAATTCGGACCAATGGCTTGCACGCCTTCCAGAACCGCATGTTCTTCATCAATGAAAAACAAAAACGCTCGGTTGAACTTCATCCCTTGACCGGCGGTGATTGATACCAGAACGCCTTCGATTATATCGCGAATGGCATCCACAATATAATCCTTATTAAACATGTGGAATTTTTCCCGCAGCAAATCGTTTTTGGCGTTTACCATTGTCCTCAACTCAACCAGTTCTGTAATATTATCAAAAAGAATCAGGTTAAATTGCGCATCATTCTCTATCAATTCGTGCACGGATAGCTCGATATTGATGATGATACCGTTTTTAAGTTTGAAACGTGTGGTGCGGTTTACAGTCGTTCCCTGGTAGCTATTGAGTCGAATCTCTTCAAGAAATTTGTCTCTTTTGGGTTCGTCGTCCGGTAACAGGATATGAAAAGGCTGGTTGGTTAATTCCTGCTCTTCGTACCCCAGGTATCGAGCAGCCTGCCCACTGCACTGCAAGATATTGCTATTGGCATCAATTATCAGCCAAAGGGCAAGAATTTTTTCCAGATTATTACTTAATAGTTTCTGATAATCCATAAGATATCACTCATTATTGGAGTTCCCGAAACTCAGATTTTGGTTGTACAAGCCCTTTTATGGTTCAGTTGTCAGTATTATTCATTTTTAATGGGATTTTTATATAATGGATCATAAAGAACTGTAATTTCGGGTTTTAATGCGTGGTCAATGCTGGTAACATACGTTAGATGTTTCTCATATTTTTACAGATTTGTTGAAGAAGAGTCTATCTTTTTTTTATGATACAATTATGGTTAATGTTGCTAATTTATCCCCGGATTATCCGCTTGAGGTCTCACCTGAAGAGTATGAAGACCTGAAGAAAAAAAAACATAACGGTTGGTCGAATTGTGACAGCCAGAAGGAATGGATGGTTAAACTGCATTATTTAAGAAAAGGATTTAAGGAAGGAAAGATTTCGCCCCAGGTTTTTTTCGAACGGGAAAAAGATCTTGTTGTTTGCTGGTGGCGTAAATGGTGTTAGGAATAAAAATGTTGTATGTGACAATAAATACTGAACAGATGTTGAAAACAGGTTTGATTTCAACATTTTATATACCGGCTATATATTGCCGTTTATTTGATCAAAATTAATGAGACAAGGAACTAGTTGGGACGTTATAGTTGTCGGTGGAGGACATGCCGGCTGTGAAGCAGCGTTGGCGGCTTCCAGATTAAATTGCAAAACGCTGCTGACAACAATGACAGTTGATAATATTGCTGCAATGTCCTGCAATCCGGCAA
Organism: bacterium; assembly: GCA_041556995.1. GTDB lineage: Bacteria > SAR324 > SAR324 > XYD2-FULL-50-16 > XYD2-FULL-50-16 > JAHJTV01. Next base: position 71,800 of record JBFFHJ010000015.1, on the reverse strand, counting down.
TCGGAGGGTTAGCAAAAGGTCACCTGGTGAAGGAGATCGATGCTCTGGGTGGAATGATGGGAATGATAGCTGATGAAACCGGCATACAATTCAGGAAACTTAATCGAAAAAAGGGATCGGCGGTTCAGGCAACACGATGCCAGTCGGATATGATCATGTATAAGAATGCCATGCGGGATCTGCTGGAAAAAACCGACAACCTGACTATTCGTCAGGCCGAAGTTGTTGAGCTTATTTGGGAAGGGCATCAGGTTAAAGGTGTTCAAACCAATCTTGGAGAACAGATAACCGCCAAATCCGTTGTTTTAACCACCGGTACTTTTCTAAACGGTCTTATCCATATCGGACACCAGCAGTTTCCAGCCGGTAGGGCCTGGGAGTTCCCCTCGGAATCGTTGTCCGAGCATTTAAAAGCAAAAGGATTCAAGATTGGCCGCTTAAAGACAGGCACCACTCCGCGCCTGGATGCCAGAACTATCAATTTTGACATTCTGGATTCCCAGCCGAGTGATCCGGAAATGCCAACGTTTTCTTTTTGGGATAGCCAGATAAACATGCAACAGGTTGCATGCCACATTACTTATACCAACCGGAAAACCCACGATATCATTGCAAAAAATATCGAAAAATCAGCAATGTATAGTGGTGCTATTACCGGAGTGGGTGCCAGATATTGTCCCAGTATAGAAGATAAGGTCAACAAATTTCCAGATCGCGAGCGACACCAGGTTTTTTTGGAACCAACCAGTTTGCAATCCTTCGAATATTATCCAAACGGTATGTCCACCAGTCTGCCCACGGATGTTCAGGTCGCCTATCTGCAAAGTATGAAAGGACTGGAGCAAGTAAAGGTTGTACGACCCGGTTATGCCATTGAATACGATTATGTTCTTCCCACCCAGCTAAAAAGTACATTGGAAGCCAAAGATGCTGATAATCTTTACTGTGCCGGGCAGATCAATGGAACATCGGGATATGAGGAAGCTGCTGCCCAGGGATTGATGGCAGGTGTAAACGCAGCTTTGAAAATCAAGGAGAAGGAGCCGTTTGTCCTGCTTAGAAACGAAGCATACATTGGTGTTCTGTTGGATGATCTGATTTCAAAAGGAACAGATGAACCCTATCGTATGTTCACCTCCCGTGCGGAATATCGATTGCTCCTGAGAGAAGACAATGCGGATCAACGGCTTTGCCGGAAAGGATATGACATTGGTTTATTGACGCCTGAAAAATATAAGATTTTTGAGCGGAAACAGGAGCAAATAAAAGGTTTCAGCCAATTTGTTTCCAATACCTATATTATCCCCGATAACTCTGTGACGGAAGTCCTACAGCAGCATGAGGTGCAGCCACTACCCCACAAATTAACTTTAAAGGATTTCCTTAAAAAACCAAAGGTGAATATTGAGTTGCTGGAAAAGTTAAAAAACCAGGATAAAATGTCTCAAATGGAAGAATGGACGCGGGATGTAAAAAAATATGTGGAAACCGAAATAAAGTACGAGGGATATATTCAACGGCAAGATGTTCAAATACAGAAATATTTGAAAATTGAATCCATTCAGATCCCAAATAATTTTGATTTTGATTCGGTGGGTGGTTTATCCATGGAAGTGAGGCAGAAACTAAAGGAACACCGGCCGCAAACTCTTGGTCAGGCTAGTAAAATCAGCGGTGTTACACCGGCTGCTATTACTATTTTGATGGTAGCTTTCCAAAAAAGGCATAAAAAATGACAGCCATTCAGCATATTTATTCAAAAATTCGGGAAGATCAGCGTATAACGCCGGAAGAGGCGATTCTTTTATTAAAGGAAGCCCCTTGGCTGGAAATTGCCCAACTGGCCTGGGAGCGTCGAAAATCCCGATTGGGTGGTGAAACAGCCAGTTACAGTGTTTTTCGCATCATTAATTATACCAATGTCTGTTCTATTTCCTGCACTTTTTGCAGCTTCAAATGTGACGAAAATGAAAGCAGCGCTTATGTATTGAACGAGGCAGATCTATTTGCCAAAATCGATCATGGTGTCGAAAAAGGAGCCAATCAGGTTTTTCTACAGGGTGGGGTTCATCCCTCACTGCCGTTGAGTTATTATACCAATCTGCTACAAGCCATAAAATCCAAGTATGGATTTCATATTCGTGCTTTTTCCCCGGTAGAGTTAAAGCACATGGCAAAACTGAACCGGATGACCATTACAAAGTTAATCGGTATATTAAAGCAGGCAGGACTGGATTCAGTACCGGGAGCCGGTGCAGAAATGCTGGTTGAAAGAATCAGGAAAATATTGTCTCCCAACAAATGCACCACTGCCGAATGGGTTGATATTATGAAAGAATGCCACCATCAAGGGGTGTTTGGTTCGGCCAATATTGTGATAGGTTCAATTGAAACGGATGAGGAGATTATTGAACATTTAAACCAGGTGCGTGCCATTCAGGATGAAACCGGTGGTTTTAACTCTTTTATTCCCTGGACATTTCAACCCCAAACCAAAGATTTCCAACGACACCAGGTACGCCATCACCAATATTTGAAGGTGCTGGGTATTTGCAGGTTGTTTCTTGATAATATTGATAATATCGAAGTTTCCGTATTGGTTTTAGGAAGAGAGATTGGAAAACTGGCACTTCATATGGGAGCCAATGACATTAGTTCTCCGGTTATTGAAGAAAATGTTCTACGATCTTTTGGGGTAAAAACAGAAAAAGAGGCGTGTCAGTTAATTTCTGATGCGGGGTTTAAACCGGTCAGGCGGGATTTTAACTATATAAGCTCTCCATCTTTATTTGATAGAGAGCTTCAGTATTAGATTGACAGGATGACTATTTCCAATGAATACACTCACCGGGGCAAGCATCGATTTCTTCTTGGATATCGTCTTCGCTGGCACCTTCAAAGTTATGAACTTCTGCCAAATCGTCGTCATCCATTTTAAATACTTCGGGAAGATCGTCTACACATTGAGCACAGCTTGTACATTCATCTTTGTCTACGTATACTTCTTTTGCCATATTACCTCTGATATTAACAAGAATTGAATGAAGAATTTTTCATCAATTTGTAAAAATGATTCAAAGCTACTGAATAATACATACTATTCAAATTCGGATATAAAAATTAAGTTGGCAATTCAAAAAAGATAGATTTTGGTCAATAATTGATACATCTGACTAAAACTGAACTTTATTCTTTATCCCAATTCTTTGTTGGAAAAGTTCCATTGACATTATGTCATTGTTTTAAATAGAGAAATAAAGATGACAGAATCTTGTTTATTTCAACGATATATTACGCTTCCAGCTCCCATGAATGACACCAATTAATTACAATTTTTGCCTTTTCAGTTAAAACGCCCCAAAAGGAAATGAACAAATTTCCTGAGGTTACCCATGGGTTTTGATTAATTGCCTGTAAAGATAATCACCTGAAATTATTGCCATGCGGCGGTAGTTTTCTCTCCATTCTGCGGATCCGTTTGATCCCACTTTATTGGTTATTCCCAACAACGCGTTCCATTGAATGGATATCTTTTCACAAACTGAAGCAATGCCGTATAATTCCATATTTTCCAATTCAGCTTTGGCTTGTTTTCCCAGGATTACGGCCAGTTGATCGTCTTTGGTTAAAGTCAAGATTGTAGCTACTACAGCGGAATACAGGTTACTTTTAGGTTTTATTGTTGATTTTATAGGATTTCTTTTTAACTTATCAGAATAAAGACTATATTTCATTTCCGCAGCGCTGTCGCACAAAAGTGTTTCTTTGCACCAGCAAAGATCTCCGGTTTTAACTGATTGGTTTCCCGGGTAAAACCCGGCTGATCCGGTGAATATTACTTTGTCGACTTCAGAAAATCGGTGGAGAAGTCTTTGTAGATTAATGGCAGAATCCAGGTAACCAACACCCATTGATCCCAAAACAATATTTAATTGCCTGGAAATCCAGATGTTATTTTCCTGTTGTTCGGCATGGGTCAGTTCGATCAACCTGGATAATTCAGGTGGAAAAGCGGAAACGATACAATACATAGGATTAACTGCGATTTCTTTTCAGGTTTTTTTCCCGGTTATGTTTCTCGATGGCCAGCTGGATCAGGCGATGGATAAGTTCGGGATATGGAATGCCGCTGGCTTCCCAAAGTTTGGGATACATGCTGATCTTGGTAAATCCCGGTAATGTATTAACTTCATTTAGCCAGATACTGTCATCATTTTTTAGAAAGAAGTCAACCCTGGCCAGACCGGACAATTCCAGGAGAGCAAACACTTTTTTTGCGGTGTGCTGAAATTCTTTTATAACGTTGGGATCAAGTTTAGCCGGGATTTTTAATTCTGTGCTTTTGCTATCTATATATTTGGTGTCATAAGAGTAAAATTCTCCACCGGGAATTATCTCACCGGGAAGGGAGGCTTCAGTTTTTTCATTCCCCAGGATTGATAGTTCAATTTCTCTGCCATCAATAAACTCTTCAACCAGGATCTTGGTATCAAATTCCAGGGCATAATTAACAGCTTTTTTATATTCTTCTGCATTTCTACATTTGGAAATGCCGATGGAAGATCCTAAATTACATGGTTTAACGAATAGTATTTCTCCCAGTTCAGCGGCAACCACTTCATAAGACGGACGGTTGTCCTGCCAATCATAGATAACCCGGTGACGGGCACAATTAATATTTCCGTAAGTTAAAATCCGTTTCATCATGTCTTTGTCCATGCCTACAGATGATCCCAAAACACCTGAACCTACAAACGGCATATGCTGCATTTGCAACCAACCCTGTAGACAACCATCTTCACCATATGTTCCGTGAATAATGGGGAATACAGCATCAATTTTATTATTGTTCAAGTATCCGTTTTCCAACCTTACAGGTTTTAGTCCAGGTGCCAGACAGATGGTGTAAGGATTATCCGCATTTTTGAATAAAGGATCACCCGTCAACCATTGACCTGTTTTACTGATGCCTACTGGAATAACAGTGTATTTATCCTTGGGAATGTACTGAATAATGCTCTTGGCGGACTGAAGAGATACTTCATGTTCTCCGCTTTCACCACCGCAAAGAATAATGATGGTTTGCATGAATAATGACCCTCATGTGTTTGTAAAAATCCGATTTGTATGATGCTGATACCAATCTAAAGCGATGTTTCATTGTCCTTGGATAAAACAAATAGCAAGGCGTTATCCAGTGGATCACTATAATATTTGTCTCGTTTTCCGATATTGATAAATCCAATAGATAAATAGAGCGCTATAGCAGCTTCATTGTTTTCACGAACTTCCAAAAAAATCTGATTGGTTTGTTCCTTGTCCAACAAATCAATCATTTGTTTTATTAGAATACCGGCGAAACCTTTTCGCCTGAATTTTTGTTTGACACCGATTTTCAACAGCTCGGTTTTCCCAGACGTACAAGAAAATGCAATGAATCCAACGATTTGCTTTTGAAAATAGGTAAAAATTACTGTCAAGTGATTATTATTAAAAAAGTCTCTCCAGAATTTTCCATCCCACACTGCTTCTGGAAAACAACATTCTTCCAAACTCAGCAGGTCATGCTGATAAGGCTCGATATCCTGCTGAGTACGAAAAATCATTGTTTGCTTCCAAACTGTTTGGCATAGTTGATTTCCGCATCAGATAATCGAATATAAATGGGGTCCAGGGGAATCGTTGATGGCTGTTTGGCTTCAGAATTCAGAAAATATTCGATAACACCAATACCGGATACAACTCTTTGAAAATCAGAATTCCAACGAACCTGTTTATCTGCAAGGTCGAATTTTTTTTCTAAAAGCTCAATACCGTTTCCCAAAATCAGGTCGTTAGGAACCAGATTGTCATAAAAATCTTTCGGTTTGATTAAAGCGAGTTTTGCCAACTCAACAGATGATCCTCCACTGTTGTCATAAGCGGAGGTATAAAACTCACCTTTATAGGCGTTCTGGATGACTTTAATGGGATGTGGGTAAAAAGGGACTGTTTCGGCGATTAAAATCAGCGTATTAACACCATAAACAGGAATATCTAATCCCAGTCCCAGTGCTTCCGCCACTGAAAGACTTATTCGCAGCGAAGTGAATGAGCCAGGCCCCAAAGTCACACATATGCCGTCCAGCGCTTCTTTCTCCATCTTGAGTGTCGACAAAAGGTGATCGATGGTGGATAAAAGTATTTCAGAACCAGGTGATCCGTCGTTTATGTATATTAATCCCCTGGGAATACCATTTTCCATTAATCCCACAGAAACTGAAAATCCTGAGGCTTCGATACCTAATATCTTTTGTTCTTTTAATAACATGGGTGTTTTGGGATAAGTGGCTGTCACTAAAATCGGATTTAAGTTTGGATTTATTTTTAACAGGGCGTAAACTTTTTGGTTACTCTCCTTTTATTAAACCGTAAAAGAAACAGTGATGGTTTTTCCAAGTTTTCTATTTTTCTGTTGATCTATAACAATACCAGGCGCAATCGTTTGAAATTCGTAGAATGTACAGTTGGGTGGTGCTATAAAACCTTTTTGTTAAGAGCAAAGAAGCTCTTGTTTTATCCTGAATGGCGTCCTAGGCGGCACTCAGAAGCTGAGTGATTTCATGGAAATCTTTAATGCTGAATAGATGAGACTACAGTATATAACTATAAATCATCAAAACAACAAATGATGTTTTTGATTGTGACCTTGAGATATTTTTCGTCATTCCTCTTCAGGAGGACAACTGGTAGGAACTTTATATGTGATTGATCTATAACAATACCAGGATAGTCTTTATAAACCGGTTGATTGATAGTACTATTATATTGTCTCGATTGACAAGCAACGAAGGGGGAGGATAGGATTTTTATTAAAACAATTTATAATAAGTTGAGTATGTTACAGGACGGATTCACCTCAGAAAACCAAATTGAAAATTACAGGATAACATGCAACTAAAAAACGGCCAAACCGTAAAAGGATTGATGAATCGAATCCTTCGAATCGATCTATCGACGGAAAAATATACTTATGAACCCATGGATCAAAACCTGGTGCGTCTTGTATTTGGTGGAAGAGGTTTGGGTGTTTTATATCTTATCAGGCATTTTTTAGCGCTGGAAGAGCAAGAGAAGTATAAAAACGCTTTTTTGGATGTAGACCCGCTATCGGAGGACAATGTTGTTGTTATTTGTACTTCTCCCACTACAGGTACGCGGATGCCGACTTCCGGCAGGATACACATGAATTACAAATCCCCGTTAACCGATGCATTGGGGAGCACTAACGCTGGTGGACGTTGGGGCGTCGATTTTAAAAAAACCGGCAATGACATACTAATCATTACCGGCAAAGCGAAAAATCCGGTCTATCTTTTTATCAACCGTCATGGGGTCACATTTCATGCGGCAGACCATCTGAAAAGCCTGAGTTCGATTCAGACCCGTGAGATGATAAAAGAGAGCCTATCCAATAAAGTACAGGTTCTGACCATTGGCGTCGGCGGAAAAAAGCTGTCACGATTCGCTGCTGTTTTAAGTGATAAGGGAAAAGCTCTGGGGCGCGGAGGTGGCGGAGCGGTGTTTGGCTCCAAGAATCTGTATGCCATTGCCGTGATGCCGGATTCAGGAGTAAAAATCGAAGTAGCCAATGATAAAAACCTTCAGTTAAAAAATAAAACGGGTGTGGGATATCATGTCAAACTCAAACTGGATATGGGTAAATTTACTCGTAAGGAGAGTGCATTCGGGATCTTGTCGTCTATGGGGTCATTAGGGTTGTTGGGGATGGTGGATAATTTCGGCCAACTGATCCATAACAATATGCAGGATACCCAACATGATCCAAACGATATAAATAAAATCAATGGGGAAGCCTTGAGAAACCATGCCCGTAGAGCAAAGCCGGGAGAAACGCACATTAAGGTGAAAAAAGGTTCATGCTTCCATTGTCCCATCATATGTAAGCGGGAGACGTCACTGGTGGATGCTGATGGCAATGTGATTGAGAAAGGCGAAGGACCTGAATTTGAATCGGTGACATTATTGGGCGCAAATCTTTCAATCTACGATTTAACTGTTATTACCAAAGCAAATTATCTGGCCAATCATTACGGTTTGGATACCATATCCCTGGGTGCCACCATCGCCTCCTTTTTTGAGTTATACCAGCTATTAAAGGAAAAAAAAGCAGATCTATCAACATTGGAACAGAAGTTTTTACAGGATGTTAATCCCTTTGTTGAAAAATATGGTGAACCGGGGTTCGGCAAGACCGAAATACTTCTGCCGATAACCGATTGCATTGGTCAAGCAGATGGTATAGGAAAGTACCTTGCCCAAGGTTCGTTCCGCTTTTGCCAAAGATATGGACATGAAGAATTGTCCATGAGTGTCAAAAAGCTGGAGTTACCGGCATATGATCCAAGAACGTCATTCAGCCAGGCGTTGTGCTATGAGATGAACAACCGAGGTGGATGTCACCTGGAAGGAGGGTATACAGCGCCTCATGCATATTGCGCCGGCTATTCGGAATGGCCGGGAGACCGGATTGAAGGAACTCCCCTGGTGTCAAAAAACGCAACCTTGAAAAACGTGATACTTGACATCATTGGCGCTTGTATCTACGGATCATTTTCCCTGGGATTGGATGAATATGCTTCCCTGGTTTGTGCTGTAACCGGTCTTGACCTTGACGAGGGGAGTTTAAAAAACATGGCGTTAAGAACCATTACCCTGGAAAGAGTTTTTAATTATTTATGCGGATTAACCAAAAACGACGATTGGCTGCCGGATCGTTTTTATAAAAAAGAGATTATGGTGAGGAATAAACCCGCCATTTGTGACCATGATGCATTTGAATATATGCACCGTGAATATTATAACTCGGTGGGGTGGGATGATAATGGTGTCCCAACCATGGAGTCTATGATGGAATTAGGTCTTACCGAAGCTATATTTAATGGAAAATCTCCACGAGATCGATTAATCTGATTGAAAGGTAAAAGACATGTTAGAAAAAAAGGCCCAACAGGAAAACAAGCAGTTTATCTTTCAAAAATTGCGAACAATCGGTCGGGCAGTGGGTCGTGTAAACGGCAATAATACACACAGTGGTAATTTTTCCATGCGTGATCCCCTGGATAAAGATCTCTTCCATATTACCGCCGGTGGAGCACAATGTGGAGATCTGATTGAACAGGATATTGTACCGATCAGATTTTCAGGTGTCAGTTGGGGGGATGCCCGTGGTTCATCGGAATCAACCATTCATCGATCTATCATGAGTTTACCGGGGGCAAATGCCGTTATTCATGCCCATCACTTAAATACCATTTATGTCTCCTTTGACAGTAAAGATAAACAGCTATTTCTTCAATATTTGGGTAACGACAGCCAGGGAAGAGAAGAGTTTCTGTTTCATCCAGTGGACTTATATGGTTCATTTGTTATTGGCGGTGTAAAAGTCGGCAGTTATGATCAGCCGGTGGGTTCAGTTGAAATGGAAGAACGTATTCCACTGTATTTAAAAGATAACCACTTGACAATTGTACGTGGGCATGGACCTTTTGCCAAGGGAGATTCACCTGAAGATGCATTGTACCGTCTGGATGTATTGGAAAATAGTGCCAGGTTAATACTGTTATTGAGGCGGCGGGGATTTGATGTAGTAAAAATACAAAAAAAGATTCAGGAGGTGGGAAAAAACAGTTTTTTTCCGATTTCACCTCATATTTTTCATGTTCCCAAAGATAGGGATATTGAGATCGATGACGTTACTATAGTGGCTGATTTCAGGCAACGTTTAAACTACAATTATAATACCTCAATCGGTGCATACGGTACTGGTTCGATGAGCCAAAAGATATCTTCAAAAAAAATGATCTATTGCCCCATGTCCTCAGTACCAGAGGGGCTGGAATTCCCCCTGTTTTGGAAAGATCTGGAGATAAGGGAAAGCGATACGATCGATGAAAAATTACATAAACTGATTTATCGTCATACCCATCAAAATACATGCATGATCACTGCAAATTCGCTGGCCACCGCCGAAGGGATGGCAGTTTTAGCAGAAGAATATGGCATGGATGTTTTAATGGGTGAAAAGATAAATGTTTCCTATACTGCTGATCATCACCCGGTGGTTCTGCCCATTGATGCTGAAGCTATCTATCTAAACCCTAAAGTCGGACTGGTGGATATGTGGCAGTTAACGAATATGACTGCTGATAACCCCATTCTTAACATGTTGCGATGGTATAAAGGATGTTGCATTGTGGCAGGATACGGTGTTATATCAACGGGTGGAACGACCCTGGAGCAGGCTGCTCATAACGCCTCATCAGTGGAGCGTATTGCTCAGTTTCGTTCTGCTGTTTTTATCAACAATAAAATGTTGCAGGGGCCCGAGGTTTCTTTTTATGAGCCTGACTCTTCGGAGTAGATTTTGTCAGAATCACCTGTATTTTTAGTTTTTCCATGTGTTGCCCTGGATTTTGTTTCTAAACGGACATGCCCCAAAAATGGAATGGTGAAGCTGGATTAAGGCATGTTTGCTTAACAACAGTGAAGTATTATGAAATTGTAAGCTCACCCCCTAATATCCTTCCGAAAAAGGTTGGGAGATTTTCCGATAAGGTTTTTAAATGTCCGACTGAAACTGTATAGAGAGTCAAATCCGCATATTTTTGAAATTTCGGTGATACTCAAGTCTGAACTGTGTAGTAGACCGCAGGCTTTGTGAATACGTGTTCGTCGAATAAATTCCCCCAGGTTGATATTAATAGCTTCCCTGAATTTTACCCTGAAACGACTGGGGGATAAGGATACAATTTTTGCCAGGTCATTGGTATTCAGGGGGCGGTCCAGGTTTTGGCAAATGTAACGGGTGATTTTTTGGATAAATTCATGTTTGGGCGAATCAAAGGTGGTTTTACCCCCGGCTTTTTTAATATGGCTTTTTTGTCTTCTGATCAGGCTGGATAATAAGAGGGATAATTCCAACGGTGCTTCCTGTCCGATATCCTCCTGATTTTTTAACCAGCTGTAAAATGCGTTGGACAAACGTAAAAGACGTTCCTGGTCTTGTTCATTATATGTAAATGGCGTATTGAGCAGTCGTTCAAATACCACTGCCCTGTCGTGCTCAAAGGTTGTAAACAACCAGCTGACCTTATCCGTTGAAAGAAACCGGGTGTAATGGTGACTTTGATGGGGGAAAATCAGCATCCCCTGCCCCGGTTCCAGATGAAACATCTCTCCATCAACGATGACATTACCTGCCTGCTCTAATACCGCAATTAAAACAAAACGATAATGAATCTGGCTTTCGGTCCCCATTTGATGGTCCCGATGAAACAACAGGACTTTTTGGGGAACAATCTCCAGAAAAGCATCAATGCCGTTAAAGTAATTTACTGGTTCCGGGTAGTTACGGGCGATGGTTTTGATCTTGCCCAGGGTTTTCAAGGCAGCCATTTTTGTTAAAAACTTAGGTATTTTTGCTATTTTTTCACAATTAGAGTTGTAGTATATAATAGTTATATTTTTATTGAAAGCTGCGCCATTTATTTTTCATTCAACGGGCGCTTTTAACAAATGTAAAATTAAATAGGCCACATGGATGCACGTAATGTCGTACAAACCAGTTATCAACAGTCGATTGACGTTCTGGAAAGTCAGGTCGAAAAAAGTTTTATTTTAAAAAGTGGATATCAAGATATATACACACCGGATGAAAAAATACGAACCATTATTGTTGAGAATTTCCCTGAACTGGGTCGTTTAACAGCATTGCGTTTTCTGGAATGGGTGCAACACAATCCCAACGGTGTTATTTCATTACCTACCGGCAAAACACCGGAGTATTTTATCCAGTGGGTGACCCGATATTTATCCGGTTGGATGGATGCTGACGTTCAAGATGAATTGGTGGCAGTGGGCATAGATCCTCAAGAAAAACCTGATATGAAGGGGTTACATTTTGTTCAAATGGATGAGTTTTATCCCATCGATTCAAATCAGCATAATAGTTTTTGCAATTATGTTCGTAAATATTACATTGAGGGCTTCGGACTGGATCAAAATAAAGCGCTGTTGATTGATTGCAATGAAGTCGGGCTAAAAAATGGTGAATCGATCAAGGACGTATGGCTCAACGGCGTGGTGGATTTAAATCTTTGGAATCGGGAACCGACTTCAAAACAGGAAGAAAGACAAAAGCTCATGCTGTTGGATGTTAATCGTTGGTGTTTAACCTATGAGGAAAAAATCAAACAATTGGGTGGCATTGGATTTTTCCTCGGTGGTATCGGCCCGGACGGGCATGTTGCCTTTAATATTCGAGGAAGTTCTCACCATTCAATTACCCGATTATTGGAAACCAATTATGAAACCCAGGCAGCAGCGGCAGGTGACTTGGGTGGTATTGAGGTTTCCGGTCGACTGCCTGTTATTACCATCGGATTAAAAACCATTACTCGAAATTCCGATTGTACTGCCATTATTATGGCAGCAGGTGAGGCTAAGTCTCCAATGGTATCAAACGCTGTCTGTCACAATGCTGATACGCTGTATCCAGCCACTGCGTTGCATGCATTAAAAAACAGTGTTTTTTATGTTACCTGCGGTTCAGCCAAGCTATTAAGCCAGCGCAATATGGCAGCTGTAAAACAATTAAAAAACGTTCCTGCCAACGATTTGGAAAAAGCCATCATTGATTTGTCTCTGGCCAAAGGAAAAACAATTCAGAATTTGGATACACAGGATTTCGAACATGATCCCATCTTCAGCTATATTATCCATCAAATACCAGAATATAACTTTGATTTACTTAAAAAGAAAACCATTCGATCATTAACGCAAAAAATTGAAAATGGAATTGCTGACCACTCCGGGCTTTCTTTTCTTCATACAGAACCTCACCATGACGATATCATGCTGGGTTACCAGCCAGCTTTGACCAAGGATCTTCATGATTCCGGCAGTTCACATGCTTTCGCAACCCTTACCAGTGGTTTCACGGCAGTTACAAACCATTGTTTGCGGGAAAGAGTTGGGCAGGTTCAGGAGTTTATATTTAGAAAAAAATTTAAACCTTTAAAAACAAAAGATGAGGAGATTTTTCAATATCTTTCAGGTTTGGCTTTGAAAAAAAACCGGATGGTAAAATCTGCGGAGGCGGCCCGATTTCTACGTTGTTTGATGGAGATTTTTGAAACCGAAGAAATGGATGTATTGGAAAAAAAAACACAGTGGATAATTCATTACCTGAATCAACGCTATCCGGGGCAAAAAGATGAGAAAGAGATTCAACTTCTAAAAGGCATGATGAGAGAGTGGGAAGCTGAAACACTGTGGGGAGCTTTTGGTGTGCTCAGTAGAGACGTACATCATCTGCGGTTGGGGTTTTATAAGGGTGATATTTTTACCGAAGAACCAACAGCATCTCGTGATATTCCGCCTATAATCGACCTGCTGAGGCAAGTAAAACCCAATATCTTGACAGTTGCTTTAGATCCGGAGGCAAGCGGGCCGGATACTCATTATAAGGTATTACAAGCCATTGCTGAAGCCATCCGACAAATGCAGGACAATCAGGAATATATCCCCAACAAGGTTTGGGGGTATCGTAACGTCTGGTATCGGTTTCATCCATCGGAAGCGGACTTGTTTTTTCCAGTTTCACTGGACGAATTGGCATCCATGCATTCGCTGTTTCTGGATATGTTTGTCACTCAGAAAACCGCATCATTCCCAAGCTATGAGCATAAGGGGCCATTTAGCGAGCTGGCTCAGCAGATCCAAAGTGACCAGTATCAGAAAATCAGGACCTGCCTGGGGGATGATTGGTTTCGTAAACACCCGAATCCGCGAATTCGATCAAGTTGTGCCATGATTTATCTGAAGGAGATGAATATTGAAGCGTTTTTGTCCCAGGCCCGAGAGATTAAAAAACATGTTGAAAATCGGTAGATCGGTTCTAAATCGGGAGGAAACAAAATGAGAAGACAAAAGGATAAAATTATTGCTGTGGTGGATATCGGGGCAGGGCGAGGTGCCAAGATCGGAATTGCACTTTTGAATGCCGATAAAGATCCTTTTATAAAAAGAGGATTGTTACCACGAAGAAACTACGGTATCAGTGCCGAACAACTGTCTCAAAATCTGGTTGAATGTCTCCATAGGCATCTTTTAGATACGGAATTTACACCTGAACAATTGTGCTGTGTCGGGATAGACTTACCCGGTTTTTTAAGCTCGTCCCAGCGGATTAATGCCTGTATCAATTTACCATTTTTAGATAATACTGATTTACGTGCCCTGCTGGAAAAGTCACTCAATATTCCGGTTTATTTATTTAATGATGGTGATAGTGGTGCAGTGGCAGAGTGGCAAATCCGTCGACGAGAGTTGTTGTATTGGGTCTTTGGTGGTGGTTGGGGTGGCGCCTGGATTAACCAGTCGGGAAATGTCCGGTTTCCTTCGCAGAATTGCCATTTAACAAGCAGCAATATCCATAAGACCAATGAACCTGGATATGTGATTGAATTTAAAGCTGAGATTATACGAGAGGTATTTAAACAAAATAACACCTCATTCGATATATTCTTGAAGAACTTTTGCCAAGAAACGGCTATTGAAAAGGTAAAGACTCTAAGAACTGAAGTATTGATTTCGGGGTTTGGGTTATGGAGACTTTTCCGATCGATCGTACCGGAAAAGCATTGGGAGAAATATTCAACAGATATTCGGGCAAGGTTACAACAACCCGAAACGGCCGGGCCGACGATTAGATTACTGGCCGATAAAAAAGATCGATATGCCCGACAATCATTTTTACTATTAGGGCATTTGCTGGGGATTGCAGCCATCGATCTTCTGATCCAGGCTCAGAAAGACGGCGCCCCAAATGATATTCCTATCTATATCGATGGTGGTTTGAGCAATGCATTTGACCTTTTTATTCCCATTGCCCAGGAAACCATAAAACAAGCTGGATTGGAATCCACCATTTTCCGTAGTCATTATCTCGAAAACCAGCTCAACGCCAATCTGTTCGGAACTCTTGGTCTGACACAAAAACATTACGGGTTGACGCAAAAAAATCAGCCTGGCCTTCTTGTTGCGCTGACCACATCTTAGCGTCTAATGCAGAGGACATGCTTCATATCACGTTTACCGCTTTCAAAAAATATTTATTTCATTTGAAACCGGCTCACATAAACCTGAACCGTAATTTATGGCTGAATCCATTATGATTAATAAACCTTGCGACAATGCAATTAAATCATTAAATCCAAAAAACCAAATAACTGAATAAGTCTGAATGTTTTAATGCAAAATCGAAGGGATAAACGTCCCTAACATATTTCGTAAAATAAACCATTAGTATGTTTGACTAGATCAATGGAAGTCAGTTCGATTTCCAAACCTCGACGGCCGGCACTGACAAAAATGGTAGAGTGATTTTTGGCTGAGGTGTCAACCACTGTTTTTAATCTTTTTTTTTGCCCCAATGGACTGACACCGCCTAAAATATATCCGGTGGCTTTTTCCACAATGCTTTTATCTGCCATGGATGCTTTTTTAGCCCCCAACGCCTTGGCAATTTTTTTCATATTGAGTTGTAAGGCCACCGGTAAAATTCCTACTGCCAATTCTTTATTATCTAAGACGACGATCAGTGTTTTGAACACTTTCTCTTCTGGCAAATTCAATTTTTGGACAGCTTCTAGCCCATAAGATTTATAGGATGGATCATGTTGATATTGATAGAATTTATGTTCTATTTTATGTTTTTTCAGATAATTGATCGCGGGGGTCATATGATTCTATTTATCAATACTTCTTTTAAAAAA
This sequence comes from bacterium, assembly GCA_041556995.1. Taxonomy (GTDB): domain Bacteria; phylum SAR324; class SAR324; order XYD2-FULL-50-16; family XYD2-FULL-50-16; genus JAHJTV01. The sequence goes on along the minus strand of JBFFHJ010000015.1, from coordinate 55,961 downwards.
CAGTTTGTAATGATCCGTTTTGTTTGAATAAATTGATTTTAAGCATGCTTGCTGGACAGCATCAAGTGTTTTCGATAATGTCTTATCCGATAAAGCATTTTTTATCTTACCGTCTATGTTATCCACCATTGCAGGGAGGTACATATAAAACATACGGTAATAAACTATTGATTTTAAAATCAAGGAGCGATCAATGAGACAGTTAAAAATGGTTTTTTCAATTTTGGCTTTTTTAAGTTTGATATTAAGTTTTTCTCTTTTTGCACCTAAAATAACGAATGCTCAAACCAGGATCACTTATAAATCGGCCAAATCAACATCATCCTATTATCAAATGGCGGTACAGGTGGCTGAAGCGATTAAAAAAGGTTCCAATGGCAAGATGATCGTCACCGTGGAGGAGAGTCAGGGATCGGTTCAAAATGTGAAAGAAGTCAGTAAAAGGAAAGGGAATTATGTTTTTACTACTCCGCCTTCCCTGGTGAAGCTGGCAAAAAGTGGTGAAAAGATGTTTAAAAACAAACACCCGAATTATCAGAATATCCGTTCCCTGTTTGTAATCCCTTCGTTAACCATGCACTTTGTGGTCAGTCAAAAAGCCAATGTTGAAAATTTTTCGGATCTGAACGGTAAAACAATGTTGATTGGAAAAGGTAGTTTTGGGGCCAAGGAAGCAGCTAAATATATAAAGTTGTTTGGACTGGAGGGCAAAGTGAAACTGATTGATATCGAACTCAATAACGCTGTATCAGCAATGAAAAATGGTCAGATTGATGGTTTTGCCACAGCAGGCTCTTATCCGGCACCCAATGTGATTGAAGCAGCGGCTGGAACAAAGGTCAGCCTGATAAGTTTCACAGATGATCAGATTAAGCAGAGTAAACGGACAAAACAGGTTATTCCAGCTGGTACATATCCGGGAGTTAATAACGTAACAAACACCATGTCGCTTTCTGTCGGGGCATATACTACAACTGCCATGAGTGATACAACAGCGTATCACTTGACCAAAACATTTTGGGAACAAAAAGAAAGCATGAGCAAGAATAATTCCTGGTGGGATGCTGTTCGACTGGATAACTTAAAAACCCTTGGCACAAAAATCCATCCGGGTGCATTAAAATACTACAAGGAAGCAGGTGCCAAAATACCGATGCATTTGAAATAGGTCTTTGTTGTACCTTGTTTTGAAGTTTTTAATATCATTTTGGCAATTGGAGATTGGATTCAATTTGTCTGAACATCGAACGTTCAACATCGAATGTTGAATAGAAATGAAGAATTAGGTCTCACATTTTAGGGGTTTTTCTCCTACCCCAATAACCACGGATTCTTGCTTGGTCAGTGAACATGTTTCCTGGTTGAATATTTAATGTTGGATGTTTTTCTGTAATCCACTAAAAATTAGTAAATGAATAATATTATAATTACGGGTCTGGCTGTTACCAGTGTGGTTTTCCATGTTTATCTGATTTTTTCCGGATTACTTCCCAATCTCATTACTCGTCCCATCCATCTGGCATTAGCCCTGCCCTGGGTTTTTATGATCGGACAGCAGGGCTCTTTTTTTAAAAGATGGATCGGGTATGGTTTATGTGGGTTTGGGTTGTTCGGGTGTTTTTATATCGCCCTGAATCGGGATCTATTGGTTGAGCAATACGGGTCATTGGAAGGTACAGGCCAATTAGTACTGGCAGCAGGCCTTATCATTGTTGTTTTGGAAATGGCTCGTCGAGCCATTAAGCTGGCTTTGCCTACAGTGGCTATGATCATATTATGTTATGGTTTTTTCGGCCATTATCTCCCGGGTGAATTTGGGCATGCGGGCATTCCACTGGAAAGCTTTTTAGGTACTTTAGTGGTAGCGGAGGGTGGACTCTGGGGACAACTAACCGGCGTTTCTGTCAATGTGGTGGCGGTTTTTGTGATTCTGGGTGCTTTTGTGGGAGCCGGAGAGGGAAGTGATGCTTTTATGGCCTTGGCAACCAAGGTGGCGGGTCGGTTTCGAGCCGGAGCAGCAAAAGTGTCGGTCATCTCTTCTGCTTTTTTTGGCTCCATTTCGGGTTCCGCCTCAGCTAATGTGGCATCAACAGGCGCTATCACACTGCCTGCCATGAAACGGTTGGGATATCCTTCAAGTTTTGCAGCGGCGGTTGAAGCGGTGGCTTCCAGTGGTGGACAGATCATGCCACCTTTGATGGGAGCGGGAGCTTTTGTTATGGCGGAGCTTTTAAGAATGCAGTACACCAACATCATGGTGATGGCACTGCTTCCCGCCATCCTGTTTTTTATCGCAGCCTGGACAGGGGTTGATGTTTTTGCCAAACGGTACAACCTGTCAGCCATGAAAAAAGAGGACATACCGCCGATCAACCGGGTACTGCGGCTGGCGCCGTTTTTTTGTTTACCGTTTTTTACATTGCTGGGCATTCTTTTTTTAACTGATCGAACACCTCAATACGCCTCTGGAGTGGCCATTTTTATATCCGCTGCCCTGTTGATCATCAACGAAAAATACCAGTTTCTCTATTTTAAATTCCATCAGCGGTTTTTTGATGCCTGCCGTACTGCGGCGCGTCAGATTTCCATTATTGCCTCCATTATCATTTGTGCCGGTTTGATCATTGGTGTGTTAAATATGACGGGCTTGGGGGTGAAAATAACGTCCATCATTCTGAGCTTTTCCGGGGGAAATTTATGGATTGCCCTGTTTTTAACAGCTCTGGCATGTTTGATCCTGGGAATGGAAGTGCCCACAACCGCAGCTTATGTGATTTGTGTTTCTGTGGCCGGACCAGCCCTTCAGGAATTGGGTCTGCCCAGTGTTTATGCACATCTATTTGTTTTCTGGTATGCGCTTCTTTCAACCATCACCCCACCGGTTTGCGGAACGGTCTTTATTGCAGCGGGTATGGCTGAAGCTCCATGGATTCCCGTCGCCGGGCAGGCAATGCGGCTTGGATTTGGGCTTTATGTCGTCCCCCTGGCCTTTATCGCCAATCCAGCGTTGTTGAAACTGAGCACGCAGCCGTTGATGGCTTTGCTGGCATTTTTTAAAATTGCCTTCGGGCTTTGGTTGCTCAGTCAAGGACTTATTGGAGATCGGTTCTCAAAATGGATACAACTTCTTTTGATTCCAATCGGATTGTTGGTCATCTTCGAATTTGGAGTAGGAAGTTAGTGATTGACCTTACTGGTGGGTTTTGCAAAATAACCCTCTTATAGATCCGATGAATATTGAATTCGGCTTGTAAATATACAATCGTCGAACTATTGATCCTGTTCGACGATTAATTCATGAAATTTCTCATTGGCCTGTTTTATCCCCCCCTGTATTGATCAAGGGTGTTGCCACTGCGGTTTGGAGTTCCCTGGAGATGGCTTTCTGGGTCCCTGCTTCCTTTACCACTTGATAAAAAGCATCTAAAATTGCTTTTATTTGCTCAGTTTTTTTATCTTGAAACATTTCCGTAGTCGATCCCATGGGTCTAATTAAAGCCCCCATATATTTCCCGGTGGCAAAATTTCGGGCGATAGCCTTCATATGATGAATGATGGGGATCAAAATCACCTTTTTCTCCAAATCCACAAGTGGAAATCAGCAACATATGCCTGATTTTTTTAGCCCTTTCCCACGGCCGGGATGACGGAAATAGCCCTGCCGATTACATTTGTTCCAAGAAGGCAACGTGTCTCAGGGCAGCAGTTATTTGATTCTTATAATAAATCAGGATGATAGTAAAACTGCTCACCGATCAACCATGAATCCGCAGTCATTGGAGTAGGATAAAAAACAAGATTGACTTCCAGGAAAACGGTCATAATAATTTTGTAAACATATGAGTATAACAACAGTATAAAGGCAAAGAGAAAATAATGTTTTTAAAAAAAGCTAACCTGTTTTTAGTATTGTTCTTATTTAACATTTATTTCAATCCAACTGTTTTTGCAAAACCACTGGGCGATATATACATATTGTCTGATGAGCTTACAGTCAAGAAGATTAAAAAGGATATCTATATTATCAATCATCGATTTCCATGGCCTGCTAACTCAATGCTTGTCAGATGTTCTGATAAAGATTTCGTATGGGTGGATACACCTTATAATAACGAAGCAACGAAACAAGTGTTGGATTGGGTGGAGTCAATTTTTGGTAATGTTCGGATTGTGGAAATTAACACGGGTTTTCATAATGACAATTTAGGTGGAAATGGATTTCTTAAACAAAAAGGTATCGATATTTATGGATCACATTTAACCAAACGACTTCTAACAGAACAAGCAGATAAAACGCGACAGCAACTACTGAAATGGCTTGAAAAGCCACAACTGAAAAAATACTACCACGCCCATGCCACAGCAAAGTATACGGAACCGAATCAACTATACAAACTGAAGGATGGTCTTCAATTGAATTTTGATGGAAAAAAAGTCGAGGTTTTTTATCCCGGAGCAAGTCATACTTTGGATAACGTTGTGGTATATTTTCCTGATAAAAAACTCCTTTTTGCTGGATGTTTGGTTAAATCCATCAATAATACAAAGCTGGGCTATATAGTCGATGCAAATATGAAACAATGGCCGGTTTCCTTAAAAAAAATACTGGCAAAGTTCAGCCAAGCTCAAATAGTTGTTCCGGGGCATGGGGCTGTCGGTGGAATTGAACTTATAAAACATACCTTATCATTGTTTTAGATCTCAATAAGCCAAGAGAGAAAGAAACATATTGAACTCATTGTATTCTAAATCCAGAGTAATATGGCTACGTCAAATAATAGGTTTTATTGCTAACGCTGAGTTAATCGACCGTTACACCGTTTTTGGCAATGAGTACAAGGTTCAACACCACGTGTGTACGGTCCGATTGAATGATTTAATATAAGAGGATATCATTTGATATTAGTTTATTTTGCAAGCGGTCGTTTCTTTATCAATCCTCCTTTTGTATCCTTTATACTGTTCATAATGATAAATGCATCAGAATCTATTTTATCAATTTCTGTTCGTAATCTTGCAATCTCCAGCCGTGTAATAACTGTATAAACAATGTCAATTTTCTTTAGAGTATCACCTTTTCTTCCATATCCCCCTTTTCCTGTATACATTGTTACTCCTCTACCCAACTTTTCTGTAATCATTAACCTGATTTCGTCACTATTATCTGATATGATTGTTATTCCTGTATATTCTTCAACTCCTTCAACCACAAAATTTACAGTTTTTGCAGCAGCCAAATAAGTCAGCATTGCATATAATGCAATTTCTACAGATAGAATATATGCCCCAAATGAAAATATAATAATGTTGAAAATCAATATTATATCACCAATAGTTAGTCCTGTTTTTTTGCTCAAATGAATTGCTAATACCTCCGTTCCGTCTATTACAGATCCGCCCCTTATTGCCATTCCTATTCCTGCCCCCAGGAAAAAACCACCAAAAACAGCGATAAGTAATTTATCCGATGTTATTAGAGGATAAGGAATGAAGTGAACAACTAACGAAAGTCCAATTATGGCAATTATGCTTTTAAGAGTAAATTGTTTTCCTATTTGTGAAAATCCAAGCAAGAGAAATGGTAAATTAACAGCTATAATAAGAATGGATAATGATACACTGGTGGTTCCCGATATCAGCAGAGAAATGCCCATAGCACCACCATCAATAAACGAATTTGGAAGTAAAAATCCTTTCAATCCAAAACCAGCTGAAAAAATACCTATTAGGATGAAAATAATATCCTTGGTAATTTGAGAAATATTAAATTTGAAGCTTCTATCCTTGCTTGATTGTTGTCTAATACCTATCGTCATCTTAAAAATCCATCTATAGTTTTATTTTAAAATTCATAACGCAATTAATGTCGGTATAACCGGCTGCTATGTCGAATTTTATTCTAATATGATCGGGTTACACAGGGGGCGCTGGCTCAAGGTCGTCATTTGTTTTCCCTGCTTTCACCCGGTTCAGTTAAATTTTACATGGCCAAAGACCCGTCGAACGTCTGCCTCATTACTGAGTCGAGAATGTTTCAGTCGGTATTCCACCCATTACAGGAAGGCATTTTTCTCCAAGGATGCTAACAAAAAAATCAACAAGCTGCATCGAAATATGAGATCAATCTAATTTTCGATTATGTTGCGGAGAGAATAACGGGTTTTGTACGAATTGCTCAGTGAAACCTCGCTTCATGCTTGGATAAAACCGGCTGAATTGTAAAATCCGTGTCTTTTTCGGGACAACTTCCAGACCAAATTTACACAACGGTTTTAATAATGTTCGATGGAACCTTTCAGCATCATCTTTCAGCCGAAAGATACAGATAAAATCATTGGTGTATCGGATAATAAACACTTCTCCCTGCAACAGGAACCCATTGGGATTTCCCTAATTTCCTTCGTCTTTTCTTATAAAAGCTGGGCGTCAGTCACCGATAAGGAGCGCGCATTCTCACTTCATGACGTTCTTCTCCCCTGCGGTGATCAAAACCCCGCTTATTCTTTCGGGATATCATATGGCTGTTGGGTAACATCGGTGACCCAAGCCGGGACCTTGCCTACACCATAGTACTTCTCCAGAATGTGAAGATAGGTGCCATTGTCGCGTATTTGCTGAAGCCCGTTCTTGAAAATATTCAAGTACTTCTCTCCATCTGGATATTTCTTTGAAAACACGACGTCTCCAAAAATCCCCTGCATCGCATCCTCGGTCATCGCCCAGCGATCCTTCTCATTTGGATAATGTTTGGCGAAAAACATCCGTCCGCTTAATTCGACTGTAAACCCCAGATCGTTGCGTTTGGCATACACTTTTTTAAACATCTGTTTCATCGTCGTCACCTCTTCTATGTCCAGGTTCAGCTCAGGATACTTGTTGAAAAGGATTGACGCCGACGCTCCTCTGATGATGCCGATACGATACCCTTGCAAGTCTTTGAGTGTTTTAAATGAAATGGACTTGAAGCGATCTTTCAAATAAAATCCGACCGTTCGGAAATAAAACACCCGAACGCTTTGAAGAACATCGTTCTTTCGGGCGTCTTCAGAATAATTTCGTTCGGAGCCAAGCGATGCCAACACTTCCCCTTCGACCACATTCTGTGTCGCGCGTTTTCCCGGATAGAATTCAAATGACACAGTGTAACCAAGTGACCGATATGCGGCCGCCACTAACTCGCAAAACAGCCCTTTTTCCGGTAACGATTCATCCATATAAGGAGGATAATCGAATGCCGCCAGCGGGATCTGCTTCTTGGAAACGGGGGCTGCAAACAAGATCGTCCCCACCATGAGACTAATGGTTATCAGGCTCAGGGTCATGCCTGTAAACCATCCGAAACGCCTGCTTAACCTCATCATATTTATCTGTTTCATACACCTTACCTCCAATAAACATCAGTAACAGTTCGGTAAGAAACAAACACGTCGAATTGTGATCGTCTTCGTTCTTGACCGCCGCTCTATTTTATCTTGTGAAGGGAATTTCCTTTCCTATTGCTGTTGTTGCTCCCTCCTTGACAACAAATGTCGGGTCAGAGGACGTCCGGTATCCTCTGACCTAATAACTGTAACTGTACATGAGACTTTCACCTCTGCGGCTCAAGGCTGTACAACATCACCGGCCGAAGGCGCAGGATAAAGGTCCGGTGTAGAAATTTGCCGCAAAAATATTAGCATGTTAATTCATATATATACATTGAAGTCGCGATTCAGTCCAGATAGGTTTGGTTTCGTTCTTCGCTTTCTCAATACCTTTACAAAACAGTTTAAAATATGGAATCAAAACGAATATAATTTCATCTAGCTGGTTTGTTTAAAAACCTTTCTGTTCCTGCTTCCACACAGGATAAATGAACCCAAACTGCGCTTTATTTTAATTTCATAAAGTATTCGTGAACGAATCCATTTCTTACTGCATCGGTAAACTGAATTTTCTAACCTTCTAATTCAAGTAATACAAAGGTAGCCATATCAGCCCCAATATAATCTTTGTAAAACTTAAGGAAGCATTTATGCTTTTTTGTGTTTCGATTTCCGTTAAACTTAATTTGCCTTCCATATACTTCTAGTATATACAATTAATCCAAGACTTGCCAAATAGTTACATTTGTTAAAAATTGCGTTCAAAATATCATTGACTATTCCGCAATATGACTAACGCAAACTATAAGCAAATTCCTTTGTTTCAGTATAGTCTAGATATTTGTTTGGATGTTCTGAATCAAAGCGACTCATAATGCGACCTTTTGCGCTAAAGCTTTAATAAAACAGGATGTTAATGGTTTGGATAAACTGAAAAATAAATAATATGGCAAAATAGGTTTTCCTTTTTTGATATAATATTTGGATTTATAGAAAAAATTCTAGTATATGGATTTTTGGCAGATCAGTTTGCGGAAGAGGCTTAGCTACAGCTACACAGAAATAAATCCTTCACCCTGGAAAATTCCATTTCATTATTTGTCACTAAAGTGACACCTAAACTTCGGGCATGGGCAGCAATAAGCATTATCCATATTACCTATTATTTGACCACGTGCCTTTAAATCAGCTCGAATATCAGCGTAATCTTTCTGGTTCCGGAGATTTAATGGCAAGAAGACGAAAAAATGACCGATTCCGAGGTAATCCATTGAGGATTTAACATATTTGACGTTGCAATATATGTGGTGCTTTGTGCCATATTCTAGAAACACATCGGTTCCCTTTATCGTCCTAATCAGAGGACATCTTGAAAAAAGAGCAATCGGAGTTGGAATTAAAAGATCAAGAAATCGAGGTTGTTTTAGATAATTTGTGTTATTAGAAACTATTTTTTACTAATACCAAGAAGAACGCCTATTAATTCATCCTGTCAAAATTTGAAGTGATCGTGTGTTTTTAAATTCGAAACGACTGCTCGATTCCGGCAATAGGGAAGTTCTGAAGATTTTTGCTGAGCTCAACAAAGAAAACGCTGTAATCGGCCACGTGGACGTGGACTGGAAAAAGATTAACCGGTAGTCATAGATTTAGATGAAACAACTCGATCCACCTCCACACCAACCAGGCAGACATCATCTGTGAAATGACGGCTTTTGGAATGTTTCTTTATTTCTGAGATAACTGAATCAAACAGGTTGGCAGTTTTTTTACGACAGTATTTGGTAATGGTTTCCATCAATCGGTCCATCCCAAACTCCTCTTGGTGTTCATTAAACACTTCAAATAATCCGTCGGTATAACTGATAAAAAGATCTCCTTTGTTGATTGAGCCAATGGAAGTTTGATAAGTCAGGTTTTCTAAAATACCCAGCGGCGGATCTAAAAACTCCCAGGCCACATCCAATTGGTTGCATTCACAACTTTTACCTATAAGCCGGATAGGAATAGGGTGGCCGGCCACAGCCAATTCGTATTGTTTCAATCCGACATCCACTACCAGGTAACAAGCGGTGGCAAATATGGTTTCAGGATAGTCACTTAGCATTTCTAAAAATTTGTTGTTTATTTTAGTCAGCAACTCACCAGGATTATCAGCCGCAGAGCGGTAACTACCCAATAATGCTCTAATCATGGACGCTACCAGGGCTGCGCTGACATCATGCCCCAGCACATCGCACATAAAAACCCCAGCCCTGTGATCCGACAGATGAACAATGTGGAAAAAATCCCCACCAAGTATTTCCGGACTTTCATAAAAATGATGAAACTTCAGCATGGACTGCTCGGATGGAACATGGGAAGGAAAACTGGGATATTGGTGCTGGAACATAGCCTGTTGAAGTTGACCTGCCAGCAACATGTTTTGTTCCACCTTTTGATTCTGGCGGTTTAGCAGCTCCTTTTGTTGTTTCAACTGTTTGATACTATTTAAGAAAAACCAATTCTGAATAACCACCAGGGTTCGCATATATATCATGCCCAGGTATTTACCTGACTCATCAATTAACACCAGATCATCATAGAAATATTCCTGACTGCGATTATTAGCAGCAAAGAAAACATCGACAATGTCATGTGCGGTAGTAACCGTTAAATAATCTTTCAGCAGATAGTTCTTAATCGGACGATTGGAAAAAAGCGAATAACCGTATCGACGCCCCAGGACTGTTCCAATTTCAGATCGAGAGCAGATGCCGATTAATTGTCCTTCTTCACGAACAGCCACAAACTCACGTTTTTGACTGTACATTTTTTTATGTACCTCTTCCAGGCTTTGATCTGCATCGACAGATTCACTATGCCCGATGAGAGATTGCAGATCTGCCAGCTTAAGTTTAAATTCCCCGTTGGTAAGCGTTTCCAGTGAGGGAGTCAACTCGTCCAATATTTCAGCATATGAAAGTGTATCTTTTTTACGAGCCATAAATATTTGTCAACAAACCTTCCAGTTTCTCTTCCAGCATTTCGTAGGATAGATAACGCCACCCCAGCATATAGTTTGTCTCGGCGTTTTCGCGAAGTTGTTTTTTATCATCCAATAATTGTCTAACCGACTGAATGGTTTCATTGGTTAAAAAACCATCAAAGGAAATCACTTTAAATTTTAACGGTTCGATATCCGCTTCAAAAATTTTATATCGATTCACCAGGACTGGTTTTCTAAAATAAATGGCCTCTACAAATGCATTACCATATCCCTCGTAAACAGAAGGATACGAAATCAAGTCAGCATGCGGATAAATATCCCAAAGGGTATATTTTTTCTGACCGTTTGCATCGGTTTGACGTTCTTTAGCAATATGATCTGAAAAAATACACAGGTTTACATTCAAATAGGCAGCATATTCTTCGATCCGATTTCGATAGGAAAACCCCTCATCGCCAGCTTCATGGGGTATCACCAAGGCACAACTTTTCAGTCCCAACCGACTCACCAATTCAATAGACGTTTCGATACCTTTTCGTGAAACAAGACGAGTGGGTTGCAAAATAAGAATACCATCATCATCCAAACCAAATTCCTGCCGAATATTTCGGTTGTAATCGTCGATTTCCTGGGGAAGCGTTTTGAAATCCATCACATTGGGAATCAGTGTCCAGGAAGCCCCGGTGCGTCGAGATAGTTGAGATCCTGCAATGGAATTGATTACTACATGTTGCATATTTGGCTGACTTGGAGGGAAAAAAGCCCGAAAATAATCCATAGCTGCATAACTATGAAATCGCTGACGTTCCCAATAAAAATCATGATGATGAGCAATGGTTGGAATCCGGGTTTCAATGATGAATTCCGTTAATGCTTTACCAAGGGGAATATTCACTGGTATGGCCAAAGCATTTTCAACCACCAGGATATCAAATTTGAATTTCCGGTGAAAAATCTCAATTTCATCCCGAATCTCCTCCTTTAACATGTGAATTTTCCTGGAGGTCGGACGGGTACGCCGTTTTTCGATAAACAGTTCGTTTTGGATCGTTAGAATTTCCGGGTGTTTGAAATGCAATTTAGGGAAATAATGGGAAATTTCAGGAGGAGTATCCAGCTCACCGGCCATGTAAAAAACTTGGCAACCTTTGGCTGTCAAAACTTCAATCCATTTTTGCGTCTCCAGCGAAACGCCATCAGTGCCTGCAAAACGGGTTGAGATAAATCCAAATGATGGTTTTCTCCGTTCCCAGATATTCATATATCAACCTGTTTTCAAGATTAGCTGATCACTATTCAATATGAATAGTTATAAATCAATTCATTTCACCATTAAGGGGTCGATTATTAAAGCTGCAAATAGCCGTTTCTGTATCTTCAAAAATCTCAAAAATCCGATCCATCCGTGTCATATCAAATACAGATTTTGTATGATTTTGCAGTTGGGCAATTTTCATTCGGCCGCCAACATTATTAATCGAACGTAAACATGTTATCATAATTCCAAGGCCGGAACTATCAATAAATCCGACACTATTCATATCAAAAAGAAATTCTCTTTTTCCTTCTTTAATCATAGCTTCGACAATTTCTTTCAATTCCTGGGAGCAGGAAGCATCAATTCTGTCGTATAGTTTTAAAACATGAACATTATCAATGATATTTAGATCGGTTTTCATATTTCTAGTTTTTGGGTAGATATTTCGTCATGACCAATAAATTGCGTTGGTTTTCAACTGTATAAGCGACATTGTCCATCACACTTTTAATAATGAGTAATCCTCGTCCTGATTCAGGAATGGTTTCAATTTTACCCGGAGAAAGCTCTTCCAATGGCTGTTTACATTTTTCAAGCAAATCCGGTTCCATCGGTATACCATTATTAACAACTGTGATGACCAGTGAATTGGGATGGATAGAAACTTGTACCTCCACCTTGTAATCGGGCGAATTCTGATATGAATGCCTGATGCTGTTAACAACCGCCTCAACCACAGATAATTCAACCCATTGTATCTCTTCCGAAGGTAATGTCGTTAAAGCGCTTATTTTATTTATTGCGGCACTGACTAAAGACACGTTTTCTATCCTGCTATCAATGGATAGGATAATTTGCTTCGCCTTCATAGAGTTTGGTCGTTTATGGAGATTGGTTAATGACCGTTCGAAGGCGTATTTTGATTATTATGCATGTTTAAGTCAAGATTTTGTTTATTTGAAGTTTGTTTTTATCATTAAAGGTCTAATATTACATGGCATTAAATGACTTTTTGATTTACCAGGAAAAACGTCCTTTTTAACAGAATTTTTTCCAGCGTGATTTCTAAAAATAGGTCGATTATGAAAAACGTTCATCATTGTTGGGTGGTCGCTTAAGAAAAATCATGATAGTATTTTCAGACGTACCATAAAATGTTAAATCAATATGAAAATAACGTTTTATCCATACTGAATCGAACCGACGTTGACATCCTGAAAAGGCGATTAACCCGAATAATCATTCAGGAATATTTAAAATTATAAATAGATGAAAGGAATTATTATAGTATTAGGGGCCCGTAACGACGAAAACGGAAAGCTCACATCAATTGCCAGAGAACGTTCGGTACATGCCGTATCTGAATACAGACAACACCCCGACTACTATATTTTGCCCACCGGAGGATTTGGTAATCATTTTAACAACACTCAAAAGGCACATGCCCACTATACCAAACAGTTTCTGATCTCCCAGGGAATCCCGGAGTCCCATATTCTGGAATTTGCAAAGAGTACTAATACCATTGAAGATGCAAAATTGGCTAAACCCATTGTTGATAAATATGGAGTTAAACAACTGATTGTTGTCACTTCGGATTTTCATGCCCAAAGAGCAAAAATAATTTTTGAAAAAGAATTTTCAGGTTATTCATTAAAATTTTCCAGCTCAACCACAGATTTATCGGGAAAACAATTGGAAAAAGTCAAATTACACGAAAAACAGTCCATAATACTACTAAAACAGAGATCGGAATTTAACTGATACCACTTTTAACACAACCTATAATAATAAAGAGACATAACAATGGATTATGTTTGTTTGCATGACAAAAAAGAGATCGAGCATTTTCTTAATAAAGACATTTATCTTCACAATTACAGCCTCGGTGATCTGGACGATTTTTTCTGGCCATACACAACATGGTATGCTCAAAAACTCGATGGAGAGATAAAAGCCATTGCCTTATTATATGTAGGAGAGGAGTTACCAACCCTGCTGGCACTTTCCGATGAACTTGATATAATGGCAGATCTGTTGATATCTATAAGACACCTTTTACCGATTCGTTTTTATGCCCATCTGAGTCCTGGTCTTGAAGAAGCACTACAAAAAAAATATTCACTTGAATCTCGTGGTCTGCACCATAAAATGGCACTCCTGGATAACACCCACATCCCCCAGGTAATCGCCAGCCATGTAGTTCGTCTCAACACAAACGACCTGGATACTATTCAAGTATTATATAATGAGAGTTATCCCAGAAACTGGTTTAATGCCAGAATGCTGGAGACGGGGCAATATTTTGGAATTAAGGAGGGCAACCGCTTAATCAGCATTGCCGGCATTCATGTTTATTCCCCTTTATACAAAGTGGCCGCTCTAGGCAACATCACTACCCTACCCAACCATCGTAACAATGGTCTCGGGAAACAAACAACCATCAGACTTTGTCAGGCTTTACTTCAAGAAGATATCCGCATCGGACTGAATGTAAAAGCAGATAATACCGCTGCCATAAAGTGTTATGAACAAATCGGTTTTAAAACCGTATCTTCCTACAATGAATTTGAAGTTCAACAGAAAAGTAGTCTTAACAAGGAAAATCACTTTTAAGACCAATATTTTTCGTGAATTTTAGTGGATTCCGTGGCTGTTTTACCCAAATTAATTAAGTGCCGGGACTTCACAATAAAGCAGTTAACTACCATGCTCTGAATTCTCACCCTTTAACCACAGCCAAGGGATAAAGTTTTACCAATGGCTCTATTAAATCCAATTGAGCATTGATAACCTTATCAATGTCTTTATAAGCTTGGGGTGCTTCACCCAGGTCCAGCATTCCTTTAGCCTTCCCTCTGCTCTGTTTTTTCCAGCGATCAAAGACCACTTTACCCATGGCGTGGTTGCAAGAATCTACAGTGAGTGACCTTGACGCCTGCATTCGGCCCATCTTTCTTCCTGCCCCGTGAGAACACGAGGTAAAAGAATATTTTTCCCCTAATCCTTTAACGATATAAGACGGTGTCCCCATAGAACCGGGAATGATGCCGACTTCATCTTTTTTGGCCGATGTCGCCCCCTTCCGGTGAATCCAGACGTTTTCATCAAAATGGTTTTCCAAAGCTGCATAATTATGGTGAATATTCACCGGATCCTTAAATTCGGCTTTTGAAAATATACCAGAGAATACCTCCATGAACCGGTTCATAATGCGTCGTCGATTCTCCCAGGCATATTCAAGCGCAAGATTCATATCTTTTACATAATTTTTCCCTTCATTTGATTCGGCAGGAAAAAAAGCCAGATCTCTATTGGGAATTTTAAATTGCCATTTGGTACTTAATTGAAGCGCCAGCTTATTATAGAAGGTGGCAATTGTATGACCTAAATTCCTCGAACCCGAATGGATCATAAGCCATACGAATCCATCTTCACTAGCTTGAACTTCAATGAAGTGGTTTCCACCGCCCAAAGTTCCCAGATTGCGATTGGCCAGCTTATTTACATGTTCAGTAAACCAACCTCTTTTTCTATAATCTTCAATATTATCATCAAAACCATCCCAAGACTGAACAGCTCTATGAGCATGACCTTCTCCACAGGGTATGGATTGTTTGATTAAATTGACCAGTTTACGTAATTTCTTTTGATCCGCTGCTGTTACGGAAATATTGGTCTCCACTGCTCCCATACCACAACCGATATCTACCCCGACTGCATTGGGGATAACGGCATTTTGGCAGGCAATAACACCTCCAATGGGCATGCCGTATCCCTGGTGACAATCAGGCATAAGGGATACATGATGATACACAACCGGATGAGAGGCAAGATCTTCGGCCTGTGCCAGGGCACCATCTTCGATGTCTCGACACCATGAGTGGATAGGGACTCTATAATAGTTTTCACTTTTTACCCATTTCATTTTTGCAACTCCAAATACAATATGAATTGAATTAATTTTATATTTTAAAAACAGCGGTTTAAAGGATAAATATGATATCTGGAAGATCCCTTACTGTTAAAACGACAAAATCTGTTATACAGAAGTAACCAGTAGGACAAATGCCATTATATAATTTTAGCCTTGAGAGATCCTTCGCCATTCCTCCTTAGGGTGACACAAATGCCGCTGCCGGCACACCAGAGCTGGAAGAAATTCCCGGTCTACCCACTTTTACCCCCCCGACGTACCCAGGATAATCTTATCCATTGTCTCTAAACATTATTTTTTATTCCAATTTCATTTAGTTTCACAAAATTTAAACATTTGTGGACATTATGACATATTTTTTTTAAAGTAGTACCAATAAACGTGTTAAGCAGTACTTCCCTTCGAAAATCCATAGTACATAATCCCGATGAATTGCCAACACTAACCATTTAACCATCGTTAAGTATGTATTAACATATATATAATCGGCAGAAAAAATCTACTCCCATAAACTTAAAAAAAAAATAGCTTAACCAAGCATGCAGACACAACAAAGATAAAAATAAAATAGCGGGAACCTCAACCTGAAAATATACCATGAACATCAAAAACGGTCAGAAAAAGAATGTACTATCCTATCGGTTGCTCTTTTTTATCCTTTTATGCAGTTCGTGTTTTACAATTATCGGCACTGCCATTCAATTATATAATGACTACCAGAAAGATGTTGCCATAATACACGAAGGTATTGCCCATATTCAAAGAGGTCACCTTAAATCCCTTTCAACCAGTCTCTGGGATTTTAACATGCCCCAGTTAAAAATCGGATTGGAAGGAGCGCTCAAATTGCCCGGCATACAATACCTGGAAATCAGTGAAATTAGAAAAGGAGTTGAAATGCCGGTTATCAGCCTTGGAGTACCTTTAAAAGAGCATATCATCTCAATCAGCTTTCCATTGGTCTATCCTCCTATTGATATGGAAATAGGCACCTTGTTGGTTGTTGCCAGTACAGAGTCAGCCATTTCCCGGTTGAAAGAAAGAGTAGTATTGATTCTAGCCACACAAACCGTTAAAACCTTCATGGTTTCGTTTTGTATTTTATTTATTTTTCATCAGCTGATTATGAAACACCTCATTCGAATTACCGATTATTTAAAAAAATTCGAATTAGACAGTGCGAACACTCCCCTGGAGATCAGTCGAACATCACCAGACCCAACCGAACCCGATCTTTTGGATCAACTGGTGTTGACTATAAACACCATGCGTAAACGATTGAACCAAAACCTGGAAAAACGCAGACAAGCGGAAGAGGCACTGCAAAAATCCTACACTGAAATGGAAAAAAAAGTGGCCGAACGGACAAAAGAGCTGACAAAAACCAATCAGGAACTTCAAATAGAAATTATAGAAAGGAGACAGATCGAAGAAAAACTCATATATGCCAAAACCCAAGCAGAGGGTGCTAATCTGGCCAAAAGTGAATTCCTGGCCAATATCTCCCATGAATTAAGAAATCCAATGCACCACATTCTTAACTATTCAAAATATGGCGTGGATAAAACGGACAAAAGTAGTAAGAAAAAGACACTTCATTACTTCAAACAAATTCGCAAATCAGCCGAACGATTAATGCTTCTGCTGAACGATCTATTGGATCTTTCAAAAATGGAAGCCGGCCGTATGGAGTATTCCATGGCAAAAAATGATATCCAAAAAATAATTATCGACAGCATATTCGAATATAACTCCATGTTGGAAGAAAAGGAATTAAACCTGACTGTGGACAACCGGGTTGTAGAAAAAGTCAATGTTTATTGTGATAGTTATAAAATCGGTCAGGTAATGCGAAATCTGTTGTCAAATGCCATCAAATTTTCTCCAAATGGCAAATACATCAGCATTATATCTAAAGTAGTTCCTTCACTGTTTAATGGTAAAAAACACCCTAACATTCAAATCACTGTGATGGATCAGGGGGTTGGCATCCCGGAAAATGAATTAATTACAGTATTCGACAAATTCAGCCAAAGCAGTATTACCAAAACCGGTGCTGGTGGAACAGGTCTTGGGTTGGCCATTTGCTGGGAGATCATCAGGTCCCATAATGGCAGCATATGGGCGGAAAACAACCAGGAAGGAGGTGCCAATTTTAATTTTGTCCTACCCTGTTTTCTGGAATAACCAGATCAAGAATAAAAGTGGTGTCACATTTTAAAAATCAGCCATATTTCGCAAAATCTCAACAATGTGTCTTTACGGGTTTACAGGCCGTGTCACTATCATTGATTTTTAGTAAAATTTGACCAATCGATATTCCAGGCTTGACCTGATGTCACAAAGTTAAACTTTGCCATCTGTCATACTGATAATAAAGGGCGATTTGACAATCGGATTTCCTCTTCAATATGTTAAATCTTTGACAAACATGATGATTGTTTTTAAACGCCATCGTTCATGGTTCATATAAGTTACTCATATCGCTGCTTTAATTGGCCGTTCATGGGCCTCAGAAGGGCGAAACCTACAAACCCCATGATGGGAGATAACATGAAAATAAACAAGTTATTTGATCTTACGGATAAGATAGCTATTGTTACCGGTGGTGCCAGGGGAATCGGGAGATTTCTGGCAACCGGGTTGGCAGAGGCTGGTGCAAATGTGGTAGTGGCATCACGGAAATTAGAAAATTGCGAAGAAGCCGCAAAGGAATTGGGTGCTCTGGGAGTTAGGGTATTGCCTGTCAAATGCGATATGCTAAGCACTGAAAATATTGATAATTTGGTTGAAATAACCCTGAAAGAATTTGGTAAAATTGATATCCTGATTAATAATGCTGGCATCACCTGGGGAGCCCCAACCCTGGAATATCCCTTGGATAAATGGGAAAAGGTGTTTGATGTCAATGTAAAAGCTGTCTGGGTTCTGTCTCAGAAAGTCGCTAATATCATGAAAGATCAAGGTGGGGGTAAGATAATCAACATATCCTCCGTTCTGGGTTCACGTGGTAGTGATGAAGTGGGTCATCCGGCAGTCGCCTATAACTCTTCCAAAGCTGCTGTAGAGATCTTAACCAAAAATCTGGCCATTAAACTGGCCAAATATAATATTAATGTTAACTGCATTGCTCCCGGGTTTTTCCATACTGACATGATGGAGTACCTGTTCAATCCGGAATATAAGCAGACATATGATGCTACGATTGGACAAATCCCAGCCGGAAGATTCGGTGAGGAAGACGATATGAAAGCGCTGGGGGTATTCCTGTCTTCCAAAGCATCAAACTATATGACAGGCTCCATTATTGCCGTCGACGGCGGTATGTTGGCCAAGTAACTTCCTGTAAACTCTTCCTTGATCGAGAAATATCTCAATTCTGAGATATTTCTCATTTTCTCTTACTCGCATATCTTACAATTTCCTTTGCAACCCCTTGCTTTTTCGGCCTATTCACAACATCACTCACCATGGCATTAAATTTGCTGATTATATCTAATAAGCGATAACAAACAATTTTGTTCAATTATTATTTAATATCGGAAATATTATTCGCATAAACCACTTAGGATCGACATCAACGTAAGGGAAAACAATGTCAAATACAGCGGATTTAACATCAATGGCGCTTAGATCATTAACCAATAAAAGTTTTTCAAAAAAAACTGTCAAAGCCGATAATATTCGAACATTCACCGATGATAATCACGTTTTACATTTTTATCACCTCCGCCCCTATATGATTCAGGATATTCTTGATCTGCTAAAACATTGCAAAATCGATGACTGGACTATAGATAACGACGAGAAAAACACTATTTTATCGTTTCGTCCCGAAATAAAAAGCACTGTTGATCAGTTTTATGACAATCTAACCGGCTACAAAATAAAATATAACAAATTGACAGTATCATGAGTTAAAACTTCTGGTTTCAGCACTCCTCCCATGATTTAATTCTTTTAAATCATTACTCCTCTTCTTGATTAAATTGGCGGGAGATCAACTCCCGCCCGTTTAACAGTCTTCAAATTCTCCCAAAACCACACATGCCTACCTCTTTTTCATATCATAAACGATATATAAATACTGTAAGATCTCCGTTTACCGTGCCTGGTACAATTGTCCGATGAGATTGACCGGCTTCGGTTGACTGCATGGTGAAC
This sequence comes from bacterium, assembly GCA_041556995.1. Taxonomy (GTDB): domain Bacteria; phylum SAR324; class SAR324; order XYD2-FULL-50-16; family XYD2-FULL-50-16; genus JAHJTV01. The sequence goes on along the minus strand of JBFFHJ010000015.1, from coordinate 36,249 downwards.
CCGATGCGCCCTGTGCTCTTAATTTTATGTGAAAGAGGCTGTTGACAACCGGCTTGCAACCCACTACAAACAAATTTGGTTTTTCCAGTTCAATTTGCACAATCTGCTATTTTTTAATACCATCATTTTACAGTTTTAAGGAAAAACCATCTTATATGGAAAGTCCGTTAACTTCAGTTTTCATACCTGCATATGTGGATTTCTGTAAAAGGTGCTATAATCATATAGAGATGTTTTTATCAATTAACAAAACCATTGCATGCCTTATTATACAATCTTAGCCATAGGAACGGGAGGTTTTTTTGGTGCCATCTGCCGATACTTCGTAGCCAGTCAGATATCGTATTGGCTTGGTGCATCATTTCCCATCGGGACATTAACAGTCAATGCTATTGGATCATTTTTACTCGGTTTTCTAACACGTTTTTTTCTGGAACATCTTTTGATGGCGGAAATTATCCGCATCGGTTTACTGGTTGGCTTTTTAGGTGCCTTTACCACCTTTTCCACGTTCAGTTATGAATCGGTGATGTTACTCCAGGAAGGAGACTTTACAAAAGCGGCCATCAATATCTTAAGCAACAGTTTTATTTGTATTTTTTTGTGTTTAACGGGGCTTCAACTCGCAAAAGCAATATGATATCGTCAGAAAAATATAAAGGAAAACGCCTGCGTGTAAGAATCACTATCGGCAGTCTGGAGCGATATAAAGGCAAACCTCTTTTCCGTGCCATCATCAAGAAACTTGAAGACCATCATATCTTTGGCGCTACCGTTATTCGTGGTGTAGGAGGATTCGGTAGTCATTCAAGATTCCATACCGATCGATTATTGAGTTTAATGACTAATTTGCCGATAATAATTGAGTTTGTTGATTATGAAGAAAGAATTCATGAACTGCTGCCTGAATTCGACAATATGATATCAAAAGGGATGATAACACTGGAAGAAGTCGAAGTGATTTTTTACCGCCAACCATCGCTAACGTGAGTTTACGAGTTATAAAAAAACTTTTCATAACTATTTGTATTTTTTTGCGTTATTAGCAACAATATACATCCCTGTTTTTTTAATCTGAAGACGCCAGCCTATTGATACTATTAGATTACTTCCTTATAAAAATGACGAACTTGTAAACTCACGCTAAATACCTTTCTGTTGACCAGAAAAAACAACATGCCTTTAGAGTCGGTTCAAAAATTATAATGTTTTGTAAGGTTCAGTTTATTTTCAACAGATGCTTTACCTTAGGTTGTACTGGTTCGTGCTATCAAAATGGAAAAAGCGATAATTTGATCAGGGGTAAGGGGTTTTTAAAATAATTCAACTACATCTAAAAATTTAGGTTGCATTTTAGAAAAAATTGACAAATGCTCAGCTAATAGATATCGGCATATAAGAGTCAACAATACCTGGAACATTATGGCACAAGCGCCAAAGAAAAACGATTCATCAAAATCAGACAAATCTGGAAAAGGCGTAAGACCTTCCGATTATGATTTTACAGAAATTAAGGACTCCGTAAAAAAAGATTTCGATCCACCATCCGATCAAACAAAATCCTCAAAACTTAAACAAACCAATAAAAGCGACAAAAGATATGGTTTGGACGATCTGGATGCTATTAACCAACAGATCCCATATTTCCGAAGTTTTATTACTGTTCGCCAGGCCACAATGTTGGACAATGCCAATGGCAAAGGCCTGCTCAGCAATATAAGAGGAATTGTGGGATTTATGCGCTCAAAGGAAATGGATCTGGAGGAGATTGCCGGCTTGCGAAAAGCTGTTGGTAGCCTGAAAAAGACCAAAATAGAAAACTATGTACCTTCAGCTGCATCCACAGATATTCCTCAGATTGAGCAAAAGACGAAAAGACAATTGCTGGAAGAGAAACGTGAAACCATCACTCAAAAGGCTAAGGAAAGTAAGGTCGATAAATCGACCATAGGTATGCGGATAGAGATCGAACGTTTAAAACGGAAGTATCCCAGCGATAAAAACTTAATTGTTCTTAGCGCTATTCTAACCAGTAAAGATGGATGCTTGATACATCGAACAACTGAAGAAAGAGTTAGGTCTCTTCATGCTGCTTTGCAAGAATCGGGATCGGTGATATTGAACGACTATCTGACGACCTTCTCCATCGATACCCTGTTCGACATATATTTCCTGTATCTCGCCGCTTTAAAGAAAATGCTGTTTGAACAGTTTAAAAAGATCTCCGCCAACGGCTCCGGTTTTAGCCCTAATGCTATTGAATCTGCAAGGCGAGACTTGCGGGTTATTAATATCCTGCTGGAACAAAAAAATTTAAAAAAGACCATCTCTAATGTTTCCAAAAAACTAAACGGGTTTAAATACGCGTTTCATCCCCTGGTTCCACTGGATGTTGCAAAAACATATGATGCAAAACCCGGCGAAGACAATAAAAAAATCGGTCCTGGAACAGTAAAACTAAATAAATTTCTTATCAGAATTTATTTGAGTGTTTTTGCTCAAATACCCATATTTCAGCCTTTAGCTAAAAAACTATGTGACGCTTTACCAACTGATCATACATGCAAAGTGATGATAGCCAACGTTACCATGGATAATGCTTATATGCAGTTTAAAATATCAAAAACAAGCAAGGACAGAACTATTTCCCAACAGGCTTTGTCTATCTACAATTATGGAAAACGATTCATTGACTCCAGTATTAAAGACAATCCCAGCACTGCCTCTGAAGGGCGAATACTGGTGAGAACGGCGGAAATGGCTGAAGAATCTGCTTTTTTGAATGAAAATATAGAACCTGAAGTCATACAATTCGGTTACCGAGCCGCTACACTTGCTCTCCCTTATTTCAAAGGAGAAGCAAAGGGGATCATCCGACGAATGTTTGAAATCGCCGAAGCCAGGAAAATTGAACTAACCTGACTCCCCCTGCCCCTTATCTTCCTCTGACAGGAATACAGAAAAATTAAAAACTACGTTGCATTTTTCACTTATTTAATTAAAACTTAAAGACTGCCTGCCATAATTAGTATTATAATTACCTGTTTTTTAATGTTTTGTTATCCGGGCTGCACCCCGGAATTTTGTTTCAAAATCCTTTCATTTTATGAAAAGCTGATGACGACTGATTATTCTATAAAAATATGTAAAGAACTTGAACAAAAATTTAAAAAGAACCGCCTGCACCGTCCCATGAGCATTGATCATTATGACGAAGGTGATTCCTTGATCTACCAGGCCGATGCTGTTTCCGGAAAAGAAAGGGCTCAGATTCATCTGGTTATAGAGAAATTTGTCGGTGGCGGTTTTGCCGGGCAGGTATACAAGGTCAAAATTACTAAAATCGAAAATGGCACTTTTAATGACTTAAATGTCGGTAGTCATTATGCATTAAAAATTCTGATTCCGCCTTCAAAAGGTTCATTGCTCTTTCGAAATATATTGTATGGATTGGGTTTCCAGGCATCCTTCCAACTTCAGACCAACCCAATTGCAGCCAGATCAGGAGCTATCTGGCAAAAATTCATTCGCCGAGCAGCAAAAATTCGTTTTAATGACGAAACCAAGGTTAATAACATTCACGCTACCTTTGTTGATGAAAATCTGGGAAGTTGCGGTGAATTAAGCGATTGGGTCGATGGTCGCACCTGGCGATTGGAAGTGGATGAACACCTGGATGTTTTAAAAAGATGGCAAAAGGGGAAAAAAGTGAATCCTGCCCAACTGGGATCACCGGAATATCGTGCAAAATACAAATTCATGCATGATTTTGTCGACCTGCTACATGATATTGGCGCCCATGAGTTCGCCCGTCAATATGAGTGGTCTACCTGTAAAAGTCAACCTAATTGTTTGAAACGAACCGATACGGAAAACGATCCAGAAGCCGGTTTGATGGCAGTTGACTTCCGCGCTGGCTTGACACTATTACCTTTTCTCCCCATGAGTCCGGGAGATATTAAACTGATTTTTCAGGGATTAAAACGTGGAAGTTTGGTTCAATTTGATCGTGGAAATCTGAAGCAGCTGGAATCATTTGTGAATAAGAATAAAGAAGAATTCATCGACATGCAAAATATGCTGGTTGAATTAAAAGCTGCGGAGGATAATTATCGTAATTCCATTCCAGATATCACACACAACCATTTTCGCCTGTTGTTCAGTTCCAAATTATGGTCCACATTGCTCAGCAGTGCTGTTACTGGCTGGCGAGTACGGAATTATATCAATGATAAATGGGAAAAAACATTCCGATCCTCAAAATTTCTGGTTATTCTGTTTTTTTCACTGGGATGTATCCCTTTCCTGGGACGATTTATCCGCCGAATTTGGACCCGCCCGGATTGGCGTGAGCATTACAAGTCTATCCTAACCAGTCCTTCCTATTTATGGAGAACCATTAAGGGGAAAACCATCGAAAAGGTTATCTCATGGCATCGAGATGGACGGGTTGATGAATCAGGAGCCTTAAAAGTTCAAGGATCATTACCTCGATTTTTGATACATGCACCGTTGTCCATCTTGCCCATCGGCATTCATAAATCACTTACCAGTTTTTCCTATCTGAAAGACAGGCTCGACTATTACCTGCGCAGACCCATACGGCTTTATTTTAATACCGAACAGCGGGAGGAGTGGTTACGTGAAATGGTGGCTGAAGGAGAAAAAAAACATATCATTACAGCCCAGGATCGAAACATTATTCTGAATCAGGTCAATGAGCCTTTTATCCAAAAATACCTGAAAAGTTTAGCTGTACATGTCTGCACAGTTCCCGTTACTCAGATCGTTTCCGTATCAGTGGCAATCATATATGTCTTAATGCACCCGGAAATGCCCCGAGCTCAAGCCTGGGCCATCGGTGCCGGTATCATTGCCCTGTTTCAGGTAATACCAATTTCTCCAGGATCTCTGGTACGCGGCCTTTACGTCCTCTTTCTTGTTATCCGGGAACGGAACTTTAAAGATTACAACATTGCGGTTTTTCTTGGATTTTTTAAATATATCGGATATTTGGCTTTTCCTATTCAAATGGCTTATCGATATCCTGTTCTGGCTCGCTTTATGGCCGGACACTGGGCCACTGAAGCAGTACATATCATCCCTGTATTCGGAGAAGGCGGTGCTCTGTTGGAAAGATGGGTGTATTGCCTCTTCTACAACTGGCCATTGACTATTGGCCGGAGAATTCGTGCACGCATGGAAAAAAGATCACGATTGCGTCCCAGATATTGGCATGTCGGTGTTTGCGTCATTGTGGCCACTGCTATTCTTGGTTTTATTGAATATCTTCATGTTAATCCCGACAGATTCACTGCCATCCATAATTACTTTGAATCAGCCCTGACTGTTTTTATACCGCTGGTTTCGGGATCGATCATCACACTATACTGTGCCGGTGCCACCTTTTGGCGACGTATAGTGTCATCCGTTTCTTTTGCCATTCTGACCGGCATTCTTTATACCGTCGTTTCAACCATGATAGCCTTATCCGGACAGATTGTTATTTCCACTTTTATTTCCGATTGTATCTGGCAAATTTTCTTATTTTCAATTATATCCGTAATCGGTGTCATTTTCACCGAATTATTGATCCCTGATCCCGATATTCGTCCTGATTGATATTAAAAATCACTCCGGCAGCATTGTCCCGTGTTCCAAGAGGTTGCAATGTAATTCATAGCAGCGTGATAAATTATGTCGAATATGACCTGTTTTGGAATCTTTTATATACTGCCGCAAATAATCCTTATATTTTGGATGGGCACACTTTTCGATCAGAATTTGGGCTCGGTGAGTGGGGCCTAATCCACGTAAATCTGCCAATCCCTGTTCAGTAACCACAATCTGCACCGAATGCTCGTTGTTGTCTACATGAGGACACATGGGAACAATGGCAGAGATTTTTCCCCCTTTGGCAATGGACGGTGTCATTAAAAAAGAGAGATAGCTGTTGCGGGTAAACTCCCCGCTACCGCCAATACCGTTAACAACATCGGTGCCGTACACATGGGACGAATTGGCATTTCCATAAAGATCAACCTCCAAAGCCGTATTTAAAGCAATAACACCCAGCCTTCGAATAATACCCGGATGATTAGAGTACTCCTGGGGACGCAAAATGATACGCGGACCAAAAAAATCCATGTCATCAGTAATCTGCTTCAGTTTTTCAGAGGTAATAGTCAGGCTGGTGGCGCTGGCTCCAAGAAGTTTCTCCTTGGCCATTAAATCAAACATGGCATCCTGAAAAACCTCTGAATACATATAAAACGGGGGAATGTCCGGATGTTCTCCTAACCCGTATAGAACAGCATTAGCAACATTACCCACACCTGCCTGCAAAGGAAAAATACTTTTCGGGTGATTATCGGTACTCATCTCACCTAATAAAAACTCAATCACATGCTCGGCAATCCTGTTACTGACGTCATCCGGTTCCGCAAATTGGACATCATCGTCCGGTTTATCATGTTCAACAACAGCAATCACCTTCTCAGGATCAACTATGGCATATGGCCAGCCAATGCGGGTCATGGGTTGAAAAATATTGATGGGAAAACGCCTTGGCGGTGGCGGCATAATATTGATATCCGCCATTTCCCTTAAACGTGGGGAATGGTGCCGGTTGATTTCAATAATCACTTTTTCGGCACAACGTAAAAAAGTCGGTGAGGCACCGATAGAAGTAGTTAGATAAACCCGTCCGTCAGTTGTGATTTCCGTAGCTTCGATAACCGCTACATCTATCTTACCGAAAAATCCAGAAGATACAGCTTGCGGCACATGAGATAGATGCATCTCCACATACTCAACGTGCTGTTGATTAATGCTGGCACGAATTGGCTTGGCTGATTGATAAGGTGCCCGCCATGATATGGCATTCGAGTTAGCCAGATCCTCATCGATAGCCGAACTGCTGGATGCACCGGTAAGTACCCGGATTTTAAAATTCAATCCAATATCGTGATGTTCCTTCGCCCTTCCAGCCAGAGCCGTAGGGATTGCTTTGGCAGCTCCGGCAGACGTAAAACCACTGAAAGCCACCGTATCGCCGTCATTGATCTGCAATACTGCTTCTTCCGCAGTCATTACAGAATAAGGAATGCCGGTCTTCATCGAGTTTCTCCGCTACATATTTTTAATTTAAATAATTTCAAAAATTTCGGCATTTGTATCGCCCGTAATCACGAAGTTTAACGTGATCTCTGACTGAATTCAAGGTAGATCGACCGTTATCTCTTTGGTTAATGTAAGCATATGGTATGTTTAACTAAAATATCTGCTTGAAAAAAATGGGATAATATGACTGAAAAAATAAAGGATAAGATCGATACTTAATCATATATTTTCAATCTATTAATAAAATCTCTCCGAATCTTCAAGATACTGCCATTATCCTGCATTTGTTTTAAGGACTGGGTTATTTTAGGAACCAAATGCTTGTTTTTTTTATGAAGGTAGTGATATAAATTCAGCTTTATCAAAGGCGGTTCCAGTATTTTGATGTTTTTAAAACCATACTTTTTTATCGTATAAAGTCCGGTCAACCGGGAAGAGATACAAATATCAACGCGACCGTAGGCAACCATTTGAAAAACCTTTTTGTTGGTTGGGAATTTTATCACATTCATTCCTTCTGTCCCAATTTCAGCAAATTTAATTCCAATACGAATAGCAATGGAATAAGGTCTTAGACTTTCCCATCCATTAACTTCAAACTGTACATTATGTGAAAACGCCATCCCTTCAAATGAATTGACTGAAATCGGGATCAATATCAAGTTGGTATACGTCTTATCTATCCCCTTAATTCGATTTACCTCACCATCAATGTGACCGCTGTTTGACATTCGCAAAGCTCTTTCAGCCGGGTACTCTTCAAATTTCAATTTAATACCGATTTTATGATAGGCTGTTTCCAGAACCTTTGAAGACAAATCGGAAATAGCATCATCCAGAGCCGGTAATATGAGAATATTTTGTGCATATATCAGGTGGGTGAGTAATAAGAACTGCAAAAGTATCAGTATTACTTTTTTCATGTCAGCACCTCATTCAGGGTTGGTAAAATGGTAAAACCCAAACTATTTTGTACAAAATACCAAATAAACTCGAACTCCTTGGACAAAGCCACGATTATAGTATACCAGATGAATGCTCCCGATTCAATTATTGGATAATATTTTTGGCCTCAGCCAGCAGCAGATCCAAAACAACACCAAAAATGCACAGACAACAGTACCCATCAGTATAAACAACAAAAGTTGAGGATTGGACTCAATGAACTGACCTATCACCAAGGGAAGTGTCATTCCACCGATAGCGGACCCAATAAAAAACCAACTTGTGATCCGACCGTTTAGAATAATACGGCGTCCACTAAAGGCAAGCATATTGGGAAAAACCGATGCCATGCAGGCACCCATACCAATGGTGCCAACCAAAAGCATATTAAATGACGTGGGATGACTAATAATAACAATCAAATTCACCATCACACCGACGATACTGCCTAAAAGAAGGGTAACCGGTTTCAAACGAATAGCCAGGGGAATCGATAACAACCTGGCCAGGGTAAATGCTCCCCAGAATGCCGATGTTAAATAAGCAGCCCCAGCTTTATCAATTAGCCCTGATGAAAGAGCATATGTGTATATCCATCCTCCAAATCCCAGTTCAGTTCCCGCCCAAAGAAAAAAGAAAAAAACAATCCCTGCCACCAGCAACCCATTAAAGGTTCCATTTGTAATACTCAAATCGGTTTTACGGACAGGAGGACTTGGTATAAAGAGGAATAAAAAAATCACCGGTACAATCATCAAGGCCAAAAACCGGTAAGTCCATGAAAAATCGCCGCTGACAATAATGACCCGGGCCAGTATAACCGGCGCAATAAAAGCACCAAGACCGAAAAAAAAGTGTAATCCATTCATGAAAGTACCAATCTTTTCCTGGTGTATCCAAACCAACAGCGTATTACCTCCCACATCAATAAAACTTACTGACATACCAAGAAAGAGCAAAACAACAATCAAAACGCCGGTTAATTTCAGCATGGGAATTAAAAACATAAAAACAGCTGTTGCTATCAACATGATGACGATCACCGGATGACCTTTTATTTCATCATATATACGTCCACCCAGATAAGCACCAATCAGGTATCCCAAGGAACGGACAGTAAATAGAAAACTAAGTTGACTGATTTGTGTATGGGTATTTTCAGCCAGATCGGGGATAGTTGGTCCAAGAATGGCCATACACATACCGATAATAAAAAAAGCCGAATAGTAACTAATTGTTTTCAGTATCTTACTATCTAAATTTATTTGCTTAATTGGCATATTTACCATCTCTTTTGTTTTCATTGTGATCCAAAATATAATTGAAGGTCGAATTCACCGATAATACAACCGGTTGCACCAGATTTAAAAATTATTGCCCTTTATGACTGTTGATTTTCGCACTACCATTTCAACCGGCAATATGGACTGGTTAATCACACCATCCTTGATGTATTGCATCAATTTATGAACCAATACCTCGCCGATTTGAAATATGTTTTGTCGAATAGTCGTCAATGGAGGACTACTGAATTGAGCAAATGGAATATCGTCAAAACCGACAACTGATATTTGTTTACCGGCCAGTTGTCCACTTTCACGAATGGCTTCCAATGCGCCTATAGCCATTAAATCACTGCAAGCAAAAAGTCCATCGATTTCTGATGGTTGATTCAGATGTTGTTTAATCAAATTATAACCGGACGTGCCTAAATAATCACCAAATACAATGTTACCCGGTAATATCTCAATACCGGCCTTTTTAAGTACTTCGTTAAATCCCTGAAAACGCAATCGAGTCTCCTGCCTTCCCTGAAGCCCCCCCATAAACACAATATTCTTACAACCACATTGAAGGAGATGCTCTGCCGCCATTCGACCACCACCCAGATTGTCGCAATCCACACTACAGATATTCTCAGACGTCTCCAATCCACAAGATATAAGAGGCAACCCTGGCTCAAAATGTTCCCCCAATACACTGTTTTGACAGCACCCCAGGTATATAATACCATCAGCTCTTTTTGATTCAATGTAGCGCCGTAAATCTTTGAAAACATCCTTCCGGGGTTGTCCAATTATCAAATCAAAGTCATATTCCCTGACCGTCGAAGTAATCCCCTTGAGCACCTCAACAAAAAACGGATCACTAACCATGTGCCTGTGATGTTCCGATTCCGGAAAAATCAGGGCAATGGTCTGGCTACTGTTGATACTCAAACAGCGAGCGCCTTTGTGTGTTTCAAATCCATGTTCTTCGGCGATGGATTGAATCCGTTTCCTGGTTTTTTTACTAATAACCGGATTATTATTTAACGCTCGCGATACTGTAGATTTTGAAACACCTGCTATTTTTGCAATATCTGAAATTGTTCTGATAGAATCCATTTCTCCTCGAAATTTAATTATTAATATTTTGCAACCGGTTGCATTATAATATCCATTTAAATATCCTGTCAATGGCGGATACAAAATGGTGTTGCAGCTAATAAAGTTGGGTGATATTGTCTGAAATTATGGTAACTATTCAGCATTACCTCAAGCTCCATTTCATTTCCACGAAGGTACAATGTCAATAAGTTAAGCTTTGCTATCTTTCATCCTGAAGAGAAAAATGACAAACAGGTCATGCTTTTTTATGCTGAATGATACCAAATTATAAGTCCGCTCTGAAAAGTCTTTCGAAAAAAAAACATACTGATATCATATAAGTTGTTGAATTGCCGATATAAAACTGGTCTCTCCATAATATCAATTGATTGAATTTTTATTACCTGCTTTTCGGAGTGAACTCAGTTTTTTTTATAAAAAAGGAGTCTGATGTCGGTCACTATCATGATTATTGTGCTGTTTGCAGCCCTGTTACATGCCACCTGGAATTTTCTGGTCAAGGGAGGGGACGATAAGTTTATCAGCATGAGTGCTGTTGTAATCGGACATGCACCCTTTGCCGCCATAGCTTTAATTTTCTCTCCACTACCGGATGTAACTGCTATCCCTTATCTTTTGGCCGGTGTATTGCTGCATCTGGGTTATCAACTATTTTTGCTAACCTCTTATAGAATAGGTGACCTCACCCAGGTTTATCCTTTGGCACGTGGGGCGGCACCACTGATTGTCGCCGGTGTTTCAGTCGTTTTTTTAGGATTACACCTTTCCCGACTTGAAACAGCCGCCATTGTTGTTATCGCCACGGGCATTATGAGTCTGACTATTGTGCGTGGTAACAATGGACTTCGAAATAGCCGCGCCGCCTTTTCGGCCTTGATGACCGGTGGTTTCATTGCCTCATATTCACTGGTGGATGGCTTGGGAGCACGCGAAGCCGGGACGGCACTGGGGTATTATGGTTGGCTATCAGTGATCAATGCACTCTGTTTTGCCTTCATCATGAGAGTAGTTCAACCGGGTATTGTCACGCGCATGGTCCTTCAAAATCGATCTCTGGCTATGATTGGCGGCGGTGCATCATTTCTGGCATACGCTCTGGTAACCTGGTCATTCACTCAGGCACCCATCGCGCTGGTAACTGCTGTTAGAGAAACAAGTATTATCTTCGCCTTACTTCTGGGCGTTTTTGTTCTAAAAGAACGGCTTGACCTGAACAAAGTACTGGCAACCCTATTGACGATACTGGGAGTTGGCCTGTTGCGGTTTAACCGGTGATGGTACTGAAATAGGTTCTCCGTTAAAACATGTCTGATAATGAACAAAAGCGGATCACAATACTAAAACCTCACCCTTGGTTTATAGAGGCGTTACAAACAGTTAATACTACCGGATTAGCAGGTTAAGAAGTTCAGGATGAAAAAGGTGTTGGTATAATTATATTATCAAATTATGATCGTTTAAGTTAATGATATTGTGTCATTAACCATTTTTTATTTTTTGTGGATTTTTTTCACCAGATCAGTTAAATATCGTATTTTACGGTGATGAAACCGAAAATCTGTATGGTTTAGGAAAACCGGGATTGCATTTACCTCGGACAACCATTGATACTCAGTTGAATTCCTAAGCCAATGTCGGTGTAGAGGCACAAAAAATGAAAAAAAGTACACTAATGGCCATATTGATATTGGCATCAAATCTATTTCCATCATTAGAGGCAGGATTGATGCGAGTACATTATGATTATTTGAGTCTTGAGGATGTAGTAGTACAATCACCCATCATTGTGATAGCTCGTGCCCAAAAACCTTTCGAACAAACCCGGCGGATAGAAATTGGTGAAGGATTAAAACCGTATATACTTTTTGGTTTTCATTTCAAGGTGATAGAATGGCTTCAGTTGCCAAATGTAATAAAAAAGTCTGACTCCATTATTGTCTGGTATTTTGATAAATCCCATTTCATTGAATATATCAACGCCGAAACCAAAGAAATAGTCCAAAGCCATTCCATTCCTATTTATCAAAAACTTACGCAATCTCTTCCTATATCATGGTCTCGTGGGGAAACAGATGTCATCTTGTTTCTCAAAGAGCAGGCTGTGTTTAAACTGGATAGAAAAAAAGGAACTGCTAAAGAATTATTTCCGGTTTCTTTTACCTGGAGTGTTTTAAACGCCTTTGAAGATGGAAAAAACAGAGACCGGGTACTTTCATTGATAGAAGAACATCCCTCGTTCGCCAGCTTAAATGTAACCACCCTGGTGGATGAAGAGGACAAACACCTGACAGGTCCGGTGATCAACCTGATTCGAAAAAACCTGGGCTCGCAGGCAGACATCAGCAGCTCCTTTGTTCGGTTACGCAGTCGGCTGAGATAGTAAATAAATTCCCTGTCTACCGACTCGATTCTGTCCATAATTCAATCAAAAACAACTATCTCACATTTCCCCTTCGATAATATATTTTTAGCGTATTCCCACCATGTTGAGAATCTATTTCATGGGTTTTGCTGATAGCATAAAGCGATCCTGAACAGATAAAGCTGGTCATTCCTGTTATCTCATCCACTCCCATAATTTCTGCTATTAACAGGCTTTATAGCGACAAGCCATTATTAAAGAACTGGAAAAATTTCTTGACATAAAAAAGACAATTTCTTAACATTTATGCAACAGATTTCAGACGACCTTCAGGCCAGATTCTCTGAATCCCAGTTTTTATGGTAATTAAAGGCTTGATTTCTCCTGACGAAATTCTTCTTACATACTCAAAAACGCCTGAGCGGCGTTTCAAATCACCTTGTTTATTCAGAAGGGTAATCCACTCTCCATCGTCGTAAACAAGACCTGATATATTATTTGTGTGAAGGAGTTAAATCCCTCACGTCATTTGGTTATTTAATATTCGGTCTTGGATCTACTGTTTTCTTCCGCCATGGAAGAGGTGTAGTATTGCATTCAAAAGACTGGATGTAATATAAAAAAAGGAGATGTATGATTACAAGTGGCTTTACCTATCTATCCGTGATTGTATTTTTTGCAAGTATTGTCATTGCGACTGAAACAAAATTCAAAAGCAAGTTCTTCGAATATGTTCCTGCCATTGTTGTTATATACTTCTCGGTAATGCTGTTGGCCACCTTTAATGTGTGGCAAAAGACTCCTGATGTTACAGCAACCTATAAGTCTGTAAAAGGTGGATTGCTTCCGGCCATGATCTTCCTGATGTTGCTGCGCTGTGATTTAAGAAAGATCATGAAACTGGGACCCAAAATGCTGATTGGTTTTTTTGCCGCCAGTATCAGTATCGGTATTGGTTTTGTGGTTACTTTCGCTCTGTTTAAAAACTTCTATACTCCTGACACCTGGAAGGCGTTTGCTGCGCTGGCAGGCAGTTGGATGGGAGGAACCGGCAACATGGTAGCCATCCAGGGAGCACTCAATGTACCCGACGCCAGCATGGGATATACCCTGCTGATTGATTCCATTGACTATTCCATCTGGGTCATGCTGCTTCTAGGTATGGTCCCCTTTGCCATGAAATTTAATAAGTGGACAAAGGCGGATTCCAGCATTCTGGATGAAGTTGGAGAACAGTTAAACGAGAGTGGAGAATCAATTCGAAAAAACATCGAATTTTCCGATATGATGTTACTGCTCGGAATGGCTCTGTTAGTTTCCGCTACCAGCAGATACCTGGCAGGAGTTCTGCCCAAAACAAGTTTTATTACAGGCACAACCTGGTCTGTCATTATTGCAACCATTGCCGGTGTCAGTCTTGCCATGACAAGGATCGGGAAAATCCCCGGATCAAATCAAATTTCCAATGTGATGCTTTATACCATTGTCGGCCTGATTGCCTCCAGAGCAAATTTTGCAGAACTGACACAGGCTCCTTTGTATATACTCTCAGGTTTTGTAATCCTGGCTGTTCACGGGATACTCCTCGTTATTATCGCCAAAATCTTCAGACTGGATCTTTTCACCTGTGGTGTTGCCAGTTTGGCAAACATCGGGGGAGTAGCTTCCGCTCCCATCCTGGCTGCATCTTATGGCCAGGCTCTCATTCCCATTGGCGTACTCATGGCCATGATGGGATATGTAGTCGGTACCGGCGGTGGACTTCTAGTAGGGAAAATTTTATCTATGATGATCTGACGGTTCTAAAAATCAGATACATATGATCTTGAAGGTCAAAAGAAAAAGTATTAATGAACATGTTGATGACAAAACTGATAGTTTTCCAATAATTGCCACAATGTAAAAAAGGTGTTCTTTACAATGATTACTGGTTAAAGACTTTGTAATCGTTTTTAATAGCTTTGATCCTTTTGTTTTTGAATTCTGATAGTTTTATAGGATTAGGTTTCTGCTGAATATTGAGTTGATAACTTTTGAGCCTGTTTTACCTGTAATATCGGAGATAACATTATAAAATCAAATATCTATTTATGTGAGAACCTTTTACATATGTTGGACATGACTGGATGCTGTTTTTATTAAAGAATCCCTGTGACACAAAAGAGGTCTTTTATGACAACGATTCTGTCTTTCGGTATATAAGAATTACCGCCAGTATAGAGTTATTGTAACCACTGAGAGTCCTTAACATCTGTTTTGCGTACCGGAATACTTTAGACATGCCTGGCATTGACCAGGCATTGCTCAAAGCCATAGGTTTCTAAAAGCTGGTAAATAGAAATCCAGCATACACCTGTAGACTCCATTGACTATGATTCTATATGGTGTTTTTTATCCATTTTGTAGCCTCTTGGGGATCGTCTGTGAAGCAACCAACACGATGGACTGATTTTTCACAGTAATCTTCAGGAATTTTAAAATGTATTTCTTTTACTCTGATATCAATTACGACGACATTGGAGTAATTGTTCTAATCCGCTTTGGTGAATAACGGGTTTCTACAGAAATTATGGATAACACCTGGCACAGTTGGCCCACTTCACATTATTAAAATTTGATGTGAAAATTACTGAATTTATGGATGTTGACAAATTTATGTTACTTCTTATTTCAGGCGGTCACTCCCGTTGGGACGCTGAATAGTTACTATTCTTTTTTTAAAAACAGATCGGGGAATTGAAAAATGAATTATGAAAAAAATACAGTCTACATTGTCGGTCATGCAAAAACAAATATCGACAATGCCATAACAGAACGATTCAAAATGTTCTTTATCAGTTTTGTAGTAAATGTCGAAACTGACTTGATCGTTGACGTCGGATGTTCATCCACACTGGAAATCACAAATAAGTTTATACAGAGTATTTTTATGGGACAAAAACTCAGCCATGTCTCCAGAGACATTGAGCAGGAGATTCCAAGAAGATATTTTGGCAGTTCCCAGAAAGCAGTTCTGGTTGCGTATAAAGATGCTGTAAAAAGCTATTGTAAAGTTAAATCTACACATTACTAACGATCGGCTATAAAATTAGTTCATATTCAGTTTACAAAATGTCCATCGTTTTTGGGACTTTTATAAACGGATTGTCTGAAACTGTTTTTTAGCGATCCCTATGATAAACAGATGGCCCGGCCCCTAATAAAAAAAAGAATACGTGCTTTCAGGGGACCGTCAAACAAAGGTTTGAATATGAAAATCGTTGATATTAAAATAGGTTATGTTTCAGTTCCGCTAAAAAAGCCTTTTAAAACAGCCCTTCGAACAGTTGAGGCAGTAAATGATGTAATTGTAAAAATAGTAACAGATACCGGCCACATTGGTTTTGGTGAAGCTCCGCCCACTGGTGTTATAACTGGAGATACCACCGGGGCTATTGTTGGCGCCATCGAAGAGCATATAAAAAAACAGATCATTGGCATGGATATCGATGGTTTTGAAGATGTAATCAAAAAACTCAATACGTGTCTGGTAAATAACACAAGTGCCAAATCGGCCTGCGATATGGCGCTTTATGATCTCTTCGGACAAATGCACAAGGCACCGGTATACAAGTTACTGGGCGGGTCACAGAAGCAGATTACAACAGACATCACCATCAGTGTCAATGATCCTGAAACCATGGCAAAAGACAGCCTGGAAGCGATTCAACTGGGATATAAAACCCTTAAGATCAAAGTCGGAACGGATTCAACCGCTGATCTTAATAGAATGAAAGCTATAAGGGATGCTGTGGGCTATGAAGTCGATCTTAGAATTGATGCCAATCAAGGTTGGGCTCCCAAAGAGGCAGTTAAACTCCTCAGGAAGATGGAGGAGGCAGATCTTGATATTGAATTTGTGGAGCAGCCCGTGGCCCGACTAGATTTTGACGGTATGAAATATGTTACCGACAATGTCTCAATCCCCGTACTGGCTGATGAGAGTGTCATGTCACCAAAAGATGCCTTGACAATAATGCAGATGGGGGCCGCAGACCTGATAAATATCAAATTGATGAAAACCGGTGGCGTTCACAATGCTTTGAAGATCTGTTCCGCAGCTGAAGTCTATGGTATTCCCTGTATGATAGGTTGCATGCTGGAGGCCAACGTCAGTGTAACTGCTGCTGTACACCTCGCTGTCGCCAAGAGCATCATTACAAAAATCGATCTGGACGGACCTGTATTATGTAGTGAGAATCCAGTTATTGGTGGTGCCATCTTTGACAACTCCACTATCACTCTGCCAGATACTCCGGGTTTTGGCATCAAAGAGGTACAGGGCGTTATATATCATTAACCCGGCATCTCCCTGCATGATCTGAACGAACAAAAGAGAATTACAATCAGAATTAGGGATCAGGTAAAAAAAAACACCCCAAAAAACTCGAAATGTATCAGAATAAAAAACTTTGTGTTTTTCGGGGTTGTTTTTTTTCCATATTCGAGATTGGAAGTTCAGATTTAATATTTTTTTAACTATCGTTGTGTCCCCCTGGACAAAAATATCTACCTTGAAAAGAAATATGGGGGGGGTTAAAAACCAGCACACAAAATAATCAACCAGTCAATCATACCAGGAACCTCTGATCCTCCATGGTTTTAAGGAGTTTAGCATGAATTTGGATTTAACATCAAACAGTCAGGAAAAGATTGAGAACATCGAACCTCCAGAGGTATTTAGAGCTTTTTCAAAAATATCCTCTATTCCAAGAGAGTCTGGAAATGAACGGGGTATAAGTAATTTTCTGGTTAGATTTGCAGAAAATCTGGATCTTGAAGTACATCAGGATGAAGCCTTGAATGTCATCATCAAAAAAAAAGGCTCTCCAGGATACGAAACAGCTCCTACAGTAATACTTCAGGGGCATATGGACATGGTTTGTGAAAAGAATGAAGGTATAAACCATTGTTTTGAAACAGATCCCCTTAAGCTGGTACTGAAGGAAAACATCCTGAGTGCCCGGGGGACTACTCTGGGAGCAGATAATGGCATTGCCATCGCATATGCCATGGCCTTACTGGAATCTACAGACATTGCCCATCCTTCCCTGGAGGTGTTGATTACTACAAATGAGGAAGTGGGATTAAAGGGTGCGGCCAAGGTTGATCCGACATTACTGTCCGGGAAAATTCTGATTAATCTTGATGCAGAGGTTGAAGGGCAGTTCATTGTAAGCTGCTCCGGGGGAAGCAGGTTCGCTATCGCCCTGCCCCTGGAGTATGAATCGGCCACACAGGATAGCGTTTTGTTTGAACTCAAAATTACGGGTTTAAAGGGAGGGCACTCAGGTCTGGATATCCATCTGGGTCGGGGCAATGCCAATAAGCTTTTAGGGCGCATATTACAGGACTTGTTCCAGTTGGGGGCCGACATAGTTGGAGTTTCAGGAAAAGGCAAGGTCAATGCAATTTCCAGAAACGCAAGGGCCGAAATCTTAATTGCAAAAAACAGTGTTGAAGAGGCAAAAAGGATTGTCCGGGAGTACTTACAGATTTTCCGCAACGAGTTAATGGAAACCGACTCCCAGGTTGAAGTCATGTTTAAAGAACTCTCCAGGGAAGTTACCAGGGTTATATCACGGCAGGTTGCAGAAAAAATAGTCATACTCTATAGCTTGATTCCTTCAGGAGTTCAGACCATGAGCCAAAGCATCAAGGGATTGGTAGAAAGTTCTTTGAATCTGGGCACTATTACGTGTTTTAATGACAATCTGCAATTTGAAGGCTCGGTCAGGAGCTCTGTTGATGGTCTGAGAAAGGAAATCTGCACCAGACTTAAAAATGTAGCAACCGTTACCGGTGCACGCTATATACTTGGCTCGACCTATCCTGCCTGGGAATATCGCAAAGAATCTCCGATACGAGATCTTGTAATAGACGTCTTCAGGGAAAAATATGACTCTGAACCGGAAATTTCAGCAATTCATGCCGGACTGGAATGCGGTATCCTGGGAGAAATTCTGAAAGACATGGATATGATCGCACTGGGCCCTGATATATTCAATGCTCACACACCTGAAGAACACCTGGATGTACAATCTACACGAAGAACCTGGGATTTATTGCGTGGTGTTCTGGCTAAAATATCCTGATCAACAGCACAAGGGGATGCATGCAAAGATGGGGGAGATTACAAAATATTGTTGTTCATTACAATAGGCTCTTCTTTTTTCTTCGCCTGATTTGTTTTGTTCTACCTCTTGTTGGAAAACTTCTTTTTGATCATAGGTTTCGGTTTTACAATATCTTCAACCCCCATGAAAAAGAAGTGCAAAGACTATTAGTAGTACCAACTCTTTTATTTCTTCACTCCTGCTTCATTGGTACACAGATTATCCACGCCTATCATATCGGGTCAAAATACGGTGATCTTGTCAAAAATTTATCAAAATGACATACAGTCCAGGATAATGCTGAATAATTACGAAGAAAAAGCAATAAGTTTTGCGGTTGATCATTCAGAATAAAGCGTCAGCAGCACAAAAAATTTCATCTTAAGGGATCGTATAAAAATAACTTCACATAATCTGTTTACAAAAATCCTAAAAACAATGGACATTTTGTAAACAGAATGTGAACTGATTTTTAGCCGGCCCTAAGATAAACGCTCACGATTTCAGGAACAAAAACGTATCGGTTTCCTTTCTTAATTTAAAACGTAGTGGCAAAACCAGAATCACCTTCGGTTTTATCTAACTGATATAAAACTATTTTTATTTAAAACTGGTGAAGTGGGGTTATTTTTTTCTCCTACAATGCTGCATTCATCCACCGGTCTGCGAAAATTGAAATCCACAAAGCTCACTTCAGGGTCACACTTCGATTTGTTCAATACATCAATTAACTGATCTGGCAATTTGTCATTTTGAAAGAGGTATTCTCCTCGATCCGTATCCAGGTTAGAAATATAGAACAGATCATCTATCTGTTTTTGAAGTTGGATACAGTTTGAGGCAATATGTATAAATAGATCTAACATTTCCGGTTTTCCCATCGTGGCAATTTTACTGATTCCCAAATTGGACAAACCCGATATGTGATGCATAGACATCCGAATCTGGTAACTCAGGCGATTCATAAAATCATCCTTGGCTTTTTTTATTTTAGTGGTTAGACTTTCTGGAAATCTTGATTCACCAACATCTTTGATGAGTCCTCTATACCCGGATACAGAGCCATTTTCCCATTTAACTTGTGATATCAATCCTTCCCAGTATTTTTTTTCAACTGCTTTTCCAAATTTTTTCCAACCCAAAATCACATAAGGTGTGTCTGTTTCCATGTTTCGGGCAAAATAGTCAGTCACTTTAGCTGACTCGTTTTCACCAACCAACTCTCTCAGACTTTTCCCTTTTAGGTTTTGACTATTTCCAAATCCCATTAACTCCTGAAATGTATTGTTATAGTTGGATAGATTGCCGTTAGCATCCGTCTCAAAATAGCCATCATGCATATTTCCCAGAATCATGTTGAGCTTTTTTTTGCTTTCAATCAGCTCTTTTTCTATCCTGATTTTATTTTTTATTTCAACATCCAATTCTTCATTGATGATAACCAATTCCTGGGTGCGATTCTTAACTTGTTGTTCCAGCTTCTCTTTTGCATGGTTTATCTCCATTTCCGCCTGTTTTCGTTGCTGAATTTCGATGTGGAATGATATGTTGACCAGCTTTATAAAATTGACAAACTCATGTCTCGATTTTTCAAAAATATAGCTCATAATGGTAATCAAGGTATATGATCCCAAAAAACGTGTTTTTATTTCAAAGGAATATGAAGCAGATTGAAAAATGGATCCAGGGTCCAATATCAAAAAAACATACAATAAAAACGATGTTAAACACCATGTAAGTCCCTCTTTTGGTCCCAACAGGTAAAAGGTTATCAAGGGATAAATAAAGACCCAGAAGATTGCCGCTCCTGACACATCTTCTGATTGAATACTGAATAAGAACAACAAGCCCATGATAGCCAAATTGGTTCTAACTAATGACAGATAACACTTAAATTTTTTGAGCAAAAAAACACCCATCATACAAATACAAATGGAAAGCGATGTTATAAGTAGCTCGGTATAGTTCTTTTGAATAAGATTTAATCCGGCAAAGATCAATAATACAGGAATAAAAAAATACACTGACAGATAAATGATTGTTTTTTTTCGATGAGAATAAATATCAAGATTAATATCTGTTAATGACTCTCGATTGGTAGAATCTAAAGCCAGTAGTTTTAATATTCCGTTGAAAGATGTATTCATAGTAGTATGTCTCTCTGTTTTCAACATGATATGTGGAGATGAGTTAAAACCAATTGTCAATGAAGGAGTTTGGTCAATCTCTGTTTTCTCCTCATCACCCGTGTTATCCCAATATATAATATTTAAAAAGTTGCTTTAATTTTAATCAATGGAATGAAATATAGGTTCAGTTTTATGCTTATCCAAAAACTGCAACAATCATTTTCTGCCAAATCGGGAAGGATATTGTGTAAGCTGTCCTGTTCTAACCCATATTTCAAAGGCCCTGAAAGATGGTAAAAAAACTGAACTGTCCTAAACCTAAACCATGTTGTCTGGATAGTTTTTTTAAACAGTAAAAGGGGAACATCAAAAAATCCCGAGTATCATTGATCATGTATGATAACCATCGACCGCTGTTGGCTTTAAGTTTTAGATCCAATTCATCATCTTTGAATCGTTGATTTTTATTTATCCCCTGTATAGTCTCTGCAAAAGCAATAATGCCACTAATGGGTGTTTTTATCTTATGTAATGACTTGCAAGGTTTAAAAAAACTGGATATTTTAACCAAAAAACATACACAACTATTCAGCATTATCCTGAATTCTTTGTCATTCCCGTGAAGGCATAATGTCAATTTTTTAACGATTCCTTAATATAAATGTCATTCATGTAACTAAGTTATTTCCAGATGTCGTTTTTGGACTCCATTGAGATTCTTCAGGTCGCCCAAGCCTCACATCAGAATGACAAATAGACAGGTTTTTATGCTGAATCGTTACAAACAAACCACTGGATAAACAAATGAAAAAGGTAAAAATAACAGCCCTGGCAACGGTCATTCTCGGCGGTATTTCTTTGATATTTCTTTTGCTGACCATGCTGGCTTTACAAGACATATTCCACGGGCGACAACCCTCTTTCGTTGCAGAGTGGAATATGGTCAGAGTCGGATTTATCGTATTTTGGCTATTTCACAGCATAGCCATTCTTGGCAGCGTATTTGTGTTACGAACAAAGATTAAAATGGTAAATGAATGAAAAAATATCATGTCTATCAGATCGATGCTTTCACCAGAAATAAACTCCAAGGCAATCCGGCCGGTGTCATCTCCAATGCCGACGGGCTGACCGACGACCAGATGCAGGCAATTGCATCCGAGTTGAATAACTCCGAAACAGCTTTTATTCTAAACGCAACTGACTCCGACCATGATGTCTGGGTTCGATTTTTCACTCCCAAAGTCGAAGTCCCTACCTGTGGGCACGCCACCATTTCCGCTCATTATGTACGTGCCATGGAAAATAACCTAAAATCCTGCACAGTTTACCAACGCATCGGCATTGGTATTTTACCGGTTGATATTATTAAGGAAGAAACAGATTTCCATATTGTTATGACCCAGGGAACACCAGAGATTTTTCCTCCCATCATCAATAAAAAACATGATGATATCCTGAAAGCGCTGAAACTGGTGCCTTCGAACCTGGATGATCGATGTCCGATTCAGATTGCTTCCACCGGACACTCCAAAGTGATGATCGGAATTAAAAGCAGAGAAGTCCTCAACACATTAACACCTGACTTTACGCGATTATCAGAAATCAGTCGGGAAATCGAATGTAATGGTTATTTTGTGTTTACTTTTGATAGCGATACCGAAGACATTCTTACCCATGGTAGAATGTTTGCCCCCGCTATCGGCATCAACGAAGACCCAGTAACCGGAAACGCCAACGGTCCGCTGGGAGCATACCTGATTCATCACAAAATACTAAACATATCAGAGGGAATAATCACTTTTAAGGGAAAACAAGGTGAAGCCATAGGACGACCGGGGATTGTTTCGGTGACAGTTGAGGTTGAAGACAGCCAGCCGGTAAAGGTTCAAGTCGGTGGTGATGCTACCGTAGCATTTAAAACGGAGATAGAAATATAGAATGACAATAGAAGGCTGATTGTCTTAAGTGAATGCCATTGGCCACAGTTTAAAGGTTCAACGGTTGAATCATATTATGAAAGCACAATAGTGACTCTCTTCCACTCTCAAAATGAACTTGCCTCCACTTATATAATCCTATAGGTTAAATATATTAGTATGTTCAAATAAAACTGAAGATTGTTTTTTTGATTACGAATTCAATGCAGAAATTTTTTAGTAAATTATGAACCTGCGAATATGTCAATGACCCAAAAAGAACTCTATTCTAAAGGTTCACCAGCTACCGTTAGGAGAATTCCATGTCTATTAGTAAAGTTTTGATTACACTTGCAACGCTTGCCATTGTATCTACATCGTTCAGTAGCGCAGCTGCCGACTCGTACATTATCTCGACAAGTCTCTCGCACAAAAGTAAGCCGTTTGCTACACCAACCGTCATCATCGAACGCAACTCGCAGGGGAGTATTGAAGTCTCCGGTGTTTACAAACTCACGCTCACCGTTAAAGAGATAGCAAATGACATAATCAAGGTTGATGCAATCCTGGACTCAGTGCATGGTGAAATCGCACCATCTATCAACGTTCGTCTTGGACAGACTGCAAACGTTACTATTGGTGACATTGGGTTTACGCTAACCGTACAACAGAATATCTGTTAACAAGACAAATTAGCTCGGAGACTAATTTCACTGAGTAGGGCTCTTTCATCCCCCTACTCTATGCCGGTTTATCCCGGCGCTTTCGTCTTGACCCCCTTTTGACTTTTCCTTTTTTACCCCCCTTAATTTCAGAACTATTTTTAAATATGGATCTAAATGCTATTTTTGTATTTTTGCCCAAAACGATATCCGTTTTTTTAATCTTGAAAAAATATTTTCATTTTTTCAGCATCTTCGTCCCAAGCAAACTGTTGTATTATGTATACTATAGTTTCAATCAATTCTTCTGTAAGTGAAGGACACATTGGTATTATCTCAATTTGAGTCTGAATTGCTTATTCAGTTATGTTTTTCTCCTAAACAACTTGATTAACGGATTTGGGTTTCAGATCGCTTCAAAGACCAGATAGTTATACACTCTATGATTATTATTGCGTAATTTCAGAATGTTATGCTCAATTTGACAAATAAAACAAACAACATTTAATATAAATCTATAAATAGTACTTTTAATAAAACTTTATATAATACTATAAAAGGGTT
This sequence comes from bacterium, assembly GCA_041556995.1. GTDB lineage: Bacteria > SAR324 > SAR324 > XYD2-FULL-50-16 > XYD2-FULL-50-16 > JAHJTV01. The sequence continues at coordinate 12,001 of JBFFHJ010000015.1, read as the reverse complement.
TAATATGAGTATTACAGCAAACGACCTGAAAACTAAAGGTGTTTCTGCCATTCAAAGTAATCTCGATGGCAGTAGAGAATTAATCATTACCGTACGAGGTAAAGAAAGCTACGTTGTAATGAATATTGAACATTACAACTATCTCAGAGAATGCGAACTTGAAGCTGCGTTACATCAGGCGAAAGCTGATGTTGAAGCTGGAGATTATGTGATCGAAAGTGTAAATGATCATATTCAAAGGATATTAAATGACGTTTAGAATCATTTATACTAAAAGTTACAATAAACGAGCTAGCAAGTTTATAAAAAAACATCCTGATCTGCTAGGTCAATATGAAAAAGCTTTAAAACTCCTTGAAATCAACCCACACCATCCTTCCCTTAGGCTTCATGAATTAAAGGGAAAACTAAAAGACCTACATTCAGTATCAATAAACATATCTTACCGCATCACACTTGAATTATTGATAACTGAAAAAGATATAATCCTAATCGATGTAGGTCGCCATGATCATGTCTATTAAGCAATAACGTAGTAACAGTTAAGCTGCTATTTATAGTCAGGAATAACCGCAGACTACAACGAAAGACCGGCGAATAAATTGCTCAATTTTCTTTATAAACATCCCATTTAAAATGGAAAAGATAGTTATCCATGCACAGATTGAGGAGACAATCCAGCTTAACTGTTACATCAAGTCTGCGTTTGACTCATCGAAAGATCTCTAAGACTTACACTGTAAAGTGGTTACATCAATGTCGATACCGACAAACATATTATCCAATGTCATTAAGTTAAGAGATCCTGGTGATCTACTTGGAACTGATTTCAGCCGACCCTAAGGTAAGTGGAGCTGAAAACCAATTAACGTAACAGGTTCGTCTCAAGAGAATATCGAATCAATTGGATGATCATAATAGCTATGATCGGGGTAAAGCTTAGTCCACCAACGGATGGAATCAGACGATCCAGGGGACGTAAAATCGGATCGGTTATTTTGTTCAACAAACGCACAAAAAAGTTGTTCGGATCAGGACGTATCCAGGACAATACTGCCTGGGCAATAATTAAATAGATTAAGATTGATAATCCCAAATTCAATAAACTGATGATAGTATAAAACATTTGATTATCCATGTTTGTTCTCTCTGGTTGATGTTTGAGTGTTTCAAGCAATTCCGGGACATCCATTGTCTTTGAGCGTCCGAATGTTCCATTTTATTCGCTTTTGATTGATCCAGCAAGAGCAACCGGGTACAAATCCCCCTACCATTCCTTATTGAGCCTTTTCATTCAATGCAGCAATAGGATTATGGATGGATTTAAGCGCTGAACCGGAGGAAACAAAAGAAGGAAAATCATATGAAGATGCAACATTTGGCGGATTTGAATTGATATTCAGGCAACCTCAGATAGATTGGACTAAGGATCGATTCAAAAATTAATCACATTCTGTTTGCAAAATGTCCAGTGTTTTTAGGACGTTTGCAAACAGACTATGTAAAATTATTTTTTAACGATCCCTGACTACTGGATTCTAATTACCGTTCGCCAGATTATAAATCTCCAAGTCCGTCAAAGCCCGGTTCCAAAATTGGCATTCGTCCATCCAGCCTTTAAAAGATGTCCATAAACCCACCCCAAATACCAACAGGTCATATTGGGGATCGTACAGGTTATAAACCAGTTGACTGGGTGTTGAATATAGCTCAATACCGTCAACAAAAATCCTGACAGTATTACCGTCAACCACCAGCACATAATTGTGCTCTTCATCATCAACCGAATAGGAAATGTCGTGACTGGTCCCCTGGTTGATTAAGTTTAAGACCTGATCAGATTGACGTAAGGAAAGCGAAATCTGCGATGTCTGGCCAATACTGAATATACCGCCAAAACTGTTATTAAGCCTGTCATCCGCTGTCCAATCACCTTGCATTCGGACACTTAATGAAAATGTGGATACCGCATTAAACGACTCGGGTAATTGATCATAGATTTCCAGATAACCACCGGTCGAAAAATAAAATCCTTCGTTTCCTGAAAGTCCAGGGGAAACAAGACTACCAACACCTCCTGTAAAAGTACTTTGTCGACCATTACCGGAAATATCATTGGCAAAGTCGCCATAACCACCAACGGTTGACCCGTCCCAATGAAGCTCAAGTCCACTACCCAGGGTTGTCACTTGGTATTCTTGAATCAACGTTGCTCTCTCTTCCGGTGTCAGTACTCTATTATAAAACCTGAATTCGTCCAGATAACCTTGAAAGGATCGTGAAGTTTCATAGCGTCGACTTCCGAAGCGGAATCGGTGACCCGTCATATTCAAAGATGCCTCCGTGACAGTTGTTGTTTCAGAGCGAATTCCATCAATAGTCAGGGTAATGGAACTGTTGTCATACTCAAAAACTGCATGATGGACACCCGTCTCAATCCCGGTTGCTGTGACGCTAACAGATGACGAAGGTAAAGCAAATGTAACCGTTTGATTGCCTTCTTCCTGATGGAAATGACCGCGCACCAGCTCCGTGTCATCCGTATTGCTCATGATGGCAAAAATTCCGTTATCTGTTATTGTTGGCCCGACGGCCCCAGTGTATTCAAACCAAACCGAAATTGTGAAGGTGGTAACAGCGTTTCCAAGATAACTACAAATATTACTGTTTTCTGCATAATTGGAGTCCATATCCGGTCCATACCATGAATCCCCGACAATTCTGGAATCGAATGATACATTACCACTTAGAGTCAAGTTATAATCATTACTGGAATCATCATAAAGCGTTGTTGCATTCCTTGTGCTCATGCTATAGTAAGCCAATAAGCCGTTCTGGTCGCCTGAGTCATACACATATGGATCAGTCCCGTTCTGGTATTCCTCCAGGTTGGTATATACATCATTATCTGGATTATTACCGGCGTCCGCAATGTCTTGTGGATTCAACCCGTTATTAACTTCCCAACCGTCCGGTATCAAATCGTTATCAGTGTCGGCATCTTGTGGATCGGTTTGGTTAATGGATTCCTCCAGGTTGGTCAAACCGTCGCTATCGGCATCCAGGTCACGATCCCCGGCAGTAGTTGGGTCCAAACCATTGTCAGTTTCCCAACTGTCCAGCATACCATCCAGATCAGCATCTCCAGTGGCATCACTATACAGATTCCATATTTTAATCAAACCGTTTGCATCGCCGGTGATCAGTTGAGAATCGGTGGCCACCACGCTGCGAATGGGCTGTGCATGGGCTTTAAATGACAGCAGTAATTGACCATTGATCAATCCCCATGCGTTCACTGTTCCATCCGCTCCACCTGAAAAAAACCGGTGATTGGCCGCTGACAATGAAGCTACATTGTCCAGCTCACCACTGAGGTTTTGGGAATTAAAGTCCGACAGGTTCAAGGCTTTAATGGTATTGGGACCGTCAATTCCTGAGATAAACAGATTTTCGTCGTTCAAATGCAGATTGGTCAAATCACAGCAGGTTTCTGCCCCAATAATGGTCAACAGATTGCTTTTAGCTTCCCAATCCCAGATTTTAAGACTTTTCGAAGGGAATGTACCCAACGTATAAAGTTTTCCATTGGAAGCATCCAACCCGCTGATAAATACACTATCGTGTGCTATCCAGGAATCCTGCAAGGCACCGCTATCGATATTCCAGGTATTAACGGAACCGTCCGCTGATCCGGCAATAATCTGGTTATCATAAATCGACAGAGCCAGTACACTCCCTTGGGCATCGGACAGTGTATTTGTCAGCACCGGATCTCCAGCACCTGTATTGTACTGCAATACATCGGAGTCACCCGTACCGGCAAATATCCAGTTTCCGGTAACCGCCAAAGCGTTGATTCCGTTCTGACTTAAACTGTCCACAGATGTATCCGGCTGTCCGTCTGCCATATTCCATAACTTTATCTGACTCTCATGCTGACTGGCCGATATCAGTTGGCCATCATTAACAGCCAAAGCGGCCACATTACCGTTATGACCGTCTATTACTTGGGCAATTTCCACCCTGAATGGTTGGGCGGAATCAGGCAACACCGGATTGGTTCCATTCTGGGCTTCCTCGGCATTGGTGTAGCCGTCACTGTCTGAATCCAGGGCTCCGTCTGAGTCGTCCAGGGGATCAAACCCATAAGCGATTTCAAATCCGTCGTTCATACCGTCATTATCGCTGTCTGCCAGGTTGGGGTCCGTTCCGGCATTGTATTCCTGGAGATTGGTCAAACCGTCACCGTCGGAATCCAGGGAAGCATCCCCACTGTTAAACGGGTCCAGCCCATGATCGTTTTCATACACATCCGGTAATCCATCGTTATCCGAATCGGACGAGATAACCGTCAGGTTCTTCAGCTCAATTCTACCTTTTTCATTAATAGTAAAGGTATCCGCCTCAATTCCAGACACCAGGATCGTCGCTACATCTCCCTTGCGAGCGGAACTGGGGCTCCGCTCTCCTTCTGCATCCATGGGTACGATCAGAAGATACTGATCGTTAACATCAGGTAACGTTCCCATTTGATAAGAAGAAACAATAGTGTCGTTTATCCGCAAGGAAACCGTCACTCCCGTGTTTTGTGCGGTCACTGGAATACTGCCTATAGTGACATTGCCATAATACACGTTGGACGGTTCAGGAATCTTTGCTAATCCCAAAGAGCTGAACAAACACAGCACCCATACCAGACATTGAACGAAAAAGAAACGTTTCATAATCCCTCTAAGATTATTGGTTTAAAACATATGAAAAGTGAATCAAGCACATCAGATAAACACCCGGAACAAACGGTACAATGGCTCTGTCAAGGCCATCAAGCCGGACTTTGCCATCTGTTATCCCAAGGAGCTTGCAACAAAGGATCTTTCAAGGCCATAAAAAATCCCATAACCTCTCCTGTTACTCAAAATGCCCCCAAATCTTGAGGGGGCGGCTCAAAAATCAATTCACAGTCTGTTTGTAAAATACCCAGTGTTTTCAGAATGTTTGCAAACAGACTGTGTGAAGTTATTTTTTAGCGATCCCTGACTCCTAATTAAACGGATCAGTTCCATTCAGATATTCCTGCAAATTGGTAAACCCATCCGCATCCGGATCTTCACTCGCATCAGTGGCAGATCGAGGATTCAACCCATTGTTAACCTCCCAGGCATCCGGCATTTGATCGTTGTCGGTATCGTCGGATTGTGGATCGGTCTGGTTGATATATTCTTCAATATTCAGCAATCCATCACCATCCGGGTCCAGGCCTTTATCGGAACCATCTGCGGGATCAAGGCTGTTGGCCGTTTCCCAGGTATCGCCCATACCATCTTCGTCGGTGTCTCCCATGGCATCACCGTACAGGTTCCAAATTTTAATCAAACCGGAGGCATCACCTGTAATCAAATGAGATTCCGTGGCCGCCAGGCTCCTGATGGGTTGGGCATGGGCCTTAAAACTTTGTAACAGATCACCGTCGGTTAACGCCCAAATATTAACAATCCCTTCGGCATCCCCGGAGAAAAAACGATGACTGGCCGTTGACAGGGCTACTACCTCGTCCAGGTGACCGGTCAGTGTCTGGCTGTTAAATCCCGCCAGGTTGATGGCTGTAATGGTATCAGGACCGTCGATGCCCGAGATAAAGAGTTTTTCATCGTTGAGATGCAAATTGGTCAACTGGCAGCAGGTTTCTGCTCCCACAAAGGTCAATATATGTGTTTTATCGTTCCAGTCCCATATTTTCATGCTTTTCCAGGGAAAGGTTCCCAGGGTGTAAAGTTTTCCATTAATAGCCTGTAAACTATTGACAAAACTGCCGTCGTGCGCCGTCCACGAATGCAGCAAAGCACCGGTTCTAATATTCCAGATATTCACCAAGCCGTCTGCTGAACCGGCAATCACATGATCATTATACACCGACAGAGCCAGAATCCCCCCCTGGGCATCCGATAAGGTTTGTACACGATACCCCGTATCCATGTTATATTGATGAATCGCGGCATCCCCGGAACCGATAAAGAAGTAGTTTCCGCTGACAACCAGACTGTTGATCCCGTTTTGACTGTTGCTGTCCGTTTCCCTGACCAGTAGCCCGCTATTAATATCCCAGGTTTTAATAAGGCTTTCATGGTGGCTGACCGACAAAAGATTGTCGCCCCCTATGGCCAGGGCAGATACATTCCCGCTATGCCCGTTAATCAATGTAGCGATTTCAACCCGGAAAGGCTGGATTATGTTCTCCACTATTGGATCAGTACCGTTTTGAGCTTCTTCCAGATTGGTGTATCCATCTGAATCAGGATCTTCGGCGGCATCGGCGGCATTCACTGGATTAAAACCGTACATTACCTCATATCCGTCGTTCATTCCATCGTCGTCGGTATCTGCAACATTGGGATCTGTACCCGCAGCATATTCCTCCAGATTGGTTAATCCATCTCCATCAGCATCATTGTCAGCATCACTATCATCAAAAGGATCAAGATTATTGGCCGTCTCATAGGCGTCTGGCATGCCGTCATTATCATAATCGACAGATGATACGGTCAGATCTTTTTTGTTTAATTGCCCCATTTCATCAATAGTAAAGGTATCCGCCTCAATTCCCGATACCAGAATAGTAGCCGTATCACCTCTTCGAGCTGTACGCGACTCCCGTTCTCCTTCCGCATCCATGGGGACGGTCAACACATACTGATCACCCATTCCCGCGTTATCCCCCATTCGATATGAGCTGATAATGGTATCACCAATCCTGAGAGTCACTACAACGCCGTTGTTCTGGCTCGTCACCTGCGTCTCCCCAATGATTACATCCCCATAATACACATTGGCCGGTTCCGGAATCTCTGCCAAACCCACAGGCCCAAACAAAAACCCCGCTAAAATCAACGCCACACAGCCTGATGTAAAAAATCGTATTAGTTTCATATTTCCCAAAATATGATAAATCAATTAAAATATATTAATGAATCAACATATTAAACTCTGGTATGATTCCTCCAAATCAAAATAGTGAACCATCTTAAACGCCCGTTTTCCAAATTCCTGGAGTACATAGGTTTTACCCGTTTGCCTGGCACCCTGGAGTATCAAGGGTTTACGTCTTGTGTTATCTTTCCATTGATTCAGGTATCTCTCGATTAATCTCCTCATATGTTTATCCTCAAACGCAGTTTGATTTGCGATTTTATTCGGCCATAAAGAAATACACAAGGTAAAAACTAAATAACATAAAGATTTATACAAGAAAAAACTTTCAATCACCCTTAAAATCCATTCAATGTCCGACGTTAAACGTTCGTACCGGCATAGATGGCACAGACCTGTTTATTTCTGACAGTCTGTGAGGCTTTATGATTGTTTTATATTTACCAAACAAGCTCTCTATCAAATCTGAAGTTAGCAGCAAGGGAAAACCAATAGTTCTGGAATATTCAAGTTCGATTGACAGAGCTTTGATAACAGGTTTTACAAAGTGTTCATCATCCATCTCAGATAGTTTTGCACATGCCTTTTGGTACGAAAATTCATTGACACCAGTATTTTTTTGTATCTTCTGTAGATCTTTGACTACTTTGACCTCTTTGATGAATGTTCGGATGTAAGGCTCCAATTTGGGATTCCAAATCCATCCAAAATATTCTTTAACCTGTCTCTTTTCGACATTGCTTAGCCTTGCTCGCTTTCTAATGTTTATCAATTTGTCAAACCAATTGACCAAATTAGGTAAGTTAAGAAAACGGGATTTCTCTCTTATCTTAGGCGGCGGCAGATAGCCAATATCAGTTTGTGTTATCCTTTTCGAGGCAAGAGCCAATTCATTCATGATTTTTTGAAACGTCATGCCCCCTTCGTATTTTTCCTTAAGTAGATTCGCTGATAAATGGGTGATGTCGTAAGTGACATGAGTATCGCATTCAAGCTCTTTTATGGTGTCTCTCACTCCTTTTTTCAGGTTTGATGTACCATCAATCACAATCTGGTAATGGACATCCGTTATGTTTGAAGACCTTTGTCAATATATTGCTCACATTTTCTCCAGTCCAGCTTCTTTTTACTGCTGTCGCCAGCACAGTGGCATCCTTTAATTTCAACGCTTTTCACGTTTAATGACCAAAATGCGATACCCCAGGTCTGATCCCAATCCTAACCTGCCAATCCTGGCCTCTGTGCCCTTGTGCCTGTACCCCGTTCCTTGGTTCTTTTAAAATGTATATGCCATATTCAAACCCACCGCCGGTCTGTCCAGCTTGATCGACGCGTTGATTTGCAGTGGGCTTTCAGGGTTTTGTCGATTGTGTTTGTTAATGAAATTCAGGTAGTCCTTTTTATCCGGTTTGATTAGATTGGGAATCAGGACACCGATTGCCGCAATAACCACACCGGCTGTCATCATTGTCGATCCATTGTTACTTGATTCACTTCCAGGATCATCTACTGCATCTCTTGCTTCGGATTGAAATGTCATGAAACCTTGCACCGTTAATAATCCAGCCACAACAAAAGCCCCATATCTGACATAGCGTGCTGTTTTTTCATCCGTTTCCAATTGTTCCATGTCCGGGTTCATAGTGGAGTACAAGTCCGACTGATCATATCTGATACTTTCCAAATAATCTCGCAATCCCTCATGATCAAGCTCGTAATACTGGTTCTTGATGGAAACCTTGTCCTTTTTTTCAGGCACGACTGGTGGTGCCATATTCATTTGATTAATATGATGCATATGAGCAGGTGGCGGTGTGGGAGGTGGTGGCACATATACCTGAGCAAGCAACGATAAAGGAAATAATAAGCTAAAAAAGGTTGTTATTAATATTAAAAATGCTCTCATTGTATCCTTCTGGAATCTAGAGTTTCGTAATCAGCTTTACAAAAAAAGTATAAAAATCGCGCGAGAGGAAAAGTTGAAAACCTTTTCCCAGAGGTACAAATGAAAATCGAACTTTCTCGATCCATTCCCGAACAACTCGTTCACTGGATCACTTTTTTGCTTCAGGCAATACCCTTACGTTCCATACCATCGTTTATCGGACTTTTGATCGGAACCACCTTGACCAAAACCGGATTTACCACCGAGTATTGCGTATCAGGTTCGGGACTAGAGTGTTGCATTCTGAACTTTTTAGGCTAAAAAGCCCAGAATGCGACACCCTAGGTCCGACCCCAATTCTCAAAAGAATAGCTTCAAAAATTGATTCACTACTAAATAAGGCATTGTCATTAAGCCCGTCTGAAAGAGCTTTGATTGCACATTGTCTGATATATCAAGCATCGATGAAACCGCTGATGAAAACGTCGACAAAAGCTGGTTTGATTTAGCCGACAAGCGAATATCAGAACTGGAAAAACAAAAAGTAAAACCTGTATCCTGGCAGAAGTTAAAACAAAGACTAAGAGACTCCTAACCACTAATCCCAATATCCTAAATTCCCTTTGTGCTCCTTAGTACTTTTCCTTATAATCCACCTCTTACGCACCTCACATGGGTTTCCTTTTCAATTTTCCTAAAACTCAATTGGCCATTATCCCAGACAAAACCGTTATTAAAAGTGACACTCAAGGCGCTTTCAGTATATCCCGCATTTGTGGTAGAAGAAGTAAAATCAAAGGAACCAGTATTTGGGAAATAGGTTTCATCAATTCTAGTAGGCGATTTTGTATAATCTATCAATGAAACCAACTCCTTGATATTCGGCAGTCTCCAATCAGACTGGTTGAGTAATGTCAGATTTTCACAATACTGCATATCGGAACTCCATTTGGTTTCTATAGCGGTGCCCGAGCAATTGGAGTCTGTATTTTGATATCTTGGACACTTTTGCCACATTAAACCGGTGGAGTTATCTGTGATGGTACCATTACTATTATCAGTAAAACTTGATGATTTTTCCGTTCCACTTACACATCTGACAGTATAATAAGGAAATTCTCTTGACTTCAGTCCCCATGTGGCATCGCCGGTATTTGTGGAAACGATTATGGCTGAAGTGCTACTATATTCATCTGATGTCCATAAATAATTTGCTACATAAGGAAAATAAGTAATATCTTGAGCCGGTAAAGAGTACTGATAGTTCATAATCGAAATAAGCTCTTTAGTACTCGGCAATCTCCAATTTGTTATACCTGCCGTTGTAGAAGAGTTGCAATAACTTATCGCGTTAGTCCAGTTCGGATAACTCCCTAAACCTGTCGAACAATTATCGTCACTAGTCCCATACGGACACCTTTGCCAAATAAGTCCGGTTACATTGTCGGTGATTGTACCATTTAAATTGTTAGTAAAAGATGGCTGAATGGATGAAATATAGTCTCCATCTTCACCGGAACCATCACATGTTTTAGAGATTCCGGAATATCCCCAACATCCTGTTTGTCCTGTATCGGATAGGCCAACAACGGGAATTCCTTTTACTGTGCTGCCTAATGAGTAATTTGGTACTTCATCATAAGTGAAAATTGAGTAAAAATAGGTTGTTCCGTTTGATAACACTGAATCACTAAAAGTTGTTCCTAAAGAATTGAACACTTCCGTACCTTCACTAACTGAACCAGGAAAAGCAGTTTCTGATCTACGAATCATAATCCCCACCAAATCACTATCTGAAGGATTCACCCAGTCTATTTTAATCTTCTGATTACCTGGTGTTCCAACCAGGTTTGTTACCTGGCCTGGTGAGCCTGTATCGGCCGGTATTGCACTGATTTGGGCACCAGCAGAGCACAAATCGTCATCATCACAACTAAACAATGAATAATAATAAGTCGTTCCATTGGTTAATGAGGTATCTGAAAAAGAGGTGGTGCTATTGTTAAAAACTTCAGTACCTTCATCTATTGCCGGAAAGTCAATTTCTGATTTGCGAATTATTACATGAGAGAAATCAGAGGCCAAAGGATTGGTCCAAGAGATCATTATTTCTTCGTCATTTGCATCAATGACTAAATCTGACACTTGATTTGGTGACACATCATCAGCAGGAGTTCCATTCACCTGTGCGCTGGTTGAATACAATCCATCATCGTCAACACTGAAAGCGGAGTAATAATAGGTTACACCATTGGTTAACGAAGTTTGCAAACAAGAATTCCCCGAACCATCATAAACCAGAACTCCTTCACTAAGCCCCGGATAATCCGTATCCAACCTGCGTATAATAACCTTGGAATAATCATTATCCACAGGATTGGTCCAAGTTAGGTTGATCTGTCTGTCTCCAATAAACGCAGCAAAGGAAGCAACCGGATTTGGGTTTATTGTATCAACTGGAATCGCTTCATCTTTCACTGCTTCAGCATAATTCCGACTGAAATCATACGCAAAAACCGAAAAATAGTAAATAATTCCATTGGTTAAAGATGTTGCCGTATATGTATTACCATTATTTTTGTAAACCTCTGTCCCGTCATTGGGGCCCAATGGATATGTTGTGACTGACATCCGGATCAGCACCCCGTCGAAATCAGCGTCATTTGGATTGGTCCACGAGAGCACTACTTGGTTATCAGCTTTAGTCATTGACAGATTGCTGATCTGCCCTGGCGGAGTTGTATCCTTTGGGCCGGATGGGGAGTCGGAAACATCGCCACCTTCATCACAAGCTGTCAATATCATAAAAAGTGAATAAACAATTAAAAAATTAAAAAACTTTATCATTTAACTCCTTTATCTATTTAGTGAATAAACAATTAAAAAACTTTATCATTTAACTCCTTTGATAATTGCCGCCTCCCGCTTCATAAACTTTTTCTTTGAAGTAGCCTACAACTCCCTGATCCAGCTTGATCGTAATTCAAACTTTATTGGGACTGGAACTGATGACAGGTCCACATTTTCCGTTACTATTGGAGTATTGGTCGGCAGCCCTATATCGGACCAACGTAACAAACGACAAAAAGGCCACATAACCTTAAAAAATATCCCTTTATTTGGCTTAAACCTCACTTTTGGACCCCAAAAAACTAGTTGTAAGGAGCCCCTGGTTCTCTCAACACCCAT
>JBFFHJ010000014.1:0-128709 GCA_041556995.1 bacterium | reverse complement strand
GGTTTTTGAATCATAAAGATCGGTGTTGTAGTGTAAAACAGCCTGTAAAGACTCCTTTCCATTGACTACCATAAGACATATTTCAAATTGTCCCTCCTGTTGGGGGACCATAACTTGCTCAAAGGAAAGAGACGATGACGAGTCGACTTCGGCTGTGTTGCCGGAAAGTGTCTCTAGCTGGTGGTCATTCACCACCACTTCATAAGCTGCCTGGAAAATTGGTGATCGACTAAGGTCCCGTTTTGGTTGAAGGCGTTCGACCAGCATTGAAAAAGGATATTCCTGATGATTCATCGCATTTATGACACTTTGGCGAACTTGTTTCAGCAATTCTCTAAACGTTGGATTTCCATTAAACCGAGTTCGCATAACCAGCATGTTAATCATATATCCAACTATTTTTTCAAACCCAGGTTCTGTCCGAGTTGAGGCTGGAGATCCGACCAATATGTCATCTTGTCCTGAATAACGGTGCAGTAGTAATTGAAATAGTGCCAACATCAGCATATGAATTGTGGTACGTTCCGATTCGGCCAATGATTTTAATTTCCGGGATACCTCTTTAGACAATTCAAACGAACATGACGATCCGTTATATGTCTGAATCGTCGGTCGTTTATGATCAATCGGCAGTTCCAAAACCGGCAGCTCTCCATCAAGCTCCTTTTGCCAAAATGACCAGAGTTTTTCCGCTTTCGGGCCATTAATAAACTCATTATGCCAACTTGTATAATCCTTGCACTGAAACGCAGGTCTGGATAAAGGAGAAATATTCTTCCCATTATTTAAAAAACCGTCATATATCTCTATAAGCTCCTGAAGTAAGATGCTGATCGACTGCATATCAACAGAAATATGATGAAAAACGAATAATAAAATGTACTCTTGATCTGCCAGGTTATACAGGCTGACTCTGAATATTGGTCCGTTTTCCAGATCAAAGGGCTGCCGATGATCGGTAATGATCCTCTGAATTAGTGTGTCCCAATTGTCTCCTACGGCATCTATCTGTTTGAATTGCAATTTTCTGAAACCATGTATTTTCTGGATAAATTCGCCGTTTTGCTGGCCAAATGTCGTTCTTAGCGCTTCATGGCGATTGAGCAATTCCTGGCAAGCTTGTTTTAATACCGAAATATTGATCCCGGTTTTTATATGTAGAGGAGAGGCCAGGTTATAAGCGACGCTTTTGGGGTTGGCTTGTTGGTGAATCCAAAGCGCTTTTTGTCCATAGGACATGGGATAATCGACTTCTGATTTACTCGCGATTTCTTCCAGATACTGTTTCAACAACAACTTTTTTTCTGCATCCGACAAATCAGAGATTTGAGAATTAATTTGTGTTTTCATTTTCCCTTATTGTTTGATTGTTTCAGTTCTTGATTGTGTGTTGTTTACCTTTTTTTTTAAAGTATCGTCTTTTCTCTTTTTAAGGGCTGGTTATTCCATAACAATCCTCAACCTTTTATTGTATTTGGAATTTTCCACAATAATGTAATCGTCTGAACTAATTGAGTTCAGGGTCGGCTAAAAATCAGTTCACATTCTGTTTACAAAATGGCCATTGTTTCTGGGACTTTTGTAAACAAATTATGTGAAATTACTTTTTAGCGATCCCTTAATCTCTTCTATAGTGATGGAGTGCAGAAAACCATCCACCTCTTCGGGGGAAAGCTGATCAAGTCTTTCCAATATTTCTGCTACAGAATCCGGGTTGATATTCAATTGATTGCTCATCGGTTGTTCCTGGCCAAGGTTGTGATTTGATGTTGTGACATAGGAATCGGCAGGTTCATTTTGATCAATAGCTAAAGACTGATCCCCAAATATAGATACGGAATACAGGAGATCGTCCACCTCTTTGGATGAAAGTTGATCAAGCTTTCCCAATATCACATCGGCGGAGTCAGGATGGATATTCGACATGTTGCTCATCTGTTTTTTTTGAATATTATTCATTCCTGACAATTCCTTGTTACTGCTGGAATGCAGAAGCTTATCCACCTCTTCGGGGGAAAGTTGATCAATTCTTCCCAATATGTCGGCTCCAAAAATCGAGCCGGTATCTGTCGGATTAACAGCCAGTTTCTCTTGAGCTACCAATGAATGCTCATCTTTTTTACCATTCAGTGTTTCAACTGACGGACTTTTTTCATCAAAAAGCGCTGTTAAAGATTTTTTGTGAAATTTGGTAAGATAACCTGTCAATTCTTTAATGGAACCATATTCAAAGAACAGTGTTTTTGAAAGATCTGAGAAATGTCGTTTCATTTTATTAATAATTTCCATAGCCAAAATGGAATCCAGCCCATACTTTCCCCAGGAATCTGAAATATTTATTTTACTCTCGGGAATATTAAGCGTTTCTCTCAACAAATTTTTAAGATAAGCAATGCTTTTATCTTTCAATGAACCGCTAAATATTGCCTGTTTTTGATTTAGTTGGGACGTTTTTTGAGACAACGTGGTTTTTTCTGGCTCATCTTGTTCCGATTCCTTTATTGTTGAGATTGCGGCTGAAACAGAATGATTTATATTATTAGCGGAAATCCAATACCGTTTTTTTGTAAAAGGATAAGTGGGCAAAATCATTTTTTGTATTATTTTGTTCTTGTGAAGCAATTCCCACTGAATTTGTCCCCCTTGCGCCCAATAATCAGCAATTTTATTAAGGTTATTTTCCTCCAAAAGAATGCGGACAAATGCTTCACCTGTTTTCCCTGAAAGCAACGTATTAATTTCAAGGGATTTTCCTTCCAAATCTCCTAAAAACAGAGGGATAAATCTCTCCACATCCTCGTTTTCCTGAAAATCATTCAAGAATTCCTTCATGCCTTTTATCAGTTCTTCATAAGAATCGACGACCATAGCTAAACGATGTTCCATGGGCTCTCGACCAACTTGAAGCGTATAAGCGAAATTCACCAGGGAAAGCTCTGCATTTTCTGCAACAAATTCCGCCATCTGTTCGACAACGGAATTTAGTTCAACTCGTGTTTTGGCTGAAAAAACCACAATCTGCGGCTCTATTATTGAATCAACATGCACCATTTCACCCGGGTGAGAAATATACTCCTCGATGATTAAATGAGCATTTGATCCAAAGGCACCAAACGAACTTATTGCAGCCCGCCTTGGATACACTTGCGTTTTGCCGTTTACAGTTACCGTGGGTTTTTGCCAATCCTTGAATTCTTGATTCAGATAAAACGGCGTATTATCAAAACTGAGATTTGGATTTAGCGGCTCCACTTTTATTGACGGCACCAGTTTTTTATGGATTAATTGTAAAACCACTTTGGTTAGTTGAGAAATCCCGGAGGCCGCTTCTGCATGACCAATATTGGACTTGACGGACCCGATAGCACAAAAGTGATTATCTTGGGTGAATTTTCGAAAAGCCTTATTTAACCCGGTCATCTCGATAAGATCTCCCATGGCGGAACCATTGGCAGCGGATTCGACATAACTGATTGTTCGGGGATCAATACCGCATTTATTAAAATTGTCTTCGATTAATAGAGCCTGTGCATCCGGACTGGGAACGGAGAATCCGTGCGTGTGTCCGCCATGATTAATATGAGTCGATTTTATGATGGCAAGAATAGAGTCGCCTTCATCAACGGCTTTTGTAAGCGGTTTTAATAATACAGCCCCCACGCCTTCGGCAGGGAGATACCCGTCTCCATTACCAAAACTTCTACTTCCGGGGTAACTACCGATAATTTGAGACTGACTTAATCCTAAATATTTTTTTGGATGAATTGAAAGGTTTACGCCTCCGGCAATTGCCAATCGGCAGTCTCCTCTGATCAGACTTTCACATGCCTGGTGAACTGATACAAGAGAGGAAGAACAAGCCGTATCGATCGACATACTGGGACCTTGGAAATCAAAAAAGAATGAAATGCGATTGGCGATGGAGGCGTAAGAAGACAGGGAAACAGCGGACTCTTGGACGATATCCGAATCAAATGCATGATATTGCTGATACATCGCTCCAACAAAAACCCCAATCTTGCTTTGATAAACACGCTGTAATGTCTGTTTTGTATACCCCGAATGTTCAAGAAGATTCCAGACTGTTTCCAGAAAAAGGCGTTCTTTGGGGTCCATAATCACCGCTTCTCGCGGTGAAATATTAAAAAACAAGGGATCAAATCGATCTACATCTTCAATAAATCCTCCCCACTTACTGTAGGCTTTGCCGGGTTTATTTCTTTCTTCATCAAAATACAGATTATGGTCCCATCGATCAGGCGGAATTTCAGTAATACAATCCTTCCCCGACACCAGGTTGTCCCAGAATTCCTGAATATCTCCCGCCTGAGGATAACGACCGGAAACTCCGATGATAGCGATGTTCGAATTGACTGACGGTTTTTTGTTTGGGAAAAACATCGCATTAGCGGAAAAGAATGATTTTTTCTTTTTACTTTGAGAAATGACAGCTGTTTCATTTATAGGAACGGTTTTTTCAGCGATTCGAGTGGTTGACGGCGGTTTCTTCTCAATTCCGACGATATTTTTCAATTCGTCTTCATATGATTGAAAAAAATACGCTGCTAATAATCGAATATTTTTATACTCATAAAACAGTGTTTTTGATAACGGCCCGAATTTTGTTTCAAGTTGATCCGTAAGCTCCATTATCATGATGGAATTAATGCCGTATTTTTCAAAGGAGATGTCTTCTCTAATGCGATTTACCGGAAGTTTAATAACTGAGGAGAGCAATTTTTTTAAATATTGAATTACTCTTTCCAGAAACACCTCTTTATACTCCGAATTTTTTGCCACCTTGTCGATTTTACCGGATACTCCAGAACAGGCCTCAGAACCGGCTAAATCCCTCTCTTCAGTGATAGCTGAATCGGTTTCTATTTTTTGTTCTTTTGAAGTGAGACCTCTGAACTGTAGAACAATCTTTCCTGTATCATCGCACAGATCAATATCCAGTTTTTTTATATTACTATTTGGAAGGTTGTTCTGGCTGTATCTGATGTACGCCCAATTGGTCGAAAGATACGGGGCGATAATTTTAAACTCGTCAAGGGCAAAAGGCAACATGGGCCCTGAATCATCAAGACTATCCCACACAAGACCGATTGCAGCATGTAAGGCGCTGTCCAGAATAGCAGGGTGTAATTGGTATTTTCCCTTGTCTGCTTGAGCCATACGAGGAAGATCAATCCGGGCTAAGGCTTGATCCTCTCCCAAAAAAATCTGTTTGACACCGTGATAAGTTGCTCCGTAATTGATACCCATGGATCGATACCGTTCGTAACACTGTTTGTCTGTAACAATCGATTTTTCACACCGGGTTTGTATGGCGGTAATATCAATAGAATCATAAATGTTACCGGATAATTCATTGTTTAATGAATCAACAACCCCAATCCCTTTGCTGTATATAGTTGGATTGGACATCTCAATGTTGGGTTTGCTGTAAATATTAAAATGAATTTGATCCCGTTCGTCCAATACCAGACCGGTATAAATCCTCGTATCCGTAACATCATTGCCAATATCTTCAAATACAATCGGTCTGGCCCAAACAATATCTTTTAATGTCAGCTTATAGTTACTTGATCCTGTATTGTCTCTTCCGTCTAATCCGTATGTTATGGCAGCTATAGCCATTTCCAGATGAGCAGCACCCGGCAAAACCGGTTGTCCGCCTATTTCATGATGTGCAAACAGCAGCTCGTTTCCGGTAAATGTGGAGCTAAATCGTAACTCACCAAAACTGGAGATGTTTTCGTGCAGCAGGGGATGTTTTGGAGCGATGGCAGCCGGTACTGTACTACCGATCCATTCACTGCTTTTTTCTCCACCCCAATATCGTTTCCTATCAAAAGGATAGGTGGGAAGTGAGATTCTATTGTGTTTGCCGTCACGATATAAAAGAGACCAGTTTATTTCTGCTCCGTTTATCCATAATTGGGCCAGTTCATCCAGTTTTTGACTTTTAAAAATATCCAGTAAATAACGCTCGCCTTCCAACCCTTCCATCAGTAGCTTATTGTCGGGTTTGTTTTGATTTTTTTTACTGCGGCTAAACAGATCTGTTTTGAGACTGTCTTCCAGGTATTGCGATAGTCTTACCTTTAAATCCTCCAAACCGGATACTACGAAGGCCAAACGTTCCTCCATGGCTTCCCGTCCGACTTGGAGACTATATATAAAATCAGCGAAAAAAGAGGTTGCGCCCATTTTGATGGGGTCTGATTTTCCCTTATCTTCTATAAACCGCAAAATACTTCCGACGTAGTTATTCAGATCGTTCCTACTCTTTGCCGATAAAACAAAGAGGTAAGATGTTTTTTCATCCCTTGAAACAGTAGGAGAAGAGGAAGCGATATATTCTTCCAATATCAAATGCGCATTTGAGCCACCGGCACCAAAAGCACTGATTCCCGCCCTTCTGGGCATAAGCTTGCCGTTAAGCCTGGGAGATTCCCAGGGTGACAACTCTTTATGCACGTAAAACGGAGAGACATCAAAATCGATATCGGGATTCAACACTTCGGCGTGAATGGACGGAACCAGTGTTTTATACCGCATTTGAAGAGCGACTTTTGTTACTCCGGCAATGCCCGCTGCTGATTCCAGATGACCGATATTTGATTTGACCGATCCAATAGCACAGGTCTGGGGATATATATCGTCTTCCTCAAATGCTCCGACCAATCCTCTCATCTCAATGGGGTCACCCAGGGACGTACCTGTACCGTGGGCTTCGATATAACTAATAGTGTTGGGAGAAATACCGGCATTCTGAAGCGCCTGTTTAACCAGTTTTTCCTGGGCCAAAGGATTCGGTACTGTATATCCGTTGGTTCTTCCACCGTGGTTAATGGAACCGCCTTTAATGACGGCATAAATATTGTCTCCATCGGCCACTGCTTGATTTATCGGTTTCAGTAAAACCGCCCCGACACCTTCTCCCGGAACATAGCCATCACCGCCTTTACCAAAACTTCTACATCGACCGTCGCTGGAAGCAAAATTGTTCTCCGATAAACACACGTATTTACTGGGATGAATGGTCAGATTAACACCGCCGGCGATGGCCGTGTGACACTCTTCTTTTTTTATACTTTCACAGGCCAGGTGAATCGCTGTTAATGACGACGAACACATAGTGTCAACAGCGATACTGGGACCATTGAAATTAAAAAAATAGGAAATACGATTGGCGATGGAAGCAAAAGACGAGGTCAATGTAGGGATGACTCCCCGGAGCGATTTTTCCAGGGAATACAATTGATAATGACCATACATGACGCCGACAAAAACACCCACATTTCGTCCAATAGAGTTTCTGGTATATCCGGCGTCCTCAAACGTTTGCCAGGCGGTTTCCAGAAACAACCGTTCCTGAGGGTCCATGATCAAGGCCTCTTTAGGAGAAATCTGAAAAAACAGGGGATCAAAATAGTCCGTTTTTTCGAGAAACCCGCCCCATTGACCAAATTTTTCTCCTTCGAAATAGGGTATTTTATCATGCCAGTAGTCTGGTGGAATCCGGGAGATACAGTCTTTACCTGTCGACAGATTTTCCCAATACTCATCCAGATTTTCAGCCATGGGATAACGACCGCTGATACCTATAATGGCGATATCATCTTTTTGCCGGTTCTGCGTTGTATTGGATATTTCCATCAAAGGTTGCTCATTCCGGCTTTTATCCTCTTCGGTCATATTAAACAACGCCCTTAATTTATTCTTACGGCCTTTGACTACTACAATGTGTGATCCTTCCCACTGGAGTACTTTTTCGAACAACACCAGTCCCTGATTGGTGCCTAATGGCCGAATCCCTTTTTTGCTGAGATTTTCCACCATTTTTTCATCCAGTTGCATCCCCCCATCTTTCCAGAGGGGCCAATTGATGGAAATCGTTTTTCCATAACGGGAAGGCAATTCCTTTTGACAGCATAATTGGTTACGCCAGGAAGCAAAATCGTCCATAAACCGGTTTCCAAAGGCATAATCACATTGCCCCGGATTACCTTTTATGGAGGCGGTGGAAGAAAACAAAATAAAAAGGTCCAATGGCCGACCGGCTATACATTCATCCAAATTCAACGTTCCCACTACTTTTGGCGACAGTACCTTCTTCACATCGTCATGGTGTTTGTTAATCAGATATGCATCTCGAAGTTCTCCGGCACTATGAATGATGCCGTTTATTTGTCCAAATTTTTTATCTATCTGATCGATGGTTTTTTTAACCTCATTTTTTGAGGAAATATCCGCTTGAATATATACCACTTCAGCTCCAAAACCTTTTAAGGTTTGGATTTTCTGTTTTTTATTTTCTGTAAGTGTTGAGCGTCCGATTAAAACCAGTTTTGCCTGGTACTCTTTTGCCAGATATTCGGCAAAAATGTAACCCAATGCCCCCATTCCACCGGTTATCAAGTAAACACCGTTTTGTCTGAAAACCGGATATTCAGAAACAGGTTCATAACAATTCAACTCGATTTCACGAATGGCGTTAACCAGGCGCTTTCCACCTATATACCGGACCTCAACGTCAGATTCGTTATCCAACTCATCCAGGATAACATCTATTCTATTTTGACTTTGATTTGGGCCGTCAATGATAAATTCAAGGGACTTATACTTGAATTTTTGGTTTTCCAGTCGAGCTGTATGCAGGAAAGCATTAAGGGCTGTAAATGGAAGATACGATTTATCGCTGTTAACAGTATTATTTTCTTGAATAACAACTAAAGAAACAGATTTTTCAATTTGAAACTTGAAGCAAGCTTTACAAATGAAAAAGAGTGAGAAAAAACCTAAATATAGTTGATCATCCAAAGAAAAAGACGGTTTGGTTGATAAGGCTGACCAATAATGTAAAATCCGTTGGGGGGAAATGGAGTCATCGGCCAGACACTTAAATAACCTGGTATAACTTTCTTCCTGTTTTATATTAATAATATAGTGGTCTTGTTCGACTTTTTTAAACTGCTTTCCCGGCTCAACCCTGATAACAGTTTGAATATCTTTTCTTTTTTTCAAATCATTCTGCATCTGTTTTTTCTGATCAAACAGCAGAATGGTTTTATTTGAAAATTCTGGGCTGGTGATATTTAACCTTTTCGAACGCCACTGCAATTCAGCTAAAAGAATATCGTCCGTATGAACCGTGTCCATGGTTTTTATGGAGGATGTGCTTTTTTGCGTTTGAGCACAACCAAAATGGTTCAACAAAGCGTCTCGATGGTTCTTGATGAAATAGTCAGTCAATTCTGATAGATTCCGATACTCAAAAAACAGTGTCTTTGACAATTTTCCGAGAACTTTCTCCAATTCAAAAGTCAGGTTCCTTATAATTAATGAATCGATACCATATTCATCAAAAGTGGTTTTAGTATTGATCTGTTGAAGCGGCAGATCGGTTACCTGATTGAATACCTCTACGACCAGGGATTTTGTCTTATCTTGAATGTCAACATCTTCTGAAACATTGTCAGTTTTACCTGTTAACAACAACATTCCTTCTTCCAGTGAAATCCGGTTTTTTTGTATTAATTCAAGTATATCTAATTGACTGGGGTTTTTGTTCATTACACCTCTTGTATTCCTTCATCCAGTTTTTATTTGGGTATGTATGCAGGTCCCGATGTTATTTAGTCAGGGCCAATGAACTCAGTATTGTCATTCTGAATAGAGCCTAAAGCGACACGAAGAAGATACGTGCCTTTTTAGCTATCGAATTTGCTAAACCCGATGTAGATAACTCATCGGGAGTTTAAAAACACTATTTGTTTTTGGCCTTGAAAGATTTTTCGTTGTTCCTCCTCAGAATGAAAAACGAGTGTGTGCTTAATTCAATAACATTGACATGAACCTGCCCCTGCAATTGGTTTATGATGAGATCATTTCATTAACTTCAGTTACGGTGAATTTTCCTTTCTTCATTTGTATCAGCAGATCGAGCAATTCCTGCTCGGATTGTTGATTTTGGCTCCGATTTGAAGTGTCTTCCAGAAACTTTCCAAAATCTCGATTCTCCTGTTTTCCCATATTTGTTATTTTCCTGATGGTGAAATTCTCTACAGTCACCAGGATTTGCCCCTCAGTATCCAAAATATGTATATTAAAGCGCTTGATGACAGATTTATCGGGTTGCCCTTTTGCTTCTTGAACATAGGCATAACATGGCCCTTTAACAGCGTGATACATTTTTATACTTTCCAGAAAACAGGGCAGATACATAACGTCTTGTTGGCGTGTCTCATTTAGTTTCATCAATCCGATGGAACTCTGAAATGCGGCATCTAAAAAAAACGATTGAATATGGGGCACATCCTTTTCATTTTGAGGAACTGTTTCCGTAAAATTAAGCGTTGATATGGATTCAACCGAATTATGTCGAACGGATTGCATCAGTCGATACATAGGACCATAATTTATTCCAGCCTGGGAAAACTGCTGATAACATTCATCCATCGAAAGATTTTTAGTGCACCTGTCCAGGATATCAGGAACATCCAACCGTTGCGGTTTCGTATCATTTTCTCCATCCCACTCCGAAGACAAGGTGCCGTGTGAAAACACAGTCCCGTTACTATTACTTATAAAATAATTGATTCGATTTTCTTTTGATTCCAATGTCACTTGAATCTCCTGTGAATCGCCCTCAACAGTTATCGGCAAGTCCCATGAGATATCAGAAACACAGTTTATATTGGCTTCACCGGCTTGTGCGGCAGCTGCTTTGGCCAGTTCAATGTGGGCTGCTCCCGGCAACATAATCTGATTTTTTACCAGGTGGTGAGACAACATTGGATTTGTTTTTTTCAAAAGAGTGGAAAACCGACATGACTTCAGAGTGGATTTGTTTTGCCAGTTTAACAGGGGTGCTTTCCCTGATTGTTCATTTATCCAGCAGCGCTCATTTTCAAAAGGATAACCTGGCAATGATATACGATAATATTCTCCCCGACTGAAAAATTCTTCCCAGTCGATATTGGCGCCTTTCATATACAAATCGGTCAATGACTGCACCCTGTTTTGATATTCTTGGTCCGATATGGAAGTGTTTTCCAATATTTCTGCCACAGTTTTTGCTGTTTTCAGAATGTCAGTACTGTTTTTCCCGGTTTTTTTTCTTTCAAATCCATTCTTTTGGGTATTCTTCAGATGTGACATCAGTTCGGAAACATCTTTAACAACAAAAGAGAACCGCTCCTTAAAATGTTCCCTTCCTGTTGCAAGAACATAAGACAAGTCTCCCAGAAATCGAGGTTGCTCCGACGCTATCCATTGAATTAACTGATTGATTTTCTTATTTAATGCATTGGGAGTTTTAGCCGAAAGGAGGATTGGATAACAGGGCATTTCTTTTACTTTTGGTTGTGAAGGTGCGACATATTGATCAACAACCATGTGGCAATTAGTACCACTAAAACCAAACGAATTGATGGCGGCTCGTTTGATCCCGTTCTGACCGGGATTCCATTCCTTTAAGCTTGTATTCACGTAAAACGGACTATTATCAAAATCAATATGTTCATTTTCCTTGCTAAAATGAAGGGTGGGGGGAATCTGAGCATGTTTCATGGCCAGCAGGATTTTGATCATACCCACCACCCCGGCAGCGGCAGAGGTATGTCCCACGTTACTTTTCAAGGAAGCAAGGGCACAATATTGCTTTTTATCGGTAAACTCTGCAAAAGATTCCGCCAAAGCACCGATTTCAATAGGATCCCCCAGTTTTGTTCCTGTACCATGGGCTTCAAAATAGGTAATGGTTTCGGGATTGATCTTAAATTTCCGGTACACTTCCAGTTCCAGCTCTTTTTGCGACTTGAGGGAAGGGGAATTGATCCCGTTTGTTTTTCCATCCTGGTTACATCCCGATCCTTTAATCACACCATAGATGTGATCACGATCCCGGACGGCTGTATCAAGGCGTTTCAAGACCAACACTCCCACACCTTCGCCGGGAACGATACCATCCGCACTATTGTCGAAGGCTTTACATTTACCATCGGGTGATAACATTCCAGCCTTACTCATACCAATATAGGGCTTTTCTGTGATATAAAGAGTAATACCACCGGCCAGCATCATTTCCATATCTCCATACTGCAAACTTTTGCAGGCCAAATGTATGGCCAGAAGTGATGAAGAGCAGGCCGTATCAATGGAAAACGCCGGTCCTTTTAAATTTAACAGGTATGAGATTCGAGATGCCAGAATAGCATTGGAATTTCCCACCATCTGTTGTGCCGGATTTGAGTTTTCCCTGCGATCAAAGAGTAACGTATTATAATCACTGTTCATCACTCCAACATAGACTCCGCATTTTCGGCCATTCATGGATTTAGGTGAATATCCGGCATCCTCCAGAGCTTTCCAGGATTCCTCTAAAAAAATCCTTTGCTGCGGGTCCATAAGTTTTGCTTCCATGGGAGTAATATTAAAAAATATGGGATCAAATCGGTCAATATCATCCAACCAACCACCCCACTTGCTATACGTTTTTCCGGGGATACCAGGATCTTCGGAAAAGTATTCATCTGCATGCCACCGATCGCTGGGCACTTCTGTCACTGAATCCACACCTTCTTTAAGATTCAGCCAAAATTGATTAATATCCCCGGCTCCCGGAAACCGGCCCGAAATACCAATAATTGCGATATCTGTTGTTTCAGATTTTTCAACATTGGTTTTAGAAGCGGATTGCTGTGGTACACCAGCCGATTGATCCGCTGTCACTTCCTTAGGGTTGTTCGTATCTGAATCAGGCAAAATTTCTTGCCTTTTAGCCGGTAATTTGTTTTTTAACCTCAATGCCATGTTTTTTTTCCCATGGAAGTCATAAACCGGGAATTGTTTATCCATCGCAACCTTCAATTTAAGCGATTTTATCATTTTGGCAGAGGAAAGCTTTTCAGATTCACCCGGTTTGGCGGCAGGGACAGGTTGAAGGTACTCTTTTTCAAATTCCTGCACAGATTTTGTAACAGGCGCCTCAACAGTCACCGCTGTCTTCAAGAGGAATTTAGAAACATATTCCGCCAGTAACGGCACTGTCGGATAATCATAAAGATGAGTTCCCTTCAGCTTCATTTGAAATTGTTTATTAATGTTCTTAACGTACTCAAGCCCCATAATGGAATCGACGCCCAGGTCATTAAAGGTTTCATTCAGATCTATTTCATCTGGAGAAAGATATAGGGTTTCAGCCAACATATTTAACAGCTGTATCTGAACCGCTTCCATTGAAACAGAATGAGGCTGGGGGCTTGTCGGCAAATCGGTTTTAAGATCCCTGCACGGACGCAGTTTTTTTTGCATAAAAGGCTTTGTTTTTGACGGGCGGCTTTCAGTTGATGTGCCGAAAGAAGAAAGATATGCTGACAGTTCTTCAATAGATACATGGTCGTATAAGGCTGTCGATTTTAAATCAGTTTTGAATATTTTATTGATATCTTTAATAAATTCCAGTCCCAGAATGGAATCCACACCCAACTCCTGAAAGCTTCTTTGCGGGTCCAATTCGCTTTTATTTATATGTAACACTGTTGCCAATATCTCACACACCTGCTCCCGGATCTCCATGGTATCAGGTGATGTGCTGTTTAAAGGAAAAGGGATTGTATTGGCGATCTCTTCTTTTTCGGGTAATGGTTGAGCCTCTTGCTTGCCCTGGGAAAGAACTTTCACCGGCTTGATTTCAGGCCGGGGTGTCGTATCGAGGTCCACCCAATATCTTTTTTTCTCAAATGGATAGGTGGGCAGGGAGAGATAGTGTCCATGAGAATTATTGTGAAGAAGCGACCAGTTGATGCGAATACCCATAATCCAAAGTTGAGCCAGCTTATTCAGGGCCTTTTCCTTCACCATTTCCGCAATAAAGGTTTCCCCAGCCTGACTGTCCAATAACAGGCTTTTTGCATTTTCTTTTGAGGAAACTTTGCCTTTCAAACCGCTAAAATTTGGATTTTTTTGATAATAAAACGTTAGTTGTTCCTTCAACTCATCGACATTTGAAACGATGACAGCCAGTCTTTCTTCGAATTCCTCTCTTCCTGTCTGAAGTGTGTAGGCTAAATTGTCCAAACAAATACTGTTTTTTTGTGGCTGTAGGCTCTTTGGAGAGCTATCTTCATTTATATTGGGACTTACGGTATGCTTTTCAAGAAATAAAACCATCCGTTCGGCATAATCAATTAATCGGGTTTCATTTTTGGCAGACAGGACAATCAATTGCTGTGATGATTGTGGCACCTGACTGGCAGGCACTTGGAATTCCTCCAAAACAACATGAGCGTTCGTCCCGCCGAATCCAAATGAACTGACACCCGCTCTAAGTGGAATGGGATTGTTCTGCTCATCCATTAAGCGCTTCCAGTCCCGAGTGGTTTGAACAGCATAAAACGGGGAGTCTTGTACGTTAATAAACGGATTAATGTTTTTTAAATGAAGTGAGGCTGGCAACACCCGATGTTTTAATGACATGGCTATTTTTATTAACCCCGCAATGCCCGAAGCGGGTTCAAGATGCCCCATATTTGTTTTTAATGATCCCAAACCACAATAGTTCTTTCGATTTTCTGAATGGGGATATTTTTCAACCAGTTTTTTAAACGATTTTTTTATTCCCTCCACTTCTACCGGATCTCCTAGTTCAGTACCAGTTCCGTGCATTTCTATATAAGAAATAGTACCGGGGTCAAGTCCTGCATCCCGGTAAACACGATTCAAAAGAGATGCCTGTGCGTCAGGATTGGGAGCAGTTAACGAATTGGCTTTTCCCCCATGATTGACTGCCGAACCTTTGATAACAGCGTAAATAGGGTTTCCATCTTGAACAGCCTGATCAAGGGGCTTAAGTAAAACAGCACCGATACCTTCCCCCTTTACATATCCGTCCGCCTTAGCATCCAGAGTCTTGCATCTTCCGTCCCTGGACAGTACTCCCAAATGAGCCGCACTTAACATGCTGTGCGGAGTCAGCATCAGACTGACACCACCAGCCACAGCCAGGGAACATTCCCCAAATTGTAGTGATTTGACGGCCCTGTTCACAGCAACCAAACTGCTGGAACATGCCGTGTCGATGGTTTCACTCGGTCCCCTGAAATCAAACAGGTATGAAACCCGGTTGGCAAGCATGGACAAGGAATTTCCAGTTCCAATTTGGGCTTGAGAATCGGTTATATGTTCCAACAGTTTTTCATAATCATTAAACTGAGCGCCGACAAACACACCAACTGCTTGTTCCGAAAAATCGGACACTTTAATACCGGCATTTTCAAATGTCTGCCAAGCGGTTTGAAGAAACATCCGCTGTTGGGGGTCCATCATTTTAGCTTCCCTGGGGGAAATATTAAAAAAACCAGCGTCAAAATATTCAACTCCCGGAATAAATCCGCCCCAATCCAGGTTATTCCCATCTTTAGCGGCTTCATACTCTTCCAGATAGTCTTTCCAATCCCATCGTTCCCTGGGAATTTTGGTGATCAGATCGTTTCCCGCTTTCAGATTTTCCCAGAATGCTTCCAGGTTTTTAGATTGTGGAAAAACCCCGGCCATACCAACAATGGCAATATCGGTTGGTGTTAATGTCGGAGTTTTATTGGACATCTGTTCTGAAGATGCTGTTGAATTCAGTTCCGGGGGAGAAGGCTCAACTGTGGGCTCATTGTTTTTATGGGCCTTGTCGAAATCAGACTGGTAAATTTGTTGCGGATATTCTTCAATCAGGTGCTGTGCAATGGCTTGAATGGTGTTGCATTCAAAAAAGACAGCCGGGGAAAAATCAACCTGATAGTATTCACGAA
This sequence comes from bacterium, assembly GCA_041556995.1. GTDB lineage: Bacteria > SAR324 > SAR324 > XYD2-FULL-50-16 > XYD2-FULL-50-16 > JAHJTV01. The sequence goes on along the minus strand of JBFFHJ010000014.1, from coordinate 112,894 downwards.
TAAGGAATGACAGCTCCTTCAGATTAATCGAATCAAATCCAATTTCCTCTATTTCGGCCTGATCTTCGAGATCGACAACTTCAATTTTGGAGATATTTGAAATAATCTGTTTTAAAATATTAATGGTTTTTCTTAACGTCTCTTCATTTCCCATGTGGTCCATCTTTTTAGACTCAATTTTGCCAGTAATATTATGAGCCGGTTGTCTCCTGGTGGTTTTCATAGACAATGCCCTCTGGATTCTTGTTTGATCACCTGAAATCAACATGATTTGGGAAAATGGGCGGGCAAGTATTCTTTGAAAACAATCTATTCCAATGTCGGTTTCCAGGTAAGACATGTGTGATGTTTTTAAATACACATTATCTCCTTTATCCGAGTTTCCATCTTGATTAAAGTTCATCCCGCCGTCTTTCCATAAAGGCCAGTTAATGGAAACTGAAATCCCTTTTCTTAATCCTTTTGTTACTAATTTTTCCCTGTATTGCGCGAATTCATCCAGAAATCTGTTGGCGATCGCATAATGGCATTGGCCAAAATCGCCCAAAATGGAAGCAGTGGATGAGAACAAGACAAAAAAGTCCAGATCTTCTTTATGAGTCACTTCATCCAGCACTTCCGTTCCTTGAATCTTGGGCTTTAAAACTGCCTCAGCATCTTGCCAGTTCTTTTCAGTCACCATCTTATCATCGGTAATACCGGCAGAATGGATCACACCGTTTAACCCACCATATGTCTCTCTGGCTGATTGAATCACATGCATCATTTTCTCCCGATCACACACATTTGCCTGGAAAGTTAGCACGTTTCCACCTGATGCTTCCAAATCCTTCACAAAGCGTCTTTTATCATCATTGATTTCAGACCTTCCCACTAAGATAAGATTGGCATTATAAAAACGGGCCAGATATGAGGCAAAGATTTTTCCAAGTCCGCCAAAAGCACCGGTAATTAAGTACGTTCCCTTTTGTTTCAACAATGTGTGAGATATATTTTTTTCCAATCGCACATGAGTATATTTTTTTACATACCGTTGTTTTTGCCGATAAAAGATTTCTGTCTCTTCAGATCTCATGGTTGTCAATTCCGCAGCCAATATCCCGGCTAGTTTATCAGCCGTCTGGGACTCTAATCCTATGGTGGAAAAAGAAAGCCTGGGAAAAATCTGGGACAGGGAACGAGAATAACCGGCTGTGGCATTAAAAACAGCTTGTGTTTTTTCATCATCAACATAATTTATTCGAATAAATCGTTTAAACCCGGTGATATTTACTTTCGAGCAGGCTTTAATGATATGAAAAATTGATTCCATCGGTTGCACTGAAATATCAGTGGATTTTCCAAATTCCCACAAATGGACAACCGTTTCCGGTATTTCTTTTAATGCCCTGAAAAAATTTAAGTAATCAACAGTTTGACGAGGATCGACACCGAAAGTATCATCATTTATTTTAATAAAAGAAGGTGTCTGGATAACTTGAATGATCTTTGGTCCCTCAATGAAATGCTGTCTTATGGAAGTTAAGACTTCATTGGAATTGCAGAATACCAGAACAGGCTTCGATTCAGTAAAATCATGTTTTTTAAGCTCTGGTTTTTCAGTGTTCTCCCATGTGTGAGTATAGGCATAAATATTACCGGATACGGCAGGATGTTTTTCTGCGGGAAAATTGGAGAAACGTTCGGATTTTGTTCGAGTTACGTCGGTTATTCCCCAATATTTTTCTTTGGCAAACGGATATACTGGCAAGGGAAACCAGCTGTAATTTTGGTTGTTATATAATTTCTTCCAATTTAAAGGCACACCCTTTAGATAAAACGCCTTCAACTCATGCAGAATGGCCCGATATTTATCATTGGATATGGATTGGTAATCTTCCAGCTTTGAAAGAAGTTGATTCCCGTTATCAACAGACAATAAAACAGATGTATTCTCCTTTTCCGTTTTAAAAATTGCTTTTTCATGTTTATTATCGATTATTTGGGCCAACTGTCTTTGAAGATCTTCAAAACTATCAACTACTACTGCCGAACGGAACTTCCAATGATCTTTTTTAATATGAAGCCCGTAAGCCAAAGCATCGATAGTCATGTTGTCAGCGTGAAAATCAATAAATTCAATTAAATCGTATATTTTTTGCTTTAGCGCAGGTTTTGTTTTAGCAGAGATGGTGATTAAATAAGATCGACATGGTTGTGTTTTGGTTATCTCGTTCGATCTGGGTGCTTCTTCCAAAATCATGTGGCAATTGGTTCCACTGAATCCAAAACTGCTGATGGCAGCTCTCAGCGGTGTCTGACCATCAGGCTGCCAGGATTTGAGTTCTGTGTTGATATAAAAAGGACTATTTTCAATTCCGGCATGTTCATTATTATTTCGATAATGAAGAGACGGAACAAGTTTTCTGTGTTTCATGCACAACAGAATTTTTATAATACCGGCCACACCAGCGGCATTCAAAGAATGACCGATATTTGTTTTTACAGATCCGATGGGACAGGTTTGTTTGTCCAATGCATACTCTGCAAAGGCATCGGTTAGTGCGGCGATTTCAATGGGATCTCCCAGTTTTGTTCCGGTTCCGTGAGCCTCTATATACCCAATTGTTTGGGGAGAAATTTTGTATTTTTGATAAACCTCTTTTTCCAAAGAGGTTTGAGACACAGCACTGGGTGCCGTCATCCCGTTTGTTTTACCGTCCTGGTTAATTTCCGATCCCTTGATAACGCCATATATGAAATCTTTATCACGTAACGCCCTATCCACAGGCTTTAGTAAAACAACCCCTACGCCTTCACCCAATACAAAGCCATCTGCATTATTATCAAATGCTTTGCATTCTCCAGTGGGCGATAGCATACCCATTTTATTCAGAGCTATATGAGTTAAAGGCGTCGACATAACAAAAACACCTCCGGCCAAAGCCATATCACTGGTGCCGTTACGAATACTCTCACAGGCCAGGTGGATGGCCACCAATGAGGAGGAACACGCTGTATCAACAGAAATGCTGGGGCCCTTCAGGTTTAAAAAGTAGGATAGTCGTGCGGCTAAAATGGATGAGCTGTTTCCCATCAAAAAATGTGCTTTGGCATCTGTCTTGTTAAACAAATTGACATAATCCCCCTCGGAACACCCCACAAAAATACCACATTTATGTTCCTCCATGGTTTCCGACGTATACCCGGCGTCTTCAAGGGCTTTCCAGGATTCTTGAAGGAAAAGGCGTTGCTGAGGGTCCATAATGCCCGCATCACTGGGCAGAATATTAAAAAAACGGGGATCAAATTCATCAATATGCGGAATCAGTCCGGCATACATGGGATCTTTTTTGTTCCATTCCATTCCGTTTATTCCGGTATGTCCGCGAGTTTCAGATATCTCTTGAACACAGTTTTTACCTGAAAGCAGGTTCTGCCAGAACTCCTGAATATTTCGCGAGTCGGCAAACTGCCCGGACATACCGATGACAGCTACATCACTTCCTGTATTTCTGTTAAAACCAACAACAGGTTCTTTCTCTGCATTAAGTCCCTGTACGGTTGGCTTTTCTTGATCCAACGATTTTAACTTCTGAAGTGATTCAATAATATACAGTCCCTCTTCAGCGGATATGTGTTGATTTTTGATCAGTTTTAAAATGGCTTTCCTGTCGATTTTCATCATTATCCTTTTCTCAATGGCTTTAATCGAATTTATGTCGCAGTCATCGTAACTGCATTAGATGGATCTCAGGGGTTGTTACATAATCTATTTACAAAAGTTCCAAAAACAACGGACATTTTGTAAACAGAATCTGAACTGATTCTTTTGCCGCCCCTTAACCGAAAAGTTAAAAATCACGACCAATAGCTGTCATCCTGAACAGCTAGCAGTGAAGGATCTTACGGAAATCATTGAGATTATTCATATCAATACTGCTCTATTCAGAATGACAATACATCATGGCCGGACCTTTTCGGCCGAGCTTCAGCTGACCACAACCTTTAATTAACCATGATTGAATGCTGCTCCATATAGTGGTCCACTTCATCTACATCCAGATTTCCCTGTTCAAGTTTTTTAAGTAGGGAAAGTATGTCCGAATCTTTTTTTTCCATTAACGAAGAACTTTTACATTCATTTTCCAAACCGGTGGAAGTCGTTTGAGGCATTTCCTGATTTTGTTTATCAACAGTATTCTGAATCTTATGTTTTATCTCCTCGCCGAATGAGTTTATAATATAGGTATGTAAAGCTTTAATGGTGGCATAATTGAACAGATCGGTACTCCTCAAACAGGTTCCTAAATCCTCGTTAATACGTTTGATGATCTCCACTGCCAAAATTGAGTCAATGCCGAATTCGGTGTAAGGGACGTCAATGTCCAGTTCACTTGTTTCGACTCTCAGGGTTTGGCCTATATTTCTTTTAATGACGTCTACAACAAATTGCTGCGGTGATGTATAATCGGCATTTTGTGGCTGAATCGTTTGTCTAGGAAACTCTTCATCAGCAGTAATGGTTTTTCGAGTTGAACGTTTTTCTGATTCACCAACATGAGTTAATAAAATCAAACCGTTGCTTTCAGCCGTAAAGACATTTTGAAACAACTCTTTGTTCTGACGTGAAGCAGTATGTAACCGAAATCTTACAAAGCCGGCCTGCTCCAAAACATGCTCCCATTGTTTGGTTGATAAGAGAGGAGCCCCCTGAATCCTGTCAGATGGATCTTCAAATCCCCACCAGCCATCCAGGAGACCGAAAATCATACTATTATAGTCTTGTTTTTGAACCGCTTCGTTGAGTATCAACAAACCATTTTGTTTCAACAATAATTTAACATTGTTCAATGTATTTCGAATATTCCGGGTGGCATGTAAAACATTGGAACATATCACTACATCATATTCTCCTTTTTTAAATCCCTGGGACACAACATCCTTTTCAATATCCAACAGTTTGAATTCAACAAAAGAGTTTGAACAGTGATCTTGTCCAAATTGAAGAAATGCTTTGGAAACATCGGAATAAGTATACCGAAGCGGACATCTGGATTCTTTGATCCCTTCAAACAGGTCAAAACTTGTTCCACCTGTTCCAGCACCAATTTCCAAAACTCCAAGCTTTGTTTGTTCACCATCAACCACATGCTGGTTGATAACTGCATTAAGCTGCTTTAAAATAATCCGGTTAAAAAAATCAGCAATATGGTTATTCTTATAGACATTTTCAAGCAATTCCATTGACCCTTCCGGAAACAGCAGATCTGTGGCCGGTAATTTTCCGCTCAACAATTTTGGATAGTTATCCAGACATGACCTGAGCAGATCGGATCGGTACTTGATCTCCGGGAATTCCCTGCTCAGTTTATCTATTTCCTCCTCCAGGCCATCAATGGTTTCACGTAATTCATTTGTTTCCGGTATACTCAGTGTTTCGAGTTGTTCCCCGTCGATTTTAATCCACTTTTTCTTTTCCAGGATGGCAAGCAAGGTATCAAACAGAAATGAATATTCAGGTAAAATGTTGCCTTTTTTTTGCAGTGATTGAAGACGGGTTCTTTCACCGACCCGGTTAAACGCATCCATTTGGTTTTGAAACAGAAACAGCAATCGATATGCCCCCAATTTTTCTATTCTGTTATAGGCTTGGAAAATAGCAGATGATTCGTCAAAAGAAACCGTTGTCGACTCGGAGACCCCTGTAACCGAAGGTCGTTTCTGTGGGGCAAATTCATAATGCTGTCCCGGTTTTACACCAATGTCTTCCAGAACGTTTGCGTCCGCTTTGATGCATACCAACTGGTCCAGATTACTGTTTATCATGGACTGAAATGTTTCCATCCCTTCGTTGATTTTAATAGAAAAAACGCCTCGTTTTTGAATCGATTCCACATATTTTTCCGAGGAAACGATACCCACATCTCCCCAGAATCCCCAATTAAGCACCTTAACAGGCACCTGCTGATCTTGATACAGAAAATTGGCGAAAGCATCTTCAAACGTACAGGCCGCAGCATAATTGCTTTGTCCGATATTAGTGGAAAAAGATTGCACAGAGGAGAAAAAGACCAAACACCGCAGGTTTTCCTGTTTCAGAGCCTGATACATATTGATGGCTCCAAACGTTTTAGGGGCCATCGCTGATTGGAATTGTTCTTCACTCATCCCTTCCAGAATTCCATCGTCCAGATGAATAGCGCAGTGAATGGCATAATCAATTTTTCCCACCTGAACTTTGGCTTGATTCACCGCAGAATTCAGGCTGTTCAGGCTCAAGGCATCTGCTTGAATGTAATAGACCTCGGCGCCTCTGCCTTGAAGTGCTTCAACTTTCTGCTTCTGGTTGTTATTCAATTCACTTCGTCCCAGCAGAACGAGTTTGGCTTGAATTGTTCGGAACAGATAGTTGGACAATTCCAGTCCTATCCCACCAGCTCCGCCAAGAATCAATACCGTACTCCCTTTCTCCCAGTTCAATCTCTGTGTTTTGGGGAGATTGAATTGTTTAAGGATTTGTACGTATTTCCGTCCGTTGCGATAAGCAGACGTTTTACCACTGGAAAAACTATCCAACATGATTTGCTGAACGGTTTCCTCTACTCCTTGTTGGCTCGTTAGATCATCAGCAGAAATATCAACAGCACAAATTTGTGTGTGTGGGAATTCCTTGGCCAAGCTACCGATAAATCCGTGTAATCCGGCAGCGTAAGGTTTTAGAGTTTCTTTGCCTGTGATCCGGCATACATCATTTGTGATCACTTTCAGTTGACATTTCAAAAGCGCCGGATTCTCCTTCAAAACCGCTTTGAGAAAATAAAACAAAAACAAGGTGCCCTTCTCCTGTTTTTGTTTAAATTCGTCATTGTTGCTCACATCAATTGGCTTTATCTGAATACCGGTTAAATAATAAATGGTTGAGATCCTTTTTAAACTGGATATATAATCAGCTAATACTTGTTTGTCATTTGTTTGAATACACCAGTTAGAATCAGATTGTTTTTGAGTCTTCCTGTCCAACTTCAAACAAAAGAAATCTCGACTTTTGTAACGGCTTTCAAGACATTCCTTCAAAAAAGCACTTTCCTGGTGATAAATTACCAAAACCGGTGAATCTTCCAGTATTTCCCTTTTTTCAATGGTCACCGGTTCCCACTTGGGTAAAAAATGACGTGTTTGTTTGGGAATATCTGCTTGTTGAGCAGGTTGAGCCATTTGATTGATCTGATCAATCCAATGGCAATGTTTTGAAAACTGATAGGTGGGCAACGATACCTTATTCGGCAATTGATGCTGATAAAGCAATGTCCAGTCAACATCCACACCCATGGTCCACAATTGGGCCAGTTTATGATAGCGTTTTTCCCTTATTACTGTTTTAAAGTATTCAGTGCCTTCATGATCAGTAAACAACTGCTTTATTTTATTATCCCGAACATTTCCCGAGAACAAGTTGGATATGTCTTCTTGTTTTTCCAGGAGCTTTAGAAGTGTTTCTTTCAACATTCGGATGTTTTCCACCACAAAGGCAATTCTTTCATCCATGGAGGCACGTCCTATCTGTAATGTATAAGCAATATCATCTAATCTCAATGAATTCTCATCTTCGCTGGTTTTGTTTTTTAAAAAATCAAAAAATGTTTGTATATATGCATCGAGATTTTGTCTGGATCTGGCTGATAGAACAATAACCACCGGGTTTTCTTCCATATTATGTTTTTCATCCGGCTTAAAATCCTGAAGAATCACATGGGCATAAGTTCCACCCAAGCCAAAGGAACTGACACCGGCCCTCCTTGGGGAATTGCCTTGGCGTATCCAATCGATTGGCTTTGTATTAATATTAAAAGGTGTTCCTTCCAACGTTATCATATGATTTATATTGCGGAAATTCGGCAGGTTGGGAATCAATTCATGTTTCATTTGAAGTAATACTTTAATAACCCCCGCAACTCCGGCAGTTGCTTCTGTATGCCCAATGTTTCCCTTAATGGTGCCAAGGGTACAGAAATTTTTCTTCTCGGTTTGACCGGCAAAGGCTTTGCATATGGAATTGAATTCCAGGGGATCTCCCAGTATGGTCCCGGTCCCGTGGGCTTCAATGTAGGAAATGGATTCGGCTTCCACACCAGCATTTTCCATGGCTTTAATGATGACTTCCGTTTCCTGATTTGGATTGGGAGCAGAAAAAACAGAAAACTGCCCACCGGACACAATGGCAGAACCTTTTATAACACCATAAATTCGGTCATTATCTTCCATGGCGGCACGTAACGGTTTTAAAAGAACAGTAGCAACCCCCTCCCCGGAGATATACCCATCAGCAGAATCGTCAAAAGGATTAATTTGCCCGCTTTTGGAGTGAGCGCCCAATGTGCTGAAAATCAGATATTTGTTCACATTGAGATTCAAATTAACTCCCCCGGCAAATGCCATTTCGCATTCATCATTGTGAAGTGCCTGGCAAGCCAAATGCAAGGCTACCAGAGATGAGGAACAGGCCGTGTCCAGGGTGAGATTCGGCCCTTTTAAATCAAAACAAAACGCAGCTCGATTGGATAGCATACTGAAGGAATTTCCCATGCCATAATCAGCGTAAGGCACATCTGTTTTAATCAGCGATTCCAGGTAATCGCTGAAACATTTCCCTAAATAAAGTCCGGTACGACTCCCCTGTACATTCCCAGCCTGTCCGGCATCTTCAACGGTTTCCCAAAGCACCTGCAACAAAATCCGTAATTGCGGATCTAAAAAGTCAGCTTCCCTTGGAGAAATGTTAAAAAAAAGCGGATCAAATTTGTCCACATTATCGATAAAACCACCTCTATTACAGTAAATGGTATTCGGTGCTTGGGAGTCTGTATCGGTTGTATACCAGGGCGAATCATCCCAATGATCTCCGGGCACTTCCGTTATTTGACACGATCCTGAAGCCAAAATTTCCCAAAGCTCATCCATGGTGTTTGCACCGGGAAACTTGCTGGCCATGCCAATGACAGCAATATCCTGCTTTTCAGCAACAGTTTGTTCCTGTGAACCATTAACCAGAACCGTTGGTTGATCATGGGGTTGTTTCGGTATGTCATCGGATATGTCCAGTTTTCTAAGCACGATTTTTCCATCATTTCGACGTACGGTCATCATATTTTCAAATCGAGGTGGTGTTGCCCGGCTATCCATTTCCGCGTGCAGTGGTAGTGTTTTGCTCACCGGGGGGGCTTTGACAGGTTCCGTTTTTACAGATTGCAGGTTGTCAGCAGCAGGGGACTGCGTTTCTATTTTACCTGACAGGTATTCATTTAATTGATTAATGTTCGGATATTCAAATATAACCGTAGCCTGTAAAGATAGATCAAATTGCTGATTAATTTTCTGGATAAATTCCAAACCCAGAATAGAATCCAATCCCTGCTGAGTAAAACTTTCATGATCCACTATCTTTGATGGATTTATTAACATGGTTTCACTTAATAACTGTTTTAAAACTGTTTTAAAGGATTCCGTCAGTGGGGCAACACGACCTTTTATCTGCGGTTCGGACAGACCTTTTTTTTCCTGCTGATTCTTGTGGGACCTGCCTTTATCAGTGTCATTTGTCGATTTTCGGGTGTCTTCTTCAGTCAGGCAGGGACTATCTACATTCAGTGTTTCCGCCAGATGATCAACCAGATCGCTGATGGTTGGATATTCGAATAAAGTGGTTCCTCTTAAATTAAGATTATATTTTTTATTCAGTTTATTAACCAATTCCACGCCCAGAATAGAGTCCAATCCTTGCTCCACAAGGCTTTGATGGTCTTTAAACTTGGATACATCCTGCAACATAACCTGGCTCAAAGCCAGTTTTACTTCATAAAGCAGTTGTTGTTTTTTCCAGATCATTTTGTTTTTTATGCTTATGGTGATTTCAGTTTGTCAGACAGTCTTTCCATTGTTGTTTTGAAGTGTTTGGATGGACACGTAGGTCCACCTCTACAGTTCCTGCCATTTTCCTGCACAAGACTGCGTGTTTGTTGTTCTGTTTGGCTGCCAGCGGACACTTAAATCCATCCCTGCATTGATATATCTAATCAATCGGATTTAATATACGACATACTGTTTTTTATATCTGTCATGGCAATTTTCTTCTCATCCAATCCTTCTATCTCAACCACTACTTTGCCCTGTTTATTGATAATTTGAACATCCAAACGAACAAAATCAGGCGTGGCTTTAGTTCGGATGGCATACACAGTGTAATTATCTTCCACCAGTGTTTCGTAAACATTCAGGTTATTGATATAAATCGGCACAAACGTCTCCTGAGGTTCAGTGGGTGACCCTTCCACAGCCAAGGCAACTGCAACTCCCAAACCACCTACCAGAACAGCAGGATTTAACAATAACTGGTTTTTATAACCTTTGGCCTTTTCTGTCAGGAAAATGTCTCCGACCGCCTCATTTCCATGAATTTTAATATTGCTAATGGTTCGAAAAAATTCTCCTGCATACAACGGATAGTCTTCCCGATAGAAAAAGGGTGTCTGGATATGAGTGTCGAAACATTCCAAAACTTTGGTATACCTTGTTTGCCGGGGTTGAACGTCATTTAAAGCACTGACAAAACCTTTAACATTATTTCGACTCTTTCCTGTTTGGTCGGAAATTTTACTGGTCAGAACAAACTCAATGTCATGATTTGATTTTTCAAATTGGATACTGGACAGGGTTAGCCGGTTTTCCAAACAAATTAAAGGAAACATAATGAATATCTTATTCAGGTTAACTTGTTTGGTATTTAAATATTTTGTGGCCCCGACATAAATCATTTCCATTAAAGTGTCGGTAGAAACGATATAATTTCCGAACACCTTGTGATCCTGAACCAGTACATTGTCTTCAATGGTCAAAACATGACGTTGCCGATTTCCCTCCCAATCCTTATTTTTACCGAAAAGAAGTTCAATCTCTTGACCGGCTTTTGTATTAGCCGCAGGAAGCCAATGTCGCTCCTTCTGAAACGGATAGGTGGGTAAAGAGATAAAAGAGACCGATTGTTTCTCCCACAGCTTTTTCCAGGGGATGTTTCTTCCGCTGACCCATAGTTCTGCCAGCCCTTGTATGTTTATATCCTTCAACTGCTGAACAGAGACATCCGGGGAAACATCACTCGTCACATTTTCGTTATTTTCTTCACCAGAATTATAAAATATTCCTTCTGCTAACGTTCCTTTGAGAAAAGTCGTTAAACCACTGATCAATGATTCCGGATCAGAAACAATTAAAGCCAAACGGCAATCCATGAATTCCCTGCCGCATTGCAGGGTATAGATTATATTCCTGAAAATTTTGGATTTGATCACCGGTTGTTTGGCAAGGAAATTAATGTACAAATTTACATAGTCATTTAAACTCTGCCTGTTTTTTGCTGAAAGAATAAATACCTGCTTCCGGGACGTTGGTTCTGAAGTCTCTTCAGCCTTTCGGGACGTTGGTTCCGGGGACTCTTTCAGATTCAAAGATATTGATTCAGAGATTTTTCCCGCATTTTTCCTATTATATTCTTCCAGGATAACATGTGCGTTCGTCCCACCAAAACCGAACGAACTTACACCCGCCCGTCTGGGAACCGGCCGTCCGTTTTTATCAGTTAATTGTTCCCAGGGCTGTGTTTCATTAACCACATAAAAGGGAGACCCCTCCAGTTTAATATACGGGTTCAGCTGGTTAAAATGGTTGGAAGCAGGGATGGTTTTATGTTTCATGGCCAACAATACTTTTATCATGCCTGCAATCCCCGAAGCCGTTTCCAAATGGCCGATATTGCTTTTTACCGAACCGATACCGCAATAGGGAAATTGGGATAACACACTGCAATCGGAGTCTTGTGTCAATGCTTTAAATGCCTTATTCAGACCTGTCACCTCAATGGGATCACCAAGAGAAGTTCCCGTTCCATGGGCTTCAATATAGCTAATGGTTGTCGGATCAATTTCAGCTTTTGAATAAACATCTATCAGCAATTCAGACTGGGCATTAGGATTGGGAGTGGTGATAGTATTGGTATGCCCTCCATGATTTTCAGCTGTTCCTCGTATGATACCGTAGATGTGATTTCCATGGCTTTCTGCGTTTTCCAGTTTTTTAAGAATTAACACGCCGACGCCTTCCCCTCTTACGTATCCATCAGCGTCTTTATCGAAGGTTTTGCATTTTCCGTCTTTGGCCAGCATACCGGCTTTGCTGAACATAATATAAAGGTTGGGATTGATAATGGCATTCACACCGCCTACAATGCCAAGATCACAATCTTCATTCTGCAAATCCTCCACCGCTCTGTGAATAGCCACCAAAGAACTTGAACAAGCTGTATCTATCGGTTGACTGGGACCTTTCAGATTTAGCTGGTATGAAATCCTATTGGCCACGATGGCGTGGCTCATCACGCCAGTTGACATATGTGCTTCAATGGTTTGAGCTTGCGAGTTCAATAGCTCCTTGTAATCAGAATTTGCTACTCCTACATACACGCCGGTTTTACTGTTCGATAGATCGGAGGGTTTGATTCCCGCATCCTCCAAGGCCTTCCATACGGATTGCAGAAAAATGCGTTGTTGAGGGTCCATCATCATTGCTTCCCGGGGAGAAATCCCAAAAAACTCGGCATCAAATTTATCCAGGTCCTCAATAAATCCTCCCCAGTGGACATCAGTTTTATTGGCTGATTGAAGCGGATCTCCATCATATTCTCTCCAATTCCAACGATCGGCTGGAATTTCCGTTACCAGGTTTTTCTTTTTGACAATTTTTTCCCAAAAATCAGCCAGATTTTCGCAAGCGGGCATCATCCCGTCCATGCCAACAATCACGATAGGGTCTGGTTTTGAAACAGGCTCAGTTGAAAGAGATAAGTTCCGGGAAAACCGGTGAGTTTTATTATTTTCCATTAAAACATCCGGTTTGGTTGTTTGATCATAATCGACTGTCAATGGAGGCTCTACCGGTTTATTTAGTTGTTGGTAATATAAACTGACAGCATCCAGATAAGTGTCATGAAAAAAATCCAAAAACGACCCGGGTGTTGGGTATTCAAAAAAAACTGATGGAATCAGATCTACCGAATATTGCCGATTAACAACATTGGCCAATTCGGTAAATGAAATGGAATCAAACCCAAAAACACTCATTTCGCTGTCAAGCAATACATGATCTTTGGGAATTTTTAGCAATGCGGAAATCATTTGTACAAAATCTTCTTTGAGGGATTCTCTCACACTGCTTTTATCAAGAATGGGGGCTGGTTTTTTGGTTTTCTGAGGAGGAACATCCCTCTCATGTTTCCTGGAATTCAACAATCCCAAGTACTTCCTGATTTTTGATGTTATCCCGTGAATAAAAAAGAACTGTCGATTTTCCTGGGCCAGGCCTTGCTGAAGCATTTCCATGCCAAGTTTATTTTCTATGGATCTCATGCCCATAGTGGTTTCAAACAACTGTTTTGTCTGGTCATCCACCGACATCCCTCCCTCTTTCCACAAGGGCCAATTAATAGAAAGAGTCTTGCCGAATCGTTTCCCCCTTTTTTGTAACTGTTCCCGGATACAGGCAAAATGATCCAGAAATGCATTTGCGTATGCGTAATCACTCTGCCCCCGACCACCGCATTCAGCAGCAATGGAAGAATATAATACAAACAGATCGAGTTTAACATGCCGGGTGATATCGTCCAAATTAATGGTGCCTGAAACCTTGGGTGCCAGAACCTCGTTTATTTCCTGGGTGGTTTTTTGTGTTACCAATGCATCTCTTGTCACACCCGCGCTATGGAAAACACCATTCAGTTGGCCGAATCGGGTAATCTCCCGCATTAATTTTTTCGCCTCATTCCGATCGGATATATCACAACGAATATATACCGCACGGCTATCACCCCTGTTCAAATCAAGGAGTTCCTTTTCCGAATAAGCTGAAAGCTCCGAACGTCCCACCAGAAAAAGATTTGCCTGGATGTTTTTTGCCAGATATTTAGCCGTAACCAGACCAATTCCGCTCATTCCACCAGTGATCAGATAAGTACCTTTTTGTTTCAATAAGGAATCGTTCTTCAGCTCTTCTTGCTGTTTTACTTCCTGCAATAACCGGCAAAAACGTTTGTTTTCCCGATATTGAATTTCAATGTGAGAACGTGTATCGTCCTGGAATTCCTGAAGGACAAGATGGATATCATATATGTCATCCCTTGTTTTTTGACGAGGCATAACAATACTTTTACTGAAAATCCTGCTGTTTTCCAGGTATATACTTCTAAAAAATCCCCCAAGTGCGGCAAAACAAGGATTGATTCTGTTTTTATCTTCAGAATGTAACACACAGATATCTAAAATGTTTTTGGGAAAAGTCGACGCCATCGCCTGTATGATATAAAACAGGGAAAACAAAATCTGTTGTTGAGCGGCCACATGGACTTTATCAGTAGAAAATTCGCTTTCACCGGATAGATGCAGAATTTTATCAGGAATCAATTCCTGTCGTCCCAATTGTTCCACCAATGTTTGATAATCCGCCTGCTGGTTTGGATTTATAAAATAAACATCGGATTCCGGCTGAGAGAAGGATTCCCCCGGACACACCCAAATACAGTATGGAGCTTGTTCCTCCATTTCAAACATTTGCCGATAAACATCAACCATCTTCACATCCCTGGCAAAAATAAGAAGGTTCCAGTTCTCAACCGGTGAAGATTTAGATGTAATTGGAGTTTCCATCCATTCCGGTCGGCAGCAGATCGTATCATATTGTTGTTGTGGATTTGCCGTTTTGTCCGGTTGATACTTCATGATAGAAAAATTCCTGATTCGAACCAATACCTGCCCCGCCTTATCAAGCAAGTACAAGTTATATTTCATCAATGATGTTTTTTCCGTGTTTTGATCGTTTGAAACCTTTGCATAAGCATATTGGGCTGAAACAGTGGATTGTAAAATAGTAATTTCTTCCAGCACATAGGGCAGATAGAGTGTGTTTTGGTCGATATAACCTTGATAGGCAAGCCCGACAGCAGTCTGGACAGCACCGTCCATGAATGCCGGATGTAACCTAAAATCATGTAGACTGGTCGTCAGGTCTCGGTGACACTCTAATTCGGATATGACTTCATCTTCAGCATAATACAGATGTTTTATCGATTGAAGCGTAGGCCCGTGGTATCCGCCGATCGGCCGTAGCATTCCATAGTAGTCCTCCCCGGCAACATGCCGACGGCATCGTTCTTTGATACCCACAAGATCCAACACTTCGGAAGAAATCTGGGAGTTATTGGCCTGGTAGAACAACCGACCTTGAGAAAAGACAAGCTTTTGGCCGCCCTTTTTCAAACCGGTTATTTCGTATTCCAGGGCATCTTTTTTCGGCTGAAGAACAATGGAAATTGAATCCTGAATTTCCTTCAGTACAATGGGACGGCTCCAAACCACATTTTTTATGGACTGAATCATCGAACCTTCATTTGATAATTCTCCGGCCGCCCTGGCCATCTCCAGATAACATACTCCGGGCAGAATTTTATTTCCTTTAATCACATGATCTCGAAGGAAAAATTCTCTTTCATTCAAATGTTTACAAAATGATTGTTGTCGCAAAGTGGATGTATTTCGGTCTAACAGAGGATGTAAGGCTGGGACTCCCTCCAATATCATCCTTTTTTCGACAAATTCCTGCGGCACCCAAAAAGGAGAACAATCAAAAGGATAACCCGGTAAAGAAATGCGTTGGGGCCGATGGGAAACATAGAGGGATTTCCAGGGAATTTTCTCACCTTCCATATACAGCGTGGTCAGCTTTTCCATGATACGCCGACAGGTGCTTTCAGAGCTATTCTGTTGGCTGGTAAGAGACTGCAATAATAGTTGAATTTCATTCCTGTCCTTTGCCTTTTTTGAGTTTCTCCGAGGAATAGAGATTTTAAAATCGTGAGGCTCTGTTTTTTCCAGTTGATTTTTCAGATCAGTAATATTCTTGCACACCAGGGCGACACGATAATCAAAATGGTCCCGTCCGACCTGTAAGGTAAAAGCGATGTCCTCAATCATCTGATTTTCACCTTCAATCGTTAACCAATTTTTTAAATCAATGATTTTTTGTTTGAGTGATTTCTCAGTTTTTGCAGACAAAGGAAAAACGTGACAGGGAAATGATATCTTTTTGTTTTTCTTTAATACCGCTTCTTCCAAAACCATATGAACATTGGTTCCACTAAAACCAAAAGCGCTAATGGCCGCTCTTCGCGGGAAATTTTCCGCTTTCCATTTTTTTAGACGCGTATTGACATAAAATGGGCTGTTTTTAAAGTCTATATACGGATTACCTTCAGAAAAATGGAGTGAAGGGACCAGGGTTTTGTGCTTCAAACAAAGCAGGGTTTTGATAAAACCAGCCACACCCGCCGCCACCAATGTATGTCCGATATTCGTTTTAACAGATCCAATGGCACAATATTGCTTTTTTTGTGTATATTTTGAATAGGATTCGGAAAGGGCATCGAACTCGATAGGATCACCCAGTATGGTTCCTGTCCCGTGGGTTTCTATATAACCTATGGTTTCGGGATGGATTTTCAGATCGTTATACACCCTGCACTCCAACTCCACTTGCGACTCGGAACTGGGTGCTGTAATTCCGTTGCTTTTTCCATCCTGGTTCATACGTGATCCCTTAATAATGCCATAAACAACATCGCCGTCTTGTAGCGCATGCTTTAGTTTTTTAAGTATCACTATTCCGATGCCTTCGGCCGGGACAAATCCGTCAGCACCTTCAGCAAACGTCTTACACTTACCGACGGGGGACAACATGCCCGCTTTACTGGTCAGGATAATCAAATCCGGATTAGAAAACACCTGCACACCGCCTGAAATGGCCATGTCACATTCCCCATCAATAATGCTTTGTACCGCCATATGAATCGCTACCAACGAGGATGAACAAGCGGAATCCACCGGAACACTTGGCCCTTTTAGATTCAGCAGGTAAGACATCCTGGCAGTTAAAATGGGCATGGAATTTCCCAAAAACGAATAGGCCTGAATAGGGACGTTTTTCTCTTTTAAAATTTTATGATAATCACCAATACCGGCACCCAGAAAAACACCACACAGTTTACCTGACAGATCCGACGGTGAATACCCTGCATCTTCGATAGCCCTCCATGTCTCCATCATAAACAAACGTTGCTGAGGATCCATCATTTCAGCCTCTCGCGGGGAGATATTAAAAAACAGGGGATCAAATCCTTTAATATCCGATAACAGTCCTGCCCATTTGCTATAACTTTTATTGGGAGCTTCAGGATCGACATCATAGTAAGAGTTCACCGGAAAACGACTTTCCGGTATCTCCCGAATGGAATCCTTGCCATCAACAATGTTTTGCCAGTATCGTCGATGGTCTTCTGCATCAGGAAAACGCGCCGCAATACCAATAACAGCAATATCTGTGTCCACTACATCATTTATGGACACCGGCCCATGTTGCACCTGTATTTTGCTGTTTTTAGGCTCAACCGACTCTTGATCTTTTTTCAAAGTTTTAAGCAGTTTTAAGCCATTTTCTTTTAGAATCTGGTGATTTTTCACCATTTCCAAAATTTCAAGTTGTGTATAATTGATCTTCAAGTAATACCTCACTTTTTTTAGCTGCTTCCTGTAGACTTATTTCACCGTTTTCGAGTTCCGACAGGATATTCATCAAATCATCATCTTCCTGTAATTCCAAATTCATTGGAAAAACCTGTTTAGCTTCGGCTTCTGTTAAACGCTTATTGTTCCGATCTGATAAGTCCGCTTTTTGTGTTGTTGATTCCGGCGGTTTTCCAAAGGTATCGACGATGTGCCGGACCAGTTTCTGAATGTTTGGAAAATTATAAAGATCGGCAGCTCTCAGCCGGACGGATAGTTTATTGCTGATTTTCTGAATGATTTTGATTGAAAGAACAGAATCCACCCCAAATTCACTAAATGGTTTATCAACATCATAATCCTGCTGATCCCCCTGAAGTACGCTTGCTATAATATTCTTCACTACAGATTCCGTATGTTGTATTTGATCACCTGATGATTCATTTGACGGATCTGAATGTTCAGGAGACTGCTGTTTATTTTGTTCCTTTATTTGGCCCTGGATCTGTTTTTGTTTTTTTAGCGCTTTATCGTGGCTTGATTTCGATTGAACAATTTTTTCTTTTCTTTGAATCATTCCGTCACTTTCAGCCACCAGCACATTTTGGGAAAGTTCAGTTCCTTGCAGCAGATGATGTTCAACCGCTTTTATTTTACAGAATCCCATGTTCGATAAAAATGATTTCCACATATCCGTTTCGAGTAAAGGTGTACCTGAAAGGCGGATATTTGTATCTTCCGCCAGCCACCAACCTTCCAACAAGCCATATGTCATACTCATAAAATCCTGTCGTCCGGTTAACTCATTCATTAAAAGCAGACCATATCGTTTAAGTAAGGTTTTTACATGGGCAAAGGTACGACCAAGATTTTGCGTGGCATGCAGAACATTGGTAGCAATTACCAGATCATAATCCCCCAATTTAAATCCCTGCTCTGATGGGGTTTTTTCAATATCCAGAACGGCAAATTCAATATATGAAACATCAGAGAAATGTTGTTGGCCATGTAGAGTGAACAGTTTGGAAATGTCCGTATAGTGGTAATGCAGGTGCTTTTCATATTCTTTTATGGCTTCAAAGACAAAAGAACTGGTACTGCCGGTTCCGGCACCGATTTCAATCATCTTGATTTTTTCATCTTTTTTAAGACCTGGTATGCGATGTTGAATATACGTGCGGACAGCAGCGGCAATCGACCGGTTAAAGTAATCCATTGGTGCATTGTATTTGTAGATCCCTTCTACTAATCGCAGACTTCCTTCCGGAAACATGACATCCGTTGGCGCCACATTACCCTGTAAAACTTCCGGATACGCCTGCAAGCATGTCCATAAAAGATTTACATGGGCTTCCATTTCGGGATGGGAAGAAGCAAATTGAGCAGGCAGATACTCATTCCGGTTATTAAATTCGGCAAACTGAATTTCTTCCACTTTTTCCCCGGTTATCACTACATCTTCTTCCAACCTCAAAAACTCATGTTGCTGGAGAATGTTGATGATAACCCATAAAAGTTTTTGAAAACGAGGTAACATATGAAGCCGCTGTTCAAGATCGGCCATGGTGTATGTTTCATCTTTCCGGCGAAACACGCCCATAGCCTGAAAAATATTCAACAGCCACATATTTCCCTGTGTCATGAGTTCCCGGTATCCTTCCTTGAACCGGTTGATATCTCTGTCTTTATTCTCTGCTTTGATCTCAGGTATCACCTGATCAAAAATGGACGGCATCTTTTCGGAAAAACAATAATTCACCTGGTCAAATCCAACTCCCATCTCTTCCAGTAAAAACCTATCTGCTTTTATGGCCATTACCTGCCCCAATGGTGCAGCTAAAATTCGATGGACACATTCTATACCTTCCTGCGGATCAATTGATCGATAACCTGCCTGTTGCATCAGGCGATTATATTTCTCCGAAGCCACAATACCAACTGTTCCCCAGTATCCCCAGTTGATCGTTTTAACGGGATAGGAGGTGTGCTGATCCAGATAATGGGCAAAATTATCCTGAAAGGTACTACCCGCCACATAATTCCCTTGGCCCGGAGGGGCCTGAAAAGAAACTGAAGAAGAGAAAAAAAGCAGAAAATCCAAAGGTTCGTCTGACACCGCCTGATACAGATTCCAGCTGCCAGACATCTTTGGTTCAAGAACCGAACGCAGAGTAATTTCATTCATATTCTTTATGGCCTTGTCCTGAAGAACAATCGCTGAATGAAAAACACCGTTCAGATTGCCAAATAATGACTTCGCAGTATCAACTGCATTTTTCATTTCTCGAAGATTGGTAGCATCTGCTTGAATATATGTAAGCTTTCCTCCCTCTTTTTGAATAAGGGCCTGTTTTTCTTTTGTTTTATTATTCGGGGCACTTCTGCCAATCCATACAATATTTGCCTTATATTTCCGGGCCAGGTATGAACTGAAAACAAATCCCAATCCTCCGTTTCCACCCAGTATCAAGTAAACCCCCTGTTGCCTGAACATTTCCTTTTTATTGGTCGGTAAGCGAACTGGAACCAGCTCTCTTTGAAAACATCTTTTCTGCCGAATAAAAAGATGATTCAACAGCTGCCCATCAGCATTTCGGGTTAGTACTTTCAGAAAAAAACGTCGATTTGATTCTGACTGGTAACTCAAATCGTCTTGTGCCACATCAATGAGTTGAATATTGATATGTGGGTATTCCTTTGATAAAACCTGTACCCACCCATGCAGGTCCGCATGTACTGGATTTACGTCCTGAGAATAAGGTCCTGCGTAGATATCGTTGGTAATAACGTTTAAAGTATCAAGATTTTCTATGGCTCCTTGTTCTTCCAGGACTTTAAACAACCTGAATAATGTTATGATGCCAACATCCCGTGAGTGGTCCACCGGGTCAATATCAGCACTCCCAAAACCGACATTTTGGACACCTCCCAAGAAATATATAACATCCGGGTCAGGTCCTGAACGCAAACACAGATCAAAAGATTTTGGATCACTGACATCGACCTCCCACCGGGTTGCTGAATACTTCTCGTTTTTATTACCCAAGCAAATGGTTTTGACTTGGTTTTTTGAAAATGCCTTTAAAATTGTTTTTTCCAATTCAAAACATTCGATGGGATGGACAATAACGACCGATATATTCGGTTTTTGGGAGTCCAAAGATTGTTTCCCTGATCCAGAAACAGCCACCTCTTTCCATTGGGGTGTATAAAAGAAATTCTGGTAGGAATCGAAGCTTTCTGCCTGAATGCCCTGCATGGAAACCAGCACTTCTCCCGCTTCATTAGTCACCGATATCTGGTATGTGTACTCGGATATTTGTTCAAGATGTATGATCCCTTCATAAGGTAAATCTCCAAAAACAGTAACTTCTTCAATTTTATTAATAGCCGGTGAAACCGGATGATTTGGAAGAAGTGTGATCGCCTGCAAACACATCTCCAATATAACGGTTTTTTCACCGAATTCCGTATCCGGTGTGAATAGAGAGGCAGGTATCCGGTAATGCAGCAATACCTCTTTTTCGCTTATATTTATAGACAAGATTTGTTGATAAAACGGGCCCCAGTGTAAACCGTTCAACTCCAATTGAGAATATAAGGATTGAACATCAGGCATTTTCGGGTTTCTTTTTCTGATTTCCTGAAGATCCATAAAAGAGGTTTTTTTTGAAATTTGTTTAACAAAACGGCAATTAGCATGAACAACCATTGCTGTTTTTTCAACACTGTGGATTACGCAAAGGATGTCGTCTTCATTGGCTTCCAAAGTAACTTGATATTTTATGGAGTGATTGTTGATCAGCATTTGATTCTTTACTTCAAACCGTTTCAGTGTGAAAGGTTTGTTTGCAGTGACTTCCAATACAACAGTCAGTAACATCTCCAACAAAACAGATTGAGGAAGCAGATGTCTTCCTGAAATTGCGTAGTTTTTTATTAATTTTGATGTCGGGCGTAATTTAATTTCATATGTCAATCCCTTTCCCAGACTTTTATCGGGAACGATTTGAATTTTCTGCAACGGGTATGTTGCGCTGTTTTTTGTGTGTCTTCCTGAAATCCAGTATTTTTTTCCATTAAACGGAATAACAGGGATCGGGATTCGTTTTCTACCGGGACAGGGCATTATAGCATCCCAATCCACATCTAGTCCGGTTAACCATAGTTGAGCAATTTGATTAAATTTCTTTTTACGAGCCAGATTTTGAATGAGTTCTTTTTGATCCTCTTCATCCAACAGGTTTTCAAAACGGTTCTTCTTTGAAAGAACACTTCCCCGGAATATTCGCTCGCTCGGTTTGTTATTTAAAAAACCATCCAGCTCATTTTTCAGGGTTTCCATAGAATCAGTTATTATTACCAACCTTTCTTCCATGGGAACCCGCCCAACTTGCAGGGTATAAACAATATCCCGCAAAAACAGTTTTTGATTAACATTTTCTATGAAATCCCGGATGTTTCCGGCATATTGATCCAATTGGCTGGCAGTTTTGGCCGACAATACAAAAAAGTTAACGGTTGGGTCATTCGTTTCAATAACTGTATCCTGATTAGTATACTCTTCCAGAATCATGTGAAAATTCGACCCACCAGCCCCAAAAGAACTCAACCCGGCCCGGCGAGGCATTGATTTTCCCCCACCATTCACATGTACCGGTCGTTTCCACTCCTGAGTTGCGCGCTGCACATAAAATGGTGTTTTTTCAAAAGAGATATGTGGGTTTGCCGGTTCGGAAAATAACGAAGGCACCAGGAGTCCATGTTTGAATTGTAAAAGGATCTTTATCAAACCCAATATCATGGCACCGGATTCCAAATGTCCCATATTCGATTTGATCGAACCTAAGGCGCAGTAAGGTTTTTGGGGACCTGTATTCACCGGATTTTGTTTTTGCTCGGAAGATACCTTTTGAAAGGCGGAGGTCAATCCGTGGACTTCAATGGGATCACCTAATATAGTCCCAGTACCGTGGGCCTCCACATAACTGATAGATTCGGGAGAAACCCCGGCGTTTTGCAGAGCTTCCACAATCAATTCGGAGTGGGCTTGGGGATTGGGAACAGTGAATCCGTTGGTTTTCCCCCCGGCATTAACGGCTGAAGATCGAATCACGCCATAAATGTGATCCTGATCTCTTTCCGCACTGGACAAGGGTTTCAATAAGACAGCCCCCACACCTTCTCCCAGAAGAGTTCCGTTGGCTTTTTCTGAAAAGGGCCGGCATTTGGATTCATTGGACAACAATCCCATCTGTGTATACTGAATGAATCGACTGGGATGGAGAATCAGGTTAATTCCTCCCACAATCGCCGTTTCACATTCCTCATTTTCCAGACTTTTGCATGCCAGATGCAAAGCGGTTCCTGAAGAGGAGCACGCTGTATCCACTGTCAGACTGGGACCTCGTAAGTCAAAAAAATAAGAAATACGGTTGGAAATCTGGTAATAATCACTGCACCGATAAGCTCCCTGACCATGGAGAGCAACATCATCGGTGAACGTTCTGTAATCACTGGAAATAGCCCCCACAAACACTCCTGTTTGCCGGCTGATTTTTTGGGATGTATATCCGGCATCCTCCAACAATCCCCATGTTGTCTCCAGCATCAGACGCTGCTGTGGGTCCATCAGTTTTGCTTCAATGGGCGAGATATTAAAAA
The DNA here is from genome assembly GCA_041556995.1 of bacterium. Classification (GTDB taxonomy): domain Bacteria; phylum SAR324; class SAR324; order XYD2-FULL-50-16; family XYD2-FULL-50-16; genus JAHJTV01. Next base: position 89,597 of record JBFFHJ010000014.1, on the reverse strand, counting down.
AGGCATTATCAAATCGATCAATATTATCAAGAAATCCTCCCCATTTGCAGGTGGTTGTTTCATTCGTTTTATCCTGACTATAATACCAATCCGCATCCCAACGGTCCTGGGGAATTTCCTTAATCAAACAGTTCCCGCTGCTGAGATGATCCCATAACTGATTTAGATCTGCCGATCCAGGATAAATGCCATTTATACCGATAATAGCGATTCGACGGTTTTTATCAGACAAGCTGACGGGCGCACCAATGCTGCTTTTTTCATCATCCCGAGGCCGATCTCCAATCAATGCCTCGACAATACTATTTAATGACGCATGTTCGAACAGGAAAGTCGGATGAACGGAATTGAACACCTTTTTGAGTTCAACCGTGATCTCTACGATATGAAATGAATCCTGAATATAAACCTCCAGCCTTTCATTTTCATCCAAGTTTTCCTCTGGTATGGAAAGCTGTTTTGAAAAGATCTGCTTGACCTGGGTTAAAACCGTATTCTTTACCCGGTCGTATTCCTGTTCTGTTTGTAAATTCAAGACTGAGCTGTTTTTTATTGTGGATGCAGGTTCTTCTCCGGCTTGATGATCTGCCATCCAGGCTGTCAACATTTGCATGTCGGCAGTTATTGTTGCCATTTTCAGCATCAATTTTTCCAGCTTCCGAACGTCGTCCCCGACAACCTGATTATCGGCTGACACAGCATGGATGCCTTTTTTTGCCGGGGCATCATGCATCTCGCTCCTTTCCGGTTTGAAGCAGATATTTTTCATTTCAACCGGTGAAAAAACCACTTGGATTTTTTCTTCATCTTCTTCAATGACTTTGTCCTGGGAAATGCTTTTTAGAAACCGAGCTGCCGGTTCATTTTTAGGGGTTTTATAAATTTTCACCCGAACTGTTTCCATTTTAGCTTCAGCGGCTATTGCCCCCAGTTTGGCCACCATTTTATGCTCAACTCCCCGGCCGAGTACCCGACAACTTAGTAAGAAAGTATCCAGCAAAAGGGTTTTCTCTTTTAGGGTGTATATAATAACACCCACCAGGCCGTATTCTCCAAAACGGTCTTTTACTGTAACTGTCAGACAAGCGCTGTTTTGCTGTAACGACAGGTGTTGAATTTCCTTTTGCGTTCGCCGAATAGTGGTAAAATTGAACTGATTAGTTCGATTGGTAAGCTGAGACACCCGGTTGATTTGAGAATCGGACAGTTCTTTGAAATCAATTTGTAGATCCAGTTTTTTAATAAAATCGGAAAAACCACTGCTTTGTTTTTGCAGGTTTCCCCTTGCTACCTGGGCTTTATACATCCGGGTGCGGTTTTGATCTTCATTGGTAACATCATACCGATCAAATACCCACATGTGATTTATCAATTGATCGACTTCCTCAACGGTTTCGGGGAATTGTATGGTCAGAACTTCCGGGCAATTGGACTGGACTTCCATACATTCCACCGGGTTGTCATCAATGAAAATAAAACTATCCAATCCCAGATTCAACGACGCTGCCATGGATCTGATGTTTTCAGATTTAGGGAACCAATTGATCCTGTAATCTGTTATTAATTCGGTAGTTAACAACATGTTTTTTTGTTGCTGAAATACTTCCCAGACATCATCTTCCACATTTTTACTACATAAGCACAAGAGCACGCCCTGACCGGCCTGTTTTACTAAAAATTCATGAAATCGCCGGAATTGATGGTCAACGACAACATTTTTTCCGCCCACCTCACCACAGACCCCCCCCCATAGAGTGTTGTCGCAGTCTAAGACAATCACTTTGTAGACTTTGCTGTTGATCCCATAGTAAAAACGAGCTACTTGGGTGGCAAGAAACTGATAATACAGGTCGGTAAAAGGAATATGACCGATTTCATCCCTGAACGGATCATAAATATCACTGATATTATATGTTATATGTCGTTCTTCCACCGAGATGAGGTCAATTCCCTCCAACACTTTTACCTGTTCCGCCAACTGTTTCTTTAACCCGTTAAACAGGGGCTTTAGGCCGACATCGTGGTCTTTAATGGAAGAGGGACATAATAGAATAAGCAAATGGCAAGATGAGTGTGTTCCATAGAATTTTAACCCATTGGTAAAATCCTGCAACAAATCGTTCAGGTAGTTTGAGCAGGTCTGTTTTTCCTTTTTTATCCGCAAGTTTTTCAGCCAATCTTCAAACCTTAAAAACACAACGTTTAAACCGGACCGGTTGCTCAATAGTTGACTGGCTGGATTTAGTAATTCCTGAAAAATCTGGGAATAGGGTGCAAATTCCAATACTACATCCCAGCCCAATTCAGAAGACAATTGTTGAAATGGTTGACAGATCGGCTCCAGGGTGAAAGAGCCACTTATAACCACCTTATCAGCAGAATTCTTTTCTTCTTCTTCTTCTTCTGTGGTTGCCCCACCAGGCAGCTCAAATCGGTTTAATATCTCCACTTTTCCTGGCTGTAAATCTAAGGCCAGTTTTTCAACGATTAGTTTCGCTGCTTTTTCCGGTAAAATGGATTCCATGATCCCCAGCGGCGTGTTATTCATGGCCGTTAACAATCTTGGTGGTCGGGCAATCAGGAATGAAATATCGGGATTAGCTTTTGCGAATGCTTGTACCGATTCTTCCATGGACTGCTTGGTCTCGATATAATGAGAGAATTCCTTGGGGCGAGTTTCAACAAAAATGGAAGAAATGGCTATCAACGCCCCTTTGCTTTGAGACAACAAATCAATCATGCCAGAAGTCGGTTCTTTAAACAGGGCCAAATTGTTTGAAACATAAGACTGGATTTGCTCCTGCGATGCAGTGGATACATCCAGCAGCATAGGAGACGCGCAGGCGTTACAGATCAGAAAATCCAGATTTTTATGTTTCTGACTGAACTTTTTCCAAAGATCGGCATCCGCAGCATCTCCTTGAATGAGTGTGCATTTCCCCTTTCCATCATTAATTTGCTTTTGAACGTATTTCGCCTCCGTTTTACTTCCAAAATAGTTGAGCAAAACATGACAACCATTTTTAGCAAGCATCATGGCAATTACTGCGCCCAGCCCCCGACTTCCACCAACTACCAGGGCGACTTTTCCTTCCAATTTGTCTTGTATGGCAATGGATTGTTGCTTTATATTGTCATAAGAAATGGTTTTCAGCTCTTTACGGTTAAAGGCATGTAATTCGCCTGTAGCAAGACGTTGTCCATTTTGTCGAATATTTAGCTTAATTTTATGAAGTCGGTACATTTCTTCATACCCTTCGTTCACGGCGGAGAATACCAACTCGGATTCCCGATTTGCCTCTTGTCCAATCGGTTCCTTTTCCAGATTAAGTTTCAATTTGGTAAACAATGCGTTTTTTCCCGGAATCTCCATACCTATGATATAACTGGTCAGCATCAACACACTGCAAAATTGACTGTCTTGTTTCATCCAAAATGGATTGGTTTCCGAATCGTCCAATCTGTTTATGCAATACCTTCCCTCAACAACCGTTTTTTGTTGAACTTCATCTTCAACCAGTATTTTTGCCTTTTTACGAAGGTTGGGAATGTTTGATTTACCTTCACAGACAAGTCTGATATCTTTTTTAAGGCCCTTCTGAATTCTTTTTTGGAAAAGCGCATGGAAACTAAGCAGGGTTTTTTCCCCTTTTTTCAGTTTGAAGGTAAATTCCGATTCTTTTTCATCCGTCCATAAATCGTATTCCTCCCCCATAAACAGTGGATGTCTAAATTCTATCGAGATTTCAGACAAGACAAATCTATCTGATAAACCAGATGCTTTGATACAGGATAAAGCTCCCAGGACACCGAATACCACTCTTTGCCCGTAAGGTGTTTTCCGGGCGTATTCGGGGTCCATATGTAATGGGTTTCTATCGTGAGAAATTTGTGAAAAAAGGGCCACATCTTTTTCTTTAAATCTGATCTTTTTATCCAATTTCACCATATTTAAATCTCCATCGTTTCTTTCCCTCGATTTTGTTAAAACCACTGAATTATACCCATGTCTCCCAATCAGTTTCCAAAAAGGTTTTCGATGCGGTCCCGAATCTCCGGTTGTGCAAAGGAAATTTTATGCATGGCCAATTCATCCTCAATGGTTTTGGGAACTAAGCGGCGTATATCACGAGTAAGTTTCTCTTTGATCAACTTTAATGATTCCAATGGCTTATCAGTCAGTTCAAGAGCTAACTCCATGGCTGTGGGGATAACTTCGGATTTAGTGACAAACTTGGCCTGAACACCTCTGGCTTCCAAATCTTTCCCATAATAGGTTCTTGCAGTCATTAGCATTTCTGTTCCCACCAGCTCTCCAAATTTCCTGGGAAGAATAAAAGTTGCTCCCATTCCCGGTGTAAATCCATATTTCATAAATATTGCACTATAGATACATTCTCTTGCCATGATGATAAAATCCGCATAACACCCAAAGGCCAGACCGGCACCAACAGCATGACCTTGCATGGCGGAAATAACCGGGACTTTGCATTGGAGCAATAAATCATAAAATTGAAAATCATCAAACTGAATTCTGCCTTCGAGAATTCCGATCAGTTCGTCTTTTGTACCGCCACAGCAAAAATAATTATCATAACCATGAATAATCACTACTTTAATATTGGGATCTTGGTTTATCTTTTCAAATGAATTTATCAAGCCGGTAATCAAACGATGAGTAAAGGTATTCTGATATTCCCTCTCCTCAATTTTTACAATGGCAATGTTTCCATTTCGTTCCAGCTTTACAACGTTTTCCATAATATTGATTTCCTGTGTCGGTTATAATATCCAGTGTTTGAATGGGTTCGACATTCTTATGTAAATATCTTTGGTATCAAATGGATAATCAACGGTTTCGCTTTAAAACCAAGATATAATCACCGGAAGTTTTATTAAACAACCTCTGTTATGTCGAACTAGATCCAGGGAACTATTCACGCAAATAACAATGGATTCAGGATCGGGTTAGGAATGTTGGATGGATTCCAGGTCAGGTTCGAATATTGTCAACTCCACATGTATTTCCGATGATAGTTATTATCCACTGCTTTCAGAACAAGCAATTCTTTTCCTTTAAATTGTTTTTCATATATGGTGGAAAACTTGGAAAAATTAACCTCTTTGTCTTTAATCCCAAATAACCACTCTGTGTTTTGATCCATGAGATCGTCATATTCCTCTATGCTCAGTTCGTGACGATTATCAAGATGTTGTCTGATGTTCATTTTGGACAGAACAGATTGGGAGTGATCGGATACCACCCCACTATAGAATTCCGAAGAACAACCGGAACCATATGAGAACAAGCCAACGCGTCCTGCTCCCTGGTGTTCGACATTGTCAATGAGGCTACATAAGCTTAGATACAAGGTGGCGGAATAAACATTTCCCACTTCGACACAATAATTCAGGGAAGGTTGAACTCTGGTTTGAAAATCTTCATCGATTTGCCGTCCTTTTTTATCAGAAAATTTTCTCATCATTTGACGATGAGCGCCTTTTATTAATCCGGCAAATGGTGTGTGAAAGGCTAAATAGTCGAATGTTGTATCAAAATTGATTTCCTCCAGTTTATCAGCATAATTTCGGTAGCTGTTTTCCAGGCAATTCAGATAGGAAAACAGCGATAGATCCGAATCTCCCGCTTCGATATCGGGAAGCGGACGACAAGTGTCCATCACTTCAAAGCTGTACATCCCGTTTGCTCCCAGGTCGACCTCCAGAATTTCCGGTTTGTCACTCACCAGCATGGCAACAGCTCCTTCACCTTGCGATGGTTCGGCATAAGATCCTTTCACCGCTGCTCGGGCTACATCGGTAGCTACAACCAGGACTTTTGCCCCCGGACTGACATTGGAAGCAATGTAACCTAAAGCCATTTGAAGGGCTGCTGTACCGCCGTAACAGGCTTGTTTTACCTCAAAGAGCCGGCAACTGCGATCCAGAGATAAATAGTCGTGAATATACGTGCTTATTGATTTTCCAAAGTCAATCCCCGATTCGCTGGAGGTGATTACCATTTCAATTCGGCTTTTTTCCTCATTACTCATCTGATCTATGATTGGTTTTACCGCATTAACACCGAATGTTACGGCATCTTCACACGGAAGCCCCACCGACTTACGTTTCATCATCAGGTTATTAAAACGATCCAGATTCAGTCCCCTGCCCTTAAAAATTTCCCTGACACTTATAAATGTTGATGCGCTGTATGCGTTGATTGCTTCAATTCCTATTTCCACTAATACCTTCCTTTCTTATTAACTCCATTCATAACTTCGGTGATAATGCTTAATGTCTTTTAAAACGAGTTTTCCTTTGCCCTGCAACTGTTTTTCGAAGATATCTGCAAAAGGTAAAAAATCCACTATTATGTCTTTAACTCCCATACCGTATTCTTTATTTAAATCCAGTAATCGGTCATACTCCGGTATGGAGAGGTCATATCGACTGTTAAATTGTTCTTCCATATCCATTTGTTTGATACTCTCTTTTGATTGTGGAGAGATCACACCGCTATAAAACTCGGAAGAACAGCCGGAGCCATAAGAAAACAAGCCGACTCGTTTTGGTCCTTCCAATTGAGTATTGTAGATAAGGCTGGAAAGAGCTAAATAAACAGCGGCTGAATAGACATTGCCTATCTCCATGCAAAACTTTAAAGATGGGTCCACCCGTTTTAGAAAATCACTTTCCACTTCATCAGGATCGGCTTTCTTAAACTTTCTCATCATTTGTCGATGCGCCCCTTTCACCATACCGGCAAACGGTGTGTGAAAAGCCAGGAAATCAAAAGTCTCTTGAAAATCAACATTCTCAACTTTTTCACTATAATCACGAAAACTGCCTTCCAGACAGTCCAGGTATGACAATAAAGACAAATCCGGATCCCCGGTTTCAATATCGGCATTCGGGCGGCAACTGTCCATCACTTCATAGGAATAATAGCCCCCAGCCCCAAAATCCAGCTCCAGAATTTTTGGTTGATCACTCACCAGAATGGCTAAAGCTGCCGCACCTTGAGAGGGTTCCGCGTAATCAAGTTTCGAGGCATATCGTGCAGTGTCCGTTGCAATTACCAACGCTTTTGCTCCCGGGGAAACACCCGAAGCTATAAATTGCGCCGCTGTTTGAAAGGCGGCAGTCCCCCCATAACAAGCCTGCTTGACTTCAAACAGCTTACATTGCCGTTTTAGCCCCAGATAATCGTGAACATATGTGCTTAACGATTTACCAAAATCCAGGCCTGATTCCGTAGAAACAATCAGCAATTCAATACTGTTTTTTTCTTCATTACTGAGATGTTTTATAATCGGCATTCCAGCATTAACAGCATATGTCACCGGGTCTTCGCAAGGAAGGCTGACCGACTTTTTTTTCATCATCAGATTTTCAAATCGGATCAGGTCCAGCTTTCTGGCTTTAAAAAGATCTTTCACATCCAAATATGCCTGACCACTATAGGCATTCATGGCTTCAATTCCAATTTTCATGGGATGGTTTTTCAGTTTTTAGAGTGATATGTTGTTACAAAAATAAATTTTATGCCTTCAGAAATCCTTCAAAACCTTTATTTAACAAGCCGGTGGTTTCCAGCATTATTTTTTCCCAGTTTCATCTACCAGATGCATGGACAATGCTTCTTGGGCAGTAACCGTGACGCGAGATATCAGTCTTTTTTCAGAAAAACCACACGGGTATTTATTCCACCAAAACCAAAAAGAATAACTCACTGCAACACCTATAGGTGCAAGTGCCCGAATTTCTCCACTGAATCTGTAACTACCATCTACAGGGGCATCAAGGTTTCTATTTGGATGGGTGAAACCTTCCCGCATTTGAATAATCACGACAATTGTATCAAGCACTTCGGCTTTTTAGCACACCTCATGTATCGTTTCGACCAGTTCACCAATGTTTGAAGCACTCGCCAATTCAACCAGTGGAATATGTAAAGACAATGACTCCAACGTCATGGTTAATATCTCAGCCCGATCTATTGAGTTAGCCCCTAAACTCTTTAAGCTATCGCCTGGCTCAAAACTGTGGTTTTCCAACTCTGGAATGATTTCGCATATGTGACTGACGATTATTTCAAAAATTTCTTTTTTTTCCATTTTTTATTTATTGATTAGTATATATAATTTAATAATAAACAATTTTTAATTTGCTAATTATTAATATTGTTATATTTTGGATAAATCTACAATACTAACTTAATTTTTTGCACATTATACTAATTATTATAGATGTATAAACAAATTTAAGTAAATATACACCTGTCAGATTAGACTAAAAGCTACTGTACACATGTGCTGATAGAATCTTTAAAAAATCGGGAAAAGTCACTTTGATGGACGATTCATTTGATTTTTTCATAACCGTTCTTTAATACGGTGTGTAGAAAACCTGAGAGATTACAAAGGGTCGAATGATAGCAGGTTTTGATAATCAGATGTTAATATATTCAAAAAGTACTTTTTCTGCTTGATTTTTAACATCTCCACTCAGCTTTTATCAGATATTTTATGGCGTATTTAGTATCTTAAATCTGTTATCATTATTCACTCTAGCCCTATAAGCAGTTGCATTTCTTACCTTATTTTATACACCGGCAATACTTAACATGATATTTTTATGGCGTATTAAGAAAATTCTGTCAACTATAACAAATGAGGTTTCCCGTACCTTTTTACTTGATTGGCAGTATTCCCCATTTAAAAATAATACTTGATTAGTATAATAATTTCTGTTGGATAGATTAGTACGGTTTTATTACCATATTACTAAAACGATATTACTTTTTTGTAAAAAACATACGCCATAAAAATGTCTGAAAAAGCTGATACAGCAATCTTCCAGAATAAAATAGTTAATAAAATAAATACATTATGCAATTGTTTTGACTTGTATCAACACTTTGAAAATAAAATGCGCCACAAATACTACAAAAACCTGGATATGTGTCGTTAAGAAATGTATTGCGTTTTTCTGATAAAATAAATCTTCAGAAAAGAGTAATAAGTAACGGGAGAGTAAAATAAAAGAGAGGTATTCTTATGATTGATTGTCAACAAAACAAAAAACTATCAAATATCAAGCGATTTAATGACATTGCGTTTTCCGCTATATTTGCAAACAGAAAAGGAGCTGAAATATGTAAGATTGATGCAAAAAAAACAAGTTGAATAAAAATAACTTATTTATAATGATAAAGGTAGGCTATGAATGACAGGGACGACATACAGCTGAATAGATATGATAAGGATGCGATATTCGACAATGAAAGGAATCTTAAATATAAAATCTGCCCTGAATGTAAAATTCCACACGGATTATCAAATATCTACTGCCGGATCTGCAATGCAGCGTTAGATATATTTATTTTGGAGGAGGAAGAAATACTGTTCTGAGTTTTTTTCGACATTGTGTACAATAATTGGTATATGGAGCGAATATCTTTTCACCGCACTTTGGGCATTCCTCCAGGAGTTCACCCGCGCAATAGGGACACCAGGTCAGGTCTCTTGTTTTATTTATGTAAGTTCCAAAATTGCATTGCGGACAAATCTTGGATGGACGCTCGATTCTATCTAGTGCAACTTTTGTTAACCAGTCTTTTCTTTCCGGTAGTTCAGGTTGCAGTGGCCAGGTAGTATCCAGTTGTGGAAAACGTTTTAATAGGAGTTTTCTGGCTTTGGAACAAAGCCCCCTGCTTTTTCCATCATAAATTTTGAACGGCGCCCCTTTGCGCGGTTCTGTAGTTTGTTTCTGAGGTTGAAAAAAACTAATCCTATCCGGCCATGAAAGCGCTTCTTTGGCCTGTTCAATTGTTATTGGTTTTGGAATCTGGTGTGATTTGTACTTCCCACTGCTGCTTGAATCATTTCTAATCACATTTTTATATTTTTTTTCATCCCATTGCCCCCAGGCAGTTTGCATATCATCCGGAAGACAATCCAGAAAATATAAACGTTGTTGTCTACCGCGATATTTGTCCAGCAACTCAAACGGCCATTTCTGGCGGTTTGCTTTTTTGGTCAGGCTGTTTGGATTCAGATTCATTATAATTGATAACTCGATAACGGAAATCATACATAAAGAAAATGACGTATTTTCTTTTGCTTTTCTTATCATTTCAGGATTCACATAGTTTTAAAAACTCTCTTTTGAAACAAATAATTATATATCTTCTCCAAAAAGTAGTTTTTGTGTTTTCAAGAAAAAACTGGATCTATGATACAAGGACTTAAAAACTCATCCTTATCAAGAACAAAGAGATCATCAAAAATGTCGTTTTTTCCAAAATTTTGGAGTTTTTAGAAGAAACTCAATTATGAATATTTTAATAGTAAAAACTCGTTTTTCAGATGTCAAGATGTATTTTCCAATTACCTTTTTTCACCTGCTTACAACAATTATAACTGACATATCACATATGTTAATTTGGCTAATGACCTTTGTTATCTATCACAAACACTGAAGGATAATCACTTGGTATTCTGGATTGTATTGTTCAGTGTATTATTCAACTAACATCATCTCATCTTAGAGTTCGTTAAAGAATGAGCGTATTACAATCCGATCTGTCAATTGATCACAACAGGTTGAAAATCAATACAAAATATAGGATTTTATTATAAAACTGAGGTATTGTTTTCAAAATCAAATATTTACAAAAATATGGATTTTTTAAATATTTGATTTTGAAAACAATATAAGCCCACTCACCCTGACCAATAGTATCGCTTCAACGAATATAAAATAATAGGAAACTCCAGATTATAATATTATTGTAATATTTCTGTATCAGCGATATTATAAGGAGAATATTAATGTAAGAGATGAGCTGTGTTCGGTTAGACCAGACACAGCTACGATGTCTGTCGATTTATGTGGACAGGATGGCTGTTTCTATCTCGTTCGCAGGTTGGATAGAAGTCAGCGCAACGTATGCTTGCATATAAATTATTCTATGCTCTGTACTATTACAAGATAATACAAATCTTCATGCAAAGACGGTTATGGCAACATGGAAATACATACTCACGTTGAGTGCCTGTTTGTTTGGAATGTTATCAACAGGCAGAGCAGAAGAAACGTTAGTTATTGTGACAGGAGAAATTCCTCCAATGATCAGTGAACAGCCAGGAAAAAGTTTTCTGACTGACGTTTTTAAAACAGTGGAAAAGGAAATGGGCGTGAAGTTTGTTTTTATTTTTATGCCATGGAAACGGTGTGAAACAGTTATAGAAGGACTGGAGGCATGGGGAGCAATTCCTTATGTTCGCACACCGGAAAGAGAAAAAAAATTTTATTTTTCCAAGCGATTATATAACAGTGCGTCCAGATTTTTCGTGCACACTTCTGATGGAATGAAGAAAAATATTTCCTATACGGAATTGAGCGATTTGAAAAACTATAGAATCGGCGGAGTAAGAGGATATTGGTACGAAAAAATATTTCATGATGTGGGGATTGAACTGGAACTTGTTACAACTGAAAAGCAGAATCTTAAAAAACTTCAAGCAGGGCGGATTGATCTCATTCCGTTGGATGAAACCGCCGGATGGTATATGATCAGAGAGCTATTTCCCCAGGAGGAGATCAGTAAATTTTTTACTGTGGAAAAACCTCTCTCGGTAAAAGATTCCTTTTTAATGACTTCAAAACAGTATCCAGATACACAAAACCTTCTGACACGCTTTAATACAGCCTTAAAAACAATCAAAGAAAATGGGACATTTCAGCAACTTATTGAAAAACATGGAGTTGTTTTGACCTATTGATATGTCATGGCGGCTATTCGCTTTTCCTTGCACTTGAGCCACATTGCAAAATGGAAATTGTCAGATCTTTTTTATAATTAAAAAGACTCTTTAATACAGCCAAGTGTATTGTTGCCATGTTTCTCACCTTTATTTGTTGAAGATCTGATTACAATCTTGTTATAAGCTTCGGAAGAAATATGAAAACTGTAAAATTCTCTTGAAATCATTGTGGTTGCCTGACATCATTTTACCGGTATTTTTTCATCCTTACTCCTATGCAGACAGATTCTTTATAAAATGATGTCACTATTTAAAAATAACGATAAAAAATTAATGAAGGTGAGCCCAGTTCAGTAAGATTAAGTTATAGTTCATTGAATTATAAAGTTATTATTGAATAATCTAAGGGCTATTTTTTAAAAAAGTTGATTCATATATTTCTGACATTGGTCATCATGAATTTTCATCAGTTTTTGTTTTAGGAGATTCCCCCCGGTTCTATTCCAACAGAATTTTTTCATTGTCGATTTGAACATTATTGCTTTTTTAAAATCTTTAAAAAAAACATACAATTATACATTACTAATGTTATCCAGATGGAAATTTGAAAAAGATGTCAAAAATCATATGTTAAGTGCTAGTGAATTTGAAAAACCTGATGATACTAAAAAATCTTCCCATGATGTCTCATGGTTTTAAAAACAATTGGTTGTTATTCTACTACACTCAGGATAATCGCGTGACTATTTCCCATTCCTGCGAGAAGTACATCACAACACATAACGGTCCATGGATTTAGCCTCAAGCTACCCAGTCTAAAATTTCTTGAAATTAAGAATCTCTCATCTGGTTAAAGAGATCATTCGCTTCGCTCAGGATGACAAATGGCGGGGTTTTATCATGCGATTGTTCTGCTACTGCTCCTGGAAGATTAGACAAAACGGTCCTTTTACTGAAAAGATATACAATGTACCTGCCAGCCAAAGTTCCATAAAAATAGCTCAAAAGTTAGAAAGATAATCGGGATATGTAGGACCCTTCAATTTACTGGTTTAACTATTTGATAAGGAAGAAGGATTGACACAAAAAACGTTTATTTAAATAGTACCGAATTCATTATAAAATCCCTTATTCTCTTGAAAATATAAAAGTTTTAGTCATTTTGAAGAATGATAAGAAATTCTGTCCTGTAATCCCATGCTAAAAGGGGGGCAATTACTTTTGCTTTTTACCAGAATATTTGAAAAAGGAGAAATGATTCATAGAAAACAACTTGTCCTGTCATTTTTGTGTTTCTGCTTTATCCATGTACAACCTGTACTTGGTGATGAAAAAGGGGATGGACCGGCAATTACAGGAAACTTCAAGGGCTCCTATCAGCATTTTTTTGAAGAAACTCCTGGAAAACCAGGACAAAATCACTATTCTGAAGCGCAATTAAAAATTAATATTTCCGGCCAACTCACCGACTCTGTTCAATATACTATTAACCCTCTTTTTCAGGGACATAACGAGGATTGGGTTATGAACGAGTTTAGTATGATTGAGGATGAACTTCAGCGCCCCTCTTCAACCTTTCGTGAACTTTATTTTATGTTATCAATAGATGAGTTTGAGCTTTCAATTGGTAAGCAAGTTTTCAGTTGGGGGGTGGCAGACAGCTATAAGATTACTGATGTTATCAATCCCAAGGATTTTATGTCAGTGGCCGATTCACTTGCAGATCCCGATCAGCACCGAATCGGTATCTCTTCTATATCCCTTTTTCGCTATGGTTCAATAATTGATTTTCAAGCACTATCAACACCGATATTCGTCCCTAATCGCCTGCCTACCATAAAAAGTCGCTGGGAGACAGTCACTACAAGCCTTGATACAACCTCTGATGTTGTATGGGAAAGAATTTTACCTGATAGAGAGCAGGCCAAAAACCAAGGGGGGATTCAATTTTCAAGCAGTTCCCTGGTGGACGGGTGGGATTTAGCCTTCAACTACTACCATGGATTTTCACCTGTAGAGGTGGTGTATATCAAATCAGTTTTTCCAGTAGTGGAGATTGACCTGGTATATCCAATATATCATCAGTTTGGGTTTAGTTTTTCGACAATTATTGGCGATTTTGAGATTCATGGTGAAATTGCATCTCATGAAAGCGAAGTTGAAAAAGAGGATATTGACTACCGGTCTTATATTTTTGGATTTAATTATTCCTGGATAGACAGCCTCCCTGACTATTTGGAAAAGGTGAACTTTATTCTGGAATTCATGGACAAAGAAGTCACCAGAGAGCGACCAAAGGGGAGTCCATACACAAGCTCCGGAAGTGGTCAGCCAATGGATGAAACCGCAAATGGACGGATTGAAATGGTAATAAGTGAGGATACGAAATTTGAAATTCTGGTGTCTTTTAACGGAGGTGATGAGGCTGATTCGTTTGTCAGGGCAAAATGGGCTCACAATCTGTTTGATAATTTGGAAATCCAGTTTTTGGTTGATGCCTTTGACGGACCGGAAGATAGCTACTACGGAAAATGGAAAAAAAACAATCAGGCTTCTTTAATAACAAATTATTTTTTTTAACGATAAATGATACCTATTCAGCATTGTCCTGAACTCTATGTCATTCCAACGAAGGTATAATATCAATAAGTTAAACTCTGCCATCTGTCATCTTGAGGAGGGACGACGGAGGATCTTTCAAGGCCAAAAGCAATTGATATCGTTTAACATCGTATTGAATTGGGTACAAATGACAAGGTCTATATGGTATGAAGATCGGTCAGGTCGCCTAAGGCTCCCATCAGAATGATAAAGGTCATGCTTTTTTATACTGAATAATTACAATAAACGATTATTAGTTGTAGCAAGGGATTACAAAAAGGTATCAGCGAAATGGTTTTTATACATATTGGATTAATTGCAGCACATTTGAACAAGCCGTTGACGCTGAAAGCAATATTTTAAACTATCCAAACAAGGACAAGAAATGAAAACCAAAACGATTTTCTACAGTGTTTTTTTGATAATGATTACCAGTTTGCTATGCAACAACGCCTTGGCTGAAGAATCCGGGTACGACATCATGAAAGAAAGAGATAAACGACATACTCGTCAGAGTGAGTATGTTCAGCTAAATATGTCCCTTTTTGACCGTAAAGGAAGGGAAAAGAAGCGTGTTATGCATCTTTGGTTTTATAAGGATGAAAAAAAGCAGGGCAGAACTCTGATGAAGTTCAGCTCACCCTCCAAAATTCGCGGAACCGGGCTAATGACCTGGGAGCAGAAAGGTGACAAAGAAGATGATCAATGGCTCTATTTATCAGCATCGAAAAGAGTTAAGCGAATCATGGGCAGCAGTAAAAAGAATCTATTCATGGGAACTGATCTGGCTTACGAAGATTTCCGACCTGAAAACCTCAAGACACACAATTATATGATTTTGAGAGAAGAAAAACTGGACGGAAAGGATTGCTGGGTAATTGAGGCATTACCGTCAACCGCTTCAGAAAAAAAGCACAGTGGATATTCGAAACGAATTATGTGGATTCAAAAAGACAACTATGTAAATGTAAAAACCGAGTTTTTTGGTCGGGGCGAAAAACTGATAAAAACCGGCTTTTATCGCGATTTGAAGCACATTAAAGGAAAATTATGGGTCAGCAACATAACGGAAATGATGCGTGTGTCCAGTAAAACAAAAACTGTTATTATCAAAACAAATCGTAAGATAGATCATAAAATTGATCGCAGAATAATAACTCAACAAGGTCTCAAACGTCCAACTGTAAGCGAATAATATCAGGTATCTCATGAATGAGTATTCAACCTGCTTGTCACCCCAGCTATTGTAAACATTTCCAAGGCATTGGCAAAGACCGTGTAAAAATACTGTGAGGAATTATTATGAAAAAAACCATGGAGTGGATTATTCGCTACCCGGTTCTCTCTTTCCTGATCTCCATTCTGATGTCTTTAGCACTCATTCCCCAAGTGGGAAATATCATCATTGACTCAACCTCAGAAGCCCTATATGTACCGGAAGACCCGGAAGTTCAGTTTTATCAGGAAGTACGCGAGGTATTCGGAGATGATACGACTCTATCGTTGATTATTAAAAGTGATAATATTTTTACTCATGAGATTCTAAAAAGTATTGAAAGGTTAACCCTGGCTGGAGAGGGAATTGACGGCGTAACAAGAGTGGTAAGTCTTACCACGGTCAGCAATTTAAAAGGGGAAGGGGGAGTTTTACAAGTCGACGATCTACTGGCCACCATTCCGAAAGACCCTGCGGAACTTCAACAAATAAGACAAGATGCCCTTTCCAATCAGATTCTGATAGGAGAAGTTGTCAATAAGACAGGAAGAGCAACAGCTGTACATCTATTCATCGAAAGCCGCCCTGATGATAAAAAGTTCAATGACAGGCTGGTCGCAGAAGTGGAAACCCTGCTTGATACAGAGCGAGTAAAACTGGGCAAGGATGTTGAATTATATCAAATCGGCTCGCCATTGTTAAAGTCCCTGGTATCCAAACACCTCACCCACGATCTGTTTCAACTTATCCCTCTGTCAACAATAGTGTTACTGATCATTTTATACATTTTCTTTCGCACCACGGTTGCCATGATAGTACCATGTGTTACCGGATTGCTTAGTGTATTGGGAACACTGGGTTTTATGGGAGTAATGGGATTTGCCTTGAATCCGATGACCACAGTCATTCCCACCTTACTTATCGTTGTTGGGTGTACTGAGGATATCCATATTATTTCCAGTTTCGCCTTGGGAATTCAGGACAAACTGGCCAAAAATCAGGCTATCAAAAGAATGGCGATTAAGTCCGGCACAGCAATCTTTCTGACTTCCCTAACAACACTGATTGGTTTTGCGACAATGATTGTAAATTCCATTCCAATGTTGATAGAGTTCGGGATTGTTTCATCCTTTGGAATCACCCTGAATTTTCTGCTGACGATTATGTTAGTGCCGTCAGTTTTAAAATGGTATCCAACACCAAAACGTTTTTTGTCCAAATCCGATAAAGAATCACTGGTTTGGTTACAAAATGTTTTGATTGCAGCGGTGACAAAATACCCGAATCATGTGATTGCAATCACCCTGGCAGTTGTTGGTGTGGCTGCCTGGGGATGCTCCAAAGTTGAGGTTGATACTGACTATCTGGCATTTTTTAAACCCGACTCGGAAATCATTAAATTGTTCAACGATTCTTCTAAACACCTGTCAGGTGCTACAGTTTTTTATGTTGTGGTAGACACAGGCAAAGAAGATGGCATTCAGGAGCCGGAGATAATGCGGCAATTGGCTGATTTGTCGGATTTCCTGGAATCCCGATATGACAATGCGATTGGCTACAGTGATTTCATTCGAAAGCTTCACTTGGAAATGAATAATGGCAACCTTGAATTCTGGAAAACACCCGATTCATCGGAATTGATTTCACAGTATACCATGATGCTTGACCCGGATGATGTGGAACGTTTCTGTAATTTTGACTTTTCCCGAACATCCATTTTGGTCCGAAATTCAGTTAGGGGATCACAAAACATACTTCACGAGGAAAAACAAATCCTGAAATATGTTGAGAAAAACATGAACCCGAATCTAAAAGTCAAGGTTACTGGAGAAATGATCCTGGTATCACGTTCATCGGATTTGATGAGTTATCAGGTGATTACGAACCTGCTCATTATTTTTACAGTTATCTGGCTGGTCATTTCAATTTTGTTTGTATCACCTAAGGCTGGCTTGTTGGCCATGATTCCAAATATGATGCCGGTT
Source organism: bacterium (assembly GCA_041556995.1). Lineage (GTDB taxonomy): Bacteria > SAR324 > SAR324 > XYD2-FULL-50-16 > XYD2-FULL-50-16 > JAHJTV01. The sequence goes on along the minus strand of JBFFHJ010000014.1, from coordinate 72,021 downwards.
TTGATTAACTTTGCTGTCATGGGATTTTTTAAAATTCCCTTAAGTACGGCAATTTTTCCGGTTGTCATTGTTCCTTTGGGAATTGCAGTGGATGACACCATTCATTTTATGGTAAAATTCTCCGATGAGCTGCGAACCACTTCCGATAACAATGAAGCCGTTGTCAGCACTGTAAAACACGAGATTAAGCCGGTGGTGTCAACCTCAATGGCGTTGATGGCCGGTTTTTTTGTGTTGTATTTTGGAGAATTCGGCTCAACACAGGATTTTGGATTATTATCCGCCCTGGCCATGTTAAGTGCCTTGGTAAGTGATCTGTTCATTACTCCCACTATCCTGAAATCTGTACCGTTGATCAGTGCCTGGAAAATGTTAAAGTTAAAAATAAACCGTCAGTTGGTGGAAACTTGCCCCCTGTTTAAGGGGTTAACTCATCGGCAGATTCGCAATGTGGCTATTTTAGGAGAACTCCAGCAATATCAAAATAATGAATACATTATCAAACAGGGAACAACTGACAAAAATATCATTGTAATTTTAGAGGGTAAAGGCCGGGTTGAAGTCCAGGACTATAAAACAGGAAAATCCATCGTCTTGGAGAATGCAGCACTTGGTGCAGTATTAGGAGAAATGGCATTTTTTACCGGTCATAAAAGATCTGCAAACGTCATAGCTGAAGGACCGACCGAGGTGCTGATGATCAACAAAAAAAGATTCGACCGCATTCAGCGCCGGTCACCAAAATTAGCCGCCCATATCTACCATAATCTTGCCGCACTTCTTAGTATTCGGACGGAAAGAAATTCCCGGGCATTATTAGAAAATGCTTCTGCAAGTGGTTGACTCGAACATTTGCTTTAAGACATTGAGCTTTGTATGAGTTTTTAAGAAAGGCAATTGGAAAGTTCTTTTTAATTGATAAGTTTTTTTTATTCGAGCTAACCAGTTTGAGATATCAATGTTACACCGTTTAATAAGGATATGAACAAAACCTGTTCGAACTGTTCCAAAAAACAGAGTTTTTTACCTGTTTTAATAATCACTTCTGCAAAGTGGTAATCCCTTCAATCAAAGCAACAATGCCGGTGAACCAAAACCGATTAAGGTTTGCCAATAATCCTGGAATGATTGCTGTTTAAGGAGTTTGTGAATTGAAAAAAGATAGTGAAAAGAAATACCAGACTGTAAAGTCTAACACCGTACCGGTAGCTGTTATTGGTATCGGCTGCATATTCCCTCAGGCAGACAATACTGTAAAGTTCTGGACGAATATCAAAGACGGTGTGGACTCAATAACCGAAGTGCCGAAGACACATTGGTGTTCAGAGGATTATTACCATCAGGACCCCAAAGCCCAAGATAAGGTTTATGCCAAACTGGGTGGTTTTCTCTCACCGGTTGAATTCAATCCGATGGATTACGGCATTCTTCCCAATACCATTGAAGCCATCGACACTGCCCAACTGCTCGGATTGCTGGCTGTTGAGCAGGCTCTTGAAGATGCCGGGTATTCCAGACAGGTTAATTTTGACCGTGACAAGGTCAGTGTTGTTCTTGGCGTAACGGGCACTTTAGAACTGGTTATTCCATTGGGTGCTCGTCTTGGTTATCCTAAATGGCAAGAAGCATTGCAAGACGCAGGTGTGGATAAGGATCTGGCTGAAGACATCCTGGAGCGGATTTCCGAATCTTATGTGCCCTGGCAGGAAAACTCATTTCCTGGATTGCTTGGAAACGTGGTAGCCGGACGAATCAGCAAACAATTTAATTTTGGTGGCACCAATTGTGTGGTTGATGCCGCCTGTGGCAGTTCCTTGGGTGCTCTGAACATGGCGTCGCTGGAACTGGCAACCGGTCGTTCAGACATGGTTATAACCGGTGGCATTGATACGTTTAATGATATCTTCATGTACACCTGTTTCAGCAAAACCCTGGCCTTGTCACCATCCGGCCATGCCAGACCTTATGACGCAGAGTCAGATGGGACAACACTGGGCGAAGGATTGGGGATTTTAGTGTTAAAACGATTGGCAGATGCTGAACAGGATGGGGACAAAATTTACGCTGTCATAAAAGGAATCGGGACATCAAGTGATGGACATAAAACCGCTATCTATGAACCTGATGTCAAAGGACAAAAAAAAGCCTTATTGCGAGCCTATCAACAGGGCAATGTATCACCGGATACCATCGAGCTGATTGAAGGACATGGTACAGGTACTAAAGTCGGTGACGCTGCGGAAGTATCTGCCTTGCAAGAAGTATTCGGTACAGCACAAAAACCCTGGTGTGCATTAGGTTCGGTAAAATCACAAATCGGGCATACAAAAGCGGCAGCCGGCTCTGCCGGTCTGATCAAAGCGGCACTGGCTCTATATCACAAAACCCTGCCTGCCACTATCAAGGTCAGGAATCCGTTGAAAGGGCTTACTTTGTCAACCTCGCCCTTTTATCTCAATACTCAAAGCCGTCCCTGGCTTCCCAGAGGAAATCATCCCCGGCGAGCAGGAGTCAGTGCACTTGGCTTTGGCGGGAGCAATTTTCACTGCCTGCTTGAAGAGTATCAACCCAATAAAATAGCTGTTGACTGGAAAGGCGATGTTCAGGTGATCCCTTTCTCCGCAGCTGATAACTCCGAACTTGCTAAAATACTGCAATCTTTCCCAACAACTGGGAGTTGGTCCCAATTACGCCTGGAAGCCGAAAAAAAGCGCCTTCAGTTTAAAGCAACCGATCATTGCAGACTTATTTTGGTGATTGAGAAGAATCAGACTCAAAGACCTTCGCAGTTGAAAACAGCTCTTGCCATGCTGGAAAAAGATGACGGGAATTACCAGGATAGTCCGGATGGTGTCTACTATTCTGCCGGAGCTAATGATGGAAAAATCGCACTGTTGTTTCCTGGACAAGGAGCCCAGTACCCGGAGATGCTGAAAGATCTGGCCATCCAGTTTCCAGAGTTTCTTTCAGTCTTACAGGACGCTGATAACGCATTTGCTGTAAATGCGGATACCCCGAGAGGAACACTGATCGACTTGATTTATCCGCTCCCTCAATTCAACCAGACTGACGTTGACAAGGCAGAATCATCACTTCGAAAAACAGAGGTGGCGCAACCTGCCCTGGGTGCTGTTAGTATTGCTGCCTGTCAGGTTCTTTCACATTTTGGTGTTGTTGCGGATATGGTTGCAGGACATAGTTACGGAGAATTATCAGCCCTTTGTGCTGCGGATGTTCTTTCCATGAACGATCTGCACTATTTATCCCGAATACGTGGAGAACTAATGGCTGCTGATAATGATGATCGTGGTGGCATGTTAGCCGTTTCTGCACCTTTAGAGCTGATTGAGGACTTTTTGCAGGAAGAATCCCTGGATCTGGTTCTTGCTAACAGAAACACCCCGACCCAGGGAGTTTTATCGGGAGCCACCACTGAAATCGAAAAAGCGATCGAACTGTTGAATAAGAATGGAATAACTTGCAAACCCCTTGCTGTTTCCGCAGCGTTTCACAGCAAATTTATTGCCGATGCCGCACTGCCTTTTTCAAAAAAACTCAAGTCGGTTTCCTTAAAGTCACCCAAAAAAGGTGTTTTTTCCAATACAACTGGCTCACCTTACCCTGTCTCTGTTGATGCAATTAAACAATTATTAATGGAACAGTTAATCAACCCGGTTGATTTTGTTTCGGAAATTGAATCCATGTATCAGGCAGGTGTGAAAGTATTTATCGAAGTTGGACCCGGAGCCCGATTAACCGCTATGGTAAAATCAATTCTTGGCAAAAAGGATCACCACTCGGTTGCACTCGATTCATCAAATAATAAACGTTCGGGAATGAGTGACCTGGCACGTTTACTGGCCCAACTGTCTGTGCTTGGCAAAACCGTGAAATGGTCTCTTTGGGATGAAGGGTTTGCATCATCTCAAAAACAGCCGGGGAAGAAAACATCAGGTATGACAGTTTCTCTTTGCGGGGCAAACTACTATAAAAAACCTGGGAAACGGCCTCCAATAAAATCGAAATCGCCGGCCACTATCCCTCAAACAAATCAGATGCCTGTAGAGCGGGAAACAATCAGTCAGAAATTACAGCAACAAGTCAATACCGACCCGACTCTTACCGGGAATCACCAGGCAGCGCTGCAAATAACCCAACAAAGCATGCAGACATTAAGAGATTTACAGGAACAAACCTCAAGCCTTCACCAGCAATTTCTTGAAGGACAGCAGGCGGCCATAGAGTCGCTAATGAAGCTGGCTGATCAACAACACCAGATGTTGCAGAGTCATCTGGGAACTGAAAGACCCGAACCTCTGGCTTCGATGATGGATTCACAGGTGGAAACAGTAGATGTTGTGATACAACAATCGGAAAAAAGTACTCCTGAACCAACTCCAAAGGATGCAGGCAAATCCAGTCAAGTCAATGTTGCTCCACTTTTATTGGAGATCATAGCAGAGAAAACCGGTTATCCGGTGGAAATGCTTGAACTGGAGATGACGCTGGACACCGATTTGGGAATCGACTCGATTAAACGGGTTGAAATTCTTTCTGCCATGCAGGAAAAACTGCCCAATGCACCTGCCATCCCTCCAGAAGAGCTAGCTTCTTTGCAAACCCTGGGGCAGATAGTGGATCATCTTAGCAATAACATGCCACTAAATCAGGAAATCGGCACCAACATTAGTTCTAATGGAAGTGACAAGAAAGAAATAACAGTGACCATGCTTAAAATTGTTGCAGAAAAAACCGGTTATCCGGTGGAAATGCTTGAATTGGAGATGGCGCTGGATAGCGATTTGGGAATCGACTCAATTAAACGAGTTGAAATTCTTTCCGCCATGCAGGAAAAACTGCCCAATGCACCTGCCATCCCTCCAGAAGAGCTAGCTTCTTTGCAAACCTTGGGACAGATTATTGATTGTCTTTGTAAAGGGGCATTTATAGCATCTAAAACAGGTCTTGCCGGAAATTCAGGTGACACAGACAAGCATGAAATATCAACAATCTTATTGGACGTAATTGCAGAAAAAACCGGTTATCCGATAGAAATGCTGGAATTGGAGATGTCCCTGGATACTGATTTGGGAATTGACTCGATTAAACGTGTTGAGATCCTTTCCACCTTGCAGGAGCGTTTACCCGGAACTCCGAAGATTAAGCCGGACCATCTCGGAACATTGCAAACAGTGAGACAGATCGTTGATTTTCTTACCAGCGTTTCCAGTGCAGAAGTTACTGAACTGGAACAGGACACTGGCCGGAAAGCAACTTCGCGCGAAATCACCCGGCAGGTGTTGCAAACAAAACCTCTACAGAAAAACCGTCCGGTGAAAGAACCGACTTTTTCCCCAGGAGCAGAAATCTGGATTACTGATGATGGGTCGACACTATCAGATTTAATCTGTGACCAGTTTTCCACACACCAACTGAATCCCAGTAAAATATTGATTGAAAATATCAGCTCACTTGTTGTGCCTGAAGAGTTAGCTGGATTGGTTATTCTGGCCCCACAAAATGGAACTGACGATCTGTTTTTGATCAACTCCTTTAAGCTGTTGCAACAAGTTGAGCCGGCTTTGCAAAAAGCAGCACAGACAGGAAAAGCTTTGTTTGCCACTGTCTCGCGAATCGATGGCCATTTTGGTCTTAATTCAAATGCTCAAATCAACGATCCGCTTTCCGGTGGATTATCAGGCTTGTGCAAGACAGCTGCACTGGAATGGCCTGAAGTCTGTTGTAAAGTCATTGATCTGGCTACAGGAATTGATGGTTTACTAACGGCAGAGGCAATTACTGAAGAAGTTTTAAAGGAGAATCCGATTGAAGTGGGCATAACCCACAAAGGACTTCTTGGGCTGGAACTGGTTACGAAAAAAATCAGCAATACTCATATTACCATGCCTGTCCAGGCTGGTGATCTGGTTGTCATCAGCGGTGGTGCCCGAGGTGTGACGGCAGAGGTTGCAGTTGCCCTGTCTGCTGCAAGCAAAGCGACATTATTGTTGCTGGGGCGCAGCCAGATAGATGACAAAGAACCTGAATGGTTGAGTCACCTGACAACGGAAGCAGAAATTAAAAGAGCCCTGGTTGACAATTCAAACACACCGCTTAAACCCATGGATATTGCACATGAATACCGGAGAATATCTGCCGCACGAGAAATAAGAACCACCCTTGATAGAATAATAAAAAAAGGCGGTAAGGCCATTTACCGGGCGGTGGATTTACGTAACCGGCAAGCTGTTCGGGAAATCATAGATGAAATCAATAGTCAATATGGACCTGTGAAAGGATTGATCCATGGAGCCGGAATTCTTGCCGATAAGTTGATAACTGAGAAAACTAAAACACAGTTTGAACAGGTCTATTCAACCAAGGTCGAAGGATTGCGAACGCTTTTGGATGCCTGCGATGGTAATCACCTTAAATTCATGGTGATGTTCTCATCCTCATCCAGTCGTTTTGGCAGAGTTGGTCAGGCAGACTATGCTGCTGCCAATGAAGTTCTTAATAAATTTGCCCATCAACAGGCAAAACTGCATCCGAATTGTCGTGTTCTCTCACTAAATTGGGGTCCTTGGAACGGAGGAATGGTCACCCCGGCCCTGAAAAAAGTTTTTCAACAGGAAGGAATTGGAGTGATAGACTTGCAAGCCGGTGCAGACTATTTACTCAAGGAGATTTCAACCAAGCCGGGTGGTCCAGTTGAATTGGTTATTTCAGGAGGAAACCCGGAAAAAGTTAGAGAAGAGCAACCGGGTTCACCAGGAAACATCCATGTTAGTAAAGTCTTTGATTTGAGTATTTCCATTGATCGCTATCCTTTTTTAAAATCGCACATCCTGGATGGTAAAGCGGTTTTGCCCATGGCTATTATTATCGAATGGCTGGCACATGGTGCGATTCACAATAACCCGGGATTCAAATTTCAAGGATTTAACGACTTACGTATTCTCAAGGGCGTTATAATAGAGTCGGAAGAAGTTTACAACATTCAGGTAATGGCCGGCAAGGCTATAAAAAGTAATGGATGTTATATTGTGCCTGTCGAACTTTCCGGTACAAACATCCAAGGAAAACAGATTGCTCATGCCCGATCCAAAATCGTGCTTTCCAGCAATTACACCGACAGAAAATCTGTCACGGTTCAATTAACAATGCCTGAATATCCGCACGGGATAAACGATATTTACCAACCGGAACGACTTTTCCACGGCAAGGATTTCCATGGCATTCGGGAGATGGTGGGATGCTCTGGTGAAGGGATCAGTGCTTTGGCAAAATCTGCTCCATCCCCTGAACATTGGATTGAAGAGCCTTTGCGTAACTCATGGTTTGCTGATCCATTGGTTTTGGATACCGGTTTTCAACTGATAACTCTGTGGAGCATCGAACAGTATCAAGCTGGATCACTACCCGTATTTGCCGGAAGATATCGCCAGTATCAGGAACGCTTTCCAAAAACCGGGATCGAAATACGCGCCCGGATTATAAAACAAAACAGCAGCCGTGCATTTGCCGACATTGATTTTATTAATCCTCTTGATGAACTGCTGATAGCACGGCTGGAAAACTATGAGTGTGTAATTGATGCCTCTTTAAAAGCAACATTTCGGCGAAATAAGCTGAGTGGAGTTGCCTGAAAATGACACACAAAAAATCCATTGCCATTGTTGGAATCGGTGGAATGTTTCCCAATTCACCGATCCTGGATCATTTTTGGGAAAACATCATCAGCAACGTAAACACCTCCCGTGAACCTCCAAAAGGGCGTTGGTTGCTTCCTCCTGAAGAATTTTATGATCACCGGGTAGGAACTGTTGATAAAATCTATTCTAAAAAAGCCTGCTTTTTAGATGATGAAACTTACACGAATTCGATTTCCAGCCTGGATATAGATCCTGATATTTTTTGGGGGCTGGACCCGATGTTTCGGTTGTTACTCCAGGTAGGCCATCAGACAGTTTCCGATTGTAAAAGTAATAATATTGAAAAAAATCGCGCCGGAATCATTGTCGGAAATCTGGCCTTGCCTACCGAAAAAGCGTCCACCCTGGCCAGACGTTTTTTAGGTCGTTTGTTTATAGAAAAACTCTCCGAACAAAACCTGTCGTTGGACGCTCCATCTGTTGCTCCAATCAACCATTATGTAACAGGTCTTCCAGCCGGGATACTGGCAAAGGCATTGGGGTTTCAAGGAACCTGCTATACGATTGACGCAGCCTGCGCATCTTCTCTATATGCCATAAAATTAGCCATGGATGAGTTGGTTTCAGGCCGGGCCGATATCATGCTTGCAGGAGGTCTGTCTCGACCGGATTCATTATACACTCAAATGGGTTTTTCCCAGTTAAGGGCGCTTTCACCAACGGGAACCTGCTCGCCATTTGACCGGAATAGTAATGGACTTGTTGTTGGCGAAGGATGTGGATTGATATTGTTAAAAAGAACTCAGGACGCCCTGAAAGATGAGGATTACATATATGCCACTATCAAGGGTGTGGGCCTGTCAAACGACCTGGGAGGAGACCTGTTGGCCCCGGCTTCAGAGGGACAACTACGGGCCATGCAATCAGCATATGAGCAGGCTGGTTGGTCACCACATGATGTGGATTTAATCGAATGTCATGCAACAGGAACACCGGTGGGAGATACCGTAGAATTCTCCAGTTTACGAAACTTGTGGAAATCCACCGGCTGGCAGCCAGGGCAATGTGTCATCGGTTCCGTTAAGGCGAATATAGGGCACCTGTTGACGGCAGCCGGGGCCGCTGCTTTGATCAAAACTCTGCTGGCTCTGAAAAATCAAACTTTACCATCCATGGCAAATTTCTCCGAACCTGCTGAAAGTATCGATTTGGAAAACAGCCCATTCCGAATTCTAAAACAGTCAGAACAATGGAACGTTCGAAGAGATGATATTCCAAGAAAGGCGGCTGTGAGCGCTTTTGGATTTGGCGGTATCAATGCCCATCTGTTGTTGGAGGAATGGCTTCCGGTAAAATCATCCAAAAGTCCTATAAAACGACACTCTGAAAAACGGGTAAAAGGCCAGTCAATAGCTATTGTTGGAATGGGTACGCATTTTGGTTCCTGGAAAAATCTGGAACAATATCAGCACCGTGTGTTAGGCGGCCTTGATAACCACCTGCCAGCACAACCGATAAGCTGGTGGGGTGCTGACCAGAGCAGGTGGTATAAAAACATCGGTTTAACATCCGCACCATTTAAAGGTTATTTTATACCTGATGTTTCTTCAACTCCGGGTGAATTTAAAATTCCGCCGAAAGAACAAGAGGAAATGCTACCACGTCAATTGCTTATGCTGAAAGTTGCTGCTGAAGCATTGAACAATGCGGCGCTGACTAAAAAGGACTTGCTGAATACCGGTGTTTATGTCGGTTGCGGGCTTGATTTAAATGCCACAAATTTTAGTTTTCGTTGGGGATTGCAAAGGACTGCTCAAAAATGGGCCACAGAGCTTGGCTTACAGCTCGATGAACAGGAGTTTAAGCGATGGCTTGCAGAGTTGCGTATCATTGCCGGTCCCCCATTAACAGCTAACCGTACCATGGGAGCACTTGGAAGCGCTGTTGCCAGCCGTATTGCCAAAGAGTTTCGTATCGGAGGACCCAGTTTCACTCTTTCCAGCGAAGACAATTCGGGGCTGAGAGCCTTGGAAATCGGTATCCATTCTCTTCAGGAAGGATCAATCAACAGGGCCATTGTAGGGGCCGTCGATCTTGCTGGAGATTTGCGTTCAGTATTGTGTCGCCATGCTTCCAATCCCTTTCTTCCAAATGACATATCTTCCCCTTTCGATCTCGATGTTAAAAGGGAAATAATTGGTGAAGGTGCGGCAGCTGTGGTCTTAAAACGTCTGGAAGATGCACGGCAGGATAATGACAGAATCTATGCTGTAATCAATGGGATTGGAACTGCAATAGACGGAAAAGTTGAAGCCAGTCGTCCGAATTCACAGGCTTACTTGTTATCGATGAAGCGAGCCTGTGAAAATGCCGATGTTGATGAACAAACGATCGATTATCTGGAAAACTGTAATTTTGCGAAATTAGACAACGATTCTATGGAATCCCAAATACTTACGGTGACTTTCGGGCAAAATATAAAAAATCCTTCATGCAAGATCGGGAGTGTCAAAGCTGATATCGGCAATACGGGAGGTACAGCAGGTTTAGCATCCTTGGTAAAAACTGCACTTTGTCTGTATTACCGTCTTCTGCCTTCAGAAAGAAATACACAGTTGTTGTCGTGTGAATATACCGGCAGCAAGCGGAAATTAGAAGCTCCAGAAGAACCCCGGCACTGGGTAAAACATCAAGATGATCGTCCACGACGGGCTATAGTCAGCGGGATGGGAAGTGATGGATCATGCTCTCACATAGTTCTTGAAGAGAATATTGGAAAACATGATGCTACGCATGCCGATACAAGTAACCTGATGGATGAGCTGGCGCGTGAGTTGCCTGTTTCCCACTCAATCCTGGAAAATAAAGTCTGTGCACATGACAGGCAGGAACCGGGAATCCATACGGTTATTGGTGGTAACGCTTTTAAGCCTGCTCTACCTGCGACGACAAAAGCGGTCGACCAAAAAACGACTACTGAACAGGAAAAAAACCGGTCAGGAAATGAAAAAACTCTGGATTCCCAGGTATTGCAATTAAAAAACATACTTTTATCCAATATTAAAGCACACGAGGCTTACTTGCGTTTCTCGAAGGATATGGAACAGGCCATGTCCAAAACCTTGTCTTTACAACTGTCTATTTTACAAAAGTCGGTTAACCGAGGTGAGGATATTTCCGGTATTAATCATGAACAGCAAGAAGCAGAATTACCTGGCACCTATAAAGCAGACCAGTTTGCTGCAATCGAAGAAAACGAAGATGACAGGGTAGTGGCATTTGATCGGGAGATGTGCCTGGAATTTGCTATCGGCTCAGTTGAAAAAATGCTGGGACCTGATTTTGCAGAGGTGGATACCTATCCAACTCGAGTCCGATTGCCGAATGAGCCATTAATGCTGGTGGATAGAATAATTGAAGTTGAAGGAGTACCACATTCATTGACACAGGGACGTGTGGTTACTGAACATGACGTTTTCAGTGACCGCTGGTATCTTGACGGTGGCCGTGTACCCACCAGTATTACGGTGGAAGCGGGGCAAGCGGATCTTTTTCTTTCCGGCTACCTGGGAATTGATGCCAAAACAAAGGGAAAGGCTGTGTATCGATTACTTGATGCGGAGGTGACCTTCCATCGCGGCTTACCGGTAGCCGGAGAAATTATTCGCTATGACATTAAAATCGAAAAATTCTTTCGGCAGGATCAAACCTATCTGTTCCATTTCAATTTTGAAGGCACTATAAATGGAACCCCCTTGTTATCAATGCGAAACGGATGCGCCGGTTTTTTTACTGAAGAAGAGCTGGCCAAAGGACGGGGAATAGTTCAAACCAAGCTGGATTTGATTCCGCAGCCGGGTATATTACCCGAAAACTGGAAAGAATTGGTGCCAATGCATGTGGAATCGTATAACGAGAAACAGATTACAGCCCTTTATGATGGAAATCTGGATGCCTGCTTTGGCAAACTGTTTGCGCAGCTTCCGCTTAACCAACCCTATACCCTGCCAGGAGGAAAACTTAAACTGGTTGACAGGGTTGTGGAGTTGAATCCGAAGGGCGGACGTTATGGAATCGGTCAAATCAAAGCCGAAATGGATATCCACCCGAATGATTGGTTCCTCACCTGCCATTTTGTGGATGACAGGGTCATGCCCGGAACCCTGATGTACGAATGCTGTATGCATACATTGAGGATTTACCTGTTACGCATGGGTTGGGTAGGGGAAGAGGGACAAACATGGTGCGAACCGGTTCCCGGAGTTGCCAGCGGGTTGAAATGCCGTGGTCAGGTCGTTGAAACGACCAAAACCGTCACCTATCAGGTCACTATCAAAGAAATGGGTTATCGCCCCGAACCTTTTGCTATTGTTGATGCTTTAATGTTTGCTGATGGGCACCCAATTGTGGACATTCCTGACATGTCCATTCGTTTAGCAGGACTGGATCGTCACAAAATCGAATCGATGTGGAGGGCAATAGTACAAAAATCAACCGACTTGCAGCCGAAACAGATTCTTTTTGACAGGGATCGCATAACAGCTTTTGCCATTGGTAAACCATCTGTTGCATTTGGTGAACCTTATAAGATTTTTGATCAAAAGCGGAAAATTGCTCGTTTTCCAGGACCGCCTTTTCAGTTTTTAGATCGTATCACTGCGATTAAAGGAGACCCCTGGAACATGATTGTAGGTGCTACTGCGGAGGCGGAATATGATATTCCCCGGGATGCCTGGTATTTTTCTGCCGGTCGACAAACAAACATGCCATTTGGCATTTTGTTGGAAGTCGGATTACAGCCCTGCGGGTGGCTGGCAGCTTACATGGGTTCTGCTCTTACCAGCCCGGAGGATTTATCATTTCGTAATCTGGATGGAAATGCCATCCAGATTCGACCGATCACTATAAAATCGGGGACTTTGACTACCCATGTAAAAATCACGCGTATCGCCAGCAGCGGCGGTATGATTATTCAGGGTTACGATTTTGTAATTAATGATCGCTACGGTCCGGTTTACAGAGGAGATACGGTTTTTGGTTTCTTTACGGGGGAGTCTCTGGCCCATCAAGTGGGAGTACAGGGCGCTTCACTTTACCAGCCAGGTAAAGAAGAATTGATTCATTCTGATCAATTTTCCTATCCTGGTAATGTGCCATACCCGAAACAAATGCTGCGAATGATTGATAATATTGAAGTATTCAATCCAAATGGTGGCCCTCATCGACTTGGATTCATTCGTGGTAGTAAAAAGGTAGACCCACAAGAGTGGTTCTTTAAAGCACATTTTTATCAAGATCCGGTCTTTCCTGGCTCGCTTGGACTTGAATCTTTTCTGCAACTTCTAAAAGTCGTTGCGGTCAAAAGATGGGGTTACAACTCATCCAATCAGTTCGAAGCGGTTGTGACCGGCGAAAAGCATAGTTGGAATTATCGTGGTCAGATCATTCCCGATAACAAGGAAGTGCAGGTTGAGGCCGTCATTACAGCCATAAACGACACCAAACAGTCACTAAAAGCCGATGGATATCTTTCGGTAGATGGCAAGATCATTTATCATTTAAAGGATTTTTCCCTCGCATTAACAAATACAAAAAGTGATTTTTAATCATATATTTCAGTGTGGATGATATAGACTTAGCAAATATTAAGATTAAAGTTACAATAAAAATTTAAAAAGGCAAGTTATCAGTTCATAATCCATCCCACAGATCGTGCTTCAATTCCCATAGTTGACTAAATCTATGGATAGGGTGATGGATCAGGCTTCAAGCAGATCCTTTTTATATACTAAATAGATATCAAATCTCTTTTTAAAAACCTTAAATGCATGTTTAAACACCTGTTGTTTTTTAAAAAAAAATAATTTAATAAAATGAAATATTCAAGAGTTTATATCGAATCGGTAGGGTATGAATTAGCCCCGATAGTCGTCACTTCAGCGGAGTTGGAAACCCGCCTGCGTTCCCTGTATGACAAATTGCATATTGCTTCCGGTCAACTGGAAGCATTAACCGGTATCAGAGAACGCCGTTGGTGGAAACAGAATACTCCTATATCTTTCGGTGCTATTTCTGCGGCAAAAAAATCTCTCCAGAAGCGCAACATACTACCCCATGAGATTGGTGCTGTGGTTTATGCCGGGGTTTGTCGTGAACATTTTGAACCGGCAACTGCCTGTCAGGTAGCAGCTGCTCTTGGAGTTCAAGGGGATGCGGCTGTTTATGATACTTCAAATGCCTGTTTGGGTGTCCTGAATGGTGTTCTTGATATTGCCAATAGAATTGAATTGGGACAGATTCGAGCCGGGTTGGTTGTGGCGTGTGAGAGTTCCCGTGAGATAGTTGAAATCATGATTGATAAAATGCTGGCCAATCCATCTCTGGAGCTTTTCAGGACTTCATTGGCAACCCTGACCGGTGGTTCCGGGGCAGCCGCCGTTTTGCTGACGGATGGTTCTTTTACTCCAACCAGACGACCGAAATTACTGGGTGGGGTCAATGTTGCCAAGCCGAAATTCCACCAGCTATGCCGTTGGGGAATCGAGTCTGAATCTTCCTCAAATCATACTCCTTATATGCAAACAGATGCTGTGGCAGTAATGAAGCATGGTGTTGAGCTGGGTAAGGAAACCTGGGACATTTTTTCTAAGGAATTCGACCTGACCCCATGGCAGATCGACAGGGTTATTTGCCATCAGGTCGGGGAAGCCCATCAGAAATTAATCCTTCAGAAGCTCGGTATTGATCCGGAAAAAGATTTCTCCACCTATGAATTTCTCGGCAACATGGGAACTGTTTCCCTGCCAATAACCGCTGCAATTGCAAACGAACGGGATCTATTTTGTTCCGGTGATCTGGTCGGGTTCCTGGGTATCGGTAGCGGCCTCAACTGCCTGATGATGGCTATCCAATGGTAGTGGATTCTTCTTTTCAATCATCCTGACAATATTTACAATTGCATTTTACGTAGAATGTTAAATCCCTCATCCATTTTTATTTTTGGATTATATCCAAGCTCTTTTTGAGATTTTGCCGGATCATACCAGTGAGCCTTGGAAAGCTGACTGGTAACAAATCGGGTCAGTCTTGGCTCTCCCCTTAAATGCAGTGTTTTATAAACAAGTTCCAGAACAAATCCTGCTACATAGGCCAATGGGACAGGAATATGTCTGTTGTTGGGAGGCAAATTCGCCGCTTCTAAAATACTGTTGATCACTTTTTTAACAGGCCAGGGTTCATGATTGGTAATAAAATAAGGCTTGCCCGAAATCGGGCTTCCGATCTCCAACTTGTTCATGGCAGTCAAATGCGCCATGGCGGCATTATCGATAAAGACAGTGTCTATCAGTTTTTGGGCTTTGCCGATAAACCGCAGTTTGCCCTGTTTTCCCATTTTAAGGATACGTGGGATCAAATGAGGATCTCCCGGCCCCCAAATTAGATGAGGACGAAGAGAGACAGTCGCCAGTTTATTACTGTTCGCTTCAAGAACATGTTTTTCAGCTTCCGCTTTTGTTGATTGATAGTGGGTCATGAATGATTTGGGATAGGGCGTTTTTTCGTCAATCCCTTCCTGATCTTTTCCATCAAAAATAACACTTGGCGAACTGGTGTAGATCAATTTTGAAATCCCAAGTGATTTGCAGGCTTCAATGACGTTTAGAGTTCCTTTTACATTGGTTTCATAAAATTCCTTCCAGGTTCCCTGAAAGCCTACTTTTCCGGCTACATGAAATATGACATCGCAACTTTCACATGCTTTTTTTACAGCACTCGAATCATTTAAGTCTCCGCATATTGATTCAACACCAAGTTTTAAAAGACCAGGATAATGACCTCGGGAAAAGTTGCGGATTTTAATATGTTGCTCAAGCAATTGAAAAATTATCTTGCTTCCTAAAAATCCACCTCCGCCTGTTACAAGTGCTTTCATAAAAGTTTCTTTGCTGCCCAGACACCAAGTTTCTCTCTGGAAATTTTGGCATTATGCCTGATATCGACAGGGAAATCATTATGGAAAAGAATTGTATCGATTGCCTTTGTCAGTTGATTATTCTTGGCCAATTCAAGAAGTTCTTTCCGCAATTGCAGCAATTGAGAGGCTTTAAGCTTTTTTTTAGTCTCTACAATCAGAATCGGTTTTTGAACTTTTTTATCCGGGATACCAACCAATGCTGTACGGCTTACATCCTTGTGGATATTGAATAATGCTTCAACCTGAATGGTAAACAGAGTACTTGTTGCTGTTTTTATCCGATGGGTTTTTCTTCCACAAAACCAGATCCGGCCATTCTTGTCTCGATATCCAACATCACCCATCCTATGGTGGATTTTTCTTGTTTTCAGGTCGATAATTTTATTCAATCTATTTGCATCCTCACGATTATAATATGCTTTTGTCACTTGTGGACCTTCCACTGTTATCTCTCCGATTTCGCCTTCTTCAACCAGAAGCTCATTGCTCCAGCATTCAACCGGTTCATCCGTTATTTTAATAATCGATGCATTAATAGAATCCATGGGACGTCCAATGCAGATTCCCTTTCCTTCTTTTGTAGCTTTGGACATCTCTCCGAGGATTTCATGACTTCCAATGGAAGATACCGGCAGTGCTTCAGTGGCACCATAGGGAGTATATACCTGTGTATCCTCTGTCAGCATGTTACTAAATGCCTCTATCGTTTCTGCTGGCACAGGAGCTCCGGCAGATATCACCCGTTTTAGAGTTGGAAGTTTAACACCACCTTCGATTCCTGCTTGGGTAATTCTTTTAATCAACGCTGGAGAACCGAACAGGTTGGTGACTCCAAAATGTTCAATAGTATCAAACATATGAAATGGATTAACCTTGGCCGGTCGAGTAAAATCCATTTTGGGGATAATGGCAACCATATTCAAGGCAGGTGCAAAAAGAGCAAATAAAGGAAATGTGCAGAGGTCAATTTCATCATGACCAATATTATACGTTTTCTTCAGAGCTTCGACTTGCGCCATAAAATTTGAATGAGTATACACTGCACCCTTTGGAGACCCGGTACTGCCACTTGTAAATAGTATCGCCGCAGTATCCCCGGGTTTGATATTGGGAAAAAATCCCGTCTTTTCTTTTTTACCGGCAGCTCTGATATTATCCAGGGTTATTCCACTGAAAACGCTTTTTTTCCCAACAATTATTAAATGCTCTATTTTTCCGCGTTCCCAACCCAGTAAAGTTCTTGCTAAATGTGCCTTGGGTGATCCGATGAAAGCATCGGGAGCTGTTTCCTTTAAACATTGTTTCAGGTTTTTAAGCCCCATACCCGGATCAATCAGCACTGGAATGGCACCCGTTTTAAACAGAGCGAATGTAAGCGCAAAAAACTCCAACGATGGTGTCACCATTAAAATAGTTCTGGTTCCCTTGGATATGTTGTGTGCTCTCAACCCTTTGGCAATCACATTGCTTTCATACTCCAACTCTTTATAAGTGTAATGTAAATATGAATAGCGCCCTTTGGAATCTTTTTTGTCCGGTGCATAAATAGCGATGTCATATGGCTTTTCTTTCGCAATCCGTGTCAGGTGAGATGCAATATTATATTCTGATATCATTATTTTTTATTTTTAAACTGGATTTTGCTCTAAAAAATCTTTGATCAGGGGAATAACCTCTTCGTGTGCATCCTCCAGTAAATAATGTCCTGCATCACTAAAGCGGTGGACTGTAGCCTGGGGAAAGTACTCTTTCCATTTGGCAAGAAAATGATCATCAAATATAAAGTCTCTTGCCCCCCATAGAATCAATGTTGGCGTTTTTGAAAACTTTGCGAGGTTTTGTTGCGTCCTTGTCACAATTGAATAGCTGGGATCTGACTCCTTCAGTGGAATATCCTTGACAAATTTTAAAGTGGAAAGGCGGTTTTGCCAATTATTGTGGGGAGACAGGTATTCTTTTTTAATGTCTTTAGTCATCGGTTTACGATAACAGCAAAACCGTGCAGCTCCCCTGGCGAATGCGTTGAAACCCAGAATCATCAAGGAACCAATTTTCAAATCTCTACTTAATCGCAAAACCTTTGGAAATGGCTTGGTTTCAGGTAAATGAAAAGCAGCTGTATTGGATATAACCAGTCGACTAATTTTTTCAGGGTGATTGGTAGCATATGCCATTCCAATCATTCCACCCCAATCGTGCAAAATAAGGGTTATTTTTTCATTGATTCCCAATTGATCAATGAATTGCTCAAGATCCTCGACTCTTTGTTTCAGAGTAAAATCGTATTCTTTCTCACTTGGTTTGTCTGATAAACCGCAACCGATATGATCAGGAACGATAACCCGGTATTTTCCTCTAAGCGCTTTAGCCAGATTTCGATAATAGAATGACCAGGTTGGGTTGCCATGAAGCATTATCAGTGGATCACCTGAACCTTCATTGATATGGTGATAACGAAGTCCCCTTATATTTATATAGTGGCTTTTAAACGGATAGAGAGATCTGTTTACCATTTGGCTGCTATCAAAAGAAATTTTAAAGTAAAGTTAAATGGGCCTGCCAGATCAGTGCGTCATATTCTGATTAAGATAGGATTCCATACTGAAAGCGATATCTGGAAATTCGACAAGTATTTTTTTATCTTCCGTTAACAGCGGCAAACGAAACTCCTTTGCCAAGGCTATAAATGCACAATCATATACCGATAGCCTGCTGTTTTCGATCAGATGAAATGTTGTATCGAAGTTTTGGGGTTTGACCGTTTCAATCATTTCCAAAGATTTACCAAAAAGAATTCTACATGTTTTTGTATCAATGATCGATTTCTTGAGGTACAATGACAGTATATTTAAAAACTCATATTGCCATGAAATGGGTGCTGTCCAATGTTTATCGAACTCAAAGAGTTCAACGGCCGAGCGATGGAAGCCAGTGCCGGGAATAATTAAGTACGAGATAACGTTCGTATCTGCAACAATCACGGCCTGCCCTCATTAATAATTTTTTCCATCTCTTCCGGGGATAGTTCGAACCCCTTCATGTCCATATTCTCATGAATTTTTTTCAACTCGCGAATCATCTGTTTTGCTGATTTCTTGCGAGATACATACTCTGATAACCCAACAATGATCTGACTGTTTATTGTTCTTCGATCCTCATTTGCGAATCGCTTGATGTCAGCATAAAGATTGTCCGGGATGTCTCTTATTGTAATATTTGGCATAATCGTTCAAAAAAAACTGATGAATTTCTATTGCAACCAATGGTTATCCTAGAGAACTGTTGATATATTGTCAAACACCGACTGGATTTGCAGCTGTTTATCTTATGTACTTACACACCAAGATGCTGAAAAAAGTCTTGGGTTACAACCTTTTTTCTTTAAAATAACCTTTCCTTTCCAGATGAAAGATCTCCAAATATCACAAAAACTATTTAATCTCATTCACATGATTCGTGGAAAACGTATCATACTGGATAGAGATTTGGCAGAATTGTATGGGGGTTGAGACAAAAACACTGAATCAAGCTGTAACGAGAAATATTGAAAGATTTCCTGATGATTTCATATTTCAGTTAACAAGAGATGAAAATGATTCTTTAAAATTACAAATTGTGACACCTTAAAAAGAGGGCAGCATACAAGATTCCTATTCTGAAAGCATAAAAACCCTGATGGATTTCAGTCGGCAAGGTATGACAATTTAGCCAGTACCGTCCAGGAGAAATTACCTTATTTATTCTACAGACTTGTTATACGTATCATTGTCAATTTGAAAAAAAGGAAGTGAACAGGATGAAAACAAAAAAGGGAAGCAGACGTATCACCATCATGTTCATCGCATTGATTGTCATTGTCAGTACAGTCACTCCTGGAGTAGCGGAAAATACAATCACGCTTGCATATAACGGAGATCCGAAAGTGCTCGCCCCCTGGAAATTTGTACATTTGGTATCAGACGAAATGTTTCGACGCCTGAATATCGAATTGAAATATGAAGTGTTGCCTTCGAAACGCGCGGGGGTAGAAGCGAATGAAGGGAGGATGGATGGCGACAACGCCAGGATTTACGGGTATAATAAGGATTTTCCGAATCTGCTGAGAGTTGAAGGAGTAATCTATACTATGGTGATGGCAGGTTATGCCACCGATCCGACAATTCATCTTGATGGCTGGGACAGTCTGCGTGGCACCAAATATAAGGTTGAGTATCAGCACGGAACCAAATTCCTGGAAGTCAACTTATCAAAGGTGGTACTCCCGGAAAACCTGAGCACAATAATCAGGCGCCGACAAGCGCTTGATAAGCTTATCCTTGGCCGCACCGATGTGTATATTGAAGTCAGGGGGCTGGTGGTCTCTTTTTTAAACCAGGAAGAATTCAAAAAGGCTGGGATCAGAGAAGTAGGGGTGATGGATACGGCTCAACTTTACCTTTACCTCCATAAAAAACACTCGGCTTTGATTCCAGATTTGGAAGAGGTATTGACTCAGATAAAGTCTGAAGGATTGTATAATGAATATTGGCAACAGGCTTTTGGGAAAACAGACTGAGATAGTACCTACCTCTTTTACCTGAAATGTTTTTGGAATTCTAATTGTTTCCTTAGCAGTTTAATTTGCAGCATATTGTTGGTGCGCTTCGTAAGCAATGACTGCGACAGCTCGAACTTCATCCTCATCCAACCTGTTAGCCGGAACAGAAAAAGACAGGTAACACTCCGAAAATAAATTTCTTTCCTACCACTTTTAACGTGACTCCTTTAATGCCCTTTACAGTATGCTCTTACCTCAATTTACCTGAATTTACTTACCACCCGATTTTACTAACAGGCATGTTGTTGCCAGAATTTATTATGGCATCGGTCCAAAACTAAGAATGACAGGTTGTAAAACATTATCGTGCGGACATTCAACCATATTTAAGAATTTTTCTTGTTTGTGAGGAAGATATGGCATATAATTATGTTTTTTAAAATCAGTTTTATTTATCCATTTGTATTGATTAGTCTTTTCCAGTATATCCACCTGATCTCTTTGATCCGATCCTGGCCCGGATAAATGGAAAAATGATTGATATGGGTAAATATATTTTTATTCATCAGCTCTTTACAGTGTAATATCAACATCCATTATATCAGGAGTTATTATGAAAAAAAATGTTGGGACAATAGACCGAGTGATTCGAGCAGTGGTTGGTTTAGTGATTTTCGCAATCGGCATCTATTTTAAAAGTTGGTGGGCAGTGGTTGGAATTATACCGATTGCAACTGCGGTTGTCGGTTGGTGTCCGCCATATGCTTTGCTGGGTGTGAACACCTGTAGTGTTGAACCGGAAAAAAAACTGCCTGAGGCATAAAATTGTTACAGGCAAATGTGTATCGACAACATGTTTGAAAAGGGGATCGGATACTCCGGTTTGCAACCCGGGAAAACTCATTTGGGGAAAACAGAAAAGATGGATTTTTTATTGAATTATGAACTGTATATTCGTCTATCGACCTTTTTGAGTATTTTTATGATCATCGCTTTGTGGGAGCTATTGGCGCCGCGAAAAATACGGACGGCAACCAGATTTATTCGGTGGCCAAGCAATATAGGCATTTCGCTTATCAGTGGTTTTCTGCTGCGTGTTGCGCTCCCTATCATGGCTATTGGTTTGGCAATTTATGCTCGAAAGCATTCCCACGGTGTATTGAATATATTTGAGTTTCCAGAGTGGTTGATTATTATTCTATCTTTGTTGTGTTTGGATCTGGTGATTTATTTTCAACACATCATGTTCCACATGGTTCCCTTGCTTTGGAGACTGCATCGCATGCACCATACCGATCCGGATCTGGATGTGACATCCGGTTCCCGCTTTCATCCCATTGAGATTGTTTTATCCATGGTAATAAAAATGGCCGCTGTTCTGGTATTGGGACCGGCTCCCGCCGCCGTTCTAATCTTTGAAGTGTGGCTAAACGCAACAGCCATGTTTAATCATGGAAACGTTTTTATTCCATTGAAACTGGATAAGTTAATTAGATGGATACTGGTCACTCCAGACATGCATCGCATCCATCATTCCATTCACCGTTGGGAAACAGACTCCAATTTTGGTTTCAGCCTGTCCTGGTGGGACCGTCTGTTTGGTACTTATCGGGATTATCCCCAGGATGGCCATGAGAACATGACCATTGGTGTTGGAATGTTTAGAAATCCCAAATATCTGGGACTCCACTGGCTGTTGATCCAACCGTTTTTAAAAGAGAGGGAATAGGTGTCAAGCAGGCAAAAACCGGTGGCCTGCCCCAGGGATAAATCCATCATGGTTTGTTGAACAGAAAAGTTGTTTGTCCTGAAAAAAACCTGCCATTATATTGCCTGACTAAATAGTAATGGGTTAAACTGTACCTGAGATTTAAATCAGTAAACATATCCCTTCAACAATTTTGCTACCGTTATTTATCTTATTGCCGTTTGATATCCCGAACAGGGTTTGATAAAGCTATCAACAGTTGAGCGGCAGTGCCAAAAAATCCGATTATCGTTTGAATGGAAAATCATTTTTTTTTAACTTAAGATGACGTTCGAAATAAACAAAACATATCGTTATTTGCGTGGAGAAAAAAATGCAATTCTATGATATGATAGTGTTTCTAATAAAATCCATTTTTGTTATCATCATTGTTTTGAGTATTGTTTTTGGCGTAATAGTACCACTGGTCCGCAATATGTCCGACAGGGAACATCATCGGGACATTAGAAGCCCGGTGCAGCGTACCCGTCCCACAACACTGTATCCGATTCAAGAAGAAGTGGAAATTCCTACTAACAATCAATCGGGTGAGGATCAAAACAAAAAAATCATTAAAATGGCCAAGGATGATACCGATAAAACCACCCTGTTGATTCGAAAATGGATTAACGAAAAAAAGGAATAAACTCGGCTTGTCATCCTGCTATTTTTCTTCTACCTTTAAATATCTCACTATATTATAACTCCCTATAATTTCTTTTTCGTTAAGTTATAAACGCTGATTCCAACTTTATCTCCTTCATAATCATGCCTAAAAATGCCGAATATGTAATCTTTACATATGGGATCGTTGTTTCTGTCATCCTTGTTTATGCTGTTGGTATTTTTTTTAAACTGAAGTCAGTCAACACCAAGTTAAAAAAACTACAGAAGGATAACAACAATGAAAGCCGGTAAACTAAAATATATCATCAGTGGTATTGTGATTGTCGCCGTAATGGTTTGGATTATCGGCTCCATAAGCTCGGAGAATCTTACTTATTATTATACACCGGAAGAGGTGTTCGAAAATCTTGATACTATTCAATCCAAAAAAATCAGGGTGATGGGGTTTGTACAAAAAGGTTCTGTTAAATGGACTCCCAGGGAAATCAAATTGGAGTTTCAAATTTCTGAAAAAGCAGATCGTTTTTTAACGGTTGAATATCTTGGCACCAAACCGGATATGTTCAGAGAGGGGCAGGGGGTTGTGGTTGAAGGTAAAATGATCTCTCCTCGTCTCTTTAAGGCATCAGCCCTACTGGTCAAACATAGCGAAGAATATAAACTGACCGAACATGATGGTAAAAAGGATGCCTATTATAAAACACTACAGCAATAAACATATGGATTGTTCCTTGGAGCCGACATATTTTCATGATATCCAGATAAATAATTGCATAAAGATAATTAACGACATTCCGGTAAACAAAACAGACTGGAACCAAAACAATAATATATTACCATGATTGTACATATTGGCTATTTTTCCATGCTGGCAGCGATGATACTGGTTTTTTATGCCATCATCGTCTGTGTAACGGGAATCCAGCGCAATAACCACAACCTGATTCAATCCGCTGCTTATAGTCTTATTGTCTCCTTTGGACTGGTTGTATTAGCTTTCCTGGCACTTTGTCATGCGTTTGCCGTCAATGATTTCAGTGTCCGGTTTGTGGCAGAGCATTCAAGTACCGATCTTCCCTTGTTTTATAAATTTACAGCTGTCTGGGGGGGCATGCAGGGCTCATTGTTGCTTTGGGAGCTGATCCTGATGTTTTTTACAACCATTGTCATTTTCAGGTATCAAAAAACCAATCGGGATATCCTGCCCCACACCATGGTTGTTTTATCTATCATTTCTTTGTTTTTATTATTTCTTTTAGCCGGCTGGAGCAATCCATTTGCCCAGCAGTTCCCAGCTCCGCCAGAAGGCCTGGGAATGAATCCCTTGCTTCAGAATCCGGGTATGATTTATCATCCACCATCATTGTATCTGGGATATGTCGGTTTTAGCGTGCCATTCGCCTTTGCCATGGGATCACTGCTAAGAAAAAAGCTGAACAACGATTGGATTCTTACTACCCGCCGATGGACTCTGGTTTCCTGGTTTTTTCTGACCCTTGGGATGTTGTTGGGAGCCCAATGGGCATATGTTGAATTGGGATGGGGCGGTTACTGGGCCTGGGACCCGGTTGAAAACGCTTCTCTTATGCCCTGGCTTACGGGTACGGCTTTTCTGCATTCCGTTATTGTACAGGAAAAAAGGAATGGGCTGAAGGTCTGGAATATGGTATTGATTATTACCACGTTTGCATTGACTATTCTGGGAACATTTATCACTCGATCCGGTGTGCTTGGTTCGGTTCACTCCTTCTCAAAATCGAATATTGGACCTGCCTTCCTGGTTTTTATCGTTTTTATCATGATATTTTCCTTTGGCTTGTTGTTTTTTAGGCAGGCAATGCTTCATTCAAAACAACAAACCGCCGGTTTTTTCTGCAAAGAAAACTCATTTCTGTTGAACAATATTGTTTTTCTGGTGATGGCTTTCACTGTTTTGTATGGTACTGTTTTCCCTTTACTGGCAGAGGCGTTAGCCGGAAAAAAACTATCTATTCAGGCGCCTTTTTTTAATACCATCATGATTCCCCTGGGCGTTTTGATGATTTTATTAATGGGAGTTACTCATTTTTTGGGATGGAAAAAAACCAGTTCCGATAGACTGGTAAAAAATGTTTTTCTACCTTTGCTGGCGACAATGGCAATAATGACGGGACTATACATCGTACTGGCACCCCCCTGGCAGTTTGTGCTTTTAGCAGGGGCAACTCTTTTTGCCGGGTTGATTGTCAGTATGGAATTATATCGTTCCCTGGTGATCAATCGTGCTTTAGCCGACAAATTAAAAAACAAAAGGCAGGCATGGATCAAATCGCTGCTAATGGACAAACGAAGACGGGGAGGTTTGATCATTCATTTTGGTATTGTGTTAATGGCTACCGGCTTTTGCGGGAATTTTTTCAACCAGGAAACCAGTTTTACATTTTCCCCCGGTGAACAAAAACAAGTCGACCATTACACCCTGGACTTCAAAAAAATTCGGAAGTATGCCTATCAGAACGCTCAACATGAAGGTATCCAAGTGAGTGTATCAAAAAAAGGTCAACCTATAACCAATTTGCTGCCGGCTAAAGCTTACTACAAAACGTCTCCGCAACCTATGACCGAAGTAGCCATTCATCGCACCATTATTGAAGATTTGTACATCAGTTTATCATCAATCAACAATGATGGTTCTGCTACAGTGGTTGTATACATTAATCCGTTGGTTAATTTTGTCTGGGCTGGTATGTTGTTTTTTTTAATCGGCATACTATACAGTCTATCATATAAACCGGTACAATTTAAAAAACTGTCCTGAACAATGTTTGTCGATAATCTCACTGGTTTTTTTAGATTAAATAGAAAGCCGACCATGGCTATCAAAACAGGATACACCATTCATGAGTAAAAGATTATACCTGGTATTGGGAATACTCCTTATCATCACGTTGTTGGCTTTAATGTTCTACGGGCTTTTTTGGGCTAGTGATCCAAGGAAAATCCCCTCCTCCCAGGTAGGTAAAACAGCTAAACAGTTTGAAACCACAACTTTTGATGGGCAAAAAATCTCCTTATCACAATTCCAGGGGAAACCGGTAGTATTAAATTTCTGGGCTTCCTGGTGTGTGTCCTGTCGACAGGAGGCCCGATTACTTGAAGCCATCCATAAAAAATATACACCCAAGGGAGCTGTAGTCATCGGCATTGCTATTAATGATACGCGTGAGGCATCACTGGCGTCTATTCGTCGGTATGGAAAAACCTATTATCTTGCTCCGGATGATAAAACGGGCACGATTGCGCTGGATTATGGCGTCACAGCTGTACCGGAAACATTTTTGATAAATAAGCAGGGAATTATTAAGGATAAAGTTCTGGGAGCTGTTAATTGGAAAACACTGGAAAGCTTTATGAAAGAGCAGCTCCCATAACATGTTTGTTAAGCATAAAAATTTGGAGTAAAAACAAATCATGTACCGACATTTTCACTTTTTTTTATTGGCTGCTTTCAGCCTGTTTTGTTTGGCTCATCCCGTCCATGCAGATGAATTGGACGACCGCGTACGCGAAATTGCGCACAACTTGAGATGTACGACCTGTCAGGCAATGTCTGTCAAAGAATCCGATGCTGGGCTCTCCTTAAATATGAAGCAAAAAATCAGGGAAATGCTGGAAAGTGGGAAGTCTGAAGCGGAAATTTTAGACTTTTTTGAAGAGCGCTATGGTGAATGGATATTACGATCTCCTAAAAAGAAAGGGTTTAACCTTTTATTATGGGGATTTCCGGGGGTAGTAATCTTGGCAGCGGTTTTTTTATGGTTCGGAGCCATGCGAAAAAGAGCATATCAAGCGCAAAGCGATCCTTCCAGAAAGCTGACGGACGAAGAAAAAAAACAAATAGAAAACGACCTGAATCGTATAAACCAGTAAAATCCCAATGCAATAGAATTAATGAAATAAAAGCACAGGCCTTATGTAAAATATATGAAGCACTCGCGCCGAATAAACCAAATATTAACAATAAATTGAACCATGCTGCATCCATCAATAATTATTTGTTTTATGATTTCTGTTGTGATTGTGGGGCTTGTATTAGTAAAGCCCCTTTTTATCGATAAACAGAAAACATATTATCAGTCAGAACCTGATCACCATGAGTTTAATGAGCTACTATCCATCCTGGAAACAATTTCCGACCTGGAAACTGACTATAAAATGGGCAAATTGTCCAAGGAGGATTTTGACGCCATGTCTTTGGATTATAAACGGACCTATCTGGAGAAAAAAAAGCAGATTTCGGCATAGCGAGTTAATTGGCCTGGCCGATCAAAAATCGAATCTGTGATTCAACCGCTTTCAATAATTCGTTACGGGTTTGTTTGGAATAGTCCGATGCATCGACGGGTTTTCCAATATAAATATCAACCTGTTTACCTTTGTTTATTTTAAGCGATTTTGCTTGCATTACCTTGTTGCTGCCCACAATCCCCAAGGGAATAATAGTAGCACCACTTTCGATCGCCAATCGGAATCCTCCTGTTTTAAACGGTTGCAGTTTCCCGGTTTTGGAACGGGTTCCTTCAGGGGCAATCCATAAAACGATTCCTTTTTTCATCATGGTTCTGGCGTATCGCATGTCTTTGACGGCCTGCCTGGGATTGTTTCTATCAATGGAAACAAAATCGCTTTTTTTCATTCCTTTTCCCCAAATAGGAATGTCAAAAAGCTCCTTTTTGGCCAGCATCCTGACACTGCCATTTACTGCCATAAGGGATAGGGGAATATCATATTGGCTGGAATGATTGCACATGACTATATACGATTTTCCTTTTTCCAAAGATAAATTGTGCGGATTATGAATCGTATAGTTTAGATCAATATTGTTTAGTAAGGATTTTGCCCACCATCGAAGACGAGAATCCATTGTTTTCCTGGACACTTTTCGAACAGACAGTTCCAGAATGGTCCAGATCGAAATGAAAAATGTTACACCGACAGCATATATAACGGTTATAGGATTTTTAAAAAAATCATTCATTACTATATTTTACAACATGCAATTTTATATTATTCAGGAATCAGGATTTAGGGGTGATAACATCAGCTAATCTGAATTTTACTTTAAAACGGGCTTAACAGGTTCATTTTAAATCATTCTTTTGTCCTTCTAAAGCCTGACTATTGCCTTATTATACGCTAATCTTGATATGTATAGCCCGAATTATTTATATTGACAACAGGTCAATTAATTAAAAGTCCCGACAGCTGTCATCCTGATGTGCTTGCAACGAAGGATCTCAAAAGGTTGAAAACCAAATGATATCATTTGGCATCGTTGTATTTTTTGTGTAAAAAGCCATATCGATCCAACAAAAAAACCTTCTTGAAGCCGGGAAGATTCTGTGTGTTGACTTGCATTCTCCTTAGAATGACATTTCTTTACATGCAATTGACCTGATATGGACAATAGATTGTAGCCTTTTTTAAAGATAACAGTTAAGGTTATGTCAAAACAAGCTCAAAACCTGCGAAATTGGTTGAAAAATTGCTGACTTCCCTCTCTGCGGTTGTGCATCAGTGTCTATAACACTGCTTTATCTTTGTTAATACTCAATAAATCTCGCTACTGGTTACATCAATAATTCTAGATCTTTGATTATAGACATGTTGATGATGATTTTGGGACAACCAAAGCCAAAATTATGTTTGAAAAACGACATCGCTTAAAAAAGTCATTTAAGAAAAAAACATCTTGGAAGACAGTATTCCAAGTCAAGGATCAACACGGACTCATTCAGGTCATTGATGATTCTTCCATTCGATCTCTTCACTTCGATTCAATTGAAAAGCAAAGCGCCATGGATTTGTTGAATCCAAATACACTGGCATTAACCTATACTAAAACGATGATGGTAAGCTTGTTAATGGCCAAACAGCTTCGGTCGGTTTTGTGTATTGGCCTGGGGGGTGGATCAATTCCCAAGTTTCTTTTGCATCACTATCCTGAATGTTACATTGATGTGATTGAGTATCGACAAAAAGTCATTGATATTGCGAAAAAGTTTTTTTTTCTCCCCGACTCATCCCAATTAAATATTTTTCAGGATGACGGGTTTGATTATATCAAAAACGAGAACCAGTCTCTTTACGATATGATTGTGGTCGATGCATTTAACGAAAACGGTATATCTGATAAAGTTTCTCGTTTTTCATTTTTAAGAGACTGCAAAAATGCGCTTTTTAAAAATGGCATTCTGGTAGTTAATTTATGGAGCGAACCCAAGGACATCTATGAAAAAACCGTCTACTACATTCATAAGTGTTTTGCCGGACAAATATTAATGCTGGATGTCAGGGAAAGGACCAATCGCATTGTATTCGGCATTAACCAACAGGAGTCGATCCATTCACAAGCTTATTTGAAAGAAAAAGCTGAGGTACTGGAAAAAAAAATTCATGTTGGATTACCCGCACTGTTTCGTAAGCTTTGTATTCAGAATGCACGCTATTTTAAACAACCCAACCCGCCTTATAAAAACTTTGGTTCACCATTTTAATGGACGAAATATGACAAAAAAACAGATTACCAAGCAGTTTCTTGACTTTCTTTCATCATCACCTACTGTTTTTCATACTGTTGATTCAGCTAAAAAAATCCTTGTAGACGCTGGCTTTACAGAATTAAAGGAAAAAGATCCATGGAAGCTTAAGAAAAATAGTGCCTATTTTATTACCCGAGGTGGAACTTCGTTAATTGCCTTTAAAACAGGAAAGTACAAACCATCGAACGGAGGTGCGCATATTATCGGCACACATACGGACAGCCCGGGCCTGAAAATAAAAGTACATCCTGAAAAAAAGTTCAAGGGATACCTTTCTTTGATGGTTGAAGTTTACGGGGGAGCCATTATTGACACATGGTTTGATCGTGAGCTTTCTATTGCCGGTAGTGTATCCTATTTAACTAAAAAGAAAAAACTGGTTTCCACCCTGATTGATTTCAAACGTCCGGTGGGCATTATTCCAAATCTGGCCATTCATCTTCAGCCAAAAAACAATAATAAATCACCGGTTAATAAGCAAACAGAAATACTACCGTTGGTTTTGCAGGCAGCCAATAATAAAGAAACCGATGTTCAGGACTTCAAACAGTTAATTGCGGAACAGTTGATTAAAAAAGAAAGTAAAACCAATGTTGATGAAATTCTGGATTATGATCTATGGTTTTATAATCCGCAAAAACCATGCACTATCGGATTTAACGAGGAATTCATTGTTGGTGGTCGGCTGGATAACTTATTGAGCTGTTTTGTTGGATTGCGAGCCTTGGTTGAATCAGATGCCGATACGGTTTCGATTCTGGTATGCAACGATCATGAAGAGGTTGGCAGCAGCTCTTATACGGGGGCAGCCGGTCCGTTTTTGAAGACGGTTTTGGAACGAATCTGTTTAGACAAGGAGGAGTTCCTCCGAACAGTTTCACAATCGCTTTTAATATCAGTGGATAATGCCCATGGTGTTCATCCCAACTACCAAGCCCGACATGATGAAAACCACGGGCCTATCTTAAACAAAGGACCCGTGATAAAACTAAACGCAAATCAGCGTTATGCCACCACCAGTGAAACCAGCGCATTTTTTCGCCATATTTGCAGGCAGGCAAATATACCGGTTCAAAGTTTTATCAGTCGTAGTGACCTTCCGTGCGGAACAACCATCGGTCCCATAACTGCCACGACTTTAGGGATAAATACTCTTGATATCGGGGCACCGACATTTGCCATGCACTCCATCCGCGAAACTTGTGGAACGGATGATATTTGGCACATTTATAAAGCGCTGAAAAAAACATATAACGGTTAAATTCAATGATTTGTAATGTGCCAGAGCTGCCAAGCAAATACCTGAACCGAAGGTGAACTATCTGATTAGTTACTGTTATTCAGTTTGCTGATATAGTTCTCGTACTCTTCTTCGGACATTAGGCTCACCTGGGAAAGTTCATCGGCATCAATCTGAATTTTCAACATCCATCCGTCATCATATGGATCGGTATTCACTAAATCGGGTTGATCCTCCAGATCTTTGTTGATCTCTATTACTTCTCCGCTCACAGGGGCGTACAATTCGGCTACGGCTTTTACGGATTCAATATTTCCAACAGTTTCACCTGCATCGATAATTGTTCCTACTTCCGGTAATTCCACATAGACAATATCGCTCAAACTGCCTTGAGCGTAATCCGTGATGCCTAAAACGACGATTCCACCATCAATACTGATCCATTCATGATCTTCAGTATATTTCAAATTATCCCTTACTTCCATTCTTTCCTCGCTAAATCGATTACCTGTTTTATTTATTTGTAAAAATATAACAAAATAATCAACTGATATTATAGAAAAATTTGCTCCAATTCTCCCCTTTTTGATGATCAAACACCCGGGATGGGAAAAACAAGCAAAACCAAGATCACCAACCTGATCCAAAAAAGGATTCGGCTTTTACAAAAACAGCTAATGTCGCTTATTCAGCCTCAGAATGAGCTCGCCGATTATCGCAGTTGGCTATTCTGAATATAAGCTAACCCAAACTTTTTTAAAAAAAAAGCCAAAAGTGTTGTTTTTCTAAAAAAAAATTCAATCGGGGTGAGATCCACTGTTTAGGTATGTTTTTATGGATTGATCATGGCTGTAAAATGGAAAAAATATATATTTTATGGTTTGGATTTGACTTTTACCTGTCCAGTTTTTTTTTAACCAGTGCCATTCTGATAGAAACCTTGGGTTACCGGAATAATCACCATGATTTCAGATAGATCATTTGTCACTGGATTCACAAAACTTGCAGTGAAGAACTCCTGTGAAAGAACCAAAAATCATCATATATCAATAATCTTTAACATTGCCTGACCACTTAACTATTCGTTCTAATCAGTTTTATCAAGTAATGCTATTGTGTCTGTAATAACAATAAATGAAATACTCCAGTAAATATCAATCACAGGTTTTTTGCGGGATTGCAGGTTAGAACCCATTTGCCCTGTACCGACATATTAAACTGTTAACGGACTTGAATTTATATTTTATAATATAATAATGATTCATCAAGTTCCTTACAAACATTCAGAGCCGGACACCAGCTTCTATAATCAGGATACAGGCAGATGGAATATTTTCATGCATGCCCCGGCGGGGTTTCTAATTTCCTGCCATTGTCATGAAAATAAAGGTATGGTAGATAGAATAAGAAAGAACCGATGTTTCTTCAATCTTTTACTGGGATTTTGCCCATCAAATGACGGATAATATGGAAATTCCTTTAAGTGAGTTTAATGAGCAACAAAGATTGTGGTGTGCATTCTTGATCGCTTCGGCGACAAAGGCTGATGGTGGAGTAGATCCGGCGGAGGTGGAGTTTTTAATTAAGGCTCTTCATTTTTTAGACCCGACACAGAAAGTCGAGGTTCAGGCTTATTTGAAAACTAAAGAGATTTTGCCCACCTTGCAGAATGTGCCAGCGGGGTTTAAAAAACCCCAGCTGGCTATTATCTATACTGAATTGATCAGGATTATTGTTTCAGATGCCAAATTAACACGGGGTGAAAAATCCTTCCTCAATCAGGTAGCGCAGTGGTTTGGGTTTACTGAAGAATATAAGGACAAACTACTGCATTGGGGTGAACAGATGCTTAAGGCCGAAAAGTACAGAAGAAAGCTGGTTGAGATGGCGTCCCAGCTATCAGACATCGTTTAACCATTCCGCTACTTCGGCAGCATGATAGGTCAAAATCATGTCGGCACCTGCCCGTTTAAAAGCGGTCATGGTTTCCAGGACCACTTGTTTGTAATTTATCCATCCTTTCATACCGGCTGCTTTTACCATGGCATACTCTCCCGACACATTGTAAACGGCAATGGGTATGTCTGATACTTCACTCAGGGCACGCACAACATCAAGATAGGGCAAACCCGGTTTGACCATTAAAATATCTGCGCCTTCGTCAATGTCCAACGCGGCTTCTCGAATGGCCTCCCGTACATTGGCCGGGTCCATCTGGTATGTTTTTTTATCACCATGTTTGGGAGCGCTATCCAGAGCATCCCGGAAGGGTCCGTAATAGGCGGAGGCATATTTAGCACTGTATGCCAGGATTCCAACCTGTGTGAAACCTTCTTCATCCAAAGCTTGTCGAATATAACCGATTCGTCCGTCCATCATATCTGATGGAGCAATAATATCGGCACCGGTTTTTGCTTGGGAAACCGCCATTTTTGCCAAAATAGGCAGGGTTAAGTCATTATCGATTTCTCCCTTATCATTGACAACTCCATCGTGACCATCCGAGCTATATGGGTCCATGGCTACGTCAGTGATTAAGGTCATTTTAGGTACAGCTTCTTTTATTGCCCTGAGTGTCCGTTGGTAGAGTCCGTTTTCGTTATATGATTCTTTGGCCATTGGATCTTTTAAGGCTTCTTCCAATGCGGGAAACAGAACTACTGCCGGAACTCCCAGGTCGTAAAGTTTCTTGCATTTTTCCACTATCAAATCGGACGATAACCGGTCAATACCCGGCATGGCATCAATTTTCCGGCTGATGCTTCTCCCTTCTACGACAAACAAGGGCATGATCAAATCCGTTACCTGCAATCGGTTTTCTCTGACCAGATCTCGTACGCTTTCAGAGATTCTGTTTCGTCGTGGTCGAATGGGCAAAGATACTTTCATACTCTTCCTCTTTTTTGATAGAGCTCTTTATTGAATGGTATATGCTTACAAGGTATTTCATAATTACGGTTAGTTGGAGTATAAATCAACCGTTTTTTGCCATATGTCCTGATGTTAATGGCTGGTTTCCCGCAAAAGCATATTTCTTTAAAGCAATACTTGCGATAGTTTACTTCAAATAAATATAACACGACAATAGATTAAAGGTACTGTTCTATGATAGATGCGAATATCCTTTGATGGCAGTATCCACGGCCTTTGCCATTTCCCGGCCGCTGTTAATAGCTCTAACTACCAGTGATTGACCGGTGGCCATATCGCCTGCGGCGAAAATATTGCTCACAGATGTCTGATAGTTAGTGGTGGCCACGTTTCCGCGTTCATCCAGTTTGACTTCAAAATCCTTGAGCATGCCTTCCTGAACCGGGTGTAAGAAACCCATGCAAAGCAAAACCAGGTCCGCATCAATTTCAAACTCACTGCCAGGAACCTCTTTCATATCCATTTTACCCGGAACCTCCGTTTTTGACCATTCCACTCGGACACATTTTATTTTTTCAACCTGTTTTTTCCCTATAAATTCTTTACTCATAACAGCAAAATCCCGAGAGCATCCTTCCTCCTGGGAGGATGATGTCCTCATGATATTCGGCCATTGCGGCCAGGGATTATCACTAGATCTTTCGGCTGGAAATTCGGGTAGTATTTCAATTTGAATAACGGATTTGGCTCCCTGGCGAATACTGGTTCCCACACAATCGGATCCGGTATCGCCACCGCCGATTACAACAACATTTTTATCTTTAGCTGTAATCTCTTCTCCCTGGATGTCACGATTTTGGATACGCCTGTTTTGTTGGAATAAAAAATCCAGCGCATAATGAATGCCCGGCAGATCTCGGCCCGGTATCGGTAAATCACGGGGTTTTTCAGCTCCGCCGGTCAAACAAATATAATCAAAGTTATTTAAAACATCAGCGACAGCCAGATCGCGTCCCACATGACTGTTAACCTTGAATTTAATGCCTTCTTCTTCCAGTAGTTTTATTCTTCGTTCAATGATATGTTTTTCCAGTTTGAAATCCGGAATCCCCAGTACCAGTAATCCGCCAATAACTTCGTTTTTTTCAAAAACCGTTACATCATGACCGGCCAGATTAAGTTGCTGAGATGCGGCGAGTCCTGCTGGTCCGGACCCGATAACGGCTATTTTAACACCTGTAGCCGGAGCCGGATTATTGGGGGTTACCCATCCTTCCTCAAAGGCTGTTTCGATGATGGCCCTTTCCAGCATTTTTATAGATACCGCCTCTTCCACCAAACCCGAACAACAGGAAGCTTCACACGGAGCCGGACAAATCCTGCCGGTAATTTCGGGGAAATTGTTGGTGCTTTGTAGCGCGCCGTAGGCGGCACGCCATTGTCCCTGATAAATATACTCATTAAATTCCGGGATAAGGTTATTGACAGGGCATCCCCAATTGCAGAATGGAACGCCGCAGTCCATGCACCTTGCCGCCTGAGTTTTTAATTTACGATGGCTGGGCAGGTATTCAAACTCCTGAAAATGTTTAATTCTCTCAGATACGGGTTGCTTTGTGGGGTTGGCCCGTAAATATTCCATGAAACCGGTAGCTTTTCCCATGATTAGATTCCCAAAGTTATTTTGTTATTGCATATTTATATTTTAGCGAAAGTTGTGTTTGTCATATAATCCTGACAGCTGAAAGTTCTCGTCATCATGCCGAACCTGATCCGGCATCCAGAAAAAGATACCCGGTGCTAACAATAGATTCCGGGCCAAACCCGGAATAACGTCGCAAGTATTTCTAATAAATTAAAATTTCAGATAAATACAAAAGAACCATAAACTGTAGAGATACAATATAACAATGCTTGTAAAAAAACGCTGGTTCGTTTATTCGGGCATGAATCGTTTTGCCAAAATTCGCCTGTATTCGATCGGCATAACCATGACAAAATCATTGACCACTTTTTTCCAATTTTTTAATAAGGTTTTTGCTCGTCGACTGTTTGTATATTTATAGTGTGAGTTGACCAGCGCATAAAGTTGACGGGCCTGCTCCTCGATAGCCACCTGTTCCAGGTCAACCATGGATAAATTACAGCGCTTTTGGAAATTTTTATGTCGATCGTATACAAATGCGATACCACCGCTCATCCCGGCTGCAAAATTATATCCGGTTTCCCCCAGGATAACCACAACTCCGCCGGTCATGTATTCGCATCCATGATCACCGATACCTTCCACCACTGCCACCGCGCCACTATTCCGTATGGCAAATCGTTCGCCTGCCAATCCTGAGATATAAGCCTCTCCGGATGTGGCTCCATATAATACCACATTTCCAACAATCATATTGGAAGCTGCATTCCATTTCGCCTCTTTTGGAGGGGCAATGATCAATTTGCCCCCCGACAGTCCTTTGCCGGTATAATCGTTGGCATCTCCCGAAAGATTCAGAGTTAATCCCTTGGGGGCAAACGCACCAAAACTCTGACCGGCAGTACCATGGAAATTTATGGTGATGGTATCTGCCGGCAAACCTTCTTCACCATATCGACTGGAGATCTCACTACCCAGCATGGTGCCGGTTGTTCGGTTTCGATTCCGAATAGCCTGCGAGAACTCGACTTGTTTTCCTTCTTCCAAAGCAGCGGCAGATCGAATAATTAACTCCTTGTCAAGAACATTGGCAATGCGATGATTTGCTTTACCGATATTATGATAAACATTCTCGCGAGAAGTGGGTTTGGCCAACAACCGTGAAAAATCCAGACCTTTGGCTTTCCAATGCTTAATATCGGTTTTAGGTTTTAGATATTGTACCTGACCTATCATATCATCAAATTTGCGAAATCCAAGCTTAGCCATGTATTCCCTGGTTTCCTGGGCTAAAAATGTGAAAAAATTCACCAGGTAATCCGCTTTACCAATGAATTGCTTTCTCAATTCAGGATCTTGAGTGGCCACACCAAGCGGACAGGTATTGAGATGGCATTTTCTCATCATGATACAGCCCATGACAATCAGACATGAAGTCGCAAACCCGAATTCGTCAGCTCCCAGCAAAGCAGCTATGACGATGTCCCGTCCGGTCTTTAACTGACCATCCACCTGAACCCGTATTTGACCGCGCAAGCAATTGGTTACCAAGGCTTGTTGGGTTTCCGCCAGACCAATTTCCCACGGCCCGCCCGCATGTTTTATAGAAGATGCCGGGGAAGCGCCGGTTCCACCGTCATGTCCCGATATGGTCACACTATCAGCCCTCGCCTTACTTACACCGGCAGCCACGACACCAACACCGGTTTCCGCTACTAATTTGACATTTACATCTCCCTTTGGATTGGCGTTTTTGAGATCAAAAATCAATTGGGCAATATCTTCAATAGAATAAATATCATGGTGCGGCGGTGGTGAAATCAGGGTTACACCAGGGGTGGTGTGCCTGATTTTGGCAATATATTCACTCACTTTAAATCCGGGTAACTGTCCTCCTTCGCCTGGTTTAGCACCTTGAGCGATCTTGATCTGCATTTCATCTGAATTAACCAGATAGTTACTGGTAACACCAAACCGTCCGGAAGCCACCTGTTTGATGGCACTGCGTTTAAAATCTCCGTTGGGTTCACGAATAAAACGGGCCGAATCTTCCCCGCCCTCGCCGGAATTACTTCTGGCACCAATTCTATTCATCGCTATTGCTAATGTCTCATGGGCTTCGCGAGAAATGGACCCGATGGACATGGCACCCGAAACAAATCGTTTAAAAATCTTCTCAACCGGTTCCACTTCATCAATTGATATGGAAGTGGTTTGTCCATAGTCAAAAGCTAACAATCCCCGCAAAGTATGAAGTTTTTCATCGGCAGTATTGACCAGGGTTGAAAATTCTTTGAATGTTTCAAAGGAGTTGTTGCGGGTTGCCAATTGGAGTTTAGAGATGGTTTCCGGGTTGTAAGCATGGAATTCTCCTTGATTTCTCCAGGAATAATTCCCTGTGGTCAGGAGTTTGTGAAAACCACGACCTTCATAAGCGTATGCCCGTTCGTGCCTTAGCCGAATTTCCTCTTCGATCTCTTTCAAACCAATACCCTCGACCATCGAATAGGTTCCGGTAAAATATTGATCTATTAATTCAGAATTCAGGCCGATGGCTTCAAATATCTGAGCACCCTGGTAACTACTTAGGGTAGAGATCCCCATTTTGGAAAAGACCTTTTTTAAGCCTTTATTGACAGCTTTTATGTACCGTTCGAATGCTTCGGGAGATTTTAAACTATCCGGTAGCTCCTCACTGATGGACATCTGCCGAATGGACTCAAATGCCAGGTAAGGATTTACTGCACCGGCACCGTATCCAATCAATAGAGCAAAATGATGGACTTCGCGAACCTCGCCACTTTCTACAATCAACCCGATTTTTCCACGCTTTTGTTTTCGGATGAGATAATGATGCACTGCTGATACTGCCAGTAGGGCAGGGATTGGTGCAATCTCTCTTGAAACGCACCGATCACTGAGAACAATGACACGATACCCTTGGTCCACGGCATCTTCAACACTTTTACATAAATCATCAATGGCTTCTTTTAATGATTTTTCATGAAACGGATACCCCATGTCGACTTTTTGGGATCGAAACGTCGCTGTTTCACTGTACCGTAATTGTTCGAGTTCAGCGTTTGTTAGAATCGGATGCGGGATTTCCAGCACTCTGCATAAGCCGGGGGTTTCATCCAATATATTAAAACTACCGCCAATGGATGATATCAGAGACATCACTGATTCTTCTCGAATGGAATCAATGGGCGGATTGGTAACTTGGGCAAAATTCTGCTTAAAATAGTGATATAGCAATTTTGTCTGGTTTGAGAGTACGGCCAACGGTTCATCATTACCCATGGAACTGGTGGATTCCTGGGCATCAACTACCATGGGTTTTATCAAACGGTATAACTCTTCGTAAGTATATCCAAATGCCCGTTGTTGAAGTTTTAATTTATAATAGTCGGGTTGGGTATAGGTTGGTGGGGCTGGTAGATCGTCTAATTTGATTTTATTCTCTTCCACCCAGTTAGCATAAGGTTTTCTTTCGCTGATCCTTTTTTTTATTTCTTTATTATGGAAAACTCGCCCTTCGTCTGTATCGATGACAACGATTTTTCCAGGACCCAACCGTCCCTTCTCCTTAATATTTTCTGTCGGAACTTCAATTACGCCGACTTCCGATGCCATAATAAAAACGCCGTCCATGGTTTCCACATATCGAATCGGCCGTAAACCGTTTCGATCCAGTCCACCACCGATTTTTGTTCCATCGGTGAACATAATAGCGGCTGGCCCGTCCCAAGGCTCAACCAGGGAGGAATGATACTCATAAAAACCGCGTAATTCTTTGTTCATATGTTTCTGGTTTTCCCATGATTCGGGAACCATCATCATGAATGAATGTTCCAAACATCGTCCGGCAGCTACCAGTAGTTCGAAGAAATTATCGAAGGTAGCAGAATCGCTTTGATCCGGAACAATAATCGGAAGTAGTTTTTTTATATCAGCCCCAAAATAGTCGGACTCAAACAGGGACTCCTTGGATCGTGTCCAGTTGATATTGCCACGTAAGGTATTGATTTCACCGTTATGGGCAATGAATCGAAACGGCTGGGCTAAGCCCCAACTGGGGTAAGTATTGGTGGAATATCGCTGGTGTACCAGGGCGATGGCGCTCTCAAGCCGATCGTCCGTGAGATCCAAATAGTATTGCTCCAATTGATTGGCCAGGAACATCCCTTTATAAACAATAGTGGCCGAAGATTGGCTACAGACATAAAAAAACTGCTTTCCTTTTATATCGGAATCTTCAATGGCTTTTTCAACCAGACGGCGAATGACGTATAATCGTCTTTCAAATGCATCTTCGTAATATGTCGTCCGTTTGATAAATACCTGATAAACCGCCGGTTCCTGATCCAATGTAAATTCCGATAAACAGGTATTATCTGTGGGAACTCTTCTCCACCCCAGGACTTCCTGCCGCTCAGACTCTATTATACCATTATAAATCCTTTGACATTGGACAATTGACTCGGACTGAGTGGGCATAAAAACCATCCCAACACCATACTCTCCTTCGTCCGGCAGGTCAAAATTTTCTTCTTTTGTTATCTCTACAAAAAACTCATGCGGCATTTGTATTATTATTCCGGCACCATCACCGGCTTTGGGATCAGAACCGGTTGCGCCACGATGCTCCAGGTTTTTTAATATGGATATGCCGTCTTCGATAATTTTGTGGGATTTCTCTCCATAAATATTGGTAATAGATCCTACACCACAGGAATCTTTATCCATGGAAGGATGGTAAAACCCTTTACCCTGAAATCCATTTTTAGTAAATCGTAATTCCGTCATAACATTAATAATTTGATGAATTGATCAATCGTTACCCACAATGGTTACGTCCTGACTTTATTGCAGGTTTTTAGTTTATGCCATCTGATTGAGCTGACATTAATTTATGAATTTTTCCTGGAATTGTTCGAAAAATTGAAACCATTTTTAAAAAGAATCCTTTGGCTGTTTTAGTAAAAAACGTCTCCTTTTTTTGATTATAAATCAATTGGCGCTTTTTCTGCAAAACAGTCTCCAGGCGTCAAAATTGTCTCGTCTTTCAGTCATGACCAGGTAAAGGCTGACTCAGAGCTTAACTTGATGACATCGAATAATGAATAAGTAATGATTCAGCGAATTCTTTAGAATCGCCGGATACCATAACTAACGATCGTGTCCACAATACGATAATAATCAGCTAGTTATGATCTCAAGATGTTAAATAGTTGCCGCAGATAACCAGCAGAGTTATTTAAACAACGTGCGGTTTTCTCTATCGCTTGTGATAAGCAGATGAGACTTGTCCAGGGGGTGTCCTGTGCGAGAGTTGTTTATTCCTTGTTTGTTATAATGCATCTTCAATTCAATGCAGGTTATGTTCACCCGGAGCTTTAAAGACTACCTGATTTATAATTAAAAGTAAACTGGGTTGATCAAAAAAAGTAAGGTAACCGCATGAAATTGACTGTAGATTGGCTGCCACTAAACGCACCAAAAGTCACTGAAAATCAGATCTGTTAAATTAGAAAATTGACTTTTTTGGCTAAAAAGAACAGCTGAATGGTGTGATGTATCCCGTTTTTATTTTTATGGTGGTTTTTTTATGCCTTATCATTAGGGATAACATGACATGCCATAGCTTGAAAAATCAGCAATCAAAAATTGAAAATCATGTTTTTCTGGAGTAGGATAGAATGAAACACCGCTTCCTGGATGAGGTGCCTTGTTGGAATCAGCAGCATAGGATTTGTCTGGTTTCACGTTCTGATGGGTATTAAAGTGTCAATATTGCACTTATGTAAATTACCTGCTTGTCTCAATTGAATTAAAAAGTTAGGCTGTAAGCATTTAATCGAAACATCAGTCATTCAACTCTATAAATACGAGCTATGGAAAGTGAAAATCAGCAGCTTGAGATTTTTGATCTGTTGAATGTTCACCTGCCTGTTTTTGAGGGTCCGTTGGATTTGCTTCTGGATCTGATCCGCAAAAAGAAGATGGATATCCGCGATATTCCTCTGGCTGAAATTTGCGAACCTTATCTGGAATATCTTGATTTGATGGAAGAGTTTAATATGGATATTGCCATCGAATTTCTGGATATTGCATCAACCCTTATTCTCATAAAATCACGAACCTTGTTACCCAAAGATACAACGGATTATGATGAAGAGGATGATCTTTTGGATACGGAAGAAAAGCTCAGGCAGAAACTTATCGAATATCAGAAGTACAAGAGTATTGCCGAAAATCTGAACAAGCGGGAATTACTGGGTAGAGATGTTTTTCCAAGACCGGAAATTGAAGATGAAACCCAGGACACTGTTGTTGAAACAGTGATTGAAGATCTAACGGTTTATAGCTTGCTTAAGGCATACCATGAAGTCTTACGGAAAAAAGCATACCGAAAACCCCATGAAATATTGAAAGAAGAGTTTCCTATTGAGCGTAAAATATTAGAGTTAATGAAAATATTTTCAGCAGGTCAGATTCAGCTTTTCCAAAATCTCTGCCCGAGAAATCCTACCAAATCTGAAATCGTCATAACATTCATGGCGATACTGGAGTTAGCAAAACTTCTTTTGCTGCAAATTCACCAGATGCGGGAGTTCGGTCCTGTTCACTGCAAACCGAACCCCAAAATAGGTGAGTATATACCGCTTTATCGGGATCAGATTCCTAATGCATCCTGATTGTTGACATAGTTATATATATCGGATAAATTTGGTCGTTTAGGTCATGAAAATCAAGCTGTACGAAATTGGCGAAAGTTCGTCTCGATATGAATTTAGTATTAACCGGACGGACCTGGTCAAATTGGAAAAACGATTCGATTTCGAAAAAATCAACTGCGTAGCTGAAGTTAGTAAGAACCAGGAATCAATCGTAATAAGGGGAACATACCAGGTAGAAATCAAAGCTGTCTGTGATATTTGCCTTACCCCTGCCACATTGAGCTTGGATCAGGCGTTTGAACTCAACCTGGTGCAGGAGGAAAATCATATTTCCCCCGGTAGGGATATCGAGATACATTTAGATTCGCCTGAAGTTGATTTTTATCAAGGTGAAGAGATTTTACTGGATCAATATTTCGAAGACCAACTGTTGCTGGATCTTCCGTTAACAGTATCCTGCTCCAGCGATTGCAAAGGTATTTGTGCCAAGTGCGGTGCCAATAGAAATCTGGAAACATGCAATTGTTTGGAAGATACCGGCAGTAATCCTTTTGCGGTCTTAAAAGATTTGAAACCGGATACATGACAATTGATTAAAAAACCGGATGATTTTAACCGGTATTTCCGACGAACCTTTAGTCTACGGAGACATTGTGGCTGTACCAACAAGAAAAACTTCGCATTCCGTCACAAAAAAAAGAAGAACGCATAAAAAACTGGCTCAGGTAAATTTGATTACTTGCTCAAACTGCCAGGAATTGATTATTCCTCATCAAGTTTGCCCTAAATGCGGCCATTATCATGGTGAACAAATAATAGCTGTTGAGGATTAATCCCCTGAAAAACCTGATAATTTTCGGAATTTATTCCAAATAATTTATGCCAATCGCCATCGACGCCATGGGTGGGGATTTATTCCCTCAAACCCCTGTTTCAGGAGCGGTTACAGCTGTAAAAGAAAAGAATATTGACGTTATTCTTGTGGGCAATGAACCGGGAATTAAACACGAGCTTGACAAACATCGATATAACTCTCGAAAAATTGAGATTGTTCACAGTACCGAGATCATTCAAATGAATGATCCGGTGGTGTCCGCCCTCAGATCAAAAAAAGACTCCTCCATGCGTGTCTGTTTTGACCTGCATAAAAAGGGTGATGCTGCCGGAGTGGTTAGTGCCGGAAATTCAGGTGCCATGCTGGCCATAGGTCGTTTTGTTCTGAAAACCATCCCCAATATCGATCGCCCCTGTATCAGTGCTCTTCTACCTTCCGTCAATAAAAATGTACTGTTGCTGGATGCTGGTGCCAATATCAACTGTACTCCCGAAAATCTTTATCAATTTGCTGTTTTGGGCTCTGTATATATGGAGCAAATTCATACCATTAAAAATCCACGGATTGG
Organism: bacterium; assembly: GCA_041556995.1. Lineage (GTDB taxonomy): Bacteria > SAR324 > SAR324 > XYD2-FULL-50-16 > XYD2-FULL-50-16 > JAHJTV01. The sequence continues at coordinate 29,057 of JBFFHJ010000014.1, read as the reverse complement.
TCTGCTAAATATTGGTACAGAAGAGGGAAAAGGGGATGATCGAAGCAAAAAAGCTTATGAACTACTTAAGGCCTCATCTTTAAATTTTATCGGTAATATCGAAGGCAAGGAGTTTTTTGATGGTGAAATTGATGTTGTCGTTTGCGATGGATTTGCCGGAAATGTTTTGCTCAAATCAGTGCAGGGAGCAGCTGATTTTGTGAAGAAGATTATCAAACAGGAAATTAAACATTCATTGTTGACAAGATTGGGCGCTTTATTCCTGTGGCCGGCTTGGCAGCGACTTAAAAAACAAACGGATTATGCTGAATTTGGTGGCGCACCTCTTTTGGGATTAAAAGGAAACAGCATTGTCTGTCATGGTGGCTCAAATTCAAAAGCCATCGCTTTTGGTATTAATTTCGCCCATTGGGCGAATAAAACATGTCTGGTGCAGCGAATGGAGGAAAAGATCCTGGAATACCAGGAGATGCTTAAATAACTAAATAGCAACCATTCAGTAAAAAAAAGCCTGACCTGCTTATTATTCTGGGGAGCCTTGAACGACCTGAAGAATTTCAATGGAATTCAAGCGACATCCGGAAATAACCTGATTATATGAATGACCTTCTATATTATTAAATAGACTCGGTTGCTGGTACAGAGCTTTATACGATGTCAAACGACATCAATTGTTTTTAGCCTTGAGAGATCCTTCGTCATCGCCCCTCAGGATGGTAGAGCTAAGAGTCGGCTAAAAAATTAGTTCACATTCTGTTTATAAAAAAACCATTATTTTGGGAACTTTTGTAAACAGAATGTGAACTAATTTTTTAACAATCCCTTCGCTTATTGACATTATGTCTTCGCAAGTATGACATAGAGTTCCGGGGTAATGCTGAATAGTTATGCTGAATGATTTTTTGCAATTTCCTAATAAACCAACTGACGATCGGCTACTCGGCAGTATTTTTAAATTCAACATGAATGGATGAACTATGATTGATCTTAAAGGAAAAACAGCCTTGGTTACTGGTGGCTCCAAAGGAATCGGAAAAGGAATTGTACAGAAATTTGCCCAGGCTGGCGCTGACGTCTGTTTTGTAGCACGTAACGCTGATCTTTCCAGGGAAGTTGAAAATGAGATAAGCAAACTGGGTGTCAAATGTACATATTTTCAAGCGGATGTTTCGGATCTTGAACAGGCTACGTCAGTCATTAAATCGGTGACTGAAACATTCGGTAAAATCGATATTCTGGTTAACAACGCCGGGATCACTCGTGATAATCTACTCATGAGAATGAAAAAAGAAGATTGGGATACTGTTTTAGACATCAATCTTACCGGTGTATTCAACATGTGCAAGGCTGTTATGAAACCGATGTTTAAAGCTAAATATGGGCGAATTATCAACATGAGTTCCATTGTTGGTGTCACTGGGAATCCGGGCCAGGTGAATTATGCCTCCACCAAAGCCGGATTGATAGGGCTAACCAAATCGTTGGCCAAGGAGGTGGCTTCTCGAGGAATTACGGTGAACGCTATTGCCCCGGGTTATATCCAATCCGATATGACGGAGCAGTTAACGGAAAAACAACAACAGACCCTGCTGGACGGCATCCCCATGCAACGTATGGGAACTGTTGATGATGTGGCCAATGGTGCCTTGTTTTTGGTGTCATCTATGGCTGATTATATAACAGGCTCCATATTGCATATTAACGGTGGAATGTTTTAGGAGAGTGTTTATCCCCATAGTTTCAGGGGATTTTATAGCCGCAGAACAGATACGGTTAGAAATTCCGGGAGGCTTTCATCAATAGCCCCCTGTATATTTTCGTTAAATCAATAAATTAAAGTAAAAAGTTTTGACAGAATTTTCGAATCGTTAGATAGTTTTTGCTGGTTTGGAGTTTTTTGTTTAAAAAAGGCAAAAGGCTCGCTCTATTTTATTAAACCTGAAAAATATCAACATAAAAACTGGAGAATTAAAATGAGTACTGATCGCAGCGACGTACAATCTAAAGTTATTGCTATTATTGTGGAACAACTTGGTATCGAGGAAGCTGAAGTAAAGGAAGAATCGAATTTTATCGACGACCTGGGAGCGGACTCTCTTGATACAGTGGAACTGGTGATGGCATTTGAAGAAGAATTTGATCTTGAAATTCCCGATGAAGAAGCTGAGAAAATAACCACTGTAAAAGACGCGATTGATCACGTTGCAGCAGCCTTGGCGTAAAAAGCAATTGTCCACTTAACTTCATGTAGAATCATGTGCTTTAAGATTTATGATTAAAAACAATCTAAACCCGGAATAGTTGGTATTGGTGATGAGAAAACGAGTTGTTATTACTGGAATCGGAAGCATCAATCCCTTGGGAAATAATATTGCCGCTACTTGGGAAGGTATCTCCCAGGGAAAAAGCGGCATTTCTAAAATTACTAAATTTGACGCTTCCAACTTTCCAATTCAAATAGCCGGAGAAGTAAAAGGCTTTGAACCTCTTGATTTTATCGATAAAAAAGAGGTCAAGAAAATGGATATTTTTATCCAATACTCCATCGCAGCCTGTGACGAGGCGTTAAAATCCGCCGGGCTGGAAATCACAGAAGAGCTTGGCCCAGATGTCGGTGTGTCCATCGGTGTTGGCATTGGAGGACTTCCCCGCATTGAGAAATACAGCAATATTGTAAAAGAAAGAGGTCCGTCTAAAGTCTCCCCGTTTTTCATTCCCATGACCATTGGCAATATGGCATCGGGCTATATCTCCATTTTATACGGGGCAAAAGGATACAGTGCCACCACCACTTCGGCCTGTTCGTCAGCCAATCATTCCATCGGCGATGCAGCACGTATTATCGAACGTGGTGATGCTAAAGTCATGATAACAGGCGGCGCGGAATCCACCATTACCTCATTGGCCATTGCCGGTTTTGGTTCAATGAAAGCCCTTTCCCGAAGAAATGACGAACCGGAGAGAGCATCCCGTCCTTACGACCAGGACCGGGATGGATTTGTCCTGAGCGAAGGATGTGGTATTTTGATCCTGGAAGAACTGGAATTTGCAAAAGCCAGAGGAGCCAATATTTTGGGAGAACTGGCCGGTTACGGTGTGAGTTCTGATGCCTTCCATATCGCCCTTCCTTCAACCGAAGGTCCTTACATGGCCATTAAAAAAGCTATGATAGATGCTGATATAACCGGAGAGGAAGTTGATTATATCAATACTCATGGTACAGCCACTCCTGCCGGTGATATCAATGAGCTAAAAGCAATCAAAATGGCCCTGGGTGAGGATGCTGCCAAAAAAGTATCCATCAGCTCCACCAAATCGATGACCGGCCATCTTTTAGGCGGTGCCGGCGGACTGGAATCGGTCATCACTGTTCTGGCCATACAAAACAGTCTGGTTCCACCCACTATCAACATTGATAACCTGGACCCGGAATGTGATCTGGACGTCACCCCCAATCAAGCAAAAAGTCGTGATATAAATATCGCAATCAGTAATTCGTTTGGTTTTGGCGGCACCAATGCGACGTTGGTTTTTAAAAAATTCTGATCCATTATTTGTTTTATTATGAACAGCATCCAAGACAGACTGGCAGAGGTTCTTTACAGAATTAAAGAAGCTTCCGGTAACAGAAATAATGTAAAACTGATTGCCGTTTCCAAAACCAAACCAGTTGAAATGGTGTTGGAAGCATTTAATGCCGGTCAAGCTCGTTTTGGCGAGAACAGGGTGCAGGAAGCCAGGGATAAATCAAAAGAGTTGCCTAAGGAGTTGGATTGGCATCTCATTGGTCCCTTGCAGAAAAACAAAGTCAAATATTGTCCCGATATTTTTTCCACCATCCATACCATTCATCGTTCTGATGTGGCTCTTGAATTAAACAAACGCTGCGAATCAGCCGGCAAAACTCTGGATATATTAATCCAGATGAATTTGACTGATGAAGAAACAAAATCGGGCCTGACAACCATCGATGAACTCAGGCAGTTGGAAGACGCCATAATGGATTGCCGTCATCTTCGCTTGACCGGATTAATGACCATGGGTGATCCGTGGGCAACAGAATTGGAAACTCGAAAGATCTTTGCCCGTTTGTTTGAGATTAACCGGAAGGAAGCCGAACGGTTAGGATTAGAGCATCAAATGGTGGAACTTTCCACCGGCATGTCGGACGATTTTGAGCTGGCGCTTAAAGAAGGCGCCACCTACATTCGAATTGGCAGTGCTATTTTTGGAAGTCGATAACTTTTTTACAGTTCACCCCCTCCCACTTTCTCCCGGATTGTTTTATCTTTGCTATCTTCCACTTGGCACGTCCTGTGTGTTTGTTTTTGTCGGTAAACTGTTTTCATTCCAGCTAATTTGGATTATAATCGCAGTTTAGACCATCATTTGCTCTCCACAACACAAAAAGTGTCATGAAACGGAATAAAAAATCCGCATATATTGGTATGTTAATTATGGCTTTGTTGTTTTTGGGCTGTAATGAATCCGATAATACTACTTCCAAAATGCAAATCCGGGAAGAGGGCTCCGGTTCTATTAATCATGTTGAAGCCGGTTATTCATTTATATATACGCATGCGCTGGGAGCTGTTCCCCAGGATGTTTATTTTATCTTCACCAATACCGGGCTAACGGATAACCCAAATGACACGACTGTTACTACTTATGCAACACAACATAATTCCGAAACTGCCGGCGAAAACTCCATTTTTTCAGGAAACCGGCAATCCGACATCAGTCTCCGGGAATACATTGAAGAAAATGGTATATTACTGAAAGACAGACCCGAACTGACAGGTATAAATACTCATCCGGTCAGCAAAACCTCTGTAGAAAAACAACAATTGTTTCAAATCATTCCATCCATACGACAAAACTATGAAGAGGATTCTACCGGTGATTTTATGGATTGGGATTTTGATAAAAAAGAAGCAGTGACGATTAATGCTGTATTGCGGAAAATAGTGGATGTGAGTGCTGATATTATTCTTAATCTTTGGGTAGCAGATAATGCGTATGATGCGCTGGATGCCACTTGTGATTTTACCAATTGTATAACCGAAACAATGTTGGAGCAGTTCGGAGAGAAATTTTTAAAAGCGGGTGAGGATAACGACATCTATGATTGGCTTACCAGTATATTTGGAGTGCCTTGGGGGGGACACTCCAATTCGTCATACATTAACGCCTTGGCTGCCCAGCAGATCGATATTCTTTTTTACGATATTGATGATGATCAAAAAACAAACAGTGGTGTTCTGGGATTTTTCTGGTCCAAAGACAATGCCATACGTAATCCCTCTGATACGCAAAACTATACCAACATATCAAATCAACGGTTGATGTTTTATATCGATTCGCTCATAGCATCAAATCCCGACGGCGGTAGCTGGGAGATCAGCGATGAGATGCCGGCCATTATCGTGGGGACCTTGGCCCATGAATTTCAACATATGATCCATTTTTATCAAAAGAGCATAAAAAATGACCTGAACTACGCTTCGGAAACATGGATCAATGAGATGGCGTCCATGGTGGCGGAAGACCTGGTGGCCTCAAAACTGGAAATTGACGGACCCCGTGGCGTTAAATACGATGATGGAACAGCCGGATCAATCGACAATATATCCGGTAGGCTGCCTATTTTCAACAAATACAATTCTGTCAGTGTGATGGACTGGTTTGCCGGCAATTCTGCAATTATCAACTATGGTTTGAACTACGCTTTGGGAGCCTATCTGGCAAGGAATTATGGTGGGGCAGAACTGTTTCGCAACATCGTTCAGAACGATAAACTTAATTATCTGGCCATTGAACAAGCCCTGACCTCCATGGGATATAATCTGAATATCGGCTTTATCCTTCAAAAATGGGGAGCTGCTGTTGTTCTATCCGATATTCTTACTGTTCAGGCTGGTTATCAATACAATACAGGTTCATTTTTTACGTCTGCATTGGATGGGAATACCTACGAATTGGGTTCAATCAATATGTTTAATTATGATCCAAAGCCAACCATCAGTGAACCACAGGACCCTGTTTTCACCATTTCTTATCACAATCGGGCATCAAATACCTACATCAAGGTCGGATCGGGACTGACCGGCACAGTTACCTGGGAAGTGCATATGCCGGAAAATGTTAAGTTGACCGTAGTGACCAAAGACAGTTAATGTTAAAGTTTATATTACAGATTACTACAACCATTCTAGTTCTAGTGATACCAGGCATGGTTTCCATGGATGCTTTGGGTAGCGATACGGCTTTTTTCTCCGGTGAAAATTGGTCTGTCGGCATTGAAACACCTTTGGAGTATTCGTTTTTTAATGCTTCCGATGGTTCAAGATTAAAAACCAGGGGAATACCCGGTGGTTTTTTACTTTATGCCCAATCACCCTGGAGAATTGGTCTGGGATTGGAGAAATATTGGATAAACCTGGATAATCAGTCACCAGCCGAAGAGGAATGGGATGCTATAAACATAACCATGCTCGACCTTTTTTACACGTTACCGGTATCCTCCTCACCTGATATTTCATTGGCCTTGGGAGGTGGAATCGGAATTTCCGAAATAAAGGGAGACAATGCCGATAATCTTGAGCCAACCACCTCTTCGCAGATTTTTTTCAGGATGATTTTTCCCATGATTGATGTTTGTCAGGTTTATTTGAGCTTTCACCGGGTTTTTTCACAAATCAAATTCAAAGATAACGATACTTTGTTGGAAGCTGGGGGAATTCTAACAAGTGTCGGAATGGGAGTCGAATTTTAAAGACCCTGCCGGTTTTAGGATGGCCGGCCCCATTAATTATTACTTTAACAGGATTATTTATGCGTTGGAATGAACGATTATTTATTAAAGACTTAACCGATAAAATCGGTGAAACCCACACCTTGTATGGGTGGATTCAATTTACACGAAAATCAGGTAAAATTCGTTTTTTGGGATTAAGGGACGGATCGGGAATTGTCCAGGGCGTTTTGGTACAAGGTGAGACTGAAGACCAAACCTACAATCTGTTTTCACAATTACGGCAGGAAACCAGTGTGCGATTAACCGGAAAAGTGCAGGAAACCAATCGGTCGCAATATAAAGTTGAAATTCTGGTCCAAAAGATTGAGATTCTTGGTGAATCCGATCAGTTTCCTATTACTCCCAAAGAACATGGAATCGACTATCTTCTGGGAAACAGGCATCTTTGGTTGCGTTCAAAAAAGCAGGTCGCCCTCTTCAAAATTCGTAGCACAGTTATTGAAGCTATTCGGGATTTTTTCTTTAAACACCATTTTGTTCAGATGGATTCTCCCATTTTTACTAAAAGTGTGGGAGAAGATCCGGCTGGATTATTTGCTGTGGATTACTTTGACCTGGGGACCGTTTACCTGGCACAGACAGGGCAACTATATCTTGAAGCCGGCATTGCAGCCCATTCCAACGTCTTTTGTTTCGGTCCAACCTTCCGGGCTGAAAAATCAAAAACACGACGTCATTTGACCGAATTCTGGATGTTGGAAGCAGAAATGGCTTTTTTTAACAATGATGACAACATGGACTTGCAGGAAGACATGATTCAGTTTGTTATTCAGCGTGTGCTTGACAAGTGTGGCTGGTATCTGGAACAACTGGATCGTGATCCGGAAGTGTTAAGGCAATGTTTACAGCCGTTTAAACGCATCAACTATACAGATGCCATTGATATTCTCCAAAAAAGAGGGAGTCAAATTCAATGGGGAGAAGATTTAGGGGCCCCGGAAGAAACAATGCTGACTGAAGAGTCCACCGTTCCTGCCTTCATCTATAATTACCCCAAAAAGGTGAAAGCCTTTTATATGAAAGAGAACGAAGAAGATCAACGGACTGTTAAATGTGCCGACCTCATTGCCCCGGAAGGATTTGGGGAAATCATTGGTGGCAGCCAACGGGAAGATTCCCTGGATAAGTTGTTGCAACGTATCAGTGAAGAAAAACTTCCACAAGAAAACTATGAATGGTATCTCGACTTGCGACGTTACGGTACGGTGATCCATTCAGGCTTTGGCCTGGGATTGGAGCGATTTGTCGGATGGATTTGCGGCGTTCCCCATATCAGGGAAACGATACCTTTCCCGCGCCTGATGGAGCGGGTGACACCTTAAAGAGATACTAGTAATGAAAATATGGGGAATAGCAGATACCCATCTGGCTGATGATAAAGCAAATTCCATGGGATATTGGGGGCCAGTTTGGTTAAAACACCGGGAACAAATAGTTGAAAACTGGCGATCAGTGGTCGACCGAGACGACCTGGTGCTTATCGGAGGCGATATCACCTGGTCCACTTGTCTGAAACATGCAATGCCGGATATTGAAATGATCAGCCGCTTGCCAGGGAAATTTAAAATAATGGTCAAAGGGAACCATGATATGTGGTGGAGTGAGTATGAAGAGCTTTGTCGAGCCGTACCCGAATCCATAAAACCGTTATCAGGAAATGCGATAAAGATCGATGATCAGGTAATTTGCGGAACGATGGGCTGGGTAGCGCCCAATGATCCCTTTTTTGAATCACTTGATATGCCTGCCTTTAAAAGAGAATCTATTCTTCTCAGGCAAACATTGGATTCTGCCATGGCATTAAATCCCACTAACGGTATTCATTTGCTGACCCATTATCCTCCATTCACATCAAAAGGTTTAAATACCGATTTTATTGACATCATTGCTGATTATGATGTTGCAACATGTACTTTCGGCCATTTTCACATACAAGCGGAATGGGATTGTATACCACAGGGAAACATTAATGGCACCGAATATCGGTTAACCTCCACGGATTATCTCGAACACAAGCCATATCTGATCTGGGAATCATAATAGGTTTATATGCCTCTTATCTTGAGATCAATTTGTTGTTTTGGATTTGGGTTTAATGAATCATTTGTTGACATCCAAATAGCAAGTTCTTATCATTTTTGGGTATGTTTTCTTTTGCTGTTCGGTAAAAATCCCAGCTTTTTAGGAGAAATGGGAATGGTAAAAATCCACAAAAACGTTCATGATTTCAATCAACGTGTTTGAAGTTTCATTTTGACAGGATCAAACGAGGTTTGGTAAAAATCTTTGTTAAGTCTCTTTTTTTTAATAGTAAACGACAAGAAGGTTGTTTAAAAAACTCGCATTGATCAAAACTCCTGCCGACGGAGATATTTCCATTAATGATTTATCGGACCTGACTAATATGTTGTCGATCCATGGAATTAAAATGAATAACGCCGGTTGAGAGGGTGAAAAACGTAGTCTATAAAATCCGGCGAAGCGAAAAATAAAAAGAGTTCGTCGTTTCCGTTCGGAAAAAGAGAAGTTTGATTTCGAACAGGTTGACCAAATAATTTTCAATCTTGCTTGCAGGGTGTTGAAAATAAAATCTTAACTTTAACTGAGGAAAAAACATGGCTGAAACATCAAAAATCAGGTGGACAAAAGTCGATGAAGCTCCTGGATTGGCAACATACTCGTTGCTGCCGATTATCCAGTCTTATATCAAAGGATCAGGGATTGAAATTGAAGTAAAAGATATTTCTCTTGCCGGTAGAGTTATTGCCAATTGGTCTGATAGATTAACCGACGAACAAAAACAATCCGACGATTTAGCATTTTTGGGCGAGCTGGCAAAAAAACCGGAAGGTAACATCATCAAACTGCCGAATATTAGCGCCTCGGTCCCACAGTTAAAAGCCACCATCAAAGAACTTCAGGAAAAAGGATATAATGTACCGGATTATCCGGATGAGCCGAAGAATGACGAAGAGAAGGCGATTAAAGAAAGATATTCTAAAAACCTGGGAAGTGCTGTAAATCCAGTCTTGAGAGAAGGTAACTCAGATCGTAGAGCGGCTGTACCGGTTAAAAACTTTGCCAAGAAAAACCCACACAAAATGGGCGTATGGAGTTCGGATTCAAAAACCCATGTTGCTTCCATGCCTGGTGGAGATTACTGCGGAAGTGAAACTTCTGCGACTATTCCTGAAGCCTGTAAAGTAAACATTGAGCTTGTTGGTAACGACGGAAGTACTACCGTTCTCAAAGAAAAGCTGGCTCTTGAAGCAGGTGAAGTGATTGATGCAGCCATCATGAGCAAAAAAGCGTTGCGCGACTATCTTGAAGCTGAAATTCAAGACGCAAAAAAACAGGACGTATTATTGTCGGCGCATCTCAAAGCAACCATGATGAAAGTCTCCGATCCGATCTTTTTCGGTCACATTGTTTATGTTTATTTTAAAGATGTTTTTGAAAAACATGCCGCCACGTTTAAAGAAATCGGTGTCAATCCTAACATGGGTCTTGGTGACCTTTATGCCAGAATAGAGAAGCTTCCGGCAGACAAAAAATCAGAAATTGAAGCAGACATTCAAGCGACTTATGAAAAACGTCCCAGACTGGCCATGGTAAACTCAGACAAAGGAATCACCAACCTGCACGTGTCAAGCGATGTGATCATCGACGCTTCCATGCCGGCCATGATTCGTGAATCAGGCAAAATGTGGGGACCGGATGGTAAACTGTATGATACCAAAGCGTTGATTCCCGATAGAGCCTATTCAGGTGTATTCCAGTCAACCATCGAAGATTGTAAGAAAAACGGTGCCTTTGATCCCTCAACTATGGGAACAGTACAAAACGTAGGTTTGATGGCGAAAAAAGCAGAGGAATACGGATCTCATGATAAGACTTTTGAAGTTGCTACAGCCGGAACGGTTCGTATTGTTGATGCCTCAGGAAAAGTTTACCTGGAACAAAAAGTGGAAGAAGGAGATGTCTTCCGCGCCTGTCAGGTGAAAGATGCTCCGATCCAAGACTGGGTCAAACTTTCTGTTAACAGGGCAAAATTAACAGGTTTCCCCGTTGTTTTCTGGCTGGATAAAAACAGAGCTCATGATGCACAGTTGATCGAAAAAGTGAAAAAATATTTGCCGAATCATGATACATCCGGTTTGGAAATCGAAATCATGTCTCCGGCTGATGCTACTACGTACTCATTGGCTCGTGTAAGAAAGGGCCAAGACACTATCGCTTCAACCGGTAACGTGTTGAGGGATTACCTCACTGATTTGTTTCCGATTCTTGAACTGGGTACCAGCGCAAAAATGTTATCAATCGTTCCCCTGATGGCCGGTGGCGGACTTTTTGAAACAGGTGCCGGTGGTTCAGCTCCCAAACATGTTCAGCAATTTGTTGAGGAAGGACATTTACGATGGGATTCCCTGGGTGAATTCCTGGCTTTTGCAGAGTCCCTGGACCATATGGGCAACACTACCAACAATGCCAAAGCCAAACTTTTTGCCAAGACTCTGGGTGAAGCAAATGCCAAGTTCCTGGACGAAAGAAAATCACCTTCACGCGTTGTAAACGAGATAGACAACCGTGGAAGTCATTTCTATCTCTCTTTATACTGGGCACAGGCACTAGCTGCACAATCGGAAGATGCTGATCTTAAAGCACGTTTCACCAAGGTAGCGAAAGAACTTGAAGAAAATGAAGCCAAGATTAACGAAGAGCTGATGGCAGCCCAAGGAAAACCTGTTGATATAGGCGGGTATTACTTACCTGATTTCGATAAGACATCAGGCGCAATGCGAGCCAGCTCAACTTTGAACGCAATCATTGATGCTTAATGATATAGGGTAAAAAACGATTTGATCGTTTGCAAAAAAAAATAACATTGCAGGCAGTTATCTGCCTGTAATGTTAATAATAATCAATTCATCTCTATACAAAATCTCCCCAAACAAGTAGTCATAATTCTATATCGATCTTTCAGAATCGACAGTCATTTTTTATTCAATGTCGTTAACTTAAGCAATACCGTCTGTCATCCTGAGGATGAACTACGAAGGATCTCTCAAGGCCATTAGCAAACAACGATGCTTAATATTGTGATAATTCTGTATAGGAAACGTTGTTTACCTGACATCGATGGATCTATCTGAACTCACGAAGATTTGTCCATGCTTCATTCAGAATGACAATAGGAGGCCAATTATTCTTAAGCCAATGACATTTATTTTTATCCAAATTCAAATCGGAAATTGTTAATAGGTTATAACCGGCTTCATGCGACTGGAAACAAGGAATTTAATAAAGGTATACAATAAAAGAACAGTTGTTAAAGATGTTTCGTTTGATATTTCCCAAGGCGAAGTGGTAGGATTATTGGGCGCAAACGGCGCCGGTAAAACAACCAGCTTTTACATGGTAGTGGGCGTTATTCGACCCAATTCAGGCAAGATATTTATAGAAAAAAAGGATGTTACTTCTCTACCTATGTACAGACGAGCACATCATGGGTTGGGATATCTGCCTCAGGAAGCGTCCGTTTTTCGGAAAATGACAGTGGAAGAAAATCTGCTGGCTATTTTACAAACGTTAAAACTAACCAAAAAAGAGCAGGTAAAAAAAGCTGATAGTTTGTTGGAGGATTTACGGATACAACACATCCGCAAAAGCAAAGGATTTTCTTTATCCGGCGGAGAACGCCGGCGAGTGGAAATCGCCAGGGCATTAGTAACGGAACCCAAATTCATGCTCTTGGATGAACCCTTTGCAGGGGTTGATCCTATCGCTGTATTGGATATACAGGAAGTGATTCGGGAACTGGCTGAAAAGAATATCGGCATACTGATAACCGACCACAACGTACGAGAGACCTTGGGAATTACCGACAGGGCGTACATCATGAACGACGGAGAAATCCTGGTAGATGGAACGCCCGAATATATTGTCAACAACGAATTAGCCAAAAAGGTCTACCTCGGCGAAGGATTCACGTTGTGAAACAACATCTGCTCCAAAAAAGCAATTCATAATAACTTGGGATGAATTCTCAAGTTATGGGAAGACCCTATATTGGAAAACACATTAATATCGTCTTTTTTAATAATTATCGAAAACAAAAGTCATGCGACTACTGCGATTAGAAGCTTCCGGATTTAAATCGTTTTGTGACAAAGCTGTTGTCAATTTTGTTCAAAAAGGTATTTCGATTGTGGTTGGACCAAACGGTTGTGGCAAAAGTAATATTGTCGATGCCATCCGCTGGACCCTGGGAGAACAAAGTGCCAAACATCTGCGTGGTAGCAGTATGGAGGATGTTATATTCAACGGAAGTAGTGTCAGGCAACCAGTCAGCATGGCGCAGGTAACGCTTGTATTTTCCAATTCAGAACATGACACTATCCCCAAGTATTCAGAGTTTTCCGAGATATCCGTCACCCGCCGTTTGTACCGCAGTGGGGAGAGCCAGTACCTGATCAACAAAACAGCCTGCCGTCTCACCGATATTCGTGAACTTTTCATGGACACCGGAATAGGTGGAAGGGGGTATTCCATTATTGAGCAGGGTAAAATCGATCAAATTATTACCAGTCGGGCGGAAGATCGCAGGTTGATTATTGACGAAGCAGCCGGAATCGTAAAATTCAAAACCAAACGAAAAGAGGCGGAACGAAAATTCGCCACCACCAAACAGAACCTGGTCAGGGTTGAAGACATTCTGGCTGAATTAACTCACCAGGAAGAAACGCTGAAAGATCAGGTAGAACGCGCTGACGAATTTCTGGCGGCCAAATCAAAGCTGGAACGATTACAGCACTGTTTAGCTGCAACCCGCTGGTACAAACTGAAAGAGCAGGCGGAAAAAATTGAAAAAGATAAAAACGAGAATATTCAGCAACAAAATGATCTCAAACTCGCTTCTACTTCTTTGGAAACCAGGGAATCCGCTTTAAATCTGGAAATAACGGAGAAAGCAGCCAAATACGAGGAATTTCTATCACAAATCCAAAAACAGAAAGAAGAGATCATAAAACTGGAAAGTAAGCTGGAAACCAACAAAATAACCTTGGATAACCTGGACGAATGGGAAAAAAAGAATAAGGACGAGATCGATCTACTGGACAAACAAATCAAAACCATTGAATACCAGATTCAAACATACCTTTCTGATAATGAATCATTGGAAAAAGAGATCGCCGCAAAAACTGAAATTCTGGAACAATTCCAAGAAAGAGAAAAAGTCAGCGAAAACGAGTTGAGTGATCAACGTGAAAAACTGGAAAAAAATCAGCAACATGAAATTGAGGTGGTTAAACAACTCACCGGCAATCAAAACCAGTTGGTTCAGATGCAGGAACGGTTGACAGAGGCCGGAGAAAAGCAGGAACAACTGGATTCACAGTTAATAAAGCTGGAAGAGGAACAAAAAACCGTTACTTTTTCCCTGGAAGAGACATCAAAAAAACTGGAAGCAGCCAAGGAGAAAAAAAGCAGTTGTCGTGATATCATCGATACTCATAAGGAAAAAAAAGATGCCCAGCATCAACTCATCTCAGAGCTGAACGAGAATATCAAAACTATTTCTCAGGAACATAATCAAGCGGAAAACCGACATCGATCATTAGAGGAATTCATCCTGAATCGTGAAGAGTTTGATACAGCTACTCGAAAATTTCTCGAATTGATGGATTCAAATAAAAGTCTGTCTAATGAACTGGGATTTAAAGGCACTCTGGCCGAACTGGTTTCACCACCGGCAGAAATACTGCCGCAAATTAAAGCGTTTTTGAACCGATATTTTAACCTGCTGATATTTAACTCAATAGATAACCTGGAATCCATAGTATCCCTGGTTAAGAATGAAAACATCGAGCAGTTGCAACTATATTTTCTTGACTTGATGCCTGAGGAGTCCGAAAACAAAAAAAACTCTCTGTCCAAGCTTATCCCCTGTAAATCGGAATTGTCCATTAATCTGCCCTTTGTTGATTTATTTGAATCCATCGAAACCCCGGTTTATTCTCTATCTAAGTCCCAATTATTGGAAGCCGAAGGATTGGTTGATCCCGAAGCATCGATGATGACCAAAGCCCGGATTTTTCTTATTGGACAGCCGGGTAAATCAAATATGGCTGAAACCTTTTTGAGACGACGTTCTGAAATGGCTGAACTGGAGAAAAAGTTGGAAGTTATTGGGCAAGAATTGGAAAAGCTGGAAGAGAGTCATGATCGTGAAACTGAAGTCCTCGAAGAGTTAGATCGCATGCTGGAAAATGCTAAAAAAGAACTGGTCGATCTGGATCTGGAACTTGTAGGGCTGGAAAAAGAATTAGACGCTCGATCAATTGAAAAACAACGGCTGGAAAATGACCATAAACGTATCCTCAATGAAAGTCAACAAATCGATGAATCAAAAGCAAAGTACAAGGTAACTATCGATAATCTAACTAATTCCACCCAGGAATTGGAAAAAAAGCATGAGGAAATAAAAGATTCCAATAACAGATTACGCTCCCTTATCGAGCATGTTGAAACCAGCAAAGAGGAAACCCAGGACGAATTACAGCATTTAAGGGTAACATTAGCCGGTCTCAACGAAAAACAGGATAATAATCGCAAATCCGTCAGTATGATGCAGGCAGATACGGAACAGCGACAAAAACAACGGGATGATATTGTTAGGCGAATGGAAGAAACCGAGGACAAACGTCAGCTGGCAGAGTCGTCTATTAAAGAAACCCAGGTAGAATTGCCGAAATTATTGGAAGAGCTGGAGAAAAAGGAAAAAAAGATAAAAGATTTATCAGATAAAATTGAAACTGATCGAAGCCAATTAACAGAACTCAAAGAATTGGTTCAAGCAGAACAGAAAAAAATTAACGAGCTAAATGAAAAAAACCATAAACTGGAAATTAAATTCGCTCAACTTGCACAGGAAGCCAAGAACATAGAAGACAATCTCTTTACCGAAGACAGTATCAGGCCGGATGAGATCATCGAAACCTTCGATGTAAAATCTTTTGACATTGACAAGGAGACAAGAGCCATCGCCAAGCTAAAACAAAGCATCGGTGGAATGGATAATGTCAACCTGGCGGCAAAAAGTGAATATGAAACTTTGAAAGAACGATTGGATTTTCTAAGTGCCCAATCCACCGATCTTAAGTTGAGCATTGAAGCCCTTGAAGATTCCATCAATAAAATCAACCAGGAATCTCGTCGCAGGTTCAGGGATACTTTTAAACAAGTGAATGAGCGATTCAACGAACTTTTCCCTCAATTATTCGGTGGAGGAGAAGCATATCTGAAATTAACCGATGAAACCGATATCCTTGAATCGGGGGTGGAGATTATCGCCCAACCCCCAGGAAAAAAACTTCAAAATATGACCCTGCTGAGCGGTGGCGAGAAGGCCCTTACCGCCATTGCCCTGGTGTTTGCCGTTTTTATGATCAAACCCAGCCCCTTTTGTCTGTTGGATGAAGTGGATGCTCCCCTGGATGAAGCTAATAATGTCCGCTTCAATAAGCACGTCCAAGCCCTGACCGACAACTCCCAGTTCATCATTATCACCCACAACAAAAAAACCATGGAAATCGGAGATGCTCTGTTCGGAGTCACTATGGAGGAACCCGGCATCTCAAAAATCGTGTCAGTGGACTTTGCCACCTTTTCCGAAGATTCCCTGCAAAAAGCGATTTAGATACGAATGAACAAAACCTTATTCATATTCAGTGAGCTTTAGTTGTTTGGAATAAGTCGCTCATACTAATTTCGATGAATGTGCTTGGCAAACCCATATTGCAAAAAAAAAAGCCAATGACAAATAATTCTCTTTCATTCAATTTAGTATATTTACGACAGATTTTATTGCTAAGCATTTGTTCTGTTATCCTTTTAACAACCAATGAAACCTTTGCAAAGGATAAGTTCACAGTTGTTAATAAGCCTTTGCCGGACTGGGTCATTGCAAAAATGAAAAGGCATTCCTGGCGGGAAGAATGCCCGGTGCCTTTAGAGGATTTGAGATATCTTTATCTAAAACATTGGGGATATGATGGAAAAGTTCATAACGGAAGGCTTGTCGTTCATAAACAGGTTGCTGACGACGTAGTGGCCATTTTTAACACGTTATTCCAACATCGCTTTCCCATTGAAAAGATGAAGCTGATTGAAGATTATAAAGGATCAGATGAAAATTCCATGGAAGATAACAATACATCCGCCTTCAATTGTCGGGAAGTTACAGGAAAGCCGGGTGTTTTTTCGAAACACAGTTACGGTCTTGCTATTGATATAAATCCCTTGATCAATCCCTACATCGTGAAAGGCAAAGTGTTGCCGCCAGGTGGAAAAAAATATATAAATCGAACAAAAAAAGCCAAAGGAATGATCGTAAAAGGGGACATCGTTTGTACATCATTCATCAAACGAGACTGGATCTGGGGTGGGAGCTGGCAAAACATAAAAGACTACCAGCATTTTCAAACAAAACTTAAGTAATATGTCAATGTAAGCACTCGTGATCAGAAAAACCTCCTTAAGTTATCTGAAAAGGGAACCTTTAATCGTTTTTTGATTGTGAGTAATGATCCAATCTTCAAAAAATTTGAAACAGGAGTACAATGCTTACCGTTTTCCGATTTCATTGACCGACTTTGGAGTAGGGACTTTTTTTAAACCCATTCCCACAGAAAAAACGAATTATAGGCAACTATTCAACTTTCCAGACAAACAAATCGTGGGCAATTTCCCGGTCTATAGCAATTTCGGAGTTTTCAAACTGAAGGCAGTAGGCGGGTTTTTTTTGAAGCAGTCGCACTTTCAATCCCGGCATGATTCCAAAAGCGGATAACTGCTGCAATCGATCATGGCTTTTGGACCTGATATAAGCAATTTTTATCCGTTCACCAGGTTCGCACTCGGATATACAGACGATGGTTTTTTCTATATTTCGACTACCATTTGTGCAACAATCCCCGGGAGGAACCCGAGTCCCGTCGGGAGCTGTTTCCGGGTGACCCAACAGAATGCAGATGGACGACTCAACTTCAGGTAACAAGGAATGCTCGGTTTCGCAAGCGACTCTTTCCATTGTTTCGGGATCAAGATTCAATACATATCCCATTAAACACTCAGTCAACCGATGACGTCGCACAATTTTACGTGCTATTTCCCGCCCCTTGGGAGTAAAATATAAGTGTTCATCTTCAACACGGACCAGATTCGCCTGACAAAGGGACTCAATATATTCCGGCTTTAAGTCCACTTTATGACAATGCGCCTGGACTTTATCAAGCGTTTGTTCGCCTTGTTCTTCGGCCGTCCAAACAGCTTCCAGGATCTCTTCTTTATAATTTTCCATTTTCTATTACGGTAAAAACGTTATTCCGAGTAAAACACAAGTATAATTAACCATTGTCCCCGTCAAAATCGCTACTGGTATTATAACGCCTATAATACCGGCTGCTTGCCGCCATCCTCTTTCTTTGAACAGGACAATGACGGCGTTTACACAGGGAAGAAGAGATGTCATAACAATCAATATCACAACAGCCTGAACGCCATTAAAATAGCCCTGCCTGAAGAATTGGTCCAGCAGCGCCGCTCCCGCCTCACGTCGAACCAAAGTCATCACCAGGATTTCAACGCTGTGTTCAGGCAATCCCAAAAGCCATTTGATCGCCGGATCGGCTATTGTTCGCAATGCGTTTAGCCCGCCCAGTTTTTCGAATGAAAAAAGGATGATCGAAGCAAACAAAAAAATGGGAATCGCTTCCTTTAAAAAAGATATCAACCTGATAACGGCCCGTCTAATAATCGGCTGGATGTCGGGAAATCTTAACGGCGGCACTTCAATGATAAAAGCGCCGTGTTGCCCCGGAACCAGTTTGTTCGCAATTATGCCGGCAATTAATATTTTCACAACGATCGTGCCGAACACAACAACCATTGCGGACCAATGAAGCCTGGCAAAAATGACAAACATGACGGCAACCAGCGGGGCGCAGGGAATGCCCAATGTCAAAAGCAATGAGACAATAAATTTCTCTTTTTTGCTGTCCAGCATACGAGCCGTCATAATAGCCATAGTAATACAGCTGAATCCCATAATCAGAGGCATGACACCTTTGCCATTCATTCCCATTTTCCTAAGCACGTTGTTCAGTAGTATGGATAACCTTTGCAGATAACCGGAATCCTCCATCAGGCCATAAAATATATAAAATGTAAACAATACCGGAAGCAACACACCGAATGCCAGATTGAGGCCCATACTGACCAATCCGAATTCTCCACAAAATAAATCCGTAATCCAAGGTACGCCTAAATGGTCAACCAAATCTCTCACTCCCGGGACAATGAAATTACCGAACAATCTACCTTCCAACAATCCTACCAAATAATCAGCACCAAGCTTACCAACAAAAAGATACATCAGTGCGAGCATGATTAAAGCCAGAGGTATTCCAAGGCGAAACTGCGAGGATAATCTGCCCAGCTCGGTCATGAACAGAGCTTTATAAACCTGTTTTTTTTGTTGAAATTCAGGTACCAATCGTGTTGCATGAAACATGAAAAGCTCGGACAGTACCAGATTAATGGGCTTTCTTCTTTGATCCTGAAGTTGTTTTTTGATCTCTTCGCATTTTTCAATAGTTTCTGCATCCAGACTCGGTTCCACAATTTTTTTTATGGAGGAATCTTCGGTCAGCATCAACAGCGCCTCACCCCGAGGTGCGCGAACTTTGCCTTCAAGAAGGGATGTTATTTTCTGAAGCGCTTCCTCGATATCTTTAGGAAACTCAAGTAGCCGTTTGGGGATTGCACTGTATATCAGGGAGTCCTTGAGCGCAGTGATTCCCTGCTTTTCCCTGGCCACAGTTCGGGTTACTTTGACTCCAAACAAAACCGACAGTTTTTCAATATCAATGGAGATTCCCCTGATTTGGGCCACGTCGTCTTTGTTGAGAGCGAATACGACGGGGATGCCAAATTCGGAAAACTGAAGTACCAACGAAATGCTTCGAATCATGTTATGGGCGTCCAACACATGAATGATTTTGTCAACATTCCGGGTGAAAATCAGATTCCTCGAAACCTGCTCATCTTCGTTGGAAACAAGTAAGGAGCTTATTCCAGGCGGATCGATTAAAATATCATTGCTTCCTCTGATGTTAGCTGAGTGATAGATAACCGATGTTCCGGGACAGGTTATTTCATCATGTCGTTTTTCCGTCAATCCATTGAAAACAGTCGATTTACCGACATTGACATTTCCAACCAGGCAAATCATATTTTCTGACATGTCTTAATTCCAAAATACAAACTGAAGTTGACAAAATCGCATTGTGATCTGTTTTGTCACTATAAACCGGGCAAGGCAAATCATACATATTGTTTTAATGTTATTTCAAGCGATTGCTATCATATGTAAAAAATCTTTACTCCTTCGAATACTACATTCTTTTAAAATACATTCCCAGCTATCACAAGGTCAATCCCAATGTCTTCGGGACAGTGATTTATCACTTGATACGGATGAGCTAGATAGTGGAAAATTTTTGTCGTCATGCCGGACTTGAGACTATAAACGCTAAATTGTTTATAATATGATACATCCAGAGTTCGTCATTCTGTGTTTCAAATAGCTGCTTTTGCAGAAATAATCAGATTTTAGAATCTATCGGAGAAGAATGTCTTTTTAAGAATGGAACATCTGCTAAATATCAGGTTTGATAGCATTTCAGTACTTATATGCTTGATCTAAAATACAAACCTGAAACAGAGATCTGTGTATCCAAACTTGAAATTTCTGAGTAGAAGCAGTTTAAACAATGTTGGTCGAATGCATCTACGAACTCATAAAGATTTTCATAGAAGTATCAGCAATTTTTTGTCGTAATCAGGGTCAAACGATTATAGTCAACAGAGTTGGTTCAACTCTTCTTTAAAATAGGGGATATACTCAAAACCTATTTGTTTTACTGTAACAATCTAACCAACCAAAGCGAAACAATTTTTCATTATTTTTTAAGCCGAATCTGTTAAATTGTTATATAAGCTCCAACAATGTATTTAGCAATTTACAGAGTTTGCAAAAAAAAATACTTGAATTCTGATTATTTCTCGCAAGAAAAATATTTGCCTGACGTCAAAAGAATGAAGTCAGAAAAACCATGTTGCTTAATGAACCATCATCTCGAATTGAATAAATTTAAATTTGGAAAATCAGATCCATTCAGTCTACTTGTGGAAGCCTATAAGGATAAGGTGCTTAACACCTGTTACGGCTTTTTGAAAAACCGGGATGATGCTGAAGATGTATCGCAAGAAGTATTTATCGAAGTGTATAATTCACTGGTTTATTTTCGAGAGGAATCCGATTTGTCCACCTGGATATATCGAATAGCTGTTTCCAAATCCCTGGATGCTATCCGAAAAAGAAATCGCAAAAAAAGATTTGGGAAACTAAAGCAGGTGTTTGGACTGGAAGTATCAGAAGGACTAAAGGATGATAAGCATCTAAACCCCGAGCAGTATATCTCGGCGGAAGAACGATCTAAAATTCTCCATGGAGCTATAGACAAGTTGAATGAGAGTCAGAAAATTGCGATCACACTTAGTAAACTTGAAGGCTTCAGCAATACGGAAGTGGCTAAAATTATGGATATATCAGTTTCTGCGGTTGAATCTCTGATTCACAGGGCAAAAAAACGACTTTATGATTTACTGTACCATTATTACCATGATCATCTTTTTTAAGGATCAATTTTAAGGTATCCACGAACAATCGTGAATTAAAATATTGAACCAAACGGTTATTATGGAAAACGATTCAATCATCCGAAAAGAAGTAAATGAAACCATGAACCAAATGAACCGGCTTGAAACGGTCAACTACAGTCCCAATTTTACTAGCCGATTATTGGCAAAAATCGAACGGATTGAGATACAAAAAAGACGTCCAATCAGAAAGATTTTTTTAAAACCTGTACTTGTTCCCGTGGTTTTTGGTCTGGTCGCTTTAATAAACATTACTTCGGCATTACTAATCTTCCAAGGGGAGCAATTATTAACTTATGAGACGGAAGGATATTTGACGGCATATGTTCAGGAATACTCCCTTAACTACTATAGTACAGATATTTTTGCACTCAGCCGGTGAGAATTATTATGGATACCTTTTCAAGACTTCGCGTATCAACTTGGATCATTACCTTTTTAGGTGTAATTAATTTGCTGACACTGGGAACTCTTTGGTATCGCGAGACTACCCGCTCCGATATGTCAAAGTATAAAAGAATGGAAATGGAAATGGAAAACCAGTTTAAAAATGAAGTAGGACTGGATGAGGGACAGATTCGCCAATTTATTGAAAAAAGAGATCTCTTCCTTTTAAAATTAAGTAAAGAGAAGGAGAAGGTCCATCAACTCAATCTAAAAATAGTGAACGAGGTATTCTCCGATAAACCGGATATGAAAAAACTAGAAAAATGGTCATCAGAAATTGGGAGACATGAATCGAAAACCTCCATGTTTTTATTTGATCATATCAATGAATTGAAGCAGATTGCTCATCCCAAACAAAAAGAAAAAGTCCACCGGTTTTTCAATAATCTGTTTAAAAACATCGGCCCACCTGATAAGCCACCTGGGAAAAACGAGAAAAAAGGATAGTTAACCTGACCCCAGGTAACGTTTTCCCTGTTTCTTGAAAAGCTTTGAATCCGCCGATTTCACCGGATTTTAAGCGATCTATTATCGTTTAGTCAGTCGATCTGAAATAAAGACTATGTTTTTTTGGTCCGTAAATGAGAACACCGCTTAAAAAAGGTAAGGTTTTTACCCAAAACGAGTTAAAAATTGAAAAAGAATTACTGTGAATTTCAATTCAGTTTCCAGGAGCCCATCTAACTCCATAAATAAAATATTAAATAACTCATGCTCAAACGATTTATATTATCCATAGTGTTTTTATCATTGATCTACATATCCTCCTGTTCCACCCATACGTTAATGGAAGAACAGGAAATTCTCACAATTGATACGTCCTTTCGTTTTTCACAAAACGAAGCGGAATTCAAGGATTTGAGTGAATGGTGGAAAGCCTTTAAAAGCCGTGAATTGGATAATCTGGTGCATAAAGCCTTGACTCGTAACTTTGAAATCCAGGAATCTCTAGCGGTAGTAGAGCAGCAGAAAGCAGTGCTGAAAATAACTGAAGTCAGTGCATTGCCGACCATTTCTGCGGAACTTGAAGGAGGAAGATCTTATTCTTCCTCTGCCAATAATGATACAGTTACAACCCAAGAAGAATCGGACAGTTACAAACTCGGGCTAAGCGCATCTTATACGGTGGATCTTTACGGGGAGGCGGGATATAACCTGACTGCCAAAGAGATGACACTATTGAAAACAATTGAGGATCACAAGACTTTGGTTTCACAAACCGTGCAGAATCTGACGGAAACCTGGTTAACCATTCAGGAACTGGAAGCCCGAATTTCCTTGCAAAAAAGAAGAATTCAAAACAGTGAAGAAAACGTCCGGTTTGTAATACAACGCCATGTTCTTGGTCTATCAACGCTAAAAGAGGTGTTACAGGCCAAGCAGGGACTTATTGGCTCCAAAAGCAATCTGCCGGAATTAAGGAAAGAACTGATCGCCAACAAGCATGCTTCAAAGGTGCTGATTGGCGAATACCCCAGACTTGGGAACACAGGCGCTTCTATCGATTTCGGGCAACAATTACCCAAGATCAACCCGGGTTTACCTTCAGAATTGATAAAACGTCGTTCGGATGTCCGATCTGCTTTGCTATCAGTCAAAATAGCCGATAACCAGGTCGGTGCAGCCATTGCGGCAACCTTTCCTCAGATCAGCTTAACGGCATCCACTGGAACCAGCAGCTCGGAACTGAAAAACCTGATCGATCCCGATTATGCCTTTTGGAACCTGATCGGCAATATCACCTTACCGATATTAGATGCCAGCGGGAGGAAATTCGAAGTTGAGAAACAGAAAGCTGCCTTGAAAGAGAGTCTATACAACTACAAATATACCGTATTTAAAGCATTTAAGGAGGTGGCGGACAACCTGAGTAAAATAGAAGAGGAATCTGAACGGATAGAATTGCTAAATCAACAGGTTCTGATATCACGACAGACTTTCGACCAAACACTCATTAGTTATCGGGAGGGACTTGCTGACTGGTCGGAAGTACTGGATTCCCAATCCGATTACTACGACGCGGAAGATTCATTAATTTTAGCAGAGAAGCAATTGATCTCCCTTAAAATATCACTCATTGTATCACTGGGGGAAAGCTGGATGTCCTGAGCCGTTCCCTGTTTCCGCAACCAATACAGTTGTTCATCTCATCCTAGCCGGATAGTTAACAACCAATTTAAGGAGTCACAACCATGGTTTCAAAGATTCTTCGAATCGGCCTTCCGATGGCTATTTTATTGATAGGGGCTTTTTTGACTTTTGTTTTATTAAATCATAGAGAACCGCCTTTCAAACAGGAAATCCAAAAAATCATTCCAAGGGTAGAAATACTGGAAACCAAACCGCACAACGGTTCTATTTTAATCGAATCACATGGGATCATTGAAGCGGATGCTGTCTTTTCCATCGCATCTCAGGTGAGTGGGCGGGTGATTTGGGTACACCCCGACATGAAAGAGGGGAAGAAAATAAATAAAGGAGAAATCCTGTTTCGGATAGATCCAACCGAATATGAGCTAGCCGTAGAGCAGGCCAGAGCTGATTTGGTGAGTGCACGTTATGACCTGGATCTTGTGCGAGCAAAACAGAATGCTGCAATTCAGGAGTATCAATCTTATAAACAGATGGGAAAGGATTCAGGTTCATCTCCATCTCCATCTCTCAGTCCCCTAGCCAAATACGAACCCCAGGTAGAAAGCGCCATTAGTGCTCTAAATTCGGTAAAAGCCGGGCTTAAAATCGCAGAACTCAACCTGGAAAGAACTATAGTATACGCTCCCGAAATCGGATCGTTTCGCTCTGTCTCGGTTAATCCTGGTCAGATCGTCGTTGCCAACGAAACAGTCGCAAAATTGATTAAAATCCAACCGGTAGTTATCAAGGTACCCATACCTTTATCCGACATCGACTACCTTGACTTTGAATCCGACTCTGAAAAAAAAAGCAGTCTGGCTTTAATCTCAAAAAATATGGGAATTCGGGTTCACCAATGGCAAGGAAAGGTGAAGCGTATTATGAGCGAAATGGACAGCACTAGTAGAAATGCCTTAGTTTTTATTGAAATCGACCATGTCATTTCAAACCACGGGCTGGAATTGCCGGTGGGATTGTTTGTGAATGTAACCCTGAAGGGAAAAATGGAAAAGAACAGGGTCAAAATTCCTCTGCAAACAGTAAGAAACGGTTCGACTGTCTGGATCGTCAATAATGAAAACAAACTGGAAATCAGGGATGTTAAGATTGAAAAACTAACCAACACAAATGCTTTTATATCCAGTGGATTGAATTACGGCGAAAAACTGGTCACCTCTTCGATCACCGCACCCATTCAAGGATTGGATGTTTCCATATTCGATCAAAATCAATCTCTCCGACTCGTTAAAAAAGAAAACAGAGGGGTTCCCGTTCAAAAGCAAAACAATTAATCAGTTAAAACCATGAATTCGATGATCAAGTGGATGGCCGAAAATCATGTGGCCGCTAATATATTAATGCTTCTTATTTTAATGCTGGGTTTTATGCAAGGGAGGTCCATCAAAACGGAGGCATTCCCGGACATCGAAGTGGACGAAATTCAGGTTTCTGTTTCCTGGGATGGCGCCGGTCCCAGTGAGGTTTCTTCCCAATTGTGCCTACCTGTGGAAAACGCGGTTATGGAAGTTGAAGGCATTGAAGAAATCACCTGCAATGCCAATGACGGTAACGCAACTATTCGATTGGAATTGGAATCGGATGTCGACCAGCAAGAAATCCTGGATGATGTGAGAAACGCAGTAGATGGAATCGATCCCAGTGATTTTCCCGATGAAGCCGATTCACCCAAAGTGTCCAAAGTAATCCGACGAATGGAGTTGATGAGAATCCTCATGTATGGAGATGTACCCGAACACGCCTTGTTCGATTACGCCTATCGTGTCAAAGATGATCTGCTCGGTGTGAATGGTGTAAATTACGTCAGTTTAAGTGGAACGCGGACTCCGGAAATCCTCATCGAAATTTCTCCGGAAAACCTGAATCGATATGATTTGAACCTTAGCGACATTGCTTCCCTTGTGGAAAGCCAATCGGACAATTATCCATCAGGTTCGATAAGCCGGGGTAATAGTCAGATACTTCTACAAACGTCGTCCACAAAAACCGATGCCAGAGATTTTGAAAATATTTCTATCAAACAGTTCGATGATGGAACCACACTCTACCTGAAAGATATTGCTACGATCCGTCAGGCGTTGGAAGATTCAGACAATTATACGCGATTAAACGGCTTGCCCTCGGTCAGTTTCCTATTATATCAGCAAGACACCTTTTCACCGGGCGAAATGTCCGCCACAGTTCAAAAAAAATTAGAGGAAATTCGCTCCTACCTTCCAGAACAGATTCAATTCGAAATCTGGAGGAGTTCAGCCAAGATTTTTAACAGTCGCCTTGAATTGCTGATTTCAAATGCCGTCATTGGATTGATCCTCGTGTTTGTTATACTCGGATTGTTTTTAGAAATCCGGTTGGCATTCTGGGTGATGTTAGGACTCCCCATCAGCTTTATTGGATCTATGATTTTTCTCTACTTTTCGGGTGTATCCATTAATATGAATTCCCTGTTTGCCTTTATTTTGGTCTCTGGAATCGTGGTGGACGATGCCATTGTGGTCGGCGAGAACATCTTCAATAAGCGAGAACAGGGCTTGGGCCTTTTGAACGCTGCCATTGAAGGGTGTACTGAAATGGCTGGAGCGGTGACTTTTGCGATTCTAACTACATTATGCGCATTTTCACCGTTGCTGTTCATTGAAGGATTCATAGGAGATTTCGTTTTTGCAGTACCGGTCGTGGTGATCTTTGTGCTTGCAATCTCTCTCATAGAATCGCTGTTTATTCTGCCGGCACATTTATCACGCTCCTCCGCGAAACCGCTTTCCGGTCCCTTTAAAATCTTTTCCATTATCCAGCGGAGGTTTGACAAAATCCTAAAATGGATGATTCACAAACCCTTTCGCTGGTTGATCACCCAGTTTTTGACTTATAGGTACGCATCTGTTTCCCTGGCCCTTTCCCTGCTGTTTATAAGTTTTGGGGCGATTGGAGGCGGATTCATTTCCATGCAGTTCTTTCCGAAAATCCAGGATTATTCGGTCAAGGCTTCCGTAGAATTTCCATCCGGATATTCAAGTAAAAAAGCATCCGCTTTTGTCGAGGCATTGGAAACTGCCGGAAGAGAAATCGTCGAAAAAGCGGATCAAAAAGCTGATAATGGGAAACAGAGTCTGGACGGCTATTACACATCAGTCTCGGCTCGAACTCGGAAAAACAGAACAACGAACACAACGATATCCGTCACCATCCGTTTGAATGAAATTGAAAGTGAAAGAAACATCCATGCTTCAGAACTAGCAACCCGCTGGAGGAAAGAATTACCGCAATCTCCTGACATCCAGTCCATCGAATTTGAAAGTCGCATGATGCGTTTTGGTGATGATATCAATTTAACACTCTCTCATAGCAATTCCGATCAGCTTAAAATGGCTGTAAGCACACTGAAACATCAATTGGGCCAATATGCCGGAGTTAAGGAGATAAACGATAGCGAGTCAAAAGCCAACCCTCAATTTACTTTTACAATAACCGAAGAAGCCAAATCACTTGGGATTTCACCTGCTATGGTTGCCAAACAGCTACAGGCTGCGTTTCAGGGAATTGACATATTTTCTATTCCCAAACAAACGGAAGACATCGATGTGATTGTCCTGTTTCCAAAAGATGACAGAGAAGCATTAAGCACTCTGGAAACAATATATATTTCTAACTCTTCAGGGGATAAACTGCCTTTGATGCGTGCCGTTACAACTAAAGAAGGATTCGAGCCGTTAACCATCAGACGAATTAACAGAAAACGGGTGATTGAAGTAACCGGTAAATTTGACGAGGGAGCTAAAAATTCGGATCAGATTCTGGAATCGATTGTTAACGATTACATCCCCACCCTAAAAAGCCTGTATCCGGGCCTTTCTGTAGAGGCAAGGGGAAGCCGGGAGGAACAGACAAAATCAATGAATAGCCTGATTATGGGATTTTTGACAGCTTTGCTGGGCATCTATTCCCTGTTGGCCATCTATTTCAAAAACTATTTCCAGCCAATCATTGTGATGATAGCTATTCCTTTCGGCCTCGCCGGTGCAGTAGGTGGTCATTACCTGTTGGGACACCCGGTAAGCTTTATGAGTATGTTTGGTATCATTGGATTATCGGGTGTTGTGGTAAACGATTCCCTGATACTGGTGGCAGCCATAAATTCCTTTTTGAAGGAAGGGCTGTCTGTTTTCGAAGCGTTGATCATGGCGACTATTCAACGCTTCAGACCAATCTTGCTAACCTCATTAACTACATTTTTAGGATTGGCTCCCATACTTATGGAGGATTCTATGGATGCCCAGTTTCTGATTCCCACAGCCATCAGCCTTGGCATCGGGATTCTCTTTACGACTTTTATTACCCTGTTAATCGTTCCCGCTTTGTATCACATTTTTTATGATGTGAGTGTCTTAGCAAGACCGAAAACCATTACCGGTACAATTGCCGAATCGGTATCCCGGACAAATTGAACATGCGAAGAAACCTTTCGAGAATTACTTCAGCTTAATAATATGTGCTTCTATCGATTCAATTAAACTGTCTACTCGCTTATCTTTTATGCTTATTTATCTTGACCCAACTTCATCAGTATGTTTGAAAATATGCTGTGATATTAATTAGTTATTAAAAACGTAGATTCTCTTCGGGCACTACTTTTTCTTCTTTTTGAAAACCGTTTTAATTATCAAAGCGGTCAAAATTATTATAGGCCCGTGTCACCCCAATCATACTCAACGTATTCAGATCTTCATCAGTATGTTTGAAAATATGCTGTGATATTAATTAGTTATTAAAAACGTAGATTCTCTTCGGGCACTACTTTTTCTTCTTTTTGAAAACCGTTTTAATTATCAAAGCGGTCAAAATTATTATAGGCCCGTGT
>JBFFHJ010000013.1:0-129375 GCA_041556995.1 bacterium | reverse complement strand
ACTGACCCCAATGTTTTTCTTGACAAAAACTATGGGACTGTTTAATTCTATATTGTAATGGTTGAATAGTACAATATAGAATTGAATTTACAATTCTAACAGATACCTAAAACGGATTAAGGATATATGATTGATTTTAAGTTGGATCATAAAAGCGGTGTTCCCCTGTATCGTCAGATCATTGATCAGATTCGGTATGGCATTGCCAGTGGAAAATGGAAAGCGGGAGAACAGTTGCCGACAGTCAGGGCACTGGCGGTGGAACTTAAGGTAAACTTAAATACTGTGAGTAAAGCATATAAAGAACTGGAGATATTAAAAATTTTGGAAACACAGCAAGGAACAGGCACTTTTATTGGCAATGTTAGTATCGAGATCAGCGAAAAAGAGCGTTATGGAAAATTAGATAGTATTTGCAGCGAGTTTCTGACGGCTGCCGGCAGTTATGGATTTACCATTGAAGATGTCATCGATGAATTGGAGCGAAGGCAACGGCAAAACAATCAATGAAAGGTTATCAGTCAATTCTGTCTCTATTATCCGGGGGGCCTGGTGATCTTATTTCAGGCAAACTCAAATATTTTGTTGGGAGGAGACCCATGTTCGGTTTTCATAAAATAAAAAAAACAGGTAATCGCCTTAGTATTTCAATTTTTCTTATTATGATGATAGTTCAATTCCTGGTATTTTACTTCTATATCATAGATTTTGATTTGAATTTTTCCAGCGACAAGGAAGAAACACATTACATAGCCAGGATTTTCATATTCTATTCTGTGACGCTAATTATTATTGCATTGTTATGCAGTGCCTTAAAAACAGCAAATCAATGGGAAAAAGCAGTTGTTTTGAGGTTTGGTAAATATAGAGGGCTCAAAGGGCCCGGGTTTTTCCTGATCTTCCCCATCATCGATCAAATAGATAAATATATAGATCAGCGGGTTCGAGTGGGTAGTATCAGTGCGGAAAAAACCCTGACCATGGACACAGTTCCTGTAAATGTTGATGCAGTGGCATATTGGACGGTTTGGGATGCGGAGAAAACTGCTTTGGAAGTTCAGGAATATGAAGATGCGGTTTCTTATGCAGCTCAAACCGGTTTACGAGACATCATTGGTAAACACGATTTATCGGATTTGCTGCAAAATCGAGAGAAAATCGCTGGTGACTTACAGCAGGCATTGGATGAGCAAACCAGTCCATGGGGTATCACCTGCCATCAAGTTGGTATCAGGGACATCGTTATTCCTGTTGAACTTTCGGATGCCATGAGCAAACAGGCTCAGGCGGAAAGGGAACGTCAGGCCAGAATCATCCTGGGTACGGCGGAAACCGAGATCTCTGAAAAATTTGCACAGGCCAGTGAACAATACCGTGATAATCCGGTGGCACTTCAACTACGGGGGATGAATATGCTGTTTGAAGGATTAAAGGAAAAAGGATCATTGATCATTGTACCCAGTTCGGCCTTGGAATCGATGAACCTGGGAGCTGTCAGCGGCTTGACGGCGCTAGCTGACAAGGCAAAAAGGGAAGAAGACGAATAAATATGCATTGGTACTTTAAAATATTTAATTTAGCATTAAAAACAAGGGAATATATGTGTTAAATTACCTTAATACCAATTAGAACTCAATGTCATTAAAGGATCGTTAAAAAATAACTTCACATAATCTGGTTACAAAAGTCCCGAAAAAAATAGGCATTTTCTAACCAGAATGTGAACTGATTTTTTAGCCGACCCTAAGTTAAAGATTATTGTTCACTTATTGTCATTCTGGAGTCTGATCGATATTTAACAACAATTTGACTGCTTCACATCAAGTTGTTTGTAGAAAACTCAAGATGAGCTTAAATGTTGTCATTTGCTCTTGATTCTGAGAGATCCTTTGTCGTTTTTTCGCTTCACCCTATTAACTAGCCAGAAATTTTTAATAAAAATTTCAACCAAATATAAAATAACAAAACCATTATACCCAAACTAAGTTAGTTACAAAAATTTTGCCGGTTTGCCGGCATATGTAACTCAGGATGACAGGCGGCAAAGCTTAATTTTATAACATTGAATTAGAACTTATCAAGGTAACCCGAATTTTTTCTGTTTCGACAATCTATCTGAGAGGTAACCATGAATGCCCTATTTGATCGTTTAATTCGTTTTTTTGAGTTTTTACCCGACTCCCTGCGAAAAAACCGCCTGATCGTCTGGGTCACTATCCTTGTATTGATTTCAGTCATGACCGTCGGTATGTTCCGGTTAAAATTTGATATGGCTTTGGAATCGTGGTTTCAACAAGATGATCCTGCTGTTATCACTTATTATGCCTATCGTGATAGCTTTGGCAGTGATGACTCGCTATATATTGTATATAAAGCAAAAGACGGCGATGTTTTTTCAGAAGCTTCGTTGAGTGCGGTAAAGGGTATTTTGGAAGAAATAGAAAATACAACTATGGATCTTCCAGAGGGTGAGTTTTCGATTCTTGAACATATATTAGAAGTAAAAAGCCTGATCAACGTGAGTTATATGGAGGTAGATGGGGACAACCTCAATTCCCGTGACTTTGTCGGCTATGACATTGTGGCTGCCATGAAAAACAAAGAAAAACTCAGAAAGGAGGCCATGGCGCATAAAGACTATCCCCTGTTTTATGTGTCTGGGGATTCTCAATATGGCGGCATATTTATCCGCACTGATTTGGGATCAAAACGGATTGAAAAGGAATCCGCCATGGAAGAGGATTTTTCTGTTTCCACTACAAAAAAAGCCACAGAAACAAAAGTTGATCAAAAAATCGAGTATGAAAAAACGGAATTAAAGGAATAT
This sequence comes from bacterium, assembly GCA_041556995.1. Classification (GTDB taxonomy): domain Bacteria; phylum SAR324; class SAR324; order XYD2-FULL-50-16; family XYD2-FULL-50-16; genus JAHJTV01. Next base: position 126,548 of record JBFFHJ010000013.1, on the reverse strand, counting down.
TCACTATTCATTGATGCTATTAATGATATCATTCTAAAATCCAAATACAGTGATGTATTGGATTTTTATCCGGTCGGGAATCCGGTTATTATGGGATTTTTTCACTATGTTATGGAAGTTGAGATGGCTTATATTATGTTGATTGCCATAATAGTGATGTTCCTGGCACTTTTATACCTGTTTCGATCACTCAGTGCGGTTGTCTGGCCGATCTCCATTGTAATACTCACCACCATTCTTACCATGGGGATTTCAGGCTGGCTGGATATCGTCATGAACCTGATGATGAGTATTATCATCATGTTGATTCTGGTAGTGGGAATAGCCGATTCAGTGCATATTATGTCGGGTTATCTGTATTTCAGAAAAAACAATCACGATCATGCCTCTGCCTTAAGAGCCGCGCTAAAGAAGTCGGGATTCGCCTGCATGTTGACCAGTTTCACTACAGCTTTGGGATTATTGTCCATGATCTTTGTCCCGATTCCACCCATCGCGGTGTTTGCGGTTTCTGCTGCAATTGGTGTGGTATTAGCTTTTATTTTAACCATTGTTATGCTGCCGCTGATGTTGGACATATGGCATCCGATTTCCCAAAAACAGGCATTAAAAGCTAAAGATCAACCAAAGACAACTTCTCTTGTTCAGTCATTTTTGGGAAAGATCGAGCCCATTAGCCACCGATATCCGGTTCAAATAGTTTTAATATTTTTAGTTATCAGTATCGTTTCAATAATCGGATTAAGCAGGGTTAAGGTCAACTCAAACATGGTGGAATTGGTTAAAGAATCAAACCCGATTCGGAAAGCCCATGAGCTGGTCGACCAAGTGATGGGGGGGACTCAAAGCATGGAGATATTTCTTGATTTAAAACAGCAGGATGCGCTGAAAGATCCAGCTGTGTTGAATGCAATGGAAGAGATGCAAAAGGTCCTGATGGAGAAGCACAGTTTTTTTGTGGTAAAAACCGATTCGTTAGTGAATGTGGTCAAAAACTCTTATCAAGTGTTGAACGAAAATCGCGAAGAGATGTACATTATTCCACAGGACAAGCCAACCCTGAAACAAACCCTGATAATGTTTGACAGTGCCAATGCTGATGATCGCCGCTTGTTGGTAACAGATGACTACAGCCAGGGAAGGATATCTGTTCGTTTAAAGAACTTCGGCTCCATTGAGTACCTGGAGTTTTTTAATGATGTAAAACAACGATCCAAAAGTATTTTCAATCCGTTAAAATCCCAATATCCAGATATGAACGTCGAATTAACCGGTGCCTTACCACTGATGATGGAGCTGGTAGACCATATGAGCTGGTCCCAGGTCCAGAGTTTCAGCCTGGCACTGCTGGTCATTACCATCACGCTATTGTTTGTATTTGGTTCACCCAAGTTGGGGTTAATGGCCATGATTCCAAATGTTTTACCGGTGGCAGTTACCTTCGGTACAATGGGGTTTTTAGGGATTCCCCTGGATGCTGATACGTTGATTATTGCCCCAATTGTCATCGGCATCGCGGTGGATGACACCATTCATTTCCTTTCCCACTACCGAATCAGTGTGAGAGAAACAAACAATGTCATTCAATCCATTACCAGCAGTATTAATGAAGTTGGACAGGCCATCACTTTTTCCACCATCATCCTTGTTTTAGGATTTTTCGGACTGGCTTTTTCAGAACACCTGGGAATGTCGCGTTTTGGATATCTGACAGCGGTTGCTTTTATTTCAGCCCTGTTAGCAGATCTGTTTTTGCTGCCTGCCCTTTGTGTCTTGACAGCCGGGAAAAAAACAAGCGAACAAGTGTTAAAACTATCCGATGAGGCTCAGTAACATTTCACCTGCCCAAGCAGTTTTTGAAGAACGACTTCTCTGAAAAACAGGGGACATTCAGTGACACTGTCCCCCTTAATATCTTGCAAATTCACACTGATAAACTACTGAAATTGTTTTATTTCGGCCAGGTTTGCAACATAGCCTGCCGAAATAAAGGGACACACAGCAAGTGTATTGCGATAACAATAAGTTATATATGAAGTTCTTTCCGATTGTTTCACTATGTTTTATTTCGGCAACGATTCAGCATAAAAAAGCATCACCTGTTTGTCATTTTGATGAGAACCTTGGGCGACCGGAAGAATCTCGATGGAACCCAAACGGTATCTGGAAATAACTTGATTATATGGATGATTTTCTATATTAAATAGACCAGGTTATTTGAATATAGCTTTATACGATGGCAAATGACATCAATTGCTTTAGATCTTGAGAGATCCTTTGTCGTCCCTCCTCAGGATAGCAGAGACCAGCTTATTGACATAATGCCTTTGCCAGAATGACATAGAGTTCAGGCTAATGCTGAACAGTTACTTATTTTGTCTGGTTGCTTGCAGGTTCATGTCATCTTGTTTCAGCTCGTTCTGGAACCCGAGATGATTATCACCTTCGGTTTGAAAACCACAAGGTTTGATCATATATCAGCCTGATTTTACGTTAAACATTTTCATTTTAATACCAGGGGAAAAATTATATACTTATATCCAAATTGTTGATTTTGGAGTTCAAAAGTCAACGATAAATTCGAAAAATCATCAACCAAAACAAAACTTCATATATCCTCGAATATACCATGGGTGAACTCAGCGACATTTTACGTTTGCTGCATAAAATTCAAGTATCAGTTCCCGATAGAGAGTTTTTGGCAAATTTTAACAGCTTAAAAAAGGAAACCAGTGTTACTAAGAAAAAAGGAAAGGGAGGTTTTTTTGCCGGAAAGTCCTTTCTCCGAGGGAAAAAACCGGCTAAATTCGACATTGAGTATGCCAGGGAGCAGGTGAAAGCATTTCATGAATCGTTTAGAGCCATCAAACGAGGTGGAACAACAAAGGAATCAACCGAAGCCGGTATGATGAGTATATCTTCCATGAACGAATTCAGGACAAAAATCAAGGAAGCTGCTGAATCACCGGATTCCAGTCCCCAATATCAAGCTTTGTTTGGTATTGTAAAATTTATTGATCTGAAAAACAGCGGTATCACAACGGAAAAACAAGTTGTTATTTATGACTGTTTGGGGAAAGTCGGATCAGCCCTGCTTGAAGATGGTGGTTTAAGCATGTTTCACGCCACCTGGTTCCTGACCATATATAAAGAATACCTATCCCATTACAGAATGTTCAAACAGGGCGAGTATGAAAGAGTCACACGACATGGTGGTGCGGAGGCGAGTAGCATCGCTAAAAAACTATATCAAAAACAGTATGAAATTCCTCATTATCTTCAGCTGGTTGATGATAAAAAAATGGAGATCAAACACCTTATTCAGTACAGCAAGGACACTTATGTAAAGAGGAGTAATCACGGGCAGAGAGGATGTACCTTTGAAGATATCAAGAATATTTTTCGAGACAAAGTTAAAGAATCTCAAACAAAAACGACCAGCAGCAAATTTAATGAAGTCAATGTTGTTATGGCTTATGCCCTGTGTTTTGCTCGTATTCCCATGTTGCATGATGTGGTTGAAAAAATAAAAGCCGCCATTCCCAATATCGGCACCGAAACCATGTTGTATAAACAAAAAATCACCATCATCCAGAAAATCACACTGGCGGATATTACCAGGGGATTATACAAAAATGATGGGTCTGATGAGTATTCCAGGCGGTTGTATAATATCATTAATGATCTATATAATTACTGTGTTGGTATTATTTTGGAGAACAACTTGGAAAAAAATCCCACAAAAAGCGAAATATATGCATATCCTTTTTTAAAACAAGCCTTTATCCTGATTTCCTATAAAAGTATTCTTCAAAAAAAGAAGGATATCTATTTAAAATCGCTTTCCAAATCTCTGGATCTTTTAAGACAGGTTAAAACCGGGGCTTCAGAAGCCAAATCAGGACTCAGTAAAATCTCCAATAATGCAGAGATATACGAACGAAGTATTGAAAGTATTATTCAACAGATCAAAGCTATCGACAGCCCGACTGATAAAGCTCCCACGCCTAAAAAAGGCCCTACACCTAAAAAAGGCGGCTGATTAATATGGGGGTTAACAGGTTTTAATTCAATGACATTGGCGAAAAGATGCTTTACCGTTAATTCTTGTTTCAATCGGCATAACATGACTTCATTCTAAACCTATTTATTACGGTCGATTTCCTCAAATTCTTTCATCAACCGTTCTATTACCGGCTGTAGCAGATTCTCCAGGTTTCTTTTCCTTAGCTCCTGAAAAAAGGTTTTCCCCATGGAAATACTAAGGCCGAATATAGCGGGCATCATGGGCAAGGCATATCCCATCCCTTCCAGATAAAGGTTTTTAGCCGATTGTCGCCAAAGCAAGGGTATATATTTTCCCAACCACTGGCCGCAAATGATAACATTGGCCGTTCGCACCGTAAAAAACAAGAAGTTATCCAAGCCTTCCCGGGTAATCCAATCCTTATAGATAAAAATCCCGTCCGTTCGGAACAGATGTAGCCAGGCAATATAGAAAAAGAACGGCCAGGCATAAAAAACAAACCGCAGTTTTTTAAATTGAGTGATGATGAGTAAGGCGGCCAAAAACAGCAATTGAAACATGATGGCTTTTAGAAAAAACAATGAAATAAACACCGCTGAAATCAGCACAATGCCTACTCGATCTAATATCGTTAAATGACTTATGTTTTTTACAAAACCTGAACGGAACACTGTCATTCCTTCATCATAAAACAAATTATCCAAGGCATTCCGGCTTTTGTATATCAGGAAAGCCATAAAACTACTGGAAAATAGAGACCATATCAGAAGTGGTGCCAACTGGAAAAAAATATCGCCATGTTGAACAAATAATAGATTAACCACAATCAGCTGCATGACATTAAATGAACAGGCCAGGACAAGGCTGACGCCCAGAACGCCGATGCTGTTCCGCCGATAAAGCAGATAAACAGCATGCCCGACAATTCCCACGGAAAATACGCCTGACAAGGTACTGATCATAAAGGAACTGAAAATTTGACCGCCATATACCAGGGCAATCAGATTTCTACAGACAAACAGCATCAGGGCTTTAAAGGCACCGTAACGAAGCAAAAATGGCAGGATAATCAAATAAGCCAATCCCAGTCTCAACCAGGGGAAGATGGGGATTTTGGGCAGCAGATTTTCCATGATCTGGAGACAGGCTGCCAACAACAAGCAAATGGCAAAAACCTGTGGTGTCAGATGATTCAGTTGGTATGTTTTAGTGGGAAAACGCATCGATACCTTTTAATACTGATGTCGAATCATCTTCATTTACGACAGTGATAGTCAGCTGAGCCGGTACACAAATAATGTGATCATGGGTAGTTTTTACAGCACCTTTCAAAATACAGATCTTTTGCGTACAAGGGGATTTAATTATCTGAATCGATCCCAATCCATATTTAATCCGAACCAGACCGATTGACGTTTTGATCTCTTTTTCCTGAATCTTTCCGTTTAAATCAAACACGGCAGCTTTTGAACCTGCCACATATACTTCGGCTTTTGAACCGGATTGACCTTTAAAAAGAAAAAACGAACTGAGTGCAGAAATGACTACTAAAATTATCAGAAGGATATCTAATGGACGCAGGAAGATTAAAGCCATTTTAATGGAAAATAAGAGGATAAAATATCGGCGACCAATTAAATAGGCATGTTAAATCAATAACATGCCTGTAACATAGTTATTCCCGAATCACATCATTTGTAGGAGAAAAATCCTTGATTTTCAACGGTGAATTCTTTTGAATAAACTCTTTCAGAATATCTGCATCAATGTATCCGGTATCGACAAAAGTCGGATGATTGCTGACTTTTGTATACCCATCACCACCCGAAGCCATAAAGCTATTGATGGCCAATTTATATTTACCGTCATCCCGAACCATTTGACCGCCTACACTGGCACTCTTCAGCCGCTTCCCGGACATTACGATATTTACATTTTCGAATTGAGCGAAAGCGCCTGATCCTGGGGTCTTATTAGCAGAGATTTCCAGATATTGTTTTAGTTCCATTCCTGACAATGTGACAACACAAATAGTATTGGAAAAGGGTTGAACTTTCAGAACATCTTTGTAAGTAATATCACCTTTGGCTATGCTGGTGCGGATGCCTCCCGAACCCATAACAGCTAAATCCGCTCCCACTTTTAATCTTTGAGCCCTGGCGATTAAGTTACCCAGGTTTGTCTCTTTGGAACGAACTGTTTTGCGTTCTCCCATCAGTATACCGTCGGTAGAGCCGATAACTTTTCCCAGCTCCACTTTACCCTTATCGTTATATGGTTTAAGTACAGCCAACGCCAAGGGTGACTCCGGTATTTCCTCTTCAATTAACACTCTGTCTTTTTTAACTTTTTCCTTCAGATTCACCGGTATTAGACGATAATTTTTCTGTGTCACGATACCATTTCTAACTTCCAGGTCCAGTCGACCGACATATTTGCCCCAATCCCCTGCCTGCACAATAATGGCACCGTTTTCAATGACGGGTTGACTCAGTTTATCATGAGTATGCCCTCCCACGATAACGTCAATTTCGGACATGGACATTGACCTGGCCAGTGTGACGTCGCCGGGGGCGTTGTTACCGTGTGCGGCATCTTTATAAAAGCCCATATGGGTCAGTGCCACAACCATATCTGCTTGTTTATCCAGTTGGGGGACCAGATTTTTTGCAGTTTCGATCGGATTTTTAAAACTCAATGTTTCTATATAAGCCGGCATTACCAATTTAGGCGTATCTTCGGCGATTAACCCCACTACGGCGACTTTGAATCCGTTTTTAAAAGTAAATATTTTATAAGCATCGAACAAGGGTTTGCCGGTTGATCTTTCAAGAACATTGGCACTTAGGAACGGGAACGATGCCCATTGTTTCTGTTTGGATAGAACATCCAACGGATTATCGAATTCATGGTTACCGAGAGCCATTGCATCGTATCCTATTAACGACATGGCAAAAAAATCGGGTTCGGCATCCTGGAGATCCGATTCTGGAACACCGGTATTCACATCACCGGCTGACAATACCAAAACATGTCCACCTTTTGTCTCTACTTCTCTTCGTATATTTTCAACCAGTGTCTTCTGAGCAGCCAATCCATATTCACTATGACGGTTTTTCCAATAGTGTCCGTGATGATCGTTAGTATGAAGAATGGTGAGCTGGTGTGTGACATCGGGTTTACGCATATGGGTGGTCGCGCAACCGGAAAACACTGTAACGACGGCCAACGACAAAATAAATACAAATTTTCTCATTTTCTGTTCTCTCCTAAAAAGATTAAGCAAAAAGCCTTTTAGAAAAAAACGTGTCAATATAACCAGATAACACGCTCTTTTTTTTTCTAAAAACAAAATGCTACACTTTCGCTTTTATTTAGTAAAAGGAAAAAACTAAAAAACGAAAGTATGATAATATGCTTTTAAGAAGCTCACAAATAAGAGGGTTTGCCCTCGATATTTGACTTTTCAGATGCTTGCGGTATCTTTAATTCAAGTTTCGTATCCATGAAAAAAATTCGGCTGCAAACAATTGATAAAATTTCCACCTTCTGATGATCAAAATCCTGAAATCAAAGTTACTTACCCCTCAATTGCCGGAGACCATTCAACGAGAAAGACTTTTCTCTCTTTTATCCGATTTACCCAATAAAAAACTAACAACGTTAGTTGCCGGAGCCGGATTTGGTAAAACGACTCTACTGGCTCAAACCTTGGGATTGTCAGGTTTGGATACTGTCTGGTATCGATTGGATAGTTCCGACAAAGATTTTTTGACCTTTTTGTCCTATTTGATAAACGGTTTTAAGGCCTATTTCCCGGATTTTGGTACAGAAACACAACAACGGATTGAAGAAGCACAATTATTAACTCAGGAGCAACAAGCTGTATTAACCTATTTTGTCAGTGAAATCGAGAAATCGGTTCAAACAGATATGGTTGTTGTCCTGGACGACTATCATCTGATTCAGGACAATCCGGAAATCAACAATACACTGGCATTTCTGCTTGAACATACCAATGATTTGATTCACCTGGTAATTATCAGCCGGGTGGAGCCCACCATTCCCATCTCAAGATTAACCGCCAAACGCGAAGTGATTTCCATCACCGAAAAAGATCTTTGTTTTACCTTGCCTGAAACTCAACAAATCTTCCAAAAACTGTTCTTTTTATCTTTGGAAAAGCAGAGTCTCGAATCCCTGGTTCAAAAAACCGGCGGTTGGATTTCCGGGTTAATTCTATTTTACCATTTTTTCAGGGGGAAAAATGCTGTTGAGATCGGACAACTTATTCAAAAAGCCAAAGGCACTTATAAGATCATTTCCAGATATCTGGAAGAAAATGTCTTTGACCGTTTACCCCGGGAAACAAAAGAATTTCTGGTTAAGTCCTCAACACTGTTTCGGGTAAATGCCGATTTTTGTGATCGACTGCTCAATATAAAAAACTCCCGGAAAATTCTTAATTCGCTGGAAGAAAATCATCTGTTTACATTTCCTGTAGATGAGGAGCGTAACGACTATTATTATCATCACCTGTTTCAGGATTTTCTACAGGCAAAACTTCAAGAGCAGTTTTCCAAAAAAGAGATTGTCGAATTTCACACCAAAGCGGGTGATTTATGGGAAGCTGAAGGGGAAATGGAAGCAGCACTGGGCCATTTTTTACCGGCAGAAAACTTTGAAAAAAGTTGCCAACTGCTGAACCTTTTAAGCCAAAAGATGTTAAAAGAGGGGCGTTTTAAAACCATTGAATTTTTTCTGGAGAAAATCCCGGAACAATACCTTAATACCAAACCCTGGCTTTTGTATGCCCAAGGTAGAATACACGATCTTTCCGGCAGACCCAAACAGGCGTTGACGTTTTATGCTATCGCCTATGAAGTTTTTCAGGCAAAAAACCTTTCAAAGGGTGCCGGCTTGTGTCTCAACGCTTTGAGCAACAACTTTTTCCAAACCGGTGATTTTGTTCAAGCCCAAAAAAACCTGGAAGAGCTGTTGCAGGATTACCGCGATGATCCCCGATTGAGCATTAACATTATTACCCATCTGATATTCATCACATCGCACTTGGGAGAACTGGATGTGGCCGATGATTATTTTGAAAAAGGGAAACAATTGGCCGCCAGTATTAACGAAAAAGGTCTGCTGGAAAGTTTATACCTCAACCATGGATTTCGATTTGGTTGCTCGGGAGAATTTGATAAAGCCCTGCAATTTGGCTTAAAAGCCAAACCGGTATTTGAAGAATGCCGACTGTACCATCAATTAGCCTTTGTTCACCACTTAATCTCCTGGTCTTATCATTATATCGGTTTATTCGAAGCCGGTTATGAGAGTGCCAAAGCCGGTCTGCAAATTACCAGAGAAAAAGGGTTTAAAGATGGATCTCATGCCTGGTTATTGATGGATCTGGCGCTTAATGCCACTGCTCTGGGCAATACACTGGAGGCTATCGACAGCGCCATGGAGAGCCTTGATAATTTCACAGTATTGGAAAATCGATGGGGTCAGGCTTATTGCTGCCATGTTCTTCAAATCGCGTATTCAGCGGCAAATAACCTTGATAAAGCCGGGCAATTCGGCCAAAAAGGACTGGACACCATTACCGGATTGACATTGCCCATAGAAAAGATGTTATTAAAAGCTCACCTGGCCAATCTCCTGATGGAAAAAGGAAACTGGAAACAAGCCGGATACCTCATTAAAAACCTGATGCCAAAAATTCACAAATTCAATACGTTCCATTTTCATATCCATTTTTTAACAGCACGGTTGTTTCATCATCAAAATAACAGGCAAGCCGTTCGTGAACAGATGCAATCAGCTTTAAAAAACTATCAACCTAATCTTTATGATTTCCGTCTAATCCTGGAAAAACCATGGGCTGTCCCACTGCTTTTGGAAGCGTTTACCATAACGTCCCTGCGACCAACCGTTCTGACAATCTTTAAACAGCTGGGAGTTCCCGCTGTTAAACATATCACTCCCCTGGAGAAAAGCGATCATGAAGACATCAGCGCGGCAGCCACATGTGTGCTAAAGGAGTTGGATAACCTTCCATCACCCGGATTGAGAGTTTATTGCCTGGGCAAATTTGAAGTATATTGTGATGATAAAAAAATCCCTGAAAATCAATGGTTCGGAAAAAAAACAAAAACGTTGTTTAAATATTTGATTCACCGCAGGCATCAAGGATATATCGCCAAAGAAGAACTGATGGAGCTGTTATGGCCCGACGGATCGCCTGATAAAGCCTCGCATCGTCTCCAGGTTGCGCTTTCCTCGCTCAGAAAAACATTGGAACCGGCAAAATTCAGCAAATCATCCTCATACCTGATTCGTAAAGGCTCTTCTTATTGCCTGGATTTGGGAGAAAACAGCTGGCTTGATATTGAAGCCTTTGAAAAAAAGGTTAATCTGGCAAAAGACCAATCCCTGGATGAAGCTATTCCATACCTCCGGGAAGCGGAAAAACTATACCGGGGAGATTACCTGGCAGAAGATATTTATGACGATTGGTGCTCGCTGCCACGGGAAAAATTAAAGGAAAGCTATCAAACCGTATTAAACCGACTGATCACATATTTCGAAGAAAGAAGTGATTTTGCCGAGGGGATCGAAACCTGCCGGAAATATTTAAAAACCGACGAATACGCAGAAAATATCTACCAGCACCTGATGAAATTCTATGCCTATTCGGGTAATCGCTCCATGATGACCAAAACCTACCAACGATGTCGTGAGCAGATGAAAAAAGGCTATGACATTTCTGAAAGTGAAGAAACCCGCCGGTTGTTTCAGCGTCTTAAAGAAAATAGTTCGGGCATAAAATAAAATGTAAAGTAACCTTATTGGTAACTATTCAACATTATCCCGAACTCTATGCCATTCCCGCCGCGACGAAGGATCTCTCAAGACCAAAAGCAATTGATATCGCGTTTAACGTCATATGGAGCTATATATAAACAACCTGACATAGACGGATCTTTATGTAGTGAAATTGTTTTAAAATATTGTTTGAGCTCTGTAGAGATCCTTCATATCGCTTTGGATTCCGTTTTTAATGGCAATTGGTGGCTGGTTGATCTTAACTAAAAAACACTTTAAAAAAGCCGATCGTAAGCACTCCATTTAATAAAGTACCAAGTACTTCAATTTTTCTAATACATTGAATCAAGCAGGTTTGCATACTTTTCTTCCACATTATTTCAGCAAACCTCAATGTTGGGAAAGAAAGTTACAGGTTTCCATCTGAAATGGCTGTTGTATGAGAGTCGATTTTTTGATGGTTTCGGCGATTGTTGGATGGATGGATGATGACTGAATTCCCAGCCACTGCCATCTATAAACATAATTAACTAATTATAGCTGAAAATGCCCATTAATTAAATGTTTTATGATAGTAGTTTCAGCAGCTTATTAACTGTGTTTAAAATCGATACGTTAAATCTAAAAGAGAATTATGGTTACTGTTAATTAACCTCATGCACTCGAAAATAAAGTGAATATACCGGTAATTTATTGCCGGAGTTAAATATTTGCCGGAAAAAACAGTTTCGATTTTTTGTAGATTAGAGTATGGTTGGCCGTTAGAGAAGTAGTATTAACGTTTTGTTATTGTAGCAATGTTAACACCTGACCAGTGAGGTATCCACCATGTCCGACAAAAAATGTTCCTATTCAACAAACGACGGTGTTGCCGTCATGATGATCGATAATCCGCCCGTCAATGCCCTGGCTGTACCAGTTTTAGCGGATATAAAAAGTGCCGTAACACAGGCTTTAAACGATGATGCAGTAAGAGTGATTGTCCTTACCGGTGCCGGTGACAAGGCGTTTATCGCCGGAGCCGACATTAAAGAATTTGGCAACCTGAATCAAAAGGAATCTGCCGCTAACTTCCTGGTTAACGGCCAGGATATCACCAATATGATTGAAGATGCAAATAAGCCCTTTATTGCGGCCATAAACGGTTTTTGCCTGGGTGGTGGGTTGGAGTTTGCCTTGGCTTGCCATATTCGCCTGGCCGACGAAAAGGCCCATATCGGTTTACCGGAAATCAAACTGGGAATTATTCCCGGGTACGGTGGAACACAACGGACCCCCAGGTTGATCGGAAAAGGTCGAGCCATGGAACTGATTCTATCCGGTAATTTTATAAGCGGGAAACAGGCCGCTGAATATGGTATCGTCAATAGAGTAACATCCGCCGGAGAAGTACTGAATGAAGCCATAAATCTGGCTCAAACCATTGCTTCCAAAAGCCGATTGAATATTACAGCTGCCATGAAAGCTATTAACCAGGGAATGGAGATGCCATTTAAAGAATCCTTGAAGCTGGAAAGAGATCTGTTCGGTCAATTATGCGAAAGTCAAGACAAGATCGAAGGTGTAAACGCTTTTCTGGAAAAACGGGACGCCAAATTTAGTGATAAGTAGGATTTTATAGTATCAATGGGAATCAAAGATGATACAGATTTATATTGTCTGTATCATCTGATTCTTTGTTATTTTTGAAGGATAATTGCAGATGATGCCGGGGATCTTTATTGTATTAAATGACTGGATTCAGAATTGATATTGGACTTTAAAGGCGAGCTGTTTTTGATGTCGGTAAACCCACAAGTCATTATCTTCATCCTTAATATCAGGATAAAATGCGTTAAATTCGAACTTCACATTGTCAGACCAGGTGTAAGAGGTTTGTAAGCTGTGCAAGTAAGATATATATGGTTGGCTGTAACTGCTCATCCAATCAACAGACAGATCTTCGTTCAAAAAAGTTTTGCTCCAGGTAAATACAATGGAGTTGGTGTTTTCGGGTGTACTGCCTTTTATCTTTTCTTCCCAATCCAAAACATGATTATTAACAATTTCGACACTCAAAGTATATGATGAGCCGCCCGGGGAATACTCGAGGCCCAGGGCGGTGTCGAATACGTCCTTCTCAACAATGTCAAAGGCAGCATCATAAAATGTTTGCGGCGTTTTTTTCCCCATTTCACCCTTATATAGGAAATTCCCTCTGGCATAATTAAAGGTCATCCCGACCATGGTGAATCGTTGGCTGATTTTGCTGAAAACCATTTTGGCACCTGAGAAGCCATCAAAATGATAGGCATAATCGTTTTCGATCAGGTTGGCAACCATCAAGGCGATATCGCTTTTTCCAAAGGTTTTTTTCCAGCGCATACCGTATTCGTAATGGTCATCGTCCGACGTCTCATCGCGGATAATTGCCTGACCGGCAAAGGAATCATAGTAGTAAGCTGTATTCTCTTCCGGATTGTTGTCATATTCAGGATCAGGTATTAAAAACAGGCTGAAATCTCCGAATGAAGTGAACTGATCCAACACAACCATGGCTTGTCCGATACGGGATTCTTCCAGGGAGATAAAAAAGAGTTCCGAGTCATCCCTGGGACTGATGACATCGGTAATAGCGCCACCGTCTGATTCACCCCAAATGATAACCTGTATACCGGCCTTGATACTGGTGTTGCCGAAACTGACTTGTAGAAACGCCTCTTTGGTGTTGGGTTCCAGCAAATTATCCTTATCTTCGGCTTCAGCCCGATGATCGTTTCCCCAAAAGGCGTTCATTTTTGTATCCAACTGAAGGAAAAAGTAGTCACCGAAAGATTTGGCATATTCAAGGCGGAATGAGGAACGATTATTAACCACCTCTTCCGGAGATTCTGTTTTATAGGACAGTTCATGTTTTACAGTAAACCGGGCCGGGGTTATAATGGATGTCCAGAGAGATGTCTCTTCCGGTGAGGTTTTAACATCCTCTTCCACGAATACATCCTCATCGAAGCCTTCAAATTCTTCGGCTTCAATTCCCTCTTCTACAAATTCATCCTCACCGAAGCCTTCAACTTCTTCGGCTTCAATTCCTTCTTCTACGAATTCATCCTCATCGAAGCCTTCAACTTCTTCGGCTTCAATTCCTTCTTCATCAAATTCGCTTTCCACTTCAACACTTGTCTTGTCGGTATCTTCAAATGATTCATTTTTTTCAGCTAACACCGGTCGGAAAAAAAGCAGTAAAATAAGCAAAAAATAGATCGCTTTCATGGCATTGTTTAATACAAAACGGTAACACGAATGTTTGCATCGGGACTGGATCAACAGGGATGTCCCTGTTAATCCGATGAAGTAATTTGATAATACTGCGTGGATTAATCTGAAATATGGATGACTGACCACATTATTTAATATACTTACGCAGTTTTTTCAACTCTCTTTCCCTAAAGGCAAAATCAGTCAGGGTTCTCTGGGTGAGGAATTCGTCCGGCACATCCATATTAAACGCCACAGATGTCAGACTTAAACGGGTCAGACGTTTGGTTATCAGGTTATTCATGGACATTTTCCGGGATACCCAGACATTGTCGATGAGTTTGATGTCTTGCATAGTCAGCTTCTTATAAGGTTTGCCACGGCGATTGTACAGGTTGATTTTAAGGGAGATGAATCGCTCCTTATCGATCCACGAAACCGATTTGCTGTATTTTGTTTTTCGTGCTCTTTTGGCAGTGGGTATTGATTCAATAACCCAGGCCGGTCGTTTGGCGTAAGTTGTTTCCTTTAGAATTTTATAGGTATAATCATCAATTTTAGGGGCTTCCATGTCTTCAACTGAAAACTCAGACCCAAAAAAACTGCCGCTTTCATCGTTATCCTCGCTGCTGGATATCATCCGCTTGACTTTGCCCAGGGCAGACAAATAGAGCCAGGTATCTGCGTCTTTGTCTGAGTCGTCATAGTCGTATGTTAACATGCCTATTCCCTTTTCACCGATGGGTTCCAGGATAATGGAAATAGATCGCGTATCCAGGCCGTTTTTCCCGGTATCCTTTTGGACGCTCTCCATCAATTTTACACGTGGTTTTTCAACACATCTTATTTTTTTGCCCTTTTTTCCATACTTGCAGGTGGACAGTTTCATCTTTTGAACGGCCGAACGGGAGGACTCTTTGGATACTTTATCTACTTTAATCATGATGTCTCGGCCTGTTATCGCCATGATGGGTGATGCCAGGCATCCTGCAAAAAAAATAGTGAAAACAAAAACGATTAATTGCTTTACCTTCATTTTTTTCCTTTAATTATTAAGTTATTGTTTTTTAATTATCTTCATTTAAGACTCGTGCTGGACTCGGTATTACCTTTGCTTGAAATTTTGGTTTAAATATCAGTATCATAGCTGGTAGCAGAAACAAATCACAAATAAGAGCAACAAAAATGGCCAGGCATCCAAATCTGCCCATATTGGCCGTTCCCATATGACTGGATAATGACATGACACTAAATCCCAATCCCAACACCAGGGAAGTGAAGGTGATGGCCTGCCCCACTTCTTTGATCGTATCGCTTAACGCCCTGGCAATGTTACCGTCCACAAGAATTTCACCTCGGTAATGGGTGATAAAATGGATGGTATCATCAACAGCAATGCCGATGATAATCGGGGCGATCACCATGGTATCCATGTCAAGGGGAACATCAAGCCAACCCATTAATCCGAATGTCAGGGCGGACGGTATCAGGTTCGGAATGATAGAGATTAGTCCGGCTCGAAAAGATCCAAAAATAAAGATCAGAATGATACTGATGACACATAAAACCAACAAAAAAGCTTTTATGGTAGACCAGGAAATGTAATCGGACAGCTCCATTATCAAGGCTAATCCACCGGTGATGTTGACCTTCAGGTCTGGATAATCGCTCTTTAATTTTCCGAATGTGGCATTAATATCCTGGTTCATTCGGACGAACATCTTGATGTATTCAATTGAACCGGTGTTATACAATTGCAAACTGATGTGGGATTTCCGGTAATCGTCTGACACCAGTTTTCTCCGGTCTTCGGGATTGGCATTGTTGAAAAGAAACAGGGTTTGTGACAACATTTTTTGATCATCAGGTATGATATACATATCTTCGCGCCCTTCATTCAGTGTCTGATAGGCGTCTTTTACCACATCGGCCAAAGATGATGTTTTAACTACCAGGTCATTATAACTGGTGTTTATTGTCTGCTGTAACCTGTCCAATTCCTTTAATACCATAGGAACCTGAAGGGCATTTTCCTTACCCATATCGATGAATATCTCCATATTCTGGCTGCCCATCATGTTTTTATCAACCACCTCGTAAGTCTTTCGGATACTACTTCCTTTTTTGAATTGCTCGATCATATTGGAGTCGATGGACACCTGCAAAGCTCCGGCCACACAGAAACCAAAAATAACCAGAAATATTAAAGATATTCCCAATGGATTTTTCTCAACAACAGGTAATACCTTAGTCAAAAATCTCTGAATGATCAATGAGTAATTGGGAACGAACCTGCCGATTGGATGTTTCGACTTTTTCATAGCTGTCTCCGCCTTTTTGGCAGTCGGAGACCACAAATCCAGCATCAAAGGCAAAAGCAAAATCGTTAGAATAAACGCCAATAAGACGCCGCCAGCAGACATGAAACCAAAAACCTTCATATTAACAATAGGGGTAAACGTGACTGCCAGCATGGCTATCATAGTTGTAATTGTGGTCAGCATACAAGCCAGGCCGGATTTTTTGAAGACGGCACGAAGGGCTTGCTCATGGTTTTTTCCGTGGTTTTTGAAAAAGAGATAACCGGAAAGTATATGTACGGCATCGGCGGTTCCAATGGCTACAATCAGCATTAAGGTCAACATCAGCATGGTAGTAATGGTAATGCCCAACCATCCGGTAATACCAATAACCCAAATCGAGCTGAATATAACAATAAAAACCGGCCATAATACGGCACTAAATGAACGAAACAACAACCAAAGCAATAAAATGATGATCAATATGGTGCCTCCATATAATGGACCCAATTCAGTCATGATTTTCAGGCTGTATTCTATCAACGGTGCGTTTCCGATCGGGTAATATTTCAAATGTTCGGCATATTTCGGATTATATAAAACAGCGTTGATTTCCTTCATTAGTTCCAGATATTCGTTCATATCAACTGGTTTAAACCTGATCCTCTCCTCAACAGCGCTTTCATCAAAAGTCATTGTCATATCATCATTTTCCTCTTCCTCCTTTCCGAATTCATCTTCCCCCTTATCTTTCTCCAGCGGGATAGTCCCGAAATCGGTTTCGATAAAAATGCCACCGTATTGAGCATCTTTTGAAAAGTAAAGCAATGGAAAGGTCTTTTGAGATTCCGCTGTTTTCCGTATGGCATCCAGTTCTTCCTGTGATGTTGGAATAACGTTTCCCACCAGTTTTTTTGATAAAAGTACATCATTATCCGCTTTTAATATTGGGGCGTTAACTATGGTGTTAATTCTTACGATATGATCTAAAATTGATTTTTCACCCTTTTTTAAACGCTTACGATAATTGAGAAGATCTTCGCGAATACCATGAACAGATTTAAGAGAAGCAGCTGAGAATACATTCCCATCTTTGGGTTTGTACACAATATAAACACCATCGTCACTGCCGAATTCTGCGTGAAATTTATCCAGGGCGACTTTCATGGGATCATTATCGGAAAACCAACTTTCTATGGTCATATCAAATTTTGTCTGTGTAAACATTCCAACCACTAAAAAAATGGTTATAACAATGAAAAAAGGCCAGATGATTATTTTTTTGTTTCGAAGCCTGTCCGGTAACGCTTCAAAATATAAGGTCAGGGTATTTAAGAAGCTTTTCATTTGTACTCCTGTTTAAGGTTATGGCCACTGATGAGTTTTTCCATATTGCTGATATAAGCGTATAACGCATCGGAGCCGGAAGAGGTTAAAAAAAATAGTTGTATAAGGCTTATTATCTTTTAAAGTTTTTCGAATTTTCACATATCCAGCGGTTTTTAATTTTTTATTGAATGAATAACTTACCCGAAGTAAGTTCAAGTTTATCTTATAATTGGTTAAAATTGACCCTATTTCTTTCAGACGTAGCCAAATATGTTAGAATACGCAGTCGTATTTGATTAAAGCAACATCCGTCAAAAGTTTTTCCAGTTGATCTTTGATGGCTGATTTTATTAAAACTCAAAAATATGTAAAGTACTTTATATCACAAAGTACTTATAGGTCAGCAAAAAGTCAATGGCAAAAACCCTGGTTATAAATAGAACTGTTTTATTGCAGGCAAATCTCAACTATTCAGCATTATTCCGGGCTCTATGTCATTCTCACGATGGCATAATATCAATTCTGATGCCCGAAGATTGAGCTAATCTCTATCATCCTGATGAGCGACGACGAAGGATCTTATGTATGACAAAATAGATATCTGTAACTTATATTGTACTAGTTATATAGTGCAATATAAGTTGTAGACAAAAACAAGAATGAATGTCAAGGGAAAACTAAAAATCATAAATATCAATATATTAAACTGAATTCTGATAAATTATCAGCAGCAAAGATCCCGGATGACAGGAGGGGTACGTTGGTCAATTGAGGTATTCAGCGAATTATAGTTCTATATAACAACTTGAAAATCGGTATCAAATACAATGTATAAATTGGAGACCGATGGGTCAAAAATGGAATTATAGGTATTATATATCAATCAATTACCTCGATTCAATCAACCTGATAGTAGAAAAAAAGGAACAAAAAGGATAAGATCATCACATCAAAAAACATTTTTGTTCAATAATGAATCAAATAACTGAATTATTTAATATTCCGTTTAAAAAAGATTCCCGGGGGGTCTGAAAGATATTATTAATAGCACATACCCTGAACTATGAAAAAACTCAGTATAAAGAGTCAGTATTATATCGGGGCGGCAGTCATTTTATTAATTTGTTGTGTGGGTGCTTCCTGGTATCAATACCAAAATCTTAAATATCAGGCATTAACATCGGTTTATAAAAAAACGGAGATTTATTTGATTGCAGCGAATTCCATTCGATCTTATGTGAAAGACATCCTTCGCCCCAAGGTTAGCCAGCTTGTGTCCTCAGAGCAGTTCATTTTGGAAGCCATGTCGACCTCTTATATATCTCGTCAGATTATGAATAATGTTAAAAAAAGTTTTCCGGAATTTGATTATAAAAGAGCAGCCCTGGATCCCAGAAACCCGGTTAATCTGGCGGATGACTTTGAACAGGGCATGTTGCTTTGGTTTGGTGATCATCGAGACCAAAAACAATGGAGTGGCATGATAAAAAAGGGCGGGCGGGCTTATTTTGTACGTATGATGCCTGTTTTTGCTGAAAAACAGTGTTTAACCTGCCATGGAAAACCGGAAGATGCAACCAAAGGGCTAAAGGAGATATACGGAACCGAACATAGCTATGGATATAAAGCAGGTTCCATTGTGGGTGCCGACACTATTTATATCCCCATGGACAAGATGAACACCGAAATTAAGGAAAAGACCATCTGGGTGTTTATTTTTGGTTTTATTTCCTTGTTTTCGCTTTTTGCCCTGTTTGCATTGTTGTTTAATCGAACAGTGGTCAAACATCTGAAAAAGCTGTTGCAGACATTCAGGAGCATTTATTCGGAGGAACAAAGAGAATTTGAATTGATCAGTTCCTCTTCCATGGATGAAGTTGAGCAGTTACGCAATACATTTGAGAATGTGGCCCACGATTTAAAAGTGGCTCATGAAGAGATCAAACAGTCGGAAGCTAAATATAAAACTCTGTTTTTAACATCTCCCAACGCAATTTTTTTCTGTCATGCCCACGGTAAAATGACCGAACTGAATAAATCAGGGATGCAAATATTTGAGATTGATGATTTGGATGAGTTTTTATCCAAAGCTGATTTTCAGGATCTTTTTCTGGATCGTGGGGAAGGGGATGAATTTCTGGATCGGATCAATAACCTGGGTTCTATTTTAAATTACGAAACCATATTGACAACCCAGTCGGGTAAACAGATAAACGTGATTATATCCGCCAATCACATTTTGGATGAAGCCCATGGATTTAACCTGATCGAGGGCATTATTCGAGATGTTACCGAGGAAAAAAAGATTTCCCGGCACCTGGCACAAACCGAACGATTGGCATCTATCGGTCAATTAGCCGCTGGTGTGGCGCATGAGATCAATAATCCGCTAGGGGTTATTCTCTGTTATAGCGATTTGATTGAAAAAAACAGCGAATCCAGTGACCAGATCAGGGATGATACTGTAATTATTAAAAAACATGCCCTTGAATGCAGGACAATTGTCGAATCCCTGCTGAATTTTGCCAGGGTATCGGAAGCATCAATGATAAGTGCCGATATTCACGAATGTTTAAAGGAGATATTGTCAGTATTGCAGAACCAGATGAAGAATCTGAATATCGATATTAAACAATATCTTAATGCTGATATTGATAGGGTTGTGTTTGACGAACAGAAGATCAAACAGGTGTTTATGAACCTGATACTCAATAGTATGCAAGCCATGCCGGACGGAGGCGTTTTAACGGTTTCCTCTGAATCAGACAAAAACAATATCACAATATCTATTGAGGACACCGGCTACGGCATACCGGAAGGCAAACTGGATAAAGTATTTGAACCTTTTTATACCACCAAAGAAACCGGAAAAGGGACGGGTTTAGGATTATCCGTAAGTTACGGGATTATTCAACAGCACAAAGGCCAGATTCATGCTGTCAGCAAAAAAGGGGAAGGCACCACACTTGTCGTATCGCTGCCCCTGGAATCCGCCAACTGATGAAAAAACGGTTTCGGACATGTATGATTCGATGTTATTAAGTTAAGCTTTGATCTGACATCTGTAACATGTAAAAAACGTATACTAACCTACAAGACTATCATTATTAAAAAAATGGATACAATTCTTATTGTTGATGACGAAACAGACCTGTTGAGCGGTTTAAAACGATCCATAATCCCTGAGTTGAACTGTAGAATCCTGACGGCAAAAAGCGGTGGAGAAGCCATAAATAAGCTTTATGCGGAACCGGTGAATCTGGTTTTGACCGATATAAATATGCCCGGCATCGATGGTTTGGAGTTATTGCAATCGGTCTTACAGTATGATGCCTATATTACGGTGATTATGATGACCGCTTTTGGAACTATTGAAATTGCAGTAAAAGCTTTGAAAGAAGGCGCCTATGATTTTATCCAGAAACCATTTGATTTCGAGCAATTGATCCGATTGCTCAAAAAAGGTGTCGAGCGGAACAAATTATTACGCGAGAATAACCGTTTGCAGCAGAAAGTTTGTGAGAAAGCTCCGCTGGAAAATCTGATCGGCAAAAGTGTTCCCATGCAGATGGTTCATAAGCAGATAATGACCCTGGGAAAAACAGACGTCCCGGTATTAATTATGGGTGAAACCGGCACCGGGAAAGATCTTGCGGCTCAAGCCATTCATGCAGTCAGTAACCGAAGTCACAAGCCGTTGATTACCGTAAACTGTCCTGCTTTACCCGAAGGATTGCTGGAAAGCGAAATGTTCGGGCATCAGAAGGGAGCCTTTACCGGCGCCGACACAGAAAAAAAAGGACTTTTTGACCAGGCTCAAAGCAGCACTATTTTTTTGGATGAGATTGGTGATCTTCCACTGTCATTGCAGATTAAATTATTGCGCGTGCTGCAAAACCGTGAAGTCAAGCCGGTGGGTTCCAATCAAAGTCATCAGGTGGATGCCAGGGTGATTGCTGCTACAAATCAGGATCTTGAGGCGAAAATCCAAAACGGGGAATTCAGGGCTGACCTCTATTACAGGCTGCGTGTTGCACCACTGATCATGCCTCCCCTGGAAGAGATAAAAGATGATATTCCATTGCTCACAAATCACTTTTTAAATAAAGCTGCCTGCGAGCTGAATATTCCCCCAAAAACAGTATCTCAAGACGTCATTGACTATTTAACCGAGTGCCATTGGAATGGAAATATCCGGGAACTTGAAAATAGTATTCGCGGTTGGATGGCAACCATTTCCGAAGAAGAAATCCAATTAAGACACATTATCAGGGGCGACAGAGTCAATGGCGGACCGTCCGACACATTCCAATTGGAAAATCCCTATAAGGAGCTGAAAGAAAAAGTCATCGAAAATTTTACTCGCGATTACATAACACAATTGCTAACCAGTACCAAAGGAAACATTACCCAATCCGCCAATATTAGTGGCATCAAACGCCAATCGCTCCAAAAGATCATTAATCGTTACAATGTTGACGTTGCCAGGTTTAGAAACGATCGCTCCTGATTTCGGTGTTTTTATGGCAAACCAATAACTGCGATATTCCTCGTACTGCCGGCACTCTGATCAGAATGACTCAGCCCGGCTCATCGTTTCGAACAAAACAACTCCACCGATTTAATAAAACCAGTGGTAGAAATGAATCACATCATACTATCCGGTAGCTTGATTTTAAATCTGAAAATCCCATCGGAGGCTGTTGAAAATGAAAAAAGTTGGCCAACCCGACCAAAGTATTATCGATTAAATTCGCTGATCTTTTTTTATGCATCGTCGTGGAATGGGGGCCTATATGTGTAAACCGTCACCTGTTATAATTCGTCCTGATCTTTTAATCTCCATAAACCACTGCTAAAATAGTGGCTTTCCCACCTTTACCAGCGATGAGATGGGGGGTAGTTGACAAGTAGTATACGCTGTCGCCGGGTGTTAACTCAAATGTGTCATCAGCGATGGAAAGTTCAACCGTTCCTTCCAGGACATAGATAAACTCTTCTCCATCATGAACAGATCGTTCCACGTCCGGATTTTCTTCCAGTTGCACGATCAGGGCTTCCATGTGTCGCCCCTTCACTTCCGGCGCCAGGCTTTTGTATGCATACAACTGTTTTTTGCTTTTGCCGGATGTGGAGCGGGAAATACTTTTTTGTTCATCTTTTCTGGTAATGGAATAAAGTTGGCTGCCGACACCGGACAACACACGCCCAAAAGCACTATCAAGCGCCTTGGACAGTTTAATGATAGTACCAAGCTGTGGCTGAACTTCCTGTTTTTCGATATTAGAGAGCAGCTCAACATCAAATCCGGTCATGTTTGACAAATCTTCCAATGACAATCCTTTTTCAACCCGTAGTATTTTGATCTTGTCTCCGACAGCTTCAACACTTTTGTTTTCGGTAGTGGGTACTTTGCCGGTGAGGTCTTCAAAAAAGTCAACATTGATGTGGGGGGTATTTTTCTTAACATCCATATTCTACTCCCGATTCATGGATTATATAATAGTAATTGTAGTTTAAAAAAGAATATCACAATGGTTTTTATAAAGGATAAAAATGCGCGATATCCCTATAAATCAGCATAATATATTTATCCCCCTAAAACCTCATGTTTCCAAAGTTGGGGTTACCAATGGGTTTCAGCAGGCTTACTTCAAAAGCCATGGCTAACCAGTCTCTAATTTCAGAAAATTTTAACACCCTATCGTTCAAAATGCGAGCACCACAATAGAAGGGATGAGATTCATCATCGTATTTGACAATGAGTTTATCTATAAATGTTTTTTTCTCCTCTTCGGTCATGGGGTTGCCCTTGGCTTCTCTATTTTTCTTCTCAATAGACAACAACACTCCGGCAGCACTTCTGCCGGACATAACTGCGGTTCGCGCTCGCATGGTTGTAAAAAGAAAATGAGGTCGATAGGAGCGTCCGCACATACCATAGTTGGCAGCCCCGTTATCCGGCCCGATTACCATTTGAATTCTCGGCACCTGGCTACAGGCGACTGCCCGGACCATGTCTGAGCCATATTTACCAATACCCATATGTTCGGAATCCGTCCCCACCATATATCCCGGTGAACTCTGTAAAAACAGAAGGGGGATTTTTTCCTGGGAGCAACGAACAATCCACTCGGTGGCTTTACGAGCCGCCTCAAAAAAAACAATGCCGGTATTGTTGGAAGCGACAATACCGATCGGTAGCCCCTTTAGTAGTATCTTTCCCGTTACAATATTATCCCCGCGTCCGGGTGCATAAAACTGCTTATATTCACCAAACCAGCTATTATCTGAAATGGCTGAAATAAATGCTCGAACATTGATGCCTTGATTCACCGATGTCGGCATATTTTCATAAATGCTTCGCGTATGAACTGTCGGGGCAGCTTCGGCATATCGATGCAGATGTATTTTCTGAGGTGGTTCCAAAGACAGGATATCCCGTACTCTCTCCACGGCCTCCATCTGATCTTTACAGAAGTGATCTGCTCCGCCGGAAATCTGGGTATGAACCTTGGCTCCACCCAGTTCTTCGGCAGTGGTAATTTCACCGGTGGCCATTTGAACCAGCGGTGGACCGCCCAGAAATGAGTATGACAATTTATCGATCATCACGGACTCGCAGGCCATAAAAACAATATAGGCACCTCCGGCCGTGTTACCGCCGGTGCTTAGAGTAATCTGTTTCAATCCCATGGCAGACATACGAGCCATATTGTAAAAAATAGAACCGAATTGCTGATCATCAGGAAAAATCTCAGCCTGCATCGGTAAAAATGCACCGCCTGAATCGGCAATATATACACAATTTAAACCACATTGTTCAGCAATCGCCTGGGCACGCATGTGCTTTTTTAATGTGATGGGAAAATAGGTCCCGGCCTTCACTCGACTATCGTTGGCAAAAATCATGGTCCAATTACCATAAATCCTGCCGATACCGGTTACAATACCACCACCCGGCACATCCGGGACGCCGGGATAGTTCATCCCAAAACCGGCAATTCGAGACAGCTCATAAAACTGGGTATCCGGATCGATTAAACGACTTATCAGCTCCCTGACCGGCTGTTTGCCAGCCTTGGCCAGTTTATCGACAGCCTTGGCGCCACCCGGCCACATAGCCTCCTGGACCAAATTGTCCAGTGATTGCTCCTCGTTCTCCCAAAATTGAACGTTTTCGTTAGCTTTTACTTTCATATCATTTCCCTTTGTAAACCGGTTTTCTCTTTTCCCTGAAAGCTGTTAGTCCTTCCATCCTGTCTTCCGTTGGTATGGTCAACCAATAAGCATTGGATTCAATCCCCAAACCGGTATGAATATTTGTTTCAAAGCCTGCATTGATGGCATATTTGGCTTGCTCAATGGCAATGGGTCCAGTTTCCAGGATCATGGATGCCATTTTTATACTTTCTTCTAATAATAGATCCGCTGAACACAATTTATTGACCAATCCGATTTCCAGCGCCTCCTCCCCATTGACACGGCGACCGGTAAAAATCAGCTCTTTGGCTTTTCCTAAACCGACAATTCTGGGTAGTCGTTGTGTTCCCCCGGCACCGGGAATGATGGCCAACCGGGTTTCGGTTAAACCCATGGATGCTCTGTTGGATGCAATTCGAATATCTGCTGCCAAAGCCAGTTCAGTACCACCACCCAGTGCAATACCGTTAACCGCCGCAATAACGGGTTTATTCAGGTTTTCTATGCTGGTAAAAAGATTACGGATGGTAAAAATAAATTTACGGACCATCTCATCGCTCATGCCTGCTCTTTCTTTCAGGTCGGCACCAGCGCAAAATGCCTTTTCCCCGGCACCCGTAATAATGACTACCCGAATATCTTTGCTAAAAAACAAGTTGTCGATAACATCTTTTAAGGCGGCAAGTAATGCCTGATTAAACGCATTCATCACATTCGGACGATTAAGGGTTAAAATCGCAATACCGTCCCTTTTTTCAACCAATAGAACTTCATTGTCCACTTTTTTCTCCTTGGATGGTTTGTAATTCAAATCTTATTTAACCACACCGTTAGCATCCGATGTACCTGGAAATTACAATGCGTTGCACTTCAGAGGTTCCCTCTCCGATATCCAGCAGCTTTTGATCTCTGTAGAATCGTTCTACATGGTGATCCTTCATCAGTCCGTATCCACCATGAATCTGTACGGCATGGTTCGCCACACGTCCCATAAGCTCTGAACAGTACAGTTTGGCCATGGCAGCTTCTTTTTCAAAGGCCCGCTTCTGATTTCTCAGCCAACACGCTTTATACAGCAGATTTCTACCACATTCGAGCTCCATGGCACAATCAGCCAACTTAAAACTGATGGCTTGGAATTTTGAAATAGGTTGCCCGAATTGTTGACGTTCTTTGGCGTATTTTAAGGCCATTTCATAAGCTCCTTGTGCACCTCCCAAGCCCATGGCACCGATAGAAAGGCGACCACCATCCAGAGTTTGCAGCATCTGGTGAAAACCATCACCAACTTTGCCCAGAATATTGTCTTTGGATACCCGAACATCATCAAAATAAAGCTCAGATGTATTGGAAGACCGCCACATCATTTTCCCGTGCATGGGAACCGTTTTAAATCCTTTGGTTCCGTTCTCCACCAAAAAACAGGTATATTCCGGCTTACCGTTGGATCGTGTTCCGGTGATGGCTTGCACAGTTACACCCATGGAAAGATCACAGGATGCATTGGTAATAAATATCTTTGATCCGTTTATTATCCAATCATTCCCATCACGAACAGCGGTTGTTTTGCTACCTCCGGCATCCGACCCGGCTGTTGGCTCGGTTAAACCGAATCCCCAAAGCCCTTCTCCGGTGCAAAGCTTCGGCAGGTATTTCCGCTTCTGCTCTTCCGAACCGAAATAATAAATCGGTCCAATACCCAGCGAATTACCGGCTGCCACGGTTGCAGCCTGGGAACCATCAACCCGGGCTATCTCTTCTACCCCGATAATATAAGAGATATACCCCAATCCTTGTCCACCATATTCTTCCGATACAAACATACCGAATAGTCCAATCTCTCCCATACGCTGGGTGAGATCGTTGGAAAATTCCTCTTTGTCATCCAGTTCGATGGCGATTGGCAAGATCTCTTTTTCAGCAAATTTTCTCACTTCTTTGCGAATCATTTCCTGTTCTGTTGTTAGATCAAAATCCAATGTTGCCTCCTTGTATATTAAAATGTGATTGCCTTTCCCTAAATTAGCCGCCTATCCAGTTGCTAAGGGATCGTTAAAAAGTAACTTCACATAATCTATTTACTATAGTCCCAAAAACAATGGACATTTTGTATACGGAATGTCAGCTAGTTTTTAGCCGATCCTAAGCAAGGAAAACCGTTACTAAAACAAAATTCTGCAACAGCGTGAAAGATCTGAATAATCAGCAGTTCAAAATCAATTGAACGAGCGCTCAGTCATTTTGATAATATCATTTTTCCCATCCGAATGAAAAATGTCAAATAATTTTTATCCTCAAAATGTTATTCCCGATCACAACCAGCTCCCATGGAGATGATTAAGTACTGACGGACTGAATTTCCTTAATCCCACCACATTGGACTGTTTCGAAAGTATCGAATGTAAGTCTTTGTTTTTTTTATAACGCTCCACATGGGTTGATAGCCTTTAAAGATCTTCAACATACGGATGGATTTTCTGTAGGCTTCTATTTTTTAATTACTTTCTTCTTGACCATTTATCATAATGCATTCTTTAATTTATTATTCAACACTTTAAAAATCACTTTTTGCGGTTTCCCCGGCTTTGTGGTATGGTATAACCGGCCTATTGTATCAAAGTGTGTTTTTCAGATATGCAACTTCCAGGTATTTGTTTTTAACGGCAATATGTATACCTTGCCGTTAATCAGGCACCCGGTCGTAACAGGTAAAATCTTTTGGAAAAAGACATAATTAGCCTTCAGGAATATTCTATTCATCGACAGATACACTCCGGCAAGCGTTCAAAGGTATATCTTGGCGAAAAGAAGGAAAGTGGGCTGCCGGTTATTGTTAAAGTCAATATTGGAAAATATGCGTCCAAACGGCAGAAATATCAGTTTCAACGTGAGTTTGAGATCGGTCGGACCATAAAAGACAAACACATTGTTACCTATTTAGGGTTGGAAGAATCCAATCATCAGGTCGCCATTATTATGAAAGATTTTGGTGGTGTCAGCCTGGATCGTGAAATACCAGCCCAGGGAGTTTCAATTTCCCAGTTTTTCACCATTGCTATTCAGTTGGTGAAAGGATTAAATGTCATTCATCACAGCAATATTATTCATAAGGATATTCAGCCGTCAAACATCATCATCAATCCCACCGATTACCTGATCAAATATATCGATTTTGCCATCGCTTCCAAATTACGACAAGAGACAGAAATCACTCAAAACCAGAAAGCCCTGGAAGGAACCCTGGCTTATATTTCCCCGGAACAAACCGGTCGTATGAACCGAATCGTCGATTACCGTTCAGACTTTTATTCCCTGGGTATTGTCTTTTATGAATTATTAAGTGGTGTTACACCGTTTCATTCGAGTGATCCAATGGAAATAATCCACAGTCATATTGCCAAAAATCCAACACCCCTCCACCATCTCAGGCCAGATGTACCCATGGCCATATCCAACATTGTGGATAAACTATTATCCAAAAACGCTGAACAACGATATCAAAGCGCCCTGGGCATTCAATGGGATCTGGAAGAGTGTTTGGATGCTAAAGAGCACGCTGAACAAATAACGAACTTTGTCCCTGGAAATAAAGATCTTTCGGATCAATTTTATATCCCTCAAAAATTGTATGGACGTGAATCGGAGTTGAAGCAGATGAAAAAGTCCTTCAATCGAGTTAATGACGGACATATGGAGGTGGCAGTTATATCAGGATGGCCGGGTGTTGGAAAAACAACGTTGATCAATGATTTTAGTAAATACGTTATAGAAAACAAGGGTTTATTTATTTCAGGCAAATATGAATACTTTAAAAAAGATATCCCATATAGTGGCCTGATACAAGCTTTTAGCGACTTAATCAGACAACTGTTAACTGAAAGCAATAATCAGATACTAAAATGGCAGGAGAAAATTAAAAATGCTCTGGGGATTAATGCACAAATTATTATTGACGTTATTCCCGAGGTAGAGTTGATTATTGGTCCACAACAACCGGTTTCCGAATTGGATTCAGTTGAATCTCAAAACCGTTTTCATATGGTATTATTTGATTTTATCACGATTTTTTTAATTCAAAATCAACCCACCGTTATCTTTCTGGATGACCTCCAATGGGCGGATTCTGCTTCGGGAGAAATACTAAAGTATTTCACCAAAGAATCTAAACTCAGTGATCTTATGCTCATTGGCGCATACCGCTCAAACGCCGTATTCAAATCTCACCCTTTGCTAAAGGCAATTCAATCATTTAAGACTTCCGGCATTAAAGTCAACGAAATACAACTTAATCCATTAAATATTGAAAATATTAATCAATTAGTAAAAGACACCCTGCTGTGTGAAGTGGAAAACGTCAAACCATTAACCAGATTGTTATATAAAAAAACAGAAGGCAATCCGTTTTTTCTAAAACAGTTTTTGCAGTCTCTATACAATGAAAATGTATTTGAATTTGATCCTGAAAAAGGATGGCAATGGGATATCAACAGAATCAGTCAAAAGCCGGTTACAGACAACGTGGTTAAATTTATTGCTGAAAAGATTTCCAACTTGAAAGAGAACTTCCAGGAGATACTGTTTTTAGGGGCCTGTATGGGGAATTCTTTTCGCTATAATGCCTTGAACAATTTGGTAGATCAATCATCCGTGGATGTTTCGAAAGGCCTGCGAAAGCTGGTTCACGATGGTTATTTTATAAAAACAGGCCGCAGTTATTATTTTGCCCACGACCGAATTCGTGAAGCCTGTTATAACCTGATTCCCGAAAAAAAAAAGAAAATGTGGCATCATAGTATCGGGACAGCTTTGTTGGGAAAAACAGCAGATGATAACCTTGATCGATATCTATTTTCCATCGTGAATCACTTAAATGTTGCTAAAGATTTAATAAACGACCCCTCAAAAAGACTGGAATTAGCAAAGTTAAATCTCAATGCAGCTCGAAAGGCCCGTATTTCAGCAGCATATAAACAAGCATTTAATTATTTTAATGAAACAATGGCGCTGCTTCCTTTAAATTGTTGGATAAAGCATTACGAGTTGTCGCTTAATATTTTTAACGAAGGCGTTCAGATTTCTTACCTGTTCGGAGATTATGCCAAAATGGATGCATTGGCCAAAGTCGTATTTGAACAGGCTAAAACCCTGCCGGAAAAACTGGTCTTTTACGAAAGGAAAATTGCCGCCGACCATGCCCAGAATTTGCTGGACGATGGGATTGACCTCGGCATCACTATCCTTCGTCAATTAGGAATCGATTTAACCCATAGTCCATCCAAAGGGCAACTTATTTTTGAACTGTTTCTGACCAAGTTCTATCTTTGGAAAAAGTCCATCGATAAGTTGAAACAGCAGCCCAAAATGACGGATTCTCATAAAAGAATGAGCTTGCAGTTGTTATACAGCCTGCTGACACCAAGTTATTTTGGTGCTTCCAAAATATTCCCCTCAATTGTGTTGACCATGGTCAGGCTATCGATTCGTTATGGGCATTCACCTCATTCAGCCATGGCTTACGTTTTCTTTGGTGCTTTTCATTGTTATTTACTCAATGATATCGAAACAGGATACAAATTGGGCCAATTAGCACTGGAATTGATTAAAGATAAAAACTCATATTATGACAAAAGTCGAATTCAAAGCGTTGTATGGAACCTGATTTATCACTGGAAAGAACCGTTGCATAACACTCTGATTCCTTTGCATAATGCGTATAAACTTGGATTAGCATATGGTAATTTTGTCAGCACTCGTATTTCATGTATTACCAGTTTACAAAATAAGTTTATGATTGGTGCTGATTTGGACAATTTAAAACAAGAAACGGATGAAGCGTTCGAGCACTTAAAAAGTCTGCAACCGGAGATGACCCTCTACTCAATTCAAATGTTACAGCAAATCATTTACAATCTGACTATGCCTTCATCCACACCTTGTTTGCTTCAGGGGGCCTATTTTGATGAAACTATCTTAAGGGATGAAAACAAAAACCTGGATGAGGTAATGATTCTGTTTATCGGTTTTTTTTATAAAAGCATATTATGTTTTTATTTTGAGCGTTATAAAGAAGCACTAAAAAATATCGAATTGGCCGGCGAATACAGGGAGAGTGTCGCATCATCACCGTTTATTCCTGTTTTTTATTTTTTTGACTCACTCATCCGATTAGCCTTATATCCCAATGTCACAAAAAAAGAGCGCCGGAGGCTGATGCGAAATATTAAGAAAAATAGAAAAAAACTAAAACGCTGGGCATTCCATGGCCCGGAAAATTGCCTGCACAAGTACCATTTGGTGGAAGCTGAAACAGCCCGGGTATTGGGTAAAAAACCGGAGGCCATAAAACACTATGATATGTCGATTCAACGTGCCTTTGAAAATCGATTTCGTCATGAACAGGCCTTGGCTTTAGAATTGTATTCAAACTTCTGGTTAAGCTCTGATAAGCTGGAAATTGCAGGTTTGTATCTGGCAAAAGCATGTCACCTCTATCAACAATGGGGAGCCAATCAAAAAGTTGAGTTTATCAATAATAAACATGGTTCATTGCTGAAATTACATATCCAACACAATGGTATTACCGGCAAAAGAGACCTGTACTGGAAATCGGAAGACGAATCAGCCAAACTGGACCTGGAAACAGTCATTAAAAGTACACGGGCTATTTCCGATGAGATCGACCTGGAAAGGTTTTTACACAAAATGATTAAGATCATCATCGAGAATGCAGGCGCGCAGAAAGGAGCTATCATTCTTGAACAGAATAATCGATTGGAGATCCAAGCATGGTGTGATATCGCCTTGAACCAGGTTGAAGTACTGGTGTATACACCCTTAGATGAATTTAACAAATTATCAAAATCTATTGTACATTATGTTTTTCGGACCGGTAAGAACATTGTCTTTCCAAATAAAATGACGGATGATCTGTTTTTAAGGGATGATTACCTGTCTGAAACCCAGCCGAGATCCATCCTTTGTATTCCAATTCGTTACAAAGACGAATCCACCGGCGTCCTTTATCTGGAAAACGACCTGACTGACAATGCCTTTACGGAAGAACGTATTCGGGTATTGGACATTTTATTGTCTCAAGCAGTCATTTCCATGGAAAATGCCTTCGTTCACAGTCATCTGGACGAACTGGTTAAAAAACGAACAATGGAATTAAAAGCTGCCCAGGAGGAGTTGGTGGAGAAAGCCCATAAAGCCGGCATGGCTGATATTGCCACTAACACCATTCACAATGTTGGAAATATTTTAAATAGCGTTCGAATATCAGTCCAGGTAGTAAAAGACACCCTGAGACATTCAAAAATTGAAAAATTAAAAAGGGCCAACGAGGCATTGGAAAACGAAATGAAAACCATGGGCAACTTCAACAACCCGGATTCCAATGCGGAAAAGCTGATCGGATATTACCAGGCCATTGAAAGTACCTTGGATTCCGAATATGAAAATATTACAGAAAATATTAATCGCCTGGATGACAAGATTGAACTAATTACAGATGTGATCGCATCTCAACAGCGTTATGCCGGTATCAGTTATTTGGATGAAGAATATAACCTGGTCGAATTGCTCAATGATACTTTGGATATTCACACTGAACTGATTGAAAAAGATGGCATCAAAATCGTGCGAGATTTTTCAGAAACACCAAAAATCATGGTGCAAAAGACAAAACTTATACAGATTTTAACCAACCTCATCCAAAACGCAAAAGATGCCATGTTGGATCTGCCGTTTGGCGAAAAGCTGTTGGAAATCAAACTGGAAAGCGATGAGCACAATATATACATCAAAGTACGTGATAACGGCAAAGGCATAGCCGCCAAAGATCTGACCAAGATTTTTAGCTTTGGTTTTTCTACCAAAGGTAACAGCCGTGGTTTTGGTCTTCACGGCTGTGCTAATTTCATGTCTGAAATGAAAGGAAGGATCTGGGCCGAAAGTGAAGGAAGAGCCAAGGGAACTACTTTTATTCTTCAATTTCCCATCAACAGTTTAAGATCCGCCACTTTGCCATTGATCCGGGATTGAATTGCGGTGCCTTAAAAATGCTCCAGAATAGTCAAATCGTTTGCCGCCGCATCAAGATCTTTCCCTTTGGTAATTCTTAAATACCATTTCCGAATGGGATAATAAGCCGCCGAAATGACAATCCACACGGCCAATACAATCAGGACGCCCTTTGAAAGGTCACGAGCTAAAAGAATAATGCCGATAAGCATATAAAGCTCTGATATGACAAAAATCGGCCATAACCAGAATCTACTGATTTTAAAATAAGCATTGGCATACTCTTCAGGAAATTTATCGGGGATTCGAGTGATTGACCAGATAATAAAAATGACTGGTAAAAATGCTGAAATCGTGGCTGCTTTAGCCAACACATCTATCTGCAAATCCAACAATAGGGGAATGACACCGATAATGAACAATGCCGTGGTGATATAATACGGTGTGCCGAAACGATTCAGTTTACCAAATCGAGCCGGAAGAACCTCATCCCAACAAGCTGATAAAAAATTGCGGGGAAGCTGAATATACTGGGCATTAATGGTTGTACCAATAGCTAAACCGGCACCACAGATAATAAAGTAAATCAAGGCCCAGCCGGGTAAAAATGCTTCGCCGGCTACTGTCAGCGGTTGATTAACCATTTTTTGCCAGGGAATTACTCCGACAGCCGCCATACCGACCAGGGCATAAAAAATTGCTACACCCAGGGTTGAGGTTACCACTACCCTGGGAATATCTTTTTTAGGATTTTTCATTTCTCCCCCCAGAGCAACCACCAGATAAGCACCGCCGGTTGCAAAAACCAGAATGGTCATGGCCATAAAAAAACCACCCGGTCCCTTGGCAAACATGGGTGTGAAATTTTCAACCTGCAAAAAAGGGATGGAAAATCCTGCATACAAAATCAAAGCTGATAGCAAAATGACCACCAGCACCATTTGAACACCGACCACGATTCTTAATCCAAAAAAATTGGCAATATAAAACAGTGTAACAATGACAACACCCCACATATTGGGCGATAGAGACTTAAGTGCCTTGACTATGCCCCACATATCGGGTGATAGAAGCCGAAATCCATGATGAAGATATGTTCCAATCGATGCCCCATAAAGAGCCAGAGTGACACTGTTCAGCATGACCAGCCAAAGCACGAAACTGGCCATTCGCCCGCTGACAAGTCTGCTGGGCCAGATATAAAACGCCCCGGTTGTCGGAATTGTCGCCCCACCCATCATAAATAACATGGATACAATCAAAACCAGTACAGCAGCACCTAAAAATGCGAACATTACGCTGGGTCCCGTCATACCAATAGCGATACCTGTCAGGGTAATGACACCAGCGCCAATAATCTGGCCAATCGCAATGAATAAAACATCTCGAAATGACAAAACTCTTTTCAATTTCGCCATGACAATCTCCTCCTTTTTACAATAAAATCCGTGAGTTATAACTCAATTAGATCAAGAAGCAGCTTCGCGACTTATTTTTAAACTGTCAATCAAAAAATAATAAGCAGCGGTTCCAGGTGAACAAATCGTGGTGATGATTAAAGCACTTCAGAATTGGAAAACCGTTAACAACAAACAAACCAGATGTTTTTAAATATATAGAGCAATGGAATGTATATAAAATAACAGTTTTTCATGGCGTTTTTGCTTTTAATGAAGCATGTTATATGATCACTAAAACATAATATAATAAAAACAAAATTAGTAACCTTTTTTGTCATTATTCAACACAAAAAAGCCTAACCTGTTTGTTATTCCGATGGGAACCTTGGGCTTGGGCGACCGGAAGAATCTCAATAGATTTTGGGACGTTGGTTCTGGAATCGCAAATGTTCAAAAAATACAAAAAGGTTGCATTTCTAAAAAAATAAGGAGAAACTTTTTATTTGTGAGTTTCTTTGGACTTTAATAAAAGAGTATTATCAAAATAGATCTCAACCCAATGATTACAACAGTTTTATTTGATTTTGACGGTGTTATTGCGGATTCGCTAAAGAATATTTGCCAGTGGTATGAACATGCAGCTACGATTTTTAACGTCAAATTACCGATCAATTCTCCTGAAGAGTTGATTGAGAATTTCAGGGAACCTTATCCCGACTTTTATGAGTTTTTAGGTTTTAACTGGAAACGAGATCAACAAAAAATTTTTGAAGCGTTTGTAGACTTCAGCAGAAAATGTCCGACAAAGCCTGTGGAAGGAATTGAGTTCGTTATTAGGGAGCTTGCCAATACATCTTACATCCGCATGGGTATTGTTTCTTCAAACGAACAGGGAGTGTTGGAGAAGCACCTGGATGAGTTTGGAATGACAAATGATTTTGACATTGTTATTGGTGTTGACAGGAACCTGAATTCCCCGTTGAAACCTGATCCGACCAGTTTGCTGAAAGCAGTTGATCACCTGGGTGCGTCTTTATCTGAGACAGTTTATATTGGCGATCAACCCAGTGATGTTTTGACGGCCAGGAATGCCAGTCAAGTCAGATCCGAAAGTCAGATGAAAACCATCTCTGTAACCACCGGTTTTGCTACCAGGGAAAAACTGGAAAATACAGATCCCAGGGCTGATTTTATTATCGACCATCCCACTGAAATACTGGAAAAACTGGATCTGGTGAAAAACTAAAAACTGAACATCGAACCTCGAATAACAAAAAGGTTAATAAGATCAATTTTTACCACCGCACCAACCAAACTCTTCTGTATTCTTTTTGACGTTCGGTTTATAATAGGTTTTGTTACTATTCTTCAGCATTACCCTGGATTCTATGTCATTCTCGCAATGTTATAAGCTAATCTCTACCATCTGTTATCCTGAAGAGGGATGACGAAGGATCTCTCAAGGCCTGAAGCAATTGATGTCGTTTGCCATGGTATCAAGCTATGTTTAAATAATCGGGTCTATTTAATATAGAAAGTCATTCATGTAATTAAGGGATCGTTTAAAAATAACTTCACATAATCTGTTTGCAAAAGTCCTAAAAAAACTGGACATTTTGCATACAGAATGTGAATTAATTTTTGAGCCGACCCTAAGATTCCCAAGTTATTTCCGGGTGTCATCAGGGCTTCATTGCATTGAGATTCTTCAGATCGACCAGGGCTCCCATCTGAATGACAAATAGATCATGCTTTTTTATGCTGAATAGTTACCGGTGTTTTTACCATGATCAGCCGACAATATCTGAAAGATCATGTGATTGCACACGCACTATGGCCGAAACGATATCGTGCTTGCACTACCATTTGGAATAACATAAGCTGTACATTGTCCAGAAATAACGCTTACTTTTACAACAGTATCTGACCAAAATTATGCAGGTCATATCCTTGTTTGATCTGTGTAAAAAGCTTTGCCATTGAGTTCGGAAGTTGGTATGGGAATATGACAGAAAAAATTCAAATCAAAAACATTCATAAACATTATTTTCTTTCCAAAAAAAAGCAGGTCACAATTCTCAAAGATATCAACCTTTCAATATCAAAAGGTGATTTTGTGATTATTTTAGGGCGATCAGGATGCGGCAAGTCCACATTGTTAAATATCCTGGCCGGCACCATCCCAGCGAGTTCCGGTGAAGTTTTGATCGATGGGCAGAAAATCAACGGGATTGATCCTTCCAGAAGCATTCTATTCCAGCAAACCAGTCTTTTACCATGGCTGAATGTTGCAGAAAACATTGCTTTTGGCTGCAAAATTCGAAATGATCTGGATAATCTGGAAGAACGGGTACAGAAATTCATCAACATGATCAATCTGACTGGGTATGAAAAATATCTTCCGTCTGAAATTTCCGCCGGGATGTGTCAGCGGGTGTGCCTGGCAAGGGCAATTATCGGGAAGCCGAGTATTCTTTTGATGGACGAGCCTTTCGGTGCACTTGATACGTTTACGCGGGCAATTTTGCAGGAAGAATTGATCAAAATATGGCAGCATCAAGGATTTACCGTTATATTTGTAACCCATGACATCGATGAAGCTATCCTGGTGGGTAATAAAGTGGTTCTACTGGGAGATAACCCCGGCAGAGTCATCGAGGTATTTGATATTAATATGCCTTATCCCAAAGATATGATGGATAGATCTTTTTTACAGATAAAAGTTGACATCATCAAGCGGTTTAGGGAGTCAATGCTATGAAGCGTTTACTAAAAAGAAGAGATTTTATCAAGGGAACCGCCGGTACTTTGAGTGCCGTTGGTACATTAGGTTTTCACGGTGGTCTTTTTGCTAAAAATGATCCGGAATTGCGGATCGGATATCTTCCCATTACCGATGCCACGCCTCTTCTTATAGCCCATGCCAAGGGATTCTTTCAGGATGAGGGATTAAATATGAAAAAGCCGATCAGGGTTAGAAGTTGGTCGACCCTGATGGAATCATTTTTGTTGGGAAAATTTAATGTTACCCACTTGCTGTTACCCATACCGGTTTGGATGCGTTTTAAAAACAAGTTTCCGGTGAAGATTCTTGCCTGGAATCATACCAACGGCAGTGCCCTGACGGTCCATGGCGATTCTAACATAAAGGAATTTGCAGATCTTGGTGGCCACCAGATTGCTATTCCTTACTGGTATTCTATCCATAATATCATACTTCAGATGGGGTTGAGGAAATTTGGTTTGGAACCGGTAATCCAACCGCAGCATAAAAAACTAAAACCAAACCAGGTCAATCTTTTTATTCTGGCACCGTCCGAAATGCCGGCAGCTTTGGCTGGCCGTAAAATTGACGGTTATATTGTAGCGGAACCTTTTAATGCCATCAGTGAGATAAAAACCGGGGCTAAAATTATGAGGTTTACAGGAGATATTTGGAAAAATCACCCGTGCTGTGTGGTAGTGATGAATGAAGGAATCATTAACCGCAACCCCATATTTACCCAAAAAGTGGTTAATGCTGTTGTACGAGCTCAGCAATGGATAAACCAAAATACAAAAAAAACCGCTCGAATTCTCAGTCGCAATGGAAATAACTATCTTCCCATATCCGATGAAATACTGCTCAGGGCATTTACCGGTTATGATATAAGCGATTATGGCCCCGGCAAAGTTCCACAGGCAATCCATCATCCAAAGTGGACCATTGGAAGAATTGGATTTCAACCTTGGCCTTACCCCTCAGCCACCCGAATGATCATAGAAGAAATGCGGCATACACTTATGGAAGGAGATTCCACCTTTCTGAAAACATTAAATACGGATTTTGCAGCCAGTGACCTGGTGAACGATAGATTTGTCAGGGCAGCCTTGGATAGCATTGGCGGGCCGGAGATATTTCACCTGGGAAATATGGATAATCCATGGAAACGAGAAGAGATGATAAGGATATGAGTTTTGTCGATAAATATCTGAAACGAAATACAAAATACTCTTTTGCCCCCTTTGATGAAAAAAGGACTACCGGTAGAATTTATCTGGGTGCTGTTGGTATTGTCATGTTCACCATTTTCTGGGCTGTCGGTGGTTATTTGATTTTCAGTCGGCCCGATTTTAAACAGTTTTCCGGTTTTTTACCAATACCCACCATTGAGGCACTATTCGGGCTGATATTTGAAATGGATTTTTGGTTATCGGTTCTTGCCAGCTTAAGACGTGTGATCGTTGGAATCTTTATCGCTTTTGCAATCGGTTTTCCCTGCGGTATCCTGATCGGATTTTACAGACGGTTCAGAGTGGTTACCTATCCCCCTATCCAACTCCTGCGTATGATCAGCCCTCTTTCCTGGATGCCCATCGCCTTGTTGGTTTTTGCCAGTTTTGAAGGGGCTATTTACTTCCTGATCACCATGGCCACTATCTGGCCCATTGTATTAAATACCTCCATGGGTGTGGCTCGCGTTAATCCCAATTGGATACTTATGGCCAAAAACCAGGGAGCAACCGACGGTCAATTGTTGAGCAAAATTGTCATCCCCGCTTCATTTCCCTATGTATTAACCAGCTTGCGCATGGCTCTGGGTGTGGCCTGGATCGTCCTGGTCCCCGCCGAATTCCTGGGTGTTTCCAGTGGTCTGGGCTATATCATTAACGACGCCCGAGACACCATGGAATACGACCGCCTGATGGCCATCGTCATCGCCATCGGCATCCTGGGTTTCTTCCTCGACAGCTCCATCCAATATACCAGAAAATACCTGAATTGGACGTGGAATTAAATCGTATCCGAATATGTGTATTGTTTGAAAGGTACATGTCACAACGAAGAGAGTTTAATTACACTTTTTTCATATCTTGTTTTGAGTTCTAAGGGGCGGCTAAAAATTAGTTCACATTCTGTTTACAAAATGTTCATTGTTTTTAGGACTTTTGTAAATTGATTATGTGACGTATTTGTTAACAATCCCTAAGGTTGACCTTTGTTTGTTAAAAGTGTTTCAAAACTGATGATTTTTGCGAAAAAGCCTGTTGCTTCTATATTCTCTGTGAGTTCACCCGTGTAAATCAATATCGGCCGTATTGAAAGGGTGGAAGGGAAATTTAAACAGCTGATTTTTTCTAATACTTCATTGATAACTGATCTATCGGTCTTCTTTCGAAATTTAATTTCACAGACATAAAGCGTGTATTTTGTTTCTATTAAGAGGTCTATCTGGCATCCTTTTTTTTGTTTCGTCTGTTTCTGAACATAGGGGCCGGCATTGACAATCGTTTCCGGGTTTATCTCAGCAGCGTGACAAACTGCCCGAATATTGTTTAAGACAAGATTTTCAAATTGTAACCCCATAATCGTTTCCCATTCAGGGAGTGATTCCAGGTTTTTTCCGTGGTATATCCCTGACGTAATCTGATCTTTAACAGGTTGTAAATATTTTAAGTAAAAACGTAGATAATTATCTGAAAGCCGGTACTTAATGTTGCTTTTAGTTTTTTTCTTACCGGGGTCCTTTGAATTATGATAAGAAATAAAGCCGGATTTAGCCAAATCATTAAGATATTCACTGATACGTCCACCCTTTTTCCAACCTAAAAAGGCAGAGATTTCATTAATCCCAAAAGAACCACTACTGAGTTTTTCTACAATGGATTTATACGCTGGGGCCCGCTTGTCAAATGAGTCTCTGAGCAGTTCTTCAAACTCTTTGAAAAGATACCCTTCCGGCTGATAACACAGTCTTTTTATATTACTTTCTGCTGACTTTGAGGGGTCAATTTCTTCAAGGTATTTGGGTACGCCGCCCGCTATGGAAAGTAACTTCAGTTTTTCAGCTGTTGAGATATTGTTCGTATATTTTCCCCAGAATTCGTTACAATACGTCAGTGCAAGTTCTTTAACGTTGATGGTAACAGAAACCCGGCCCCTGAAACCGGTATTGTTCAATATATTTTTGTCAATCCAGGAAGAAACAGAGCCACAAAGTACAAGCACAAGACGGGAGTTCTTTGACAATTCAGTATCCCATGCAATTTTAAGAAATCCGGCAAAATCTTTTTCGCCAATTGACATCCATGAGATTTCGTCTAGCAAAACAACTGTTTTGGATTTGCCGATGACGGAATTTAAAAGACTGAATGCCTGTGACCAGGATTCAGGCACAATGGGGGGAAGTGTAGTGTTTTTAGCAAGTTGAGCTCCAAATGCTCCCAGTTGATCTTTTTTAGTCGATCCTCGTCTTGGAGCCAGTCCCTGAATTGAAATAAACTTCGTTGCTTTTTTTCCGAATTCTTCAATAAGTCTGCTTTTTCCTATACGTCTTCTTCCTTTGCATACAGCGAGCGACGCTTTTTTTAAATCGAACAAAGCCTCAAGTGTTTTTAGTTCCTGCTCTCTGTTAAGAAACATTTTCTGATTTTAATTTAAAATTTTAAAATACAATATGTTACATCTGAATATACTGGACTTTGCCTGTTCTGAAGAAGGAAAACAGTTAATATACAAGTGTCATAAAAATAATATTTTTGCAATACCGTGACATTAAAGAACTTAATAAAACTGTCACAATTTTCAGCATACTTCATTTTTGTGACACTTTTTACTCGAAAAAAAGTGTCACAAAAACTAAAAATATATCAAAACGTGACACTTGTAAAAAGCACTTTGTTTAAGTTTGAAAACACTTTTCCAGGTTCGGAATGCTATCGGTAGAAGAATTATAGATGTTCATTCGTAATTGCATGAAATTACGATGATAAAGGGGCAATGGTTTTATTGTTTCATCATGCTTTTTCTGCCGCAACAAGGCCGCATCAAATTGTAATTATTGACTATGCGCTCGAAATAGTGATTGATTTTGTTGGAGTTACAGATATGAACTTTTTTAGCAACGAATTCAGCTTTATTTCGCTCTCCCGATATACGCAAGATTTACCCGGCTTCCAACTGTGCCGATTCAGGAAATTTGATCCTGACTTTTTATTCATTGGGAGCAGCTACAAGAGCATTTCCGTTTATAATCTTATCAGTCTTACATATTTTAAAATTGGGGTGATGAATAAACTCGTGCGTTGGTGGAACAGATTTAGTCAATGTATCTCATTTTAACGTTTTGTAATTGTTTTTTATATCCGGCCGTTAAAACCGGCTGTAGCGAAAGCTGCACTCCCCACTCCGGTGACCAGGTAGCTGATGATCGCAATATCAGCAATTCCCTCTTTTATAAATCGCGATTTTCAAAATAACCAGACAGAAAGTGCAGTCAAAAGCCTGATGGTCATCGGCATCCTGGGGTTCTTCCTCGACAGCGCCATCCAATATACCAGAAAATACCTGAATTGGACGTGGAATTGATTGTTTCTAATTTCCAGATCCCTTTTTTAACTATGAAATTCGCAAAAAAAGGGATCCATCAGCACTTGAACAATTGGAAGTGTCTCTTCACTGGTTCCTGAATGGTCTATTTGAGTGAACTTTGCCCTATGCTGCCTATGATCTGTTTTTGTAGAATTATAAAACAAAATAGAATAGGTAGAATGGAGATCACCAAACCCGCCATCAATACTGTCCAGTTTGATCGTAATGCATTGGCAAAACCCATTACACCGATTGTTATCGTTTTAACATTCTCACTCTCAACAAATGTCAGTGCAAAGATAAACTCGTTCCAAACCCGCATGGCAGCAATTAAACCGGCTGAAGCCAGAATTGGACGACACAGTGGCAAATAAATGCTTCGAAAGATTCGAAATGGTGAAGCACCATCCAGGGTTGCCGCTTCATTCAGTTCCAATGGGATCTTAACCATATAAGCTCTAATCAGAAAAGTAGTGAAGGGAATGCCGAAAGCAATGTAAGGGATAATCAAAGCCCAATACGTGTTGTATATTCTCAAACTCGTCAATATCTTAAACAAGGGAAACAAACTCACTTCCGGTGGCAAAATTGCACCTCCGACGATAACGGCATATACAAAGTTCTTACCTGGAAAATGAAGTGCTACTAACGCATATGATGCCAAGGCCGAAAAGAAAAGTATTCCAATTACAGAAACAGTCGAAACAATAAAACTGTTGATCAGATAATTTTGAATGCCAAACTCCCAGGCATCAATATAATTTTTCCAAATCCAGATGTTTGGCAACTGCCAGGAGTTGTCAAACATCTCATTTGTTGTCTTGAAAGAGTTCATCAGTAACCAGATCAATGGGTACAAACAGGCGCATGACATTGCGGCAAATGCAAACCATAATAGAAACTTTGAAACTCTGTCAGGAATAGTAACTGCTTGACCGATTGAAGTGTTCATGGTTATCGCTCCCTTTGATATCGAATCTGAATGAACCCGATGATTAGCGTGATAAAGAAAATCACAGTGGCAATCGCCGATCCGTAGCCGACAATATCGTTTCGAAAGGCCGATTTATACATGTAGGTTCCCAATACCTCACTGGAATGATTCGGTCCGCCGACTGTCATCACCCAGACAATATCGAATACTTTGAACGCTCCAAAAATCGTAATACTGGCAATTACTAATGTGGTTTCGCGAACACCGGAAACCGTCAAGTACCAAAACTGCTGGAGTTTATTGGCACCGTCGATTTCCATGGCTTCATACAGGTCATTTGGAATCGCTTGAATAGCGACAATGAACAACGCCATTGTATAACCGGTCCATTGCCACTGTGATACCAAAACTATCGATAATAAAGCCGTTTTTTCATCACCAAGCCAAATGTGCGACAACGACTCCAGCCCGGTGGCAAACAAAACCTGATCGATCAATCCGATAGTCGGCTGATAGATCAACTGCCAAACCAGGCCGATGATGGTAATCGGCAAAATAGACGGCAGGAAAAAGGTCATTCGAAAGAAAGACCGTCCCCAGCGTGAAAACACAGAGGTGCACAAAATCGCTGCCAACGCCAGGGAAACAAAAACCTGGATCGCCACCGACACAACTGCATAAATCGTGTTGTTGACAATGGCTTTCCAAAACACAGGATCAGACCAAAGATGGATATAGTTATCCAATCCGACAAACTTCCAGTCAGGATTCAACGAACTCCAGGAAAACAGACTGTAGCGAATGTTTTCGATGGCCGGCCCATATACAAAGGCCACCAGCAGTATAAGTACCGGCAAGACAAAGAGATAGGGTGTTGTCTTGAGCCATCGGGTTTTCAATCCTTCTAAATTGCTGAGAATATATCCCTTCATTTAAGTCTCTTAACTGTAATTGCCATTTTGCGAACTTTAACCATCACCTGTTCCGGTGTTTCTGTCCCGTTCAATACCGCTTGGCTGCCATTCAGATAGACTTCTGCTATACGTGCATCCATGTCTGTATCCAACCATAAAGCCAAATTTTCTGCCTGGTCCAGCGTTTTAAGTCCGTTGACAATCGATTGATTAGCATTGGCGGCAGTAACCGAACCTTTGACGGCACTGGTCATCCCGGTCATTTTTACATATTTTTCCGCTTGTTCTCGAGAGGTCAGGAATTTAAGAAATTTAATGGCCTGCTTTGAACGAGGAGAAGTTGATGAAACGATGAATCCGTCAGGGGCACCGGTTAATAACGAGGCATTTCCTTCACCGTCCTTAAATCCGGGCAGTGCAAAATAATCCCACCCGTCTCTCTCCAGCCTTGAACCTCCGAGTTCGGTGAATTCCACCAGCTCCAGGTACATCATAGCTGAACGTCCGGCGGTGAGTGATCCGCGGGCAATAGCATGGGTCAGGGCATTTGATCCACGATTGAAATAACCTTTCTTTTGAAGATTGGTAAATTCTTTCAAAGTACGTACGTAACCGGGGTGTGTGAATATTGATGCTTCATCACTGATCAACTGATAGTCGGATAAGCGGATGTCATTGGGTACCAGTTTAGCGTTCAAATCACCAATATAGTGTGATGCGGCCCAGGGATATTGATTACCAAAAGCAATCGGGATTATACGTTGTTTTTTTATGGTGGCCAACATTTGCATAAACTGCTGCC
Organism: bacterium; assembly: GCA_041556995.1. Taxonomy (GTDB): domain Bacteria; phylum SAR324; class SAR324; order XYD2-FULL-50-16; family XYD2-FULL-50-16; genus JAHJTV01. Next base: position 82,198 of record JBFFHJ010000013.1, on the reverse strand, counting down.
AATTCTGCGGTTTGGACAATCCCAGGCGCTTAAATATTGCTTTGTTGTAAACCATAAACTTGCTATCGACATTAACCGGAATTCCGAATAATCGTCCTTTGAATTTAAACGGACCCAGGGCTGCTTCTGAAAATCGATTCTTCCAATCGGTTTGATAAACAGCATTTGTGATATCTAATGCATGACCGCTGCGAGCAAATTTTCGACCAAATTCCCCTGACCAGGAAAAGAAAATATCCGGCATTTGATTGCTGGTCATCAATACTCTGATTTTATCCTTATAGGGTTCATCGGCTACAGCTTCCATCTTGACCTCAATGTCCGGGTTAGCCGCTTCAAACTCCGTCACAGCTTTTTTATAAAAAGCCATATTGACCGGTTCAGGCCATTTGTGCAAAAAGCTGATCCGGGTTTTTGCCACGCTGTTTGGTACTTGTCCCAATACCATCATACCAAGTGCAATCATTACTATAGATAATCGTTTCTTCAGCTTGTTCATAATTCCCTCTTGATCGAGTTTTTAGAAATTATCTTATCACTAAAATCAGGTCGAACAAACGCCGGGCTGGCCGGCTGGAAAAGACGTCCCGAAACCAAAACCTCCCAGAAAAGAACATACTTTCGATGCTGCTAAAGATCCTTTGGAGAGAGCGTTACGGATGTCTTTATTTGCCAGGTATTCCACAAGAAACCCGGCGATGAATGCGTCACCAGCTCCCAATGTATCAACCACCTGCGTCTTCACAATGTCTTGGCTTTCAAATCTCAAACCGTTGTACGCAAGTGCACCATGCTCTCCACGTGTGATCACAACAATGGAAGGTCCCAGTGAGTGAACTAAACGTGCAAAGTCTTGTTGGTCTGTTTCCTTACTGTCAGCGGCAGAAAAAAATGCATAATCAATATAGGGGGCTAATGTCTTAATGTAGGAAAGATCACTTGAGTCGGAAAAATCAAAAGCTATCAAAGGGACTGCCTTATCCAGCTTTTCCATATCTGACTCAAGACTACTATAAATACTGGAATGAGCTAAATCGAAAGAACTGATATACTCAAAATCAGGTTCTTGAAGATCATACCGGCTTCTGACACCGGGGTTACTACCATCGAATATCCGATCGTTTCCCTGATGAAGAATACGAGTCCAGGAAGTATTACCTGCAAGACGCCGACATCGGCTGATATCCACTTGTTCAGACAGCAAGCTGTTATAGATTAACGACCCGGCTTCGTCCTGCCCCAAACACCCTAAATAAGCGGTTTCAGCTCCGTTACGATGAGCATGAACCGCTACATTGACGGCATTGCCCCCCGGAAACATCAGTCCTTTATCAATATACAGATCGACTGTATTATCACCAATTCCAAGTATTCTTTTCATTTTTAGTATTCCGTTTTCCACATATATCGACGAGTTGATAAAGGATGGTTGTGCCAAACAGCCAGATGCTCCGCCAATCGTCCCAGAACGTTACCCAGAACATAAGGAGCAACGATACTTCGAATTTCTTGATCAATACCTTGCATTGGCATCTCCTTTGAATCATAGATAATCAAACGTTCCGTGTACTTCTTACAGAAGCGCACTGCACGTTCCATCAGCGGTCGACTGGGATCTTCACCTAGCATTAGCACAACCGGTGAATTTTGGTCTATTATTTCAAATGGACCATGAAAAAACTCGGCTGCTTCGATAGGGTAACTATGCATCCACTGCATTTCCATTAAAATACAGACACCAAACACATATGCAGTGCTAAACATCGGTCCGGATGCGATTTCATAAATATATCGATCTTTATGATACAAACGCGCTTCCTCAATTGTCCGTTGTTCGTGTGCTTCTGTTGCTTCTGCTAATACCCTGGGTAGGTTTTCCAATGAGCGCATCAATTTATCCTGAAGCGACCATTGTTTCTTACCCTCCAGCAGTCCGCCAATCAACGCTTGCATAATGATAAACATTCCGTTGTGTGCGTCACCGGCATCACCCATCAGCATCGGATGTTGAACAGCTTGTGCCAGTGGCAGATCTTTTGTTTGAGTCACAGCCACAGTGATACAGGGTTTGTCTTTTAGAAAATTTGCCGCTTCAACCGTTTCCGGTGTTGTCCCTGACTTGGACCCCAACAGGACTAACGTGCGGTTATCCAGACTGGGGGGATTTTGTGTTATAAATTCAGCTGGGAAATACCGCCGGACTTCAAGGGTTGGGCTAAAATGTTCCACCCAATACTGCAAACCAAGCATGATTCGGTTGGGAGCACCACAACCAACCAGATAGATTCGATCGATCTGATCGGCATATTTCCTGCCCAAAGCTTCCGCTTCAAACATCGTTTTTTTGGATAATTCAAACTTTTGAATAATAGCATCTTTATCGATATCCGTTGCCATTTTTCTCCTATATAGCTTTATTATAATATTACAAAGTTAATCGGTATGTATACCAACAGCTCAATTGGCACACATACCAATTGATGATCTTTAATTAACATCACATAAAATTCTTGTCAATAGAAAATCACAAAAAAAACGGATTCCGTAGGCTAGATGTATACTCCTGTTTGTTTTTTTTTGATTTACGGAATACATTATTCAGCGTACCACTATTTAGAGAACAAATCGATTTAAAAATAAATCAGGATCACAGATTCTCTTAACATAGGCCATTTTCAGTGAGTAAAAGAGCGGCTGATATAATTCGAATTGGATGCTTTTGGAAAGATAAAATAGCACCAAATTCACTATTATTACAGTAAGATCTATAGATTTCAATTATAAATTAATATAGAATGAGAAAAGCAAATAATGACAAACAGGACCAATCTCCCAAATTGGTCTACATACAAGCTCAACAAAAATTACGTGAACTGGTTGAAGGTCCTGATTTTTCGGCGGGGGACAAAATCCTGTCGGAACGAGAGCTTTCCACCATCCTAAAGGTCAGCCGAATGACCATTCGCAAAGCCATCTGTAATTTGATTGAAGAAGGTATCTTGGAGCGTCGCGGAACAAGCGGTACTTACATAACCATTCCACAAGTCTATCGCCCACTGGATCATCGATCATCCCATAGCATTTCAGATATTGTCGGAAGCAAAGGAGATGTAGCCGGAAGCAAGTTGCTCTTTTTTGAACTCACAAACGTTAATAAGCGGTTAGCAGAGCGTCTTGCGATTGAGGAAGGGGACGAGGCAATAGTAATCCGTCGTTTGCGTACTGTCAATGACATCGCTTTCTGTGTTGAAACCAGTTATATCCCCGCGCTTCTGGCTCCGGGACTGTCTGCGGCGGACATTGTCAATTCGCCTTCATTGTATGCTTTACTGGAAGAAAAATACGATCTAAAAGCGGGGCGTGGAGAATCTTTGATCAGTATTGCCCAGGCAACTCATCGCGAAGCGGAACTCCTGGGATTGATGAAAAAGGATATGACCTTGGTTTACCGTGCGATTGTCTTTGACCAGAAAAACAGACCAATGGAATATGTGGTATCAGTCAATCATCCCCAGCAGGTTGTCTTTAAAACGGTTCATGGCGAGATTAGCTGGTAGAAGGGAAAACGACAACACATTAATGCTGTTTTTCCCTTAACTATTCAGCATTACCCTGAACTCCAATTCATTCCCGCGAAGGCATAATGTCAATAAGTTAAGGGGCGGCTAATAAATTAGTTCACATTCTGTTTACAAAATGTCGATTGTTTTTGAGACTTTTGCAAACAGATCATGGAAATTATTTTTTTACGATCCCCAAGCTGAGCTTTGCCATCTGTCATCCTGAGTTACGTATGTCGGCAAAATTTTTGCAACTAACTTGGTTTTTGTATAATGGTTTTACCATTTTATACATGGTGAAAATTTTTAGTAAAAATTTCTAGTTAGTTAATAGAGCGCGGCGAAGCTCTATGTGGTTACCGGCGATAGAGCCAGGACCAGGGGACATGTGTGTGCCATTTGTGGAACATTTTCCTGGCATTGGATTTGTGATGACAGCTATTTATATTGGTTATATTGCCAGATGTTTGTACATAATCAAGGCATCTACAAAGCCTAGTTGTGGGTGATGAAATGCCTGGGGCAAGGTGCCGATGACGTCATATCCATGTTTTTTCCACAAGCGAACAGCTCCCTTGTTAGTGGAAACCACCATGTTAAACTGCATGGCTCGGAAACCCAGGTTGATGGCCTCACGTTGGGAGTGTTCACACATTTGGGATGCGCCACCTTTTCCTCGTGCCTTTGAGTCGACAATGAATCCACAATTGCACACATGAGATCCGGGACCTGCTTGATTGGGTTTAATATAATAAGTGCCAATAATTAATCCGTGTTCATCTATGGCTGTAAAGGTAGCTGTAGGTAACTCTATCCAGATCCGGTATGCTTCTGTTTCTGTTATTTGAGGTGAAAAAGCATAGGTGTCACCGGCTCGGAAAACGGGTTTTACTATTTGCCAGATTGTTTTCCAATCTTGTTCTTCAAATCGCCTAATTTTAATCATTTTCTATTTTTTTATATCGACAGTTTTTTCAGGATGATAAAAGGTAAAATTCATGTGTTTCCATATTAGATAATTCCATCCAAACAACCGCCTTTTTTGCCTAATTCATCGATTTTAGCAGTTACTTTTGGATCTTCAGTTAACGGCTGTGAATGGTGGGGTTTTTGCCTGGCATCGATAATTAGTGGTCCTGTACAGCCCCAATGTTTGTTTTCTATAAAACTTCCTACTCCATGAATGTCATGGGATGGATTGGACCGGGTGAAGGTAATCCAGAGGAAATTATTTAAATGCCGGGTGGCAAATTCGCTGTCCTCGGTTAACACAATCAAACGGATACCTTCAGGGATATTTTGTTTTTCCAATTTGGTAGTCAGTTTTTTGATGTCGGTTTTTCCTGAGATTTCATCTGTAAACGCAGGGGCTTCAATGATTAGTACACCGGGCAGAGCGAATCTTGGATTGCTGAATCCATCGAGCATTGTAAAGCTTTCATTAAGAGAACTTTCCAGGCTTCTTTGTTTATCTCCACAGGCAGCCAGGACAACTTTGGAACCTTCATTAACAGCTGTTCCCGAGTAATCCAATGAATCGATGGTGGTTTGAGTTTGAAAGTGGAGGTCGCGCCGCCAGTCGATTCTTTCCAGAACATATTTAAAAAAAGCGCTCACATCGTTTATATCCAGTTGTTGGTGATCCGGTAACGAGGTTATAAGCAAGTACTTAGCCAATGAACAATGTCCAAAGCCGAGAATTGAATTGGCAAGGGTCAATATTTCTTTTGGTTTTTCCCGTTTTCCCGGTGTATAGCTTTCCCGGCCAATGGCCAGCAGAAGCGGATGCACACCGGCTGCATCCACTGCATGAAGGGCTTCAACCCCTGGCAGAGTGGTAGCAACTAGAGGGTCAGTAATTTCATGAACCAGTTTACCGAACGAAGTATCTTCCTGGGGAGGTCGCCCTACAATTGTAAACGGCCAAATAGCATTTTTTCGATGATAAACCGAATCGACTTTCAGATAGGGAAGATCATGCTTTTGATCATAATACCCCACGTGATCCCCGAAGGGCCCCTCCGGTCGGGTGTCTCCCGTGACCAGGGTGCCTGTGATACAAAAATCAGCATCTGTGGAAACAATGTAGCCATTTTTACGGGCATACCGAAATCGTCTCCCATTCAAAGCCCCGGCAAAGGCAACTTCCGGCAATCCTTCGGGAAGGGGCATGACGGCTCCAAAGGAATGGCTCGGTGGTCCACCGATAAAAATACTGACCTTTAAAGGAATACCTTTTTTTAAGGCATTGGTATGATGGATACCGATGTCGCGACGAATCTGGTAATGAAGGCCAACCTCTTGATTTGGCGAGTAATTGTTGCCCAACAACTGAATTCGGTACATCCCAACATTGGATTTCATAATACCGGGTTTACACGGATCTTCCGTTAATACTTGCGGCAGGTGAATAAATGAGCCTCCTTCATCCGGCCAGGCCCTGATTTGGGGAAGTAAATCAATGGTTGTTCGGTTTTTAAGTACCGGCCCACTTCGGACCTTTTTGGGCAGCGCAGTTATCCCGGTAATCGGAATCGACAAAAACCGCCAGGGCGCTTTAAAAAAAGCGGATGGATCAGCCCCCAATTTCATGGCAAATTTTACGCGTTCCAGCGTAGATCGAAATATAAACCGGGACCTTTCAAGTGTGCCAAACAGATTGGAGACTGCGGGGAACGGACTACCTTTTACCTTCTCGAAAAAAAGAGCCGGTCCCTGGTTTTGATACACCCTCCGTTGAATCTCTGCCATTTCAAGATCCGGATTCATCTCCTCTTTAATTCTAACAAGGAAACCATGTTTCTCAAGATCATCCACACAGGCTTTTAAACTTTTATATATCATGGACAGACTCGGTATTTATTAGGAGAAATGTGTCGGACATCATAAAAAATAGTCGTCCGCAAGAACTATGTCAATGAAGGGTAACAGGTAACAGTTAAGCTGGGGTGTCTCCGCAATCTGTGCATGGATAACTATCTTTTCTATTTTAAATGGGATGTTTAGAAAAAAAATTGAGCAATTTATTCGCCGTTCTTTCGTTATAGTCTTAGGATAAAAATAAGTAGGAACATAGCCATGTTTCCAAATTCTTCCGCCCCAACAAGGACAACAAGAGGGAATTGGCCAAGGATATTCTTTATCAAGTAGTTCTAACTTAGTAAGATCTGCATCAAAAAAAGAATCATATTAACCAAAGTGAGAAAATAAAAACAAAATAGTGTAAAAAAAATGCAATTCAGGTTCCACCATTTAAACTGCAAAAACAGATTTGAGTGTCATATAATATGATTATATAAGCCTATTTTTGGTAAGATAATGTAGGCATCAACACCCCTAAAAAAAACTCCCTGAAATCCCTGTTTAAAACGCCTACAAGTAGCCGCTAATACCGGAGAAATCTATAAATCCACTCCCAATAACCGACCAATCCCAATACACATCGAAAATCCTCTATAATCACTTCCTTAAAACTGAAATAAATCAATCAAAACAGCCCTTTTTTAAAAAAACATCAATCAAAAAGTCAATGACCACTCTATGAAAATTGGACAATTTAGTTCGGATTATTTTCCCAACTTGAATTTGGATTAAAAGATTTCTTTTAAACCGGGGAGTAAGCAAGGGATGGAATATTCATTAATATTGCATTAGTATTCGGTTCTATAATCATCAATAATTTAATTTACATAATCAATTATCAATAGTAAAAAAAATCACTTGCTTATCAAAAACGGAAAAAAGAATATAGATCCAGACTGGTTTCCTCAATTAAAAAATCAAACAACATCATAACGTCCGATTAATAAAGGTTCTGACATCAGTTAGAACTAAAATTTGATAGTAAAGTGAATTAAAACCATAAAATCAAGGATTAACATGGCAAAAAAAATAAGCGTCAGTGCCAATGGAAAGTCAGTCGTTACCAAAGGAAGCGATGGAAAGGCTATGGCCACCATCCCGGATGTATGCATCACCCCATTTCCGACACCACCAGGGCCTATGCCAATACCCTATCCTAACATCGCGGAATCCAAAGATTTAGATGGTGGTTCAATCATGACAAAGTTTGATGGTAACAGCGTGGCCACCCTGGGAAGCCATATTTCCACCAGCACCGGAGACGAACCCGGATCAATGGGTGGCATCATCTCCGGCACGACCAAAGGCAAAGCTTTTTTCATCGGTTTTTCCCCCGACGTCATCGTGGAAATGCGCCCGGTCTGTCGCAAAGGCGATATGATGACCATGAACGATTTCAACACCCTCAGCCTGTCCGGCATGATGCAGGATGATGTGGGAGAAGTTGAAGCATTAGACGACCTGGAAAAAGAGGCACAAACTTTTGAATTCATTTTAGTTGATGAAAAAGATAAGGCAATGATGGATGAACCCTACACGGCAAAACACTCGAACAATGTTACGGTAACTGGCAAAACTGATTCAAACGGCAAGATAAAGATAGAAAATGTCACTTCAAAATCAGTAAAAATTAAACTGGACAATCTTGAAGAATTTGAACTTGTAGATGAAAGTGACAGTGCTTTGAAAAGAGCCAAAGGTTCTAAACACATGACGGTAGGTTGATGAGAATGTGTATTAAGTACTTATATGATAGTTTTTATTCCAACCCAAGAACAGATTCAACGCGACGTACAAGCTCAATAAATCGGAAAAGCAGTAAATTGAACCTAATTCTAGAATATAAGAATTAACTATAGAGCAAGCCATGAAGCAAAAGATAAACTACTATACGATATAAGAGTTATGGTTGAACAAAATGGACCACATAAGCTGAAGTACAGAAAAAAACTCAATTTTGTTATCCTGTTCGGTGCCCCAGGAATTTATTACGAGAATGATCCTGCACATGACAAAGCTTGGTATAGCTACGTCAGCCTTGCTATGAGTTTAGCGAAAAAAGGAAAACTCTCTGAAAATAAAAACGAAACAGTTCATTGGGCAATATACGCTCCCGCTTACCAGAGTAGGTGGGCTAATGACAACCAAGAGCCGAGTTTTTGGGATAAAAACATTCGAGATAGTGATTTACAAGTTACCCGATATGCTCATGTACAAAAAGTAATAAAATCTGGGGCTAAAAATTATATCGACTACATAGAGAAGAAAGTCGCTTCTTACAATTTACTATTCAAAAAATCAAATAAAGTAGCTAATTATCATAAGGTTATAACAATAAAGTCAGCATTGGATTTTTGGATAACATTATCTAAATTGGATGATGATACTATCAGCCGAGTATGGTATTTTGGGCATGCAGCAAAGGATTTATGGCTAAGTTTATACCATCCTCCACCAAAATATGAGGCTTCTATGCTTCCAAGTAAGGCAAAAAAGGAAAAGATAAAAGTTGTAGATATTAAAAATTTTTCTCATCTAAAGTCAAAGTTTTACAAATCAAAATTGTCTTCTAAATTCTACGGTTGCAAAACCAGTGCTTTCGCAAAAGAATGGACTAAAATTTTCAAAGTGCCAGCAGAAGGAGCTAAGGGAAGAATAAACTTTAATCACTCGACTCTATCAGCTCTGGAAAGCTCAGGAAAACCATGGGAAAAATATAATCCATGACTCGAAAATCACTAATAATACTTGTAACAGTTTTTACCGTTTTCGGAAGTATGATTTTTTTTTCATCAACTGTCTTTCAAAAAGTGAATAAATTGGATATCTATTACAACTTAGGCTCCTTAGACATGGTAAAACACTTTCCAGTCGATGATGAGGCTGTTCGTAATTGCTTAAATCATTATTTATCTGGAATTAATGGTGAATGCAATACGTTTAGAACGATTTTGCAAGCAAAAAAAAGTCTAATATCGCAAGGAAAAAATAAAGCGTTATCAGATACCTTTAAAGAAATAAAAGGTAGTTGTGCCAAACTTTTCAATGATACAATCAATACAGAGAATAAAGACTATATATGGACTCGTTGCTCTGGAGCTTTAACATCACTTTATTTTTTTAACACTAAAGATACCGATCATAAAATATTAACGTTTTTCAAAGTGGAAAAGAACCTATTTAAAGAGGCTATCATGTTCCCGTCAGTATCAAGAGCATGGTTTACGAATAGAATATTAGAAATCGATTGGGATAGGTTGATCAATACATTGGATTTTGGGAATCCAACAAAAAGCGTTGATTTAGAATCAATTAAAAAAGAAGCATCCTACTATACTGAAAGAGTCGAGTTATTAATGAAGTATTAAAAATACTATCGGTCAATGTTTGCTGAGGTGTAAATATAGTGGCTGCCATGAGGCTGAAAAATGAAAACGCCTGTATTATACAGAGTATAAAACTTCAATTATAGGCAACTCCCACTCTTCGGATTTGGAGACTTTTTGATACTCAGATGCTTCATCAGTTTTCAATCGTCTTACCATAGCCAGGATTTTTGCGTGTTCTATTTTTGGTAAAATGGGTTCCCAGATTGGGACAGCTGCCTTTGACAACAGAGAAACGATCTCACCCCAGCAATTCCGAACACAAATCCCTCCATTTTCCATAGAAAAAGTAACTGTATCTCCCGGATTCAGCACAGCTAAATCTGAATGAATCTTTGCTTGTCGTGGAAATGTACCAGGGAAACCCAAATAAAGGTGCTTCAAACCAAGGATTTGAAACTGCCGATTCACAGCACAATTGGTCCTTACAACCTGTGGTGTAAAATCTATGGCTTGAAAGGTGCTTGGTGTAAGAAGTGTCAAGTGTGGATTATGAGCGTTTTTAACCGACAGCATGGTTAGCGTTTCCATGGATCTGGTCATGGCGACATAAAACAGTCTCCTCTCATCTTCGATGTCTGGAGAGGATAAAGTTGAATGCCAACCACCGTCCGGAATGAACACATGAGAGAATTCCATGCCTTTGGCAGCGTGCATTGTGCTGAGAAAGACACCGTTTCCGAGTACATGTTCCTTTCGAAACTCTGCCAGGTTGTCATAGAGATAGTCAGTAATTTCTCTGACTGAAATGTTTGCGTCACCGGATTCTTTCCGAAAATCTTCAAGAATCTCTTTTAACAGTTCTCCCCATGTATTCTTTTCAATGGGATTATAGATCCGCTCATATTCCTGTATTAACTCGGATGTTTTGTATGATGCTTTTTGTTTGTCGTACAAAAACACCAGGAAATTGCGAATTTCACGAACCCGATGAGGGGGAGGGGATTCATCTTTATTGAGGGTGTAGGATACAGGTATCCCCTGCTCTTCAAGCAAACACCGAATCGGCACTAATATTGATTTTGTACGCGCCAGGATAGCAAAGTCTGACCACCGGATTTCTGGATCCTTTTCCTTTAATCGCTTTATTTCTTCGACAATTGCAAATGGTTGTTCCCCATTATTGCGGACTTTGATAATCTGTACCTTCCCCTTTCGATTCGGGTCCAGTTTTTCCCAGCGCCCTCCTGGAGGATCATTTTTACGGGACGTATTGATTTTGATTGGATAATTGGTCTTCATTCGATCACGATTATGGGCAATAAACCTGTTCGCGGCATTAATGATGGAAGCTGTTGATCGGTAGTTTTCCGTCAGATATCTCAGGGTGACTTTATGTGGCTCTTGAGATTTGCCATGAGGATAAACTTGATAGTCCTCCTGGAATTTTCGAATGTATCTGATGTTTGCCCCCCGGAAACTATAAATATTCTGATCGTCATCACCAACGGCCATGATCGACAATTTCTCATCTTTATCTTCAATCTTGCGACCGGCAATGGCTGAAATGAGATTATATTGAATAGAATCGATATCTTGATATTCATCCACTAAAATTGTCTGAATGCCACCTAACAGCCGTTCCCTCTGTTCGTTGGCATCAATTCCCGGCAACTCAATTTTGCCATTCAAGAGATCCGTCGCATCAGTAATCACCTTGTTGAAATTTATCTGTTCTGCTTCCAGTCTTTCGTCACCAAAGGAGATTCCGGTCAATCTCATTGCCAATGCATGGTACGTTAGAACGGTCACAAATCTTCCCCTCCTACCCACCAGTTTAATCAACCGTTTTTTGAGGCTGATTGCTGCATTGTGATTGTAACACAATATCAGTATGGATTGAGGATGAATCTGCTGCACACAAAGCAGATAAGCACAGCGATGGATAATCACCCTGGTCTTGCCTGATCCCGGTCCTGCCAGTATCAACATATTTGATATCATATCATTGGTTACGATTTCCTCTTGGTGGGGGTTTGCAAGGTCATTGACGATACTTTTGAATGTATCAGGTGTTGCAGGATAGACAACCTCATCTTTGCGATCTTTAAAGTATTTTTCAAAGAACGATTTTTTATCCTCTTCAAAATAGTCAAACACCAGTTTTAAAGCCTGTTGCAACTTGTCAAGTCCCAGCCGGGCATATTCACCCATTACATGGATTTGGAAGATTCTCTCGGTGTAGTGCAATTCCAGCGGCTTGTAATCCCCCTTATTGTATCGGGCGTTTTTCTTATCCGGTAAGAGTTTAATATGCATTGCCTGACGAAATACAGCCAGCCCCCCTTGCAGCGTAATAATCTTCATATCATGCAACAGGATCAGGCACCGTTCCACAATTGCCAGATGGTCATCGACTAATCCTTGCAGTTCAATATCTCTTTTAAGCTCGTCAACCAGATCCTCACAGGTGAATTCAATAGGCGATGGGTTGTCCTTTGCGGGCTTATCTGGGGATTTCTGAATTAGATAGTTTAAAATCACTGAGGAAGCAATCTGACGTCGATGTATGGTTTCAGCAATGTTTGCCCAACTCCTTTGCAGTTTTATTTTGTACCGATCCTTTGAAATCTGTTTATAAACCAAACTTCCTTTTTTGCCAGCCAGTCCCTTCCCATCAAAGGAGATCCCTTTTAAGATTTGCCTCAGTGTGTCAGGAGCGTTATCGAAGCCTTCTTTTTTCAGGCGCTGGCTTATCTTAATCAAATGAAAATCAACACAATCTCCTTTGTCAGAGTCAGGATCCTCCACTTTCAGCAAATCCACCAATCCCTTTTCAAGAATACAGACTTGGTTTAGGAGATCCATTGCGCGGTTTTTTCCTTTTGACTTCACAAAAGCAGACAATTGTATTCCCCTTTTTAGCAACCCCGCCTCGACCATTTGATTCAGGATACGAATAACTTTCTGACTTGGTGTGATCGGGTTGTTAATCTCTTTTTCCGCATTTTTTCCATAAGGGATTGCTACTTCAGCTATTTGATCCGCTTTCAGTCCTTCATCCACATCGGCATTAAAAATCTCCTGTAGAACTTTCAGCCATATCTTTTTCTGATTCGGCTTTAGATTAAGAGTATCCATTTTTTTCTCAGCTTCATCCATTGTTGTCAGAATCGGTTTCCCCTGAAACACGTTGGTTTGGTTCAGGTTCCTTTCCAAGTATCCTGCCCTTTCCAGCCAGGCAATTCCTGTTCGTATTTTTGTATCACTGGATGACTCCGAGACATCAAAAGAATAGTCAATATCCTCAAACCTTGCAATTTCGCCACTTGTAACGATCACCTCATTGGCCTGACTTTTTCGGCATCGCCTTAAGGTACGCAAAATGGCTGCAATATCTTTTTGGGTAAGCTCAGACCTTTTTTCCATACTAAACTGATTATCAAGATCAGACTGATCAAAAAGCAAAATACATTCAGCCTCTTTTAAATCACGCCCGGCCCGTCCTGCTTCCTGTAAATAATTCTCCAGAGAACCCGGAATATCCGCATGTATCACCAACCGCACATTTTCTTTATCAATTCCCATTCCAAAAGCGTTTGTGGCACTGATGACCTGTATTTCCCCTTTGATAAAGTTTTCTAGAATCTCTCTTTTTTTTGCTGCATCCAATCCTGCGTGAAAAGCCTTGACATTATGTCCCTTTTCTTCAAGATATTCGGCAATCTTCTCTGTTCTTGTTCGTTTTGATGCATAAACAATGGCGCTTCCGCTGTCATTCGTTAATCGGTCCTTTATCAGACCATCGATTTTTTCATTTTTCTCGTAAGAATTTGAAGGCAGAACTTGAAATTGAAGATTAGTGCGTTCTACTGTTGAATGAAAAACCATTAAATCCAGATTGAGTGCTTGATGAAAATGCTCCTTGATTTCGCTGATAACATCTTTTTTTGCAGTTGCTGTGTAGCAGGTCACTGGCGCGATCCCGTGTTGGTGTTTTTTTGAGAACTCCCGGATAAATCGGGATGCAAAGAGATAATCCGGTCTGAAATCGTGTCCCCATTTGGATAGACAATGTGCCTCATCAAAAACCCAACACCCGATTTCTCTCTGAGATATGGTATCCTGGACTGATTTATTCCTTAACTGCTCCGGTGAAATATATAAAATTGAAATATCTCCCAACCGAACCCTTTCCAGGATTTGTCTACGCTCTGGCGGTGTCAGCATGCCATAAATTGCACCCACTGAAATGGAGTTCATGTTGTCAACCTGATCCTTCATCAGCGCCTGGAGAGGCGAAATGACTATTGTTAAGAGCCCTCTTCGCCGATATCGGACTAGAGCAGGTAACTGGTAACACAATGACTTTCCACCACCTGTGGGAAGAATGGCCAGCATTGGCTTACCCTGCATACCGGACGTTACAATCTGCTTTTGGAGACTGGAACCGTCCTTTGCCGTTGGCTGAGGTCTGAAGTCATCAAATCCAAAAAATTGATTCAGTTGCTTTATGGGATTATGGTTTTCCGAACAGAAAGGACAGTCCTCGTTTTCACATGGTGTCTCGCGCAGCTTTTCAAGAACAACTGTTATCTTGGGAAACCGATGTCGAACCCAGTGGGGAAGAACGGAGTTCCCACCAGATACCTGTAGCCAGGCGACACTGTATGGGATTAGTATTGCCTGATCGGAGTTCAGCAGCTCATCACAAACATCCTTGGATGCATGGGGACAGGTTTTTCCTCTCACAAGATTCAAAAAACAATCCCGAGCATCTGGTAATGATATTGATTCGTCAAAACCAAAACTGTTGAAAAGGAATCGAGTGCCATCATAGTTGTTCAAGCCTCCTTTTAAAGAGGTTTGACCAAAACAGTATGCAAACAGTTTTATCAGTTTTGGTGATGAGTCAAACTGGCTGCGAAAACTTTCCCATTGATCGCAGAAAATCTTTCCTGCGAGTTTCGCATCATTGACAGGGTTGTTAAGAGAGTCGGTAACAAGTTTATAGTTTTTTACCAATCTATGGTAGGGATTCTGAGGAAAGGCCAGCGGTGATAAATACAATGTATCAATGACGGGAAGTGAGAGGATCGACAGATCAGGACATAAATCTCGGAGAATGGGAAGATCATGTTCGATAATATTATGGCCGAGGATAAATCTTGCTTCTTTACCGAATTGGTCAAGCTCTTGGAAGTCTGCTTTAGATAACGCCCGGTCTTTTCTTTCAAACTCCCGTTCTTGAAAGGCCGCCCCTATCTGGTAAACCTTCTTGTTCACATCTGTTTCCAGGTCGATCAGTAAACTTTGAGTTAAAAATTGGTTTGCATTCCTCATAATAATTTGACTTCATAGAAATTTTCGTATCCTACTGGCGATAACATCGAATGTTTCCAATTTTACAATGACCAGAGTCTGATTCCATTTATCCCGTATCCTTCTCAATGCTACCCAAAACAGACGATCGTATCCGATAACACATGTTTTCTCTTTTTTTATCACATACACCGACGATTTATGTCGAAGGGATATATTCTCCAAAACCTGATCTTGCCTGGATTTTTGAAACGATTGGATACTTTTGAGCAGGATAAAAAAAATAGAATCAAGACGGGATACATAGCTCGATCAGCTCCATAACCTGTTTTATTATCAGAGCTTTATGTCTATCCGTTTTTCCCCAAACGATCAACAGGAATCACCTTTGCAAATATCTAACCAATTGATATCATGCAATGATAATATTTTGAGGAGGCGTAGATAAAATGCGAGTGTTACGAGATTTTAATGCCGTTTTTCCTGAGAAAAGCATCCCGCTCCGGTGGAGCCATTGGGTAGCGGGAAAACGACGGGAACTGTATCTGGCTGATTAGTAAAGTGGAACTATAATAGCTGCGTTTTAGATGATTTAACCCGACATGTTGATAAGATCGTAACAACCGTCCACTGCCAGAATACAGCTCAATTGGATTGCGTAGTCTCAATTTTAATTTACGTCTGGATAAAAACAAACAAATATGTCAAAACTCAATTAAAACGTTCTTTTCTCACTCGAACAGCAATCCCCGGTAAATGATCTTGAAATCATTATTGATTATCATTCAAACTTCCAGCCAAACATGGTTTGTAAAATAACCAATCCGGTATAGAATCATGAAATTGAATGTTTATGGGAAAAAAATTGAAATCGTATGGTCCAATGATAATTGGCTGGTTTTATATATTGGATCTGAGGGGAAAAAACGAATAGCGGAAGGGATTACCATTCCGTCTTCCATCCAACAAGATGAAGTTATTCAATATTTAGCCGATTTATTCCATGAATCAGCCACACCCTCCCAAAACAAGGTGTTTGAAATTACTTGATATCTAAAGAAATAGAAATCCCGTACAAGAAAAAACATAATATATAGAGAAAACAATATCCAAATTGAATAAGAGGCAACAACCTATATGAAATATCGATGGATTATATTTGATGCGGACGGCACGTTGTTCGACTATGACAGCGCTGAATCACAAGCTTTGAACAAAACACTTACAGATTTTAACATAAAACCGACTGCCGAAATTATCAAAAAATATCGGAACATCAATGGATCTCTTTTCAAGGCCCTTGAAAACGGAACTATCGATCTCAACAAGTTAAAAACAGAGCGATTTTTTTTGCTTTTTAAGGATCTTGGTATTTCCGTTGATGTAAAAAACTTTGCCGAAATCTATCTTTCAAACCTGTCCAAGGGTAGTCGGCTATTGCCTGACGCATACGAAACTGTAGAAAAACTATCCACAACAGTTGAGATGATTATTCTAACCAACGGTATATCCACCGTTCAGCGTCCTCGATTGGGTGACTCCCCCATTGGTAAATTCTTCAGGGATATCATTATCTCTGATGAAGTCGGTTGCGCCAAACCAGCGGCTGAAATCTTCGACATCTCATTCAAAAAAATGGGAGATCCATCCCCAAAAACGGTCCTGATGGTCGGCGACAGTCTGACATCGGACATCAAGGGTGGCAACGACTATGGCATCGATACCTGTTGGATTCATCCAGATGCAACGTCCGGGGAAACATCTGTCGCCACCTACCAGATAGACAAACTGAGCGAGTTATTTAATATTGTAACCAATGGATGATTGGGCGTTTGTTCCCATTTGTCCTTAGGCACTTCATTTAATAAAATATTAATCAGGTTTGATTGTTTAAGATCAGTTCAATCCTATCAATTTATTCCAATCACCATCATATGAAGATAACAAAGCTGGACCTGGTCCAAGGCGCTAAAGATGCACGAGGTATCACCGTTGTGATTGATGTGTTCAGAGCGTTTTCAACCGCCTGTTATGCTTTTGCTAACGGGGCTTCAACTATTATTGCCGTAGGTGAAATTGATAAAGCCAAACAGATTAAATCAGACAACCCGGATGTTATCCTGATAGGAGAGCGAGGTGGGAAGAAACTTGAAGGCTTTGAGTACGGCAATTCACCAACAGAAATAAAATCCCTGGATTTTCAAGGAAAACATCTGGTTTTAACCACCCATTCCGGGACGCAAGGTCTGGTAAACGCTGTATCAGCCGAGAAACTTTTTACCGGTAGTTTTGTAAACGCCAAAGCCACTGCCAATTATATCCGTTCACTTGCCCCGTCGCAAGTAAGCTTGGTCCGCATGGGAGTAGCGGCTACTCATAGAGCTGATGAAGATCACCTCTGTGCGGAATATCTGGAAAGTTTGCTTTCCGGTAAGCCATTTGAGATCGATCAAGTCAAAACCACCCTTCGAAAGTCGCCATGTTCAGACCGGTTTTTTGACCCTGCCAAACCCTGGAGCCCTCCCAGCGACTTTGATTTCTGTCTGGAGGTGGATAGATTTAATTTCGTAATACAGGCCCAGCCCAATACCGACGGCACTGTCACGCTAACCCCGATTCCCGGATAACACATCATCTCACGTAGA
The DNA here is from genome assembly GCA_041556995.1 of bacterium. Lineage (GTDB taxonomy): Bacteria > SAR324 > SAR324 > XYD2-FULL-50-16 > XYD2-FULL-50-16 > JAHJTV01. The sequence goes on along the minus strand of JBFFHJ010000013.1, from coordinate 64,483 downwards.
AAAATGTGCCATAATTACCGAAAAAAGTGAAAAATACCGCCTCCAATACTTGATTTGCCCCATAAGCTCTCAAATAAAGACCGGCGTTTAAGTGCTCATATTGTGGAAAACCGGCCATTATTTTAGCTGTTGGAGTGTATCGTTCTATTTCAGAGCGGAATCGATCTCCACGCTAAGTAAATTCACGGGTAATTGTTATGTAGATCGTTCAATTACCACTTTTTGAATCGTGACGATTGAAAAACGATGGGATAGGTGCGTCTTTCAATGGTCAGTCAAGCAGCAATACTCATTTTAAAATGTCAATGAACCCCTTTTCGTTATCAATTTTCACGAAAAGTTCAAAAATCTACTGAAAAAATCCCTCCTCAACACACGTTCGCAAAAAAGATATTTTCTAATATATAGTGTCATGATCGGGCTTGTCCAACATCAGGATTAGATTATGGCTTCGCACAATCTATCCTTATTTATTCGATTTTACACACCTTGAGGATGGAGTTGTTCTGCTGGAATCGGTTTTACGGATTGCCACTCACTTGATGAGTTTTCAGCTTTCCATAAATCGAAGTTCTGCTGGAGATTTAACCATAAATCAGGTGTTGTATCGAGGGCACGTGATAATCTCAAAGCCATATTGTTGCCTCTTGCCCGAAGGGCGGCGCGGGTAAAATCCCGCTCTATCCATTTGTTAAGGGGTTGATTTATCTATTGGCAACTCATGTATCAGCTGAATTTCATCTCGTATCGGTATTCCATGATCTCCAGTTTGAGGAATATACTTATATCGCCTTGTGTTTTCTATTGAATTGGGGAAAACAGTGGATATCTCGAATCCTCGTTTCTGGTAAAATTTCAAAGCGTTTAGATTATCATTTGTAGTAATTACAGTTATTTTATTCACTCCAAAATTATTTGCTTTTTTGATCAACGCATTAATTAAATTTGACCCCACTCCTAGGTTCTGTTTTTCACTTTTGAGTGATATTATCTCAACCTGATCATTCTGAATTTCGTATCCCTACTCTTTCTTCACCAAATCTTGCGATCAATCCTTCTAGTTTTGAAGGGTAATACCTATCACTATGAACAATTATGAATTCTCCCCAATTTTGGTGAACAATATTTTCAGACCAGTCTACATCATTTGGTTGAGTTTCATTTATTGTGAGATTTTGCATACTATTTGATCCAATTTATCCCCTTAACACCGATATCAGCTGCGGCAAACGCTGAACGTGGACCGAAGCAGTAATATGCGTCCGACCACCAGGAAAAGCGAGGAGTAAAAAACGCGAGATGCCGTCAGTTGAATATTTTTGTTCTGCGCTGGTTCTTACCAGATACTTTTTGCATGACTATAATTCTGAATTCTTTCATCCTTTGTCAGAATCGTCGCGTTCTCTTCACGTGCTGTTGCCACAATGATCTGATCACCGGGATCACTATGAAATGGCTGGGGTAAAACAGTTGATCGATAAGCTATACTTGGGGATAGATCTACAAGACGGAACTTAGGCATATCCAACGCTAATTTCAACCAGTCTTCTGGATTGCATGAGATCCCAAGTTTTTTCTTTTCCAGTAGTTTACTAAATTCCCAAGGCGAAATTGACGATAAAAGTAATTCATCGTATTTGTCTGTTTCAGAAATAAGCTGTTTTACTTTTTTTGATAATTTTGATGGATTCATATGCCACCAAATCCAAGTATGCGTATCAAGTAAATACTTCATGAGCAAACCTCCCACATGTCTTCACCAAGGGGAGTTATTATGTCTTCTTCAAATGTCAGTGTGTCTGATAGCCGTCCAGGTTTAATCGCTAATGGCGAATCATCGTAAGGAGTAATCAGAGCTAAAGGTTTACCTCTTTTTGTGACAATAATTGTCTCATTGTTTTGGGATAATTCATCAATAATTCTTAATGCGTGTGTCTTGAACTGACTAATTGCCATTGTTTTCATTTCTTATCTCCACTTTGTCATAATATTTTACCAATTCTTTCTCTGACTAGAATAATTGTATTATGGTCAAAACATATAGTCAATTAGTCATTTTCTGGATTAGTTTGAACACAGAACATCATCTGGATTAGTTTGAACACAGAACATCAGTATGACCGGACTATTCCCGGATTTGGAAAATTAAGATGTACTAACCAGGACTCAAAAACTGTATGGCACCCGGTGCTCGATAAAGCTCCGGTTAATACATTCGTTAGAATTTGTACTATCTGTACTGAGGGCAGGAGTTCCCTGATGGTTTCTTCGTGATAAGTGAGGGAACTTCGTAAACAAACCTCACCGATGATGCAAATTCTATGTGATTTTCCCCTTAATTATTTTGATGATTCTCATTATAACCTTGAGAGACCCTTTGCCACTGGATTCGCAAGGCACATAGCTAAGAGTTTATCAAGATGACGGTATAAAGTTGTCATTCATTTATCCTGTATCAAGAATTGAGATCTAAGCTGCTGATTATTGGATTTAATTATTGATTTTAATGGTTTTAAGGTATAGACTGATCTCCTGAAAAAGTGGACATTTACCACTACTTTTTGACTTCATATTCATGTTGTTATTTTATTAACACTATTACACAGAGTCCAAGTAACTAAAACTATCAACAACAGGGTATTGATGTTGTTTTATCGCCATCTTAATACGGCGAAAAATGGCAGTTATGTGAAGAGACTGAATCAATGAAACCTTAAAAAAGAACAACCTGGAGGATGACTTGGGAAAATATGATGATTTGCCTTCAACATCCAAAATAAAAGTGGAAAATCAACCCACCAATCTTTTCGAGCAACTTGAAATACTGTGTAAAACTGGATTCAAGAATGTCGACTGTTTTAGCAAATTTGGTGTTTTTGCCTTATTCAGTGAAACAAAATATTAAATCAGGCAACTTCACCGCAAAAAAAGGGGAATAAAATGAAAACTCTGCGTTTTTCTTCGATAGCATTATTGATGTCAGGTTTGATAATCAGCAGCACCTGTTTGGGATGGAATGCACCTGATCACAATTTAACTACTCCAGACCCGGTAGTTATTGGTTATATAAAACAAAAAAGCAAGATCGTTACTATAAAACTTGGACCGGCCGGTATTTTGTATACTGTATCGACTGAAGATGGAAGTGTATTAGCAAAGGATTTACCCCCCAGAAGACTGTTTGTTCAGTTTCCGGAACTCAAAAAAACCGTAAAAAACGGAATTGCTGCAAACGACGCCAGTCTCGGTCCTCATTATATCAACCCGGATTTTGCAATATATCAGAACAAATAAGCGCAACTTTGATAACAACCGATTCTGACTTTCAGGGCGGGATCATTTTGCCCTGAAAATTCTGGTTTCATATCCTCAACCATAGATAAAATGAGTTCACGGCAATCGCTTGAGATGAATTTGGACCACTAGTTCCATCTTTATCTCACACTCCCTTTCCCCTATTCTACAAAACTGAATCTAAATTTAAACACTCACTGATTTTTCCGTTCAAAAAGCCACAGTCAATGACTATGCTAATTCAACAAATAACTTTTTATTGCATTTAGACAAAAGTTTGCTAAAATATAGCCACTCATGACTATGAAGAGATTCGGATATTCATTGAATAAAGCGAGGATGAGGATGAAACCATTTAGATGGATTGTTGTTTTTTTGTTCCTGACCCATTCGCATTATGTTTTAGCAGAATGCGAAAACACATTGATTGTGGGGTGGACCAACTGGAAACCATACCAATATATGGGACCCAAGGGAGAAGTAAAAGGTTTGGATGTCGACTTGTTAAAAGCTGTTTTTCAAGATCAAAAATGTGAAATCACCTTCGAAGACGCACCTTGGGCACGGCTTATTTATTGGTTGGAAAGAGGTGTCATTGATATGCTTCCCGGCGCATCAAAAACAAAAAAAAGAGAAACATTTTCATATTTTTCGGATGCTTATCGAGTTGAGACAGTTGCTCTATATGTCCGTAAAGACGAAACCTTTCCCATTAAAAAACTTGAAGACATTATGAATCTCCCCTTTTTACTGGGAGTTGAAAGAGATGCATTTTACGGAAAAGAATACGCCGCATTAACTGAAAATCCGGCATTTAAAAAGAATCTGGAAATTTCAAACGATAATGACTCAATTTATCGAAAACTGGTTGCTAAAAGGATTGATGGTTTTCTGGGACAAACAGTCTCCACTGAAAAAAATCTCGCCACTCTTTCAATCCTGGATAAAATAGAAAGACACCCAATGCCCTTAATCAATACCGGAAACATTCATGTGATGTTTAGTAAAAAAAAGACTCCCAAAAGCATTGTCACCATGTTTAACAACGGCATCGCAAAGTTAAAAGCCAACGGCACCTATGACGCCATTAAAAGGAAATATACTTCCAAAACAGAGTAATGATACCTGCTATCACTTCCTTATAATAACTGTTTTGCTACTAAAGTTGTTTTTTTTTAAACGCAGTACTTGGAATAATAGGATACCGATAAACTTCCAACGTCGAACATCGAATGAAAGGTCATCCCCAACGACCAATAATGACCATATAAACCAGAGCAATACCAAAACCGATCCATTGAGTCATTTCAGTCAATCCCAACCAGGCCAGATTGATAAATGCAGATCCCAGTAATCCAATAAACAGGCGGTCACCCCTGGTGGTTTCTATGGGCAAAAATCCTCTTTTTAAGCGGCATGGAGACTTGATTTCCCATATTGTCATGCCGATCAGCGTAACAGCGATGATGCCGAAGAATATTGCCACTGGTGTTGTCCAGGCCATCCATTGTATTATATTCATATTTATACCCTCCCGAGAGCAAATCCTTTAGCGATGTGATTCCTGACAAACCAGATGACGATGATGCCCGGAATAATCGTCAACACACCAGCGGCGGCCAGTAATCCCCAATCAATACCGGCAGCGCCCACAGTTCTTGTCATTATGGCTGATATAGGTTTGGCGTTTACTGTGGTTAATGTTCGAGCCAACAAAAGCTCCACCCAGCTGAACATGAAACAGAAGAATGCTGCAACACCGATACCGGATCGAATTAGTGGGATAAAAATCCGAATGAAAAAATGGGGAAACGAATAGCCATCAATAAAAGCAGTTTCATCAATTTCTTTGGGAACACCCGAGATAAATCCTTCCAGAATCCAAACGGAAAGCGGAACATTGAACAAACAATGAGCCAATGCAACTGCCAATGGTGTATCAAACAATCCGACAGACGAATAGAGTTGAAAAAAGGGCAATAAATATACGGCTGGCGGAGACATACGATTGGTTAACAACCAGAAAAACATCTGACCGTCTCCGACAAATTGATATCGGGAAAAAGCATACGCTGCGGGTAACGCCACCAGAAGGGATAAAATGGTATTGATAGTAACATAATAAACCGCATTAATATATCCGGTGTACCAGGCCGGATCAGTGAATATATTGATATAATTTTTAAAGGTAAATTCATTGGGGATTACCGTTAACCCTCCCATAATCTCGGCATTATGCTTTAAGGACATAATCACCAACCAATAAACCGGTATTAATACAAAACCAAAGTACAAAATAAGAGTGGCTTTTTTCCTCATCATAACCTTTTCTGATCGGGGTGTTTCCCAGACGTATCAAGCAAAATTGAACTTTACAAAAAATATTGGCAGGGTGGAGCTACGTGAATGACATTTGGTTAAGCTCTTACATCCATCATCTGGAGAAGCTTGCAACAAAGAATTTTTCAAGACTAAAGATGGCATTATTTAGCACCGTATTAAGCTTTATACAAAACAACCCGATATAAGAGACCTTCGTACAATCAGGTTGTTTCTGAATGTCACCTTAAATCCATTGAGATTCTTCATGTTGCCTTCGGCTCCACACAATGACAATAAGCAGACAGCTATCCTGATCTTAAAGATATTGATGTTGCCCCAACCCACCGTTGACCCGGAAATCACTCAAAATTAAGAAAACAACAAACAATCAATACATTTATTGCGCTCTACCTTCTTTCCAGGCTTGCAACAAATCGTCATAAGCAACTGTTTTACCTTCAGGTTTCTCATTTGACAATTTGGCTTTTGGAGAACCTGGTTGCTTAAGCCAGTAACTCCGGGATTTTTTTGGATTCAGTTTCGGAGAACATCGTTCCATACCTACTCGTTGCAGACGTCCCAACACTTGATCCATTTCTTTGGCCAAATTATCCATGGCTTCTTGTGGTTGCTTTTCACCTGTCATGGCTGTAGCCACATTTTTCCACCATAATTGGGCCAATTTCGGATAATCCGGGACATTTGTTCCAGTCGGCGTCCAGGATACACGAGCCGGGCTGCGATAGAATTCAACCAGACCACCCAATTTGTGAGATACCTCATCCACATGACTTGAACGGAGTGTGGATTCTCTGATGGGTGTTAAACTGGTCAGGAATTTTTTAACCGATACGGTTTTGGACGTAACAAATTGTGCATACAGCCAGGCGGCTTTTCTCCTGTTTAACGGTGTGCTTTTCAGCATTGTCCAGGAACCAGTGTCCTGGTAACCTAATTTCATTCCTTTTTCCCAGTAGGGACCATGTGGGGATGGCGCCATTCTCCACTTGGGAGTGCCATCTGCGTTCACTACATTTGAATCCGGGCTCAGCATAGCGGCAGTAAATGTCGTATACCAGAAAATCTGTTGAGCAATCTGTCCTTGAGCAGGAACGGGACCGGCTTCACTGAATGTCATCCCTTTTGCAGCCGGTGGAGCATATTTGAACCAATCCCTGTATTTGGTTAAAGCATAAACAGCAGCAGGACTGTTAACTGCTCCGCCCCTTTCAACAGAGGCACCTACCGGCTTACAATCTTCTACTCGAATTCCCCATTCATCAACTGGCAAACCGTTTGGTATACCTTTACTTCCAGCACCGGCCATGGATAACCAGGCGTCTGTAAAACGCCACCCCAGGGAGGGATGTTTTTTCCCGTAATCCATGTGACCATACACCCGTTTTCCATCAATGGTTTTCACATCATTAGAGAAAAAGTTGGCAATATCCTCATATGCCGACCAATTGACCGGAACTCCCAGCTCATAACCATATTTTTGTTTGAACTTCTTTTTTAAATCAGGTCTCGCAAACCAATCGGCACGGAACCAATAAAGATTGGCGAACTGCTGATCTGGCAATTGATACAGCTTTCCATCGGGTCCTGTTGTAAAACTTATTCCAATAAAATCTGCAATATCAATAGTGGGTGACGTCACCTCTTTTCCTTCTCCATACATAAAATCCGTCAGGGAAACAACTTGACCATAACGATAATGTGTACCAATCAAGTCACTGTCATTGATATACATATCATATATGTTTCTTCCTGTTTGCATTTGTGTTTGCAGTTTTTCAATAACGTCGCCTTCTCCGATTAAATCGTGTTTGATTTTAATCCCGGTGATTTCCTCAAATGCTTTTGTCAACGTTTTTGATTCATATGTGTGTGTGGCAATTGTCTCGGACACAACATTAAACGTTTGGCCTTTAAACTCTTTTGACGCATTGATAAACCATTGCATTTCCAGAAGCTGAGCATCACGGCTAATGGCAGACTTCTTGAATTCACTGTCCACCCATTTTTTTGCTTCTTTCATACCGGCTTCGGCACTTGAACCAAAACCAACAAATCCGATAACAACGGCCGATACAGCACAGAGCAAATTCTTTTTTGATAACCAAAAAGATCTATTCTCTTTCATATCACCCCTCCTTTTTTGGGCTATTGTTTTCTCCTTTTCCAATATTCATCATTAATTTATAGAAGATAAAACAGAAAAGCAGAATAATAAGAAAATATATGATGGAAAAAGCGGCCGCCGGCCCAATATCAAACTGACCGACTGCCTTTTGCGCCAGGAACTGGCTTAAGAAGGTAGTGGCGTTTCCAGGCCCGCCTCCGGTGAGCACAAACGGCTCCGTATAGATCATAAAACTATCCATGAACCGCAAGAGAACCGCTATGATCAGCACACTTCTTAATTTCGGCAGTTGAATATATCGAAACACTTTCCAGCGGGACGCACCATCGATATCTGCTGCCTGGTAGAATGCGTCAGGTATGGCTTTTAAACCTGAATAGCAAAGGAGTATTACAAGGGGCAGCCAATGCCAGATATCGATGATAAGCACCGTAAACCAGGCATCCATGTAACCGGCTGTATAGTTGTAATTCACTCCAATACCGTTAATAAAGGCTCCTCCCAGGCCGATATCCGATCGTGCAAAAATCTGCCAGATGGTCCCCACGACATTCCAGGGAATCAACAACGGCAATGCAATAATCACCAGACTGACAGAAACCAACCATCCCTTTTTCGGCATTAACAGGGCGATGCCGATGCCCATTGGAATCTCCAGGGCTAACACCGAAAAGGAAAACACAAACTGTCGTAATAATGCCCCGTGTAAATCAGAGTCCAATAAAGTTTCCTTGAACCATTCCAAGCCGACAAAAACCCTCTGATTGGGTCCAAAAATATCCTGTACGGAATAATTCACTACGGTCATCAATGGAATAATGGCACTGAATGCCACCATGATGAATACCGGCATAACCAAAAACCACGCTTTATTGTTAGGTGCTTTTTCCATAATTCTGAGTGAATGCTAAAGATTAATAGCCTTTTCATTGGCATATAAAATGATGTTTTCCTTTTTAAAAATCACCCTGTTGTCCGCATTGGGATCTACCCGGACTTTTTCCGGTATTTTTGCCTTAATTACAATTTTACCCAGTTTTGCCGTTACCACATGATAGTTCCCCAGGTTCTCAATTTTTTTCACCCGTACTGAAACGCCTTTTTGGCTATTTTGGGTTGCCATTTCACAAAATTCAGGTCTGATTCCCAGTTTTAACGAATCACTCGCTGTAGATGCACATTTTAACGTTTCCGGTAACAACGGGATTTGTTCTCCTTCCACAATGGCGTTTCCCTGGTCGATTTTGCAGGGCAAAATATTCATCCCCGGGCTACCGATAAAAAAACCGACATATGTATGTGACGGTGATATAAAAAGCTCTTCCGGCGTACCCTGCTGCAAAATGGCACCGTTCAGCATCACATTAACCTTGTCTGCAAACGTCAGCGCCTCCAACTGGTCATGAGTAACATATATCATTGTTAAATCAAGCTGTTCATGAATCTGCTTCAATTGTCTTCTGATGAGCCATTTCACATGAGGATCAATCACCGTCAACGGTTCATCAAACAAGATCGCTGATACATCCTCCCTGACCAGCCCACGACCTAGGGAGATAATCTGTTTGATGTCGGCGTTAAGCCCACTTGCCCGTTTGTTAAGGTCAGGTGTCAAATCAAGAATTTCGGCAATTTCATGCACTCTGATTTTAACCTGTCTCTCCGAGGCTTTACGATTGCGTAAAGGAAAGGCTAAATTATCATAAACAGACATGGTGTCGTAAATGACAGGAAACTGGAATACTTGAGCAATATTCCGCTCTCGCGTATGTAGCTGGTTAACTTTTTTGCCGTCAAAAAGAATGTCTCCCTGTGTCGGTTCCAACAAACCGGAGATAATATTCAATAAAGTGGTTTTTCCACAACCGGAAGGCCCCAGCAATGCGTAGGCACCTCCGTTTTCCCAGTGTAAATCGAGGCGTTTTACGGCATAATCGTATTCATGTTTAGGATTAGGGATATAACTGTGGGCAATTCCCTGCATATCTATTTTCGCCATAACACCTCTTAAGCTGGGTTTGATAATAATACATTCCGATCCGGGGCTAGTACAAGTTTTCCTTCCATATCAAATGCATAAAGAAAATCATGATTAAGATAGACGTCAATTCGATCCCCGATTGGATAAACATGGGCTCCTGTTGTTTGTGATACCAAACTAATGTCTTCATGTTTTACGTGAATAAAGGTCTCCGAACCGCTGATTTCGGCCAGGTCTACCTCACCGGAAAACTTAATATCATGGGAATTGAATGGATTGGGACCAACGTTCATAGAACGAATCCCCAATTGGTAACTCCCTGGAGATAAATCAGCCAGATGACCATGAATGTCAAATCTGGTTCCATCAGGAAAATAACCAGCCAAGCCGCCGTTTTTGGATTGAATGGATACTTTAATAATATTCATGGGCGGATCACTAAAAGTTAAACCTGCATCAATGTTTTCCGGGTAATAGAAGACATTCAACGTATCTCCATGCTGCGCCACGCGCCCTTCCCGCAAAACAATGGTATTCCCTCCCAGCATCAAAGCTTCCAACGGGTCCGTAGTGGCATAAACGACAATGGTATCTCTTTTTTTAAAAATTTCCTGCATCTCATCTCTTAATTCTTCCCTAAGCTTGTAATCCAGGTTAACCAATGGCTCATCCAGAAGTAGTAAACCGGCATCTTTGACAAAAGCGCGCGCCATGGCCAAGCGCTGTTGTTGGCCTCCGCTCAGTTCATTTGGAAATCGATCCAGCATGCGATCGATATGCAGCATTTTGGCAGTTTCCCGTACTTTTTTTTCAATTTCGGATTTTTTATATTTTTGAAGGCGTAAAGGGGATGCAATGTTGTTAAAAACATTAAAAGAAGTGTAGTTGATGAATTCTTGATAGACCATTGCCACATTGCGTTTTCGAACGCTAACCCCCGTGACATCTTTACCGTCGACCAGAATCTTGCCACCGGTGGGACGATCTAATCCGGCCAGCAACCTTAAAATTGACGTTTTCCCGGACAAGGTTGGACCAAGCAAGACATTCAGGGTGCTTTTTTCCAACGTCAGGTTCGTCTCATATATGTAAGGCCGGCCGTTTGATGTCAGGCTCACTTTATCCAGCACTATTGTCATAGGTATTTTGTTTATTAGAATTAGTATTGTTTTCTAAAACGATTGCTTAATTGTTTCTGAAATCTCCTCACGCCAATGTTTACCTCAAATTCAACCAGGCATTCGATTTTTACTGCCTGCTTTTCAATTTTAGCGTTGTTGGATAAATCTTTAACAAAGGAATTTCCTTAATGCAAGTTTTTTTTTCGTTTTTTTTCTTTTTTAATGCTTTTGTTTTCTTTTTGATTGACGAGAATCGAATATATTGTACAATATTTCAGATGATTAATTGACATTCTGTACTTGAGCCATATTTATCAAGATAAATAAAAGAAAAAATAAGAACACCTATAGGATGATTAAAAGATCAGTTTGAACAAAAAACCAGAGACAGAAACGAACTGTGGGTCCACCCAGATGAAGTCGATAGGGCTAAGAAACGTGTGATATTAAATCTTGCCGAAAATCAAAAACCAAGGTAGATATGGGAAAAGTCAACACTTTGTTCTAATCGAAAGACCAGTGAATTATACAGGCTAAAAAAAAGCGCACCAATGTATGAACGACATTTAAAAATTGTAGAATTAGTACGCAGTCAGGAGTATGTTTCGGTGGAAAAGCTGGCCAAGTATTTTAATGTTACTCTTCAGACCATTCGCCGCGACATCAACAAGCTCAGTAAAGACGGTCTTTTAGCTCGTCATCATGGTGGTGCAGGCTTACCGGCAAATGTTAACAGCAACGTTTTCGAAATCAGAAAAAACAATGAATTAGGCAATAAAATATTAATCGCCCAAACCCTGGCGAAACACATCCCAGACGGCTCCTCCATTTTTTTAAATATCGGTACGACCACGGAAGAAACAGCCAAAGCCCTGATAAACAAAAAAGGACTGACGGTCATTACAAATAACATCAACGCCGCGACAGCTTTGTGCAGGAATGAAACAGCGGAAATTGTTCTCGCCGGAGGAGTGGTTCGTAAACGTGACCTGGGCTTAACAGGAGAAGCCACCATCGACTTTATCAAACAGTTCAAAGTGGACTACGGTATAATAGGCATCAGCGGCATTGATGAAGATGGGACATTGTTGGATACTGACTACAACGAGGTACGGGTTGCACGAACAATAATAAAAAACGCCAGAAAGGTTTTTTTGGCTGCCGATCACACAAAATTTAAAAAAAATGCTGTCGTTTGTCTGTGTCACATCAGTGAAGTAAATGCTCTTTACACCGACAAAACACCGTCAAAAAAAATGAAAGATATATTAACCGCATCAAACGTAGAACTTCACGTGGCGAAACCCGACAAAACCGAGCCCGGAAACATAACATAAAGCCTGAACAAACAATACCTACTGTTTGTTTTCGATGGGCAATCGGATAATAAATTTTGTTCCTTTATTTACTGCCGATTCCACACTCATTGTGCCTCCATGGTTTTCGACAATAATAAAATATGAAACCGAAAGACCAAGCCCCGTCCCCTCTCCCACCGATTTGGTAGTAAAAAAGGGTTCAAAAATACGTTTTCGCGTGGTTTCATCAATTGTCGGACCGTTGTTCTCAATTTCGATTCGTGCTGCATCCGCTTCTTGAAAAATTCTTAAAACAAATGTTGATCTTTCTGTTTTATCTGCCCTCCCATACATGGCTTCCGCGCCATTTTTCAAAAGATTAAGAAAAACCTGTTGGATTTTGCCAGCTTCACATAATACATGCGGCATATTGGGGGCATAATCACGGGTTATCTCGATCTGCCGAAAGTCGTATTTTTTTTTCAGATTGTAATCGTTTTCCGCTAATTCAATTGTTTTATCAAGTAAATCGGCCATATTGTTAAAGGTTGCCTTGGACTCACTTTTGCGTGCAAAACTCAGCATATTGCCCACAATATCAGCTGCCCGGATACCTGATTGGTGAATTAACTGTAATTGCTTAAGAACCCCACGTTTTTCCATAAACAATTGTATTGATTCCATATTTGTTCCGCATTCAGCTGCTGTTTCATCATTTGCGGGAAGTTTGCTGGTTAAGCGATTAATCAGAGCCGCAGCGTTTTGCATCATACCGGCCAAGGGATTGTTTATCTCATGGGCCATCCCAGCTGCCAGTCCCCCAACAGATAACATCTTTTCCGACTGAATCATGATTTCTTCCAACTGCACATGTTCGGTTACATCATCAATTCGGATCACCGCCCCTTCAACGCCGTTGGTAATCAGGGGATAAATGGTAATGTCTTCGTAATGTGTTTCGCCATTTATCACATGGACTACATTTGTATCCACCAGGGTTTGTTGCTCACTCATGGCAGTTTGAATCTTTTCAACTTCCGATTTCAGCCTCGGAAACACATCTTCCAATTGTTTATCCTTAGCGTCTTTAGCCGAAATGCTGGTTTCCAGTTCCGCCTGACGATTCCATTGTGTTACGCTTCCCGAGGCATCCACGCCGACCAGTACCGACGGCATAGAATTCAGTATGTTCTTTACATACGATTGAGCTTTATGCAGCTTACTTACCGTATCTTTAAAATCGTTTGTGGTACGAAGCAGTTTTTGCGTCATCTCGTTAAAGGCTTTGGCCAGTTGACCAAGTTCATCTTCTGAGTAAACGTTTACCGTGTGATCCAATTTACCGGCGGACAGCATATGAACGCCGTTCATCAAATTCCCTAAAGGTTTGGTAACCAGTATTCGAAAAGCAATGTAAATAACTGTTCCCATTAAGCACATGGCAACAAACCCGGCCCCGATGATGGTTAAAAACAATGCCCTGGTAAGTTGAGCCAGAATAGACACCGGGCTGAAAGCAACGGCATGAAAGCCGGATTCCTCCGTGTTGGAAAAGAGGATCTTTTTTTGTGAATAATAATAGCTGTTCCGGTTAAGGGAAACTGTTTCATCATTTTCGATGACAGGGTTTTCGTTCTCATTCCAGAGTGTTCCGGTTATGAGTTGTTTGTTTTGGGCGATACCCAGATCAATACCGATTTCACTTCTCAATAACTCCGTTTTTTCCTTATCAAAAAGCTGCTCAACTACGATAACACCTGTAACAGCTGGTTTTTCTCTGTAGCTTTCCTGATCCGGCAATAACGCTACAACAGAATACCATGTTCGTATAATAGGAACTCCGTTATGGATTAACATTTTTGAAACAGGCTCGTTGGAGAGCTTTCCAATATCCGGTAAAATTTCATTTTCAAGCGGATTTGTCACAACTTTAAATCCACTTTCATTGAAAAACATATTCGGCGATAAAGAATACACCGAACTGATATCAAAATAATCGGGCGGTGTCGGTTGGAAAACTTTAGCAGGAATATGATAATATACCCGATGGCTTGAATCCCCTTTTACATCAAACCTTCCGACGTAAACAGACTCTCCATCTAAATATATGGCCAGAACGGGTTCCGCCTTGGAAACCATGTTGAAGGGGGAAACCAGATAAAAACTGATGGAACTCAGATTATTCAAATGCTGCAACGATTGCAAAATCGGAATAAGATTCATCTGGGCTTGAAACATATATATCTTTTCCGGATCTTCGATCTCCTGCCCGATCAAAGTTGGATCTACAGCAAAATAAGGTCCCATATTGGTAATTCGTTTGATATGTTCCAATATTCGATCATTGTCTTCAAAGTTTTTTACAATCCGAACAGCGTTTTTCTCCATCTCTGTTAGTCGAGTTGATAGAATACGAGACATACGATCCAACTGACTGATTGTTATTGATGTCAGATTTCCAAAACTGGTTACTCCGATAACAATTGAAATACCGAAGGTAAACAAGACAAAGATAATTAACACCAAACCCAATATCTTATTACTGATTCCCATTTTTTTTCAATATTGATTTATTTCTTGGATGATAGTGTTTACGCAGCCAACTATCAGGAAGGTAGTCCTATGGAAAACGCTCTTAATTTTTTACAAGGATTCGCCCGAAATTCATTGAAATTGCCTTAATCCAGCCCTTGATTGGGTCCACCGAAATAAGGAGACACATAACCAGACCGTACCCAGTTTGTTAATCTTGTGTTACGTCGTACAAGTTCCCTTATTTCAGCTCATTTTAATCACCAACAGACTTGGCTCTTAATTTAACAACATCCACATAGCCCCACTACTACAGATCTATACAGCTTTTCAATTTATAGCTGTTGCCCTGTCTCATTTCCACTGCTTGACCAGATCATCATACGAAATGGTCAACGGTTTCGGCTTCGACCGTTTCGGTTTTGGCGCTCCTGGTTGATTGAGCCAGTATTCCGGATTGACTGGAGGATTGAGCCTGGGAGTATATTTGGCCAGCCGCATTTTTTTCATCAATAAATCCTGGGCATCGGCAATGGAGTTCATGGCTTCGGTCGGTGTGATCTGCCCATTAATGGCTTTGGAGATATTCGGCCACCAAACGGCTGATAAAGCGGGATAGTGAGGATTATTCGGTCCGGTGTCTGTCCATTTTTTTGCTTCGGGTGAGCGATAAAAATCAATTAATCCCCCCCATTTATATTTAATCGGATCCAACGTTTTTGAATAAACCGTGGATTTTCTCACCGGTGTGCCGCCGTGCAGGAATTTTTTTAATGAGACAGACTTTGAAACGCAGAATTGAGCCCAAAGCCATGACATGGCTCTTAATTGTCCTTTTACATTGACTGGAATTGTCCAGCTGCCAGCATCCTGATAACCTGCTTTCATTCCTTCATCCCAATATCGACCATGTGGAGTAGGTGCAACACGCCAAAGCGGATGTCCATCTTTACCCACTACCGCACTTCCCGCTGTCTTAAAATCATCCATCGACAACCAGTTGATGTATTGAAATATCCGTTGGGCGATGTCTCCTCGTGCCGCTTTTGGTCCGGCATCAACCCACCTCCAATCTTTTGCTTCCGGTGGGGCATATTTTTTTAACCATTCAATATATTTGGTTAATGCATATACTGCGGCCGGACTATTGATCGCCCCACCGCGACTAACTGAAGATCCAACCGGCGTTTTCCCATCAACCCTTATTCCCCATTCATCAACCGGATAACCATTTGGAAGCCCCGTATCACCAACACCGGCAATAGACATCCATGCATCTGTAAACCGCCAGCCGAGAGAAGGAGACCTTTTGCCGTAATCAAGGTGACCGTATACTTTTTTTCCATCGATTATCATCCCGGTAAAAAATTTGGCGATATCCTCATAAGCGGCCCAATTAATGGGTACGCCCAGATCATATCCATACTGGCGTTTGAACTTCCTTTTTATTTCCGGGTTAGTAAACCAGTCGTACCTGAACCAATACAGATTGGCGAATTGCTGATCGGGAAGTTGAAGTTGATTACCATCGTAATCCTGGCCAAATTCGAGATTTAAAAAGTCATCCAGATCCAGCCTTGGATTGGTATACTTTTTCCCTTCACTTTTCATATAATCCGTCAGGCACACAATACCCGAACTCCGTAAATGAGTCCCCACCAGATCTGCGTCATTCACATAAATATGATATATAATTCGTCCACTTTTCTGCTGCTCCATGATTCTTTGGACAACAGACCCTTCACCGATTATTTCATGATCGACATGAATACCTGTAATTTCTTCAAACGCTTTTGCAAGAATATCCCTTTCCCAGAAATGTGTTTTGATATCTTCTGCTGTTGATCGAATTTGTTTTCCACGAAACGGCTCAGCAGTATCTTTAAACCACTGTAATTCCTCCTTTAACTCCTTTTGAGAAAGTGCAGAGGGTTGAAAAAACTGTGCCCATTTTAAAATGGCAGATTCATATCGGTCTTCTGCCTTTATCGTAAAGGAATAAGTCAAGCAGATGATCAACAAGGGAAGAATAATATGACGGTTTATCGGCAATTTGAGGAACATCCCCTTTTTCATCTCCCTCTCCTTTGATTTTTGCCTTGTGTGGTGATTTTTATGTCAAATCCAATAAACACATCAATGCTGTTCGTTTTATTGAAGTCTAAACGGCTAAATAGCCGTCGTATTTGCGGTGATTTTTTTCCTATCATACCTCGTGTGGTTAAAGCAATATCTTTCTCCTGTAATCCTTTACAGGTTTATTTGTCAGAGGTTAAGCACACCTTCAATGTTCCTATTTGTTGTTATTTTTTCGTTTTTTTATGTTTTTGATTTAAATCAGCCACATGTGTTCTTCAACCACTCCCTTTCATTTCCTCCCGGATTCACAACCAAATCGGTCATAAATTCAGCTCCTGGAGCCTTATGGTTTAAAAACTGTCGACTTTTCGTTTTTTGCAAGGTATGATTCCGTTACATAATGTGCCGGGTAATCATCCCAGGCTGCTATAAAAACTTCGGAAAACAAAACAGTCTCTGGTTAACCCCCCTTATAATACGGAGCACTTATTCATGAATACAACAACAGTTTTGGTTGTTGACGATGACGAAGCGGTTCGTACCAGTTTGAACGTACATTTTGAAGATACCGGTTTTTCTGTGTTTTCAGCTTGCAGCGCCGAAGAGTCACTGTCAATCATGGAAGAGCAATTAATCGATATTGCTATAGTCGATTTGCGACTTCCCGTTATGAATGGAATGGACTTAATTCGCGAAGCACATTCCAGATGGCCAGGCATGGGGTTTATAATTCATACGGGATCCGTCGAGTTTGACCTGGCTGAAGATGTAACTGCATTGCCCCAGGTCTCAGATAATATTTGTATCAAACCAGTGGTGGATATGAGTGTATTTAGTCATGAGATACACAGTTTGATGATTAAAAAAGATATCAATTATGAACAAAGAGACAATCTTAACGATTGATGATGATGAAGCCATAAGAAGCAGCTTTCATGTATACCTTTCGGATTGCGGATTCAAAGCATTAACTGCTGAAAACGGAATTGACGGACTGGCGATTTTTGTAACCGAACAACCGGATGTCGTCCTGGTGGACCTGCTGATGCCCGGAATGGATGGATTTGAGGTCATATCCCGAATAAAAACACAATCTCCCGAAACGCCGTTAATTGTTGTATCAGGTGTTGGTGAATTGGGCGACGCTATTAAAGCTGTCAGACTTGGCGCTTGGGATTACTTGACCAAACCGGTCGGGGATCTATCAACCCTTTTGCACTCCATCGAAAAAGTGCTGGAACGAGCCCGGTTAATCAAAGAAAACAGGGAATATCAAGAACACCTGGAGGAAAAGGTCATCAGTCGAACAAAAGAACTGAGCGAGGCTAATAAAAATCTGACTCAACTTAACGAACGACTGCGGCGGATTGTAGAAACGACTCGCAATCTTTCTACCTGTGACACGGTTGATCAGTTTACCAGACGTCTCCTGGATGAATTTGCCCATCATATGCAGGTAACAGGAGGAAGTCTGTATCTATCGGATGAAAAAGGATTACGCCTGGCACACGTCCTTGATCCCGGTCATGCTCCTCAATTTATCCCGTTTCCACTCCCTGAAAATTCCGTTTTTGGCAATGCGATAAACAGAAAAATACCTGTTTTAATTGATGACATTTCAAAAGAGTCAAAAATAACCACCAGTGGGTGGAATAATTATCGATATCAATCAACACTGGTGTATCCCCTGGTAGATGAAAACAGATTTGTAATTGGGGTGTTGTCGTTACACGACAAAACAAAACCCTTGTTCAATACTCAAGATAAGGAAATTGGCTCAATACTGGTTTCATTCTGTTGTGAAGCCCTTCGCGCTGTACGCGCCTCGGAAGAGGTCAGTGAAAGCGAGAAGCGATTATCACTGGCTATTAACGGCGCAAATCTCGGCACATGGGATTGGACGCTTGAAAGCGGTAACGTTTTGTTTAACGAACAATGGATGAACATGACAGGTTTTCATGTCAGCGATCTGGAACAAACCCGAACGGCATGGGAAAAGCTGATTCACCCAAATGACATGCCGTCCGTTACCAAAGCCTTAAACGATCATCTGAACGGTTTAACAGAATATTATGAAACCGAGCACCGAATCAGAAATAAATCAGGACAATTGGTATGGGTGTTGGACAGGGGAAAAATTACAGAACGAGATAAATCCGGCAAACCGCTTCGCATATGCGGTACTTACCTGGACATAACAGCGCGAAAACAGTTCGAAAAAAATCCGTAAAATAGCATAGAGAGCGGCGGTTTATATAATAATACCTGCCTTTTCCTCTATTCATTCAGTTCTTCCATTTTTCTCCACAATTTTTCACTTCTTTCGGACAAGTGCCATTCATCAAATTGTGAAGCATATTTTTCGCCACCGTTAACGAATTTGTAATAATGGACTTCACAGGCACGATAACACTTCTGATCACCGGTCCAACGGATCATGTTACCGGGGAAAATGCCCCAGATTTTAAAACCGTTGTGGTCCATCAGTTCCTGGGATTTATGGTGCCATGTTTCTGCAAAAACGGTAATGAGTTCTACTTCCGATGTTTTAATCAAATCCAGGATACTGATAAAAAACGGATAAAACATATTTTTTTCCCTGTAATCAGAGTGAAATCCCCCCATGGTTAGTTCAATCTGAAGATTTTGATCCCATTTGGTCATCAATAATACTCCAATTAATCGATTATCCACCTGATTTTCCATAACGATGATGGCATATTGTTTTTCCTTTGCTTCTTTTTGCCAATTCTCGGCAAAAAGAAGTTTGCCATTTTGATACCATTTGGGATCAAAAACAAATTGATGGGTTGAACCATACACCTCGGGATAAACATTTTTCCAAAGTTCAATCACTTCATCCACATCCTTGGCAGACATATATCGTAGACTGCAATTTTTAACTTTCATCTGATCATCCATTTTTATTTTTGGCCAACTGATCTGAAATTCCTTGATATCTCTTAATTCACACGACTGCCCCATTGGCCTGTAAGGCTGATATGCAGACATATCCAGCTTTAATGCCATAAACACTCCTTTGTTTGGTTTCCCATCCTTCGATTAAAAGTGCCGCTAGAATAGTAAAATCCTGTTGTACTCAAAGCAGATGTAACATTGATTGTTAATATTTATTCGGTTTTTGGTGGTTCTGCAATTTCTTCTGCCACGATGATGACCTCTTTATTGACCTCGTATGTCTTTTTACCAACGCCCCTGACCTTCATGATGTCTTCGGGATTTTTAAAATCACCATTCTTTTCCCGATATTTAATAATTCTATCGGCATATCCGGGTCCGATTCGTTTTAGTAAACATAATTCTTTCACATCAGCTGTGTTAATATTGATTTTTTTATCTACTGCAATAACCTGATTAACCGTTGACACGGTAAAAACAAACGACATGAATAAACATATGATAAAATTGATAAATTTAACCATTTTTTCTCCTTTTTTGACGGTATCACCTTTTTACAAACGCAAATGCCGTATTTATTAAAGAACCGTTTAAGTTATGAATATCGAATAAAATGTCAATTACGATTGTTTAAAAAACCAAAACCTGAATAAATTGGTAATATATCAATCTAATGAATCGCTTGATGAAAAAAAGAAAACAGAAGTTTGAATCATAGCGGCACTTCACCAGGTCACATCCTTTTCAGTAATAGCCAATTATGTCAAGAAGATAAAACAAACTGAAGGATAAAATTTCCCTCCAAGTACGATTTTAAAAGGTATTGGAGAAATGTTTTTTTTGTAAACACAATGAAATAACTCTAATTATTTGTTCAATTTTCATATATAAAATGACTTTTCAATATTGAACTTCGTTCTAATTTCACTTTTCTTTTTTCGTAACTATTCAGCCCTAAAAAACATGATCTATTTATCCCTCTGATAGGGACCTTGGGCAACCTGAAGAGTCTCAATGGAACCCATGCGATATACGGAAGAGAGATCCTTCATCGTCCCTCCACAGAATGACAGACGGCAGAGCCTGGCTTATTGACTTTGTGCCTTTGCGGGAATGACATAGAGTTCAGGGTAATGCTGAATAGTTACCTTTTATCCAGGCAAAGTGAAGGGTGTTTATGTTTGGCAATACTTGTTAATTCACATTTCAGGTTTTTTCCCAACCTCATTTGGACAATGCTTTCCAGGCAATAAGCCATCCGATATGATATACCGGCGATTTGACTGGAATACACAATTGCCATATTCTTTTTGCGGGATAAAGATATACAAATTGAAAGAACTAACAAACAGTTGGGCGGTTAATGAAAAAAAGCAGGAAAAGGTTTCATTATTTTAGCGTACTTGTTTTTGGATTGGGTTTGTCCCAATTGTTATCGACGCTGCATCTGTTTTATTCCAATCAAATTCTCTATCAAAAGATTTTATCAATCAGTAAAGCTGGTTATCTCGCCATTCCCAATGACTTGGTGTTAGGCAGCCTTCTTTCAATAAAAACAGCTTTTTTAGGCGGAATCTTTTCCACTCTGACCATTGGCGGTGGTTTAACAATTTTCAGTTTGACAGCGGCCAGACTTTGGGTAGGACGGTTTTCCAAAAGATTGTCAATCCTGGCTCAGTTTCTGGTTATTTGGATAGTTGCCCTGATAGCTATAAATATTGATGGTTTTAACCTGTGGGCCAGCTTTTATATATTTATTCTGCCACCTGTTATTTTCTTCGTTGCAACAATCGGATCATCATCAAAAACAACAGAACCAACAAAAATTCTGACAAAAAACAGAATTATCCACGGTTTGTTATTAACTCTGCCGACGATTCTCTGGTTGTCATTACTGGGGAATCAGACATTTCTCGACATCCGAGACACTCTTATGTTTTCAAATCCCATTGGCAACCATTTAAATGATTTTTATTATGGATATACCCTTTATCCAGCCGAAGTGATCAAACCCTTTAACCTGAAAACACTTAAAACCTGCAATATTCAAGAAGTTTCTGATCACCCAGAAATTCGATCCATCAAACAAGCACTTCTGGCAAATGACATTATTCCATTAAATGAAACACCGTACTATGATTTGGAGATTATTCGAAAAAAAAACCACCTTGTATTCATGCATCAAAAAAACAAGATACTGGAGAACAAAACAGACACCTTTTTAGCCAATCCAGAAAAAATGTTGCATGAGTTCTCCGGGAAAATCGATAAACACCAGATATTCAGATATTTCATATTCTTCTCCCTGATTTTAACGTCCCCTATTCTCTTCTATCTTATTCTTTATCGTATCTTCTTCTGGTTAACCGGAATTTTTCTTTCCAAACGGCATGTTGAATTTGTGACACCCATTTGCTGTGTTATCATTATTGTGGCTCTGTTAATGCCGATTTACCGGTTTCAGCGAATTAACAATAAAAATAAAACCATTAAACACCGCCTGGCTTCCGATCAATGGCAGGAACACGTTGTGGCATTTCGCAAAATTTATGAGGAAAAGCTGGATGTCAGAAAGTTCCTTGATGCCAGTACCATCGGAACTGCCACCAATACTGCGGAAAAGTATTGGCTGGCCAAGGCATACCGTTTCAGTAAACATCCCGACAGCTTTAGCCAGATTTTACGAATGTTGGATGAAACAAATATTAATGTCATCTGCCAGGCCTTGTTTGTTTTAGGGAAATGGGGTAACAGCAAAGCTATCCAACCGGTGCTTCATACACTCAAGACCTCGGATAGTTGGTATGTACAATGGTATGCTTATCGAGCGTTAAAAGATCTTGGCTGGAGACAGGGTATAAGGAAATAAGGGATTGTAAAAAAATAACTTCACATAATCTGTTTGCAAACGTCCTAAAAACACTGGACATTTTGCAAACAGAATGTGAATTCATTTTTGAGCCGACCCTAAGTTGTGCAACATTCGGTTAGTCTGATGACATCATCGTTCAGAAGGAAACTATCTATCTGGGATGGTTCTATTAGCATAACTAGATCTGTGATATCAGTGTAATCTGTGGTTAGGAGGTAACATTTTTAGCCGATCAACCGTTTCCAAATTATCCGATGATATATTTATGCTTAAGTTTCTATTTATACAACATTATTTTTGATAAACAATTTCCCCATCCACGATAGTCATTTCTACTTTAACATCTTTAATACCATGAACAGGGACGGTAGTCAGATCTTGATCAAAAATGCTTAAATCTGCCCACTTGCCCGGTACTATTGCTCCGAATTTGTCTTCACTATTGGAAATCCACGCAGCATTTTTAAAGAAGCCCATCAATGCAGCTTCCAGAGTTAACTTTTGCTCAGGATGCCAACCTGAAGCAGGTTGACCGTGTTGGTCCTGTCGGGTCATAGCAGCCTGAATACCCAACAGCGGATTGACCGGCTCGATCGGCGCATCCGAACCAAAAATCGTGGGAATACCGGCATTTTCAATAGATCGCCAGGCATGGGCATTCCAACAACGATTTTCGCCCCACAGCTGCTTAGCTACTTTCCAATCGGTTGATACGAATATTGGTTGAATTGACGCTGTCAGGTTTAATTCCTTGACACGATCCAGGTCTTCCGATTGATACAGCATCATATGCTCAATACGATCCCTACGATCTCCCGGAACACGCTGACGAGCTTTTGAAATAGCATTGATGGACTCAGTCAGAGCTTTATCACCGATGGCATGGATGGCCACACTTCTGCCCATACGATAGGAAAACTCAATGTTTTCCAATAATTGTTCGGGTGTTTGACAGGCAATCCCCACATTGGTTTTCGATCCGATATAAGGTTGGTGAAGATGGGCTGTACATGCCCCCAGTGAACCATCGGCAAATAGTTTTGTATGGCCGTGCCAAAGTTTTGGGTTGTCGATTTGATTAGAGAAAAAACGACGGTCAAATTCAGCAAGATCATCAGGAGGTAACAGATGATAAATCCGCATTTTCAGATTCCCTTCCTTTTCAACTGCGGCCACAACTTCATATTCTTTCAAGCTTTCACAGGTATGAACGCAGGTAATGCCGTTTTTTAAAAATAATTCCTGGGCATCCAACATGGCCTGTTTTTGTTCGTCCGGTGCGGGTTCTGGAATATATCTTTCCAGTATATCCCTTGTTTCCCTGATAATACCGGAAGGTGAGTAATCACCGGGCTCACGGTCGATTTGACCACCTGCCGGATCAGGTGTATCCGCTGTAATCCTGGCAATTTCCAGGGCTTTTGAGTTAACCCAACAAACATGTTCGCACACCCGTATCATAACAATCGGATTATTGGGGGCGATTTTATCCAGATCGTGCCTGTTTGGCTCCCGTTTTTCACGCCAATAATGGTGATTCCAACACCGACCCACAATCCATTGTCCCGGTTTTGCATTTTCAACAGCTTGGGATATGACATGCAGGCAAGCTTCAAGAGAGTCCAGGTCCCTTAAATTCACCATTCTCAAGGTTTGTCCCACACTCAATAAATGACAATGGGAATCAACAAGACCGGGTGTGATAAATCTCCCAGGCAGGTCATAATATACTGTATTTTCATTGCATTTTTGCCGCACATGATCGTTGGAACCAACAGCTGCAATTACATTCCCCTCAATCAGTACAGCTTCCGCCCAAGGGTGATCTCCTGATCCCGTAAAAACTCGAGCCGAAAAAAAAGCTTTAGACATATTCAAAACAAAGTAAAAAGTTATAAAGATGATGAAAGTTAAAAATTGGTTGTTTCTTCGCTCCCACATTTCAGGTTTTTAATCCTACCCCAATGACCACGAATTCCTGGTTGGCCAGTAAGCAAATTTCCTGTCATCCTGTAAAGTTACAACGAAGAATCTCACAGGGTCAAAAGCAAGGAATAGTGTGAAGGCATTGCGTAAAACCTAAGATTTCTTTTAAGGCTATCATCAAAATGGCCAATCGCTAGACTGCATTGACCAGGAAAAACTGAGTCAGTTCATAATACGGGACTGAAAAAGCGATTATTAAATACAGAAAATTGTCAGCCTTTTTCCAAAACCAGGTATACTTCTGTACCGTGATTCGTCAAGTCTGTTTTATCCGATCTGGATCGGACATTTATAGTACCGCCATAAGCATCAACAAACTTTTTCACCAACGGCATCCCAAAGCCGGTTCCGGTTTCACCCTGGGTTCCTCGTCGACTGGTAGTTTTACGGACATCAAACAGATTATTCAATAGGCCCTCTGGAATACCTATACCATGGTCTTTTATGGATAGGTTCACCTTTTGGCCGTCTTTGACAGCCTTGACATCAATTTTTGAGTCCGGGAAGGAAAACTTGATGGCATTGGACAGAAGGTTGTTGATTACCGAATTGACAAATGACGTTCTGTCCACTTTTACATTAATGCTTTCATCTACATCCAGATCAATCTTAACATTCTTCTGACCGGCTTTTTGAAAAAACATGGCCATGGATTCTTCCATCATCTTTTTCAGATTAAACGTCATAATTTCCAAGGCATTTTTATCCTCCAATACCCTCATTTTTCTTACCAGATCAATGATTTCCAAGCCGCTTTCAATAGATGATTTCATAAATTCGGCATACTCGTTCAATTTCTTTGGATCATCAAGAATTAAGTCCAAAAAACCAGAAAGACTATAAAACGGATTAATTAAATCATGACAAAGAATATGTAGCAATTCTTTGTATTCATTATTCCTTTGTTCAATGATCTCACGATTGAATTTTAACTCCAAATGTGTTTTTACCCGCGCTAACAATTCAATCGAATTAAATGGTTTTGTCAGGTAATCCACAGCACCGACTTCAAAACCGGTGACTATATCTTGTGATTCTGTTTTCGCTGTTAGAAAAATGACCGGGATATCTTTGGTTTTTTCCTGCGTTTTCAGTTTTTTACACGTCTCAAAACCATCCAGGTTGGGCATCATTACATCCAGCAATATAATATCCGGGTCAGTTTTATCGGCCACAGTTAGTGCCTGTAAACCATCCATGGCCACATTAACCAGATAATCATTGTTTTTTAATATAGTACCCAAAACCTGAATATTTTTGGGATTATCATCAACAATCAAAACTCGTGGTGCTGTTTCCCGATTTGTTTCCATCTCACACCTCCGATATCAGGGGTTAGTGGTTAGGTGGTTTCTGCATCAGTCGTGCTGATACATGCTGTCATCCTGAGTAACAGATGCCGATTGAAGCAACAACCAACATCATTTAACATTATCTTGGTTATATAAACAACCTGATATAGATGACCTTTATGCAATCTAATTAAACAGTTTTCCTTGAGTAAATGATATTGAGACCACTGTGGCCGCCAAAAGATTAGCCAACAAATAAAAGCCATTAAATATCAGACACCCATCAAACCAATACAGTCTTTCGAATATTATCCAGAATAGCCGGAAAACGTTTCAAGGTATGAATCATGGATTTCACATCAAACATCACTGCCTGGGAATATAACTTTACACCAAATTGGACCAGATCTTCATGTTGGTAAGATTGTCCAAGTTCCTTCATTTTTTTGGCAAAGTCCTCCAGATCATTAATGGTCATGGTTTCTTTTATCTCCTCCCAGGTTTTCCGATGTTCCTTTTCCAGTATGTCCAACAGTTTTAAAAGTTTATCTTTATTGCCGATTTCAGTTGGTTTTGACTGGTTTTCCAATGGTTTGTTTTGACAAATTTTATCTTTTTCAAGTGTCTCAACCACCAGATGCGGCAGATTTTCCGCTAATACTTTGAGCAGTTGCGATTTGCTGACCGGCTTGAAAATTATGCCGTCAAACTTTGATAACATTTGTTCTTTTTCGTCTTTCATAGCAGAAGCAGTCACCGCCAACACTGGAATTTTACTGAGCAGATCAGTATTTTTTATAATCCGGACAGCTTCATTACCGTCCATGACCGGCATTTTAACATCCATTAAAATGAGATCCGGTTTATGTTTCTCTGCCAGCTCAATCGCTTCGGCGCCGTTTTGGGCCATAAAAATCTGAAATTCATATTCTTTTAAATAATCCCTGGTTAATTTTCGATTGAGTTCATCGTCATCCGCTACAAGGATAGAACCCTTTTTAAAGGACAATAAATTGACATCAATGCCTTCATCAGTTTCTTTTTTTATTGGGTTTTCAGTAGCTTCAACATTCTTTATTACTACCGTAAACCGGCTGCCTGAGCCAAGCTGACTCTCAAGAAGAATTTTCCCACCCATCATTTCAGCCAGGCTTTTGCATATAGCCAGTCCAAGGCCTGTTCCCCCGTATTGAGCGCTGTTTTGTCCTCTTTTTTGTTTAAAGGCATCAAAAATCAACTCCTGTTGATCCTGTGGAATGCCGATTCCTGTATCTTCTATTGAAAAACCGAATTCCGAGATGGGATTATTGGCATCAGCGTAATGATAGTAAGCTGACAACCGAACATAGCCAGAATCAGTAAATTTCACAGCGTTACCTATCAGGTTTAATAGAATTTGACGAAAGCGTGTTTCGTCCAGCACGATAGCAGCCGGAAAATCGTGGCTTAAATTTTCTTCAAATGTAAGACCTTTCCCACTGATTTTTTGAGAAAAAATCTGCCGCATCTCTTTGAAAACAACACGAGGATTAAAGGCCTCATATTGTAACTCAATTTTACCGGCTTCAACTTTGGACAGGTCTAATATATCGTTGATCAACATTAATAAAGATTTACCGCTGGAATTAATAGAATCTAAATAATCTTTATGTTGTTTTTTACTGATCTGTTCCCCCAAAATTTCCGTAAATCCAAGTATCGCATTCATGGGAGTGCGAATTTCATGACTCATGTTGGCCAAAAATTCACTTTTATATTGATTGGCAATGGCTGCATCCTCCTGGGCTTTTTTACGATCAACGATCTCTGAAATCAATTTGACGTTAGCTTCTCTTAAATCATACATATGCTTGATATTGGAGTTTTCCAATACGATAATTTTTCTGATAATAATAAGACAAAGCGGAAGAATCAGCAAAACGACAACAATATTAAACCCGATAATAATACCGAAAAAAACCCAGGTTTTTTGCGCTACAATTTCGGTAATGGCCAGTTGTTGTTTCCTGACATCATCCAGATATAAATTGGTCTCAATAAGATAATTGGAATCACCAATGGGTGCTGCATAACTAATCCCATCGATGATAATGGTATTTTCTAAATCATCGGTAGTATGAAAAACAAAACCACCACCCTTTTCGGCTTCCTCAATCAGCCTTCTGAGAATATCGTCGTTGTTGTTTTTATGTAACTGGTCATTTTTCTTCCCAATCAGATGTGATTTGCCGGGAGCCGCGATAATGGTTCCATTTTTATTGATAACGATAAAATACTCCTCTTCACTGTTACCGAACCGGATAGGATTGATATTTTGCCGAATGATTTCCTCCACTTCATCGCCTTCGGATCTTTCAATCTGTCGCATCAATGCTTCAGCAATCACGCGGGAAGCATCGCTTATCTGCCTTTCAGCCTGTTTGAAAATCAATCGATTGATATTATGGGCCAATAAGACCTTAACTTCACCCAGACTATATAAAAAGAAAAATGTTGATCCCAAAGAGGATAGTCCGATAATCCCAACCAAAATCAAAACCATTCTTTTAATTTTTGCCCTAACCATTTTTCCTCTTTTGTTCGCGAAGTCATTGCCCAACAAACAATGGGCCTATTCACATTAACAACAAACAAATCATTAAACACCTCATCCTACTGCATCTATTAGAAATTATAACATAATTTGGATGGCAGTATAGTCACTTCATCGATAATTTTCAAGTTGAATACAAACCTGCTAAGGGCAAAGTAGACTAATTTGGTTCGGCTAAGTATAATACATTTCATAAAAGGCGGTAACTACCGATTATAAAGCAAAACAAGTCTTCAAAATATCAAAATACATGTAGAATTGGAGATTAATCAAATAAAATAACTAAGATGTCGGCCAAACTAAATTTAATCAAACCAACAGCCTTACATGGAGTACGGTAACATGGCGATCATTGGCGGCAGGGCTCATACTATCAAAGAGATTAAGATGGTCGGAGAGTTAGGGTATCCCTACGCAGAAATCAATGTCGATAATTTTGACAAAATTGAAAAACAACTGGATGAGTTATTGAAACTCAAGAAAACCTACGGTATATACTACCTGGCTCATTATCCCAATGAAGGCAATCCAGCTGATACAAAGAATCTCAGAGAAAGATTTCTTCCAAAAATGAAAAAACTGATCGAATTATCACAAAAACTCGATATCCGCAAAGGAACCATGCACTTCTGGATGGACAAAAGATGGGCCTCAGAAGAGTTAATTACCGAAAAACTCTCGATGTTGTCCGAACTGGTTGAGTGCGCCGAGCAGAATAATCTCACATTATGTCTGGAAAATCTAACTGCAAAACAAGAAAGCTTCGCTGAATATTTTAAAAGAATTCCAGGTCTCAAAATGACAATGGATATCGGTCACGGACAACTACTTTCAAAAGAAAACACTTCCTTTGGTTTTATGGAGCATCTATTTGATAAAATTGGACATGTACATGTTCATGACAACCTGGGTGGAACCGGCGTGCAAGACGATCTCCACCTACCGTTGGGAGATGGTGTTGTCGATTACCCCAGAATTCTTTCCATCCTGAAAAACAAAGGATACACATCCACCATCACCATGGAAGTCAAACCCGCCGATATGCCAAAAACCCACACCGCAATACAAAAATATATCCGTTAAACGTCACTCCATTTTATCAAAATCATTTAACTGGAAAACACTTGTCCTGTTTTTATGGTCGCATGTTTTCTGTTAATGGGGGGTTCCCCTCCCTTCATCCTGCTTTTTGCAGACAATCAACATTATAAAAAAGAGGTCCCAATGAGACGAAAAGAAAAACAAATTACTGACTCAAACGAACTGAAAACTATCATCAGGAATTCTGATACCTGTCGTTTGGCTATGTCTTATCGAGATCGTCCGTATGTAGTACCACTTTCTTTCGGCTATGATAATAACACATTATATTTTCATTCCGCCAAAGAAGGGAAAAAGATTGATATCCTGAAAAACAATCCCCATATCTGTTTTGAATTCGATATCAAACACCATTTGGTGAAAGGAGATAACGCATGCAATTGGGGAATGGAATATTCCAGCATCATCGGCTTTGGTGAAGTCGAATTTATTGAAGATATTGATAAAAAAACGAAAGCACTGAATAACATTATGAATCAATATTCAAACAAGAAGTGGGAATATGAAACATCCATGTTGAATAAAACCACTGTTTTTAAAGTAAATATCACAGAAATGGTTGGAAAAAAATCTGGCCAATAAACTATCAAAACAAGGAGATATATCTAATGACTTCAACAGACATAATTATCAGAACTTACCAGAACTCAGACGAACAACAAATAATCGAGTTATGGAACAAATGCAACCTACTGGTTCCCCAAAACAATCCAAAATACGATATCCAATTAAAAATGGCGTTTCAACCCGATCTGTTTCTGGTTGGTATTTTAGATAACAGGGTTGTAGCCTCTGCTATGGCAGGCTACGATGGCCATCGAGGATGGGTAAATTATCTGGCCGTTGATCCGGATACTCAGAATAACGGATTTGGCCGGAAAATCATGGCCGTGGCGGAAGAGAAATTGATAAACCTTGGATGTCCAAAAATAAATATTCAAATACGAAGCACTAATAAAAAAGTGCTCGAATTCTATGAACGGATCGGATTTTCAGACGATAATGTTTTAGGGATGGGAAAACGACTAAAAAAATAAATCCGATTATGTTTGATAAACAAATAAATCCAATAAGGATAGATTGTGCGAAGCCACAATCTATCCTGTAGAACCAATAGGGGGATAACAGCTGGAATATTAAAGCTTGGCACTCCAATCAGGCTTATTGAGGCTCGGTTAAACGAAAATGAATACGCACTTGATTTTGTTCAGATTAATTGAATAAGATTTCTGACAAACGCATTAACGCGGGCGTTTTTTGCGCCGCTTCGCATCACAAAAAACGCCGATTATGCCAGTGTTCGCTGTCGTTTGCAATAGAATCATATAGTAAAGTTAACGTGCACGTTAACTTTACTATATGAGAAAAATTGATTTTTACAAGACTGAATCGGGTAAAAGCCCTGTTGAAGAGTTCTTGGATTCTTTGACATCAAAGCAATCGCAGAAGGTAACTTGGGTGCTATAACTTATTGAAGAATTACCTTCTGTTCCAACGAAATATCTAAAGAAATTGATAGATACTGAAGATATTTGGGAAGTAAGGATTGTTTTGGGATCATATATTTTCAGATTACTTGGCTTTTTTGATGGCTCCCAGCTCATTGTTTTAAACCATGCATTTCAAAAAAAGTCACGGAAAACACCTCGACAAGCAATTAAAATCGCTGAAAGACGTAAACAAGAATACTTTAGATCGAAAAAGAGGAGTAGAAAATGAGTGACCTTAAAAAATATATCAAAAAAAGTAAAGCTCGTGATCCAGAGTTTGCAAAAAACTATGATGTTGGGTATGAAGAATTTAAAATTGGTGTCATTTTAAAAATGGCTCACGAGGAAGTTGGTTTAACGCAGGAACAGCTTGCTGAAAGACTAAATACAAAAAAATCTGCAATATCACGTATTGAAAACCATTCAAATGACATAAAATTGTCAACACTTGAAAGTTTTGTAAAAGCTTTAGGGAAAAAGCTTCACATAGAAGTAGTCTAAGCTTCATATTCAGCGAACATGTGTTTACAACGGAGCGCATATGCGCACGCTGAAACTGGTTTTCGGGGCGACACGAGGTCGCCATGATTGTATGTATAAGAGATAGATATGTGGAACAAATGCTGAGGGGTGCTGAGGGGTCAGGTCTTCGTTTGACTCATTAAATTGTGCTGAGGGGTCAGGTCTTCGTTTGACTCATTAAATTGAGGGGAACTTGGCCTGATGCTTGGAGCAATAGATCGCTTGTGTGAAAAAGGTATATCAAGGCATTCCGATTTGGTCTTCCCGATTGTATTCCGAATCCTCATCGGTTGTAGAACGCAAATCTTCAAGACAAAACAAGGAAATTATACAGTCTGACATTTTTACAAAGATAAATAACATTGAATTACCTTTGCCACCCGAAAAATTTATCATTGCAATGGATTCTTTGCATTCAGTTGATGCTTTCAAAAATAAACAATACGAAGTTGAGTTATCTGAAAAATGCAAAGACGGATCAATATTGAATGGTTCATACACAGGATCATCTGGAAAAAATTCAAAAAATGGGTATCGATACTATTTGGAATCAGAAATTGGAGAATCAAAAATATTCTACATAAATGAAACAGATACAATATTGAAGCTTAAACTTAACAAGAGGTTTTAATTTTTTCTAACAAATGTTTAACTAAAATATGAAAAAAATTGAGTACATCATTATTAATTTTCTTATTGGAATTACATGTCCATTGATTACGTTTGTAATTTTTTGGTGGGTATCGGTGACACTACATATATATTTTGAAGAGATCTCCTTAATTGTTGTCAAAATATCCGCAATTTCAGGTTTAATAATCGGGACATTGCTTGATGTGTTTTTTTTAAGAAAGTGGGTAGAAAATTTTTATTTAGTAGATCTAAGAATAACTTTTGTTTATTATCTTTTCCTTTGTGCCATTTCGATCGCGTTTTTAATGGGTCTTCCTATCGGTACTCTTGTTTTAGGTACTGGCGCGAGTATTTATATGGGACGAAGGCTCAGTTTTTCTTATGGTCGTAGGGATATACCTATCAAATCTTTACGTAATAACGCGTTAGTTACAGCTTTGGTGACGTTTTCCACAGCATTACCAATTGGGATTGTAGTAAAAAATGATTTTGAAAGAACCAATCAGATGGATTCCTTATTCATACTTTTTTATTCTTTACTCGACGGTATGACTGGTTACTTAACGATTGGAATATTGTGTATTCTATTATTTGGCATACAGTACTGGTTTTCTAGTAAGGCGGGAATAATCTCATTTAAAGCTTTCACAAATCCAACAAAAGGCTGAAGACCGACCATACCCGACAAAAAGCTGCAATCAAACTTTCCAAATTTTATAACGAATCACCCGATTTGATCGGGCAGGAAAAGATATTTTAATATGTCCTTTACTTGCAAACTATCGAAAAGCTATCGTTCAGCAGTTGTAATATTGCCTTGTGCGCCTTTAAGTGTTTTTATAATCAATTTCTAACCTGGATATTTCATCATATGCCGGCTAAATCGATACGGATTCCGATTCAAAGGAATTGCTTGCATAAAACGACGAAGTTCGGTTAAGAAAATCCGAACAAAGTTAAAGAATATCACGGAATGGATTCGGTTCAATCGACACTTGCCGGAGAGGAAGTTCTTTCAGGTAATCAATTCCAAGCTTCGCGGTCATTATAATTATTATGGAGTACGAGGCAACTCTCAATCGTCGAAGTCAGAGAAAAAGTTACACCTGGGAACGTTTCAAATGTAACCTGGAATTGTACCACACAATTTTGAAACCGCGAATAACCAAAAAGAAGCGTTGCCATGTTGTTGCTTATTAATCTTGTTTTATTATACGGAAGCGAGTACAACCGAGGAGCCCCGTGAGGGGAGACTTCATGTGGGGATCTGTCCGGGCGTTCCTACCGGGACGCTTTTTTGGCAGAGAATTCAAATGTAATACAGTCCTACAATTAACAATTGTGTTCGCCCCAATCACACATGGAGATAATAATTGGAATTAAGCTTCTACCTTTTTCTGTTAGTGAATACTCTACTTTGGGGGGGATCTGAGGGTACTCCGTTCTTAAAACAACCTTTTTTGATTCCAGTTCTTTAAGCTGTGAACTTAACATTTTATGCGTGATACCATCGATGTTCTTTTTTAAAACTCCGTATCGTGCAATTCCGAGACAAGCCAAAACATAGATGATTTTCAATTTCCATTTTCCGCTGATAATGGAAAGAGTATATTCAAAAGGCTCCCTATGAGTGACAAGACATATCTTTTTGTGCATTTTAACTATCCTTTTTGTAAGTATATATCAAATTAGTGCATACTTTCTTTTTCTTCGTGTTGTATTATAATTTTGGTTTTTAAAAAGTACAAATCAAACAGGAGAAAAAGATGATTATTGACGGACATTCACATGTTACATTTCCCGTTGAAGCGCATATAGCTTCGATGGATCAAGCAAAAATTGATAAGACTATTTTATTTTCAACCACCGTGCACCCTGAAACAGCAAATAATGCTCAGGAAATCAGTGAAGCAATTTCATATCTCCACGATTTGCTGGCGGGAAGAAAAGGGTCTTTGGTGGAAGCCAGGAAAAAAGCGATTCAGGAACTACTGCAAGCGATTCAGCAGTATCCAAATCGATTTGTGGGATTTGGTGCTGTGCCGTTGGATCTTGATCTTAATGCAACCATGAATTTTGTTGAAGAATTTATTTATAAAAACAGTCTGGCTGGAATGGGTGAGTTTACTCTAAGCACCGGCCAGGTGTATCTTCTGGAAAACGCTTTTAAAGCATCCATAGAATTTGGTAGACTGCCTATTTGGATTCACACATTTTACCCATTGATGCTTAATGATATCAAAGAAATAGCCTTATTAGCGGTGAAATATCCTGAAATAAACGTAATTTTGGGCCATCTAGGCGGTTATAACTGGCTTGATACCATGAGACTTGGTAAAGAAATATCAAATCTTTATATAGATACGTCAGCATCCTATTCAACCCTTGTATTGAGCACTGTTATCAATGAAATCCCTCATAAATGTAT
Source organism: bacterium (assembly GCA_041556995.1). Taxonomy (GTDB): domain Bacteria; phylum SAR324; class SAR324; order XYD2-FULL-50-16; family XYD2-FULL-50-16; genus JAHJTV01. The sequence goes on along the minus strand of JBFFHJ010000013.1, from coordinate 29,874 downwards.
TTTTGGAGTGGACAGTCCATATGGAGACATTCAGTTGTCAAAAGAAACAATTTTAAAAGTCGCAAAAACTCCTGATATTGCAAATTTGGTATTGGGTGAAAATATAGCTCAAATACTAAATTTATAATTTTGCATTGTATTGAAATTTAGTATCTTTTAAAAACAATCAGGAAGAAGCCAACAAAAACATTGAGCTGTGTTCGGAGACAAAAAGACGAATAACATAATGAAAAATTGGATCTTTTATACAACAAGCACTTTGATTCTTTATTCTATTTGCTATTTTAGTTTGGGTCCAGAGCCAAAACAGTGTCGATTTTTGAACTAGAAAGGTGCAAATACAAAATTTCAATAGAGATACTTTTGCAGCAAAAACCGAGCTTCATATTTTATCTCAGCTATCACTGAATACTTGAATGATGGCAACTATAACCCGATCAAAAAATTCTGGGAGCGGGGGTAAAATGTAAGGTTAAGGATTATACCGTATTTTCTACATTCCTGAAATTTCTGTTTTTAACCCAAAACAAATAAAATCATTAGCAGTAACCTTTGTTATTCTTGGGAATTTGTCCTTAAAGAATCTCCCAAGAACATACTTTATCGAAGCGATCCCAAGCTAAACCGGCCAGCGCGTAATTCATCCACCAGTTCGACTTCATTTTGGATGTCTTTTTTAAAAATTGTCACACACTTGCCGATGTCATCAATATTATGTGCATCACTGCCGGCCGTTCCATGTAATCCTATCTGTTTTGCCACTTTTCCCGCCATCTCATTATCCTGTGCGGTTACCTTCCCGTTTACAATTTCAATGGCATCCACAAATCCCAAAGCCTTTTTTTTAGCTGCCTGATCTACACTCATTTTCAGATCGGATATGCCGAATACTTTGAAACCACGATAGGGATGTGCCAAAATCGCAAACGCCCCTGCATCTTCAACATCCTTTTTCAATTCCTGGATGGTGACAACCCCCTGGATATCCTTTTCCAGTCCAAAAACCAGAACATCTCCCTGAGCGGTGGTGATTTCATTGCCTCTAAAAAATTTGATCCCTTCGTCATTGGCTAGTGTTTCAATCTCTTCCTTTGACCATAAAACCTGGTGTTCCGTTAGACATATTCCATCCAGGCCGATTTTTTTTGCTTCTTGAACCAATTCTGCCGGATCGATGTTACTGCATTTAGATCTCGGAGCAGTATGTACGTGCAGATCTATTTTCATCTTATTTTCCTCACTTTTTATTGATGCTCAGCTGTCCATTTTTCAATAAACTGTTTTTGATCCAGCGTTGGATCAGCTGACAACGCATCATGTAGTTCCTTGGACAAAACCGCCTGATTCAGTGATCGCCCGCACTCGATAATAATTTCAGCAAAATGTTCGCATCCTTTTCGTCCGATTTCCCGCATGACTGTGGCATCCCAACCATTTTCCCGCAAGGAAAGACCCACCGCAGTCTGCAAAACCGGAACCGCCTGGGGGCAGACTTTATTAGTGTAACGTTTCATCTCACCTGAGATTTTTAAAATTTCACCATCGGCAATTCTCACATCCATCTGGATTTCCATGCCATAGATATGATCCTCTTGAATCCCATTAAACCGGACAATGTTTTCATCCACAAATTCGGCCCCTATGATCTGACTTCTATTAAAAGTAATCATCCTAATCTCCCGTTAAGTCCAATCCCTTCAGCAGGGGACTGTCGTCTTGAAATGAAATGCAACTGCGGACCAATCTCGGATTCGCTTGAAGCATGGCTTGAAACCCTTTTTGTCTGTCTTCCGGATCAGTCACAGCTTCCATAATTTCAATGCCCGGACGGGTAAAATGTAAAATAACAGCATTGGATGATTCCAGTACGGCATCCACCAGCAAAGAACAACCGTCGGAACCTCCCAGTAATCCGTTGATGATTTTTCTGAGTCCTGATCCAATATTGATCCCTTCGGTTTTTTTAATCAATTCCGATGCATTCAAGCATCCCTGCGGTGGAAATCTGCTGACGACAGCGTCCGCCTCGATAATCTCCATTTCTGGAATCTGGACCAGCAATTGAACATTCATTTTTAACAGATCGTCTGTTAGTCTCCATGAAACCGCCAGATTCCCATCTGCCTGCGGTTCCACTTCAAGGACTTTGTTCCTTAAAAACTTTATGGTCATTTTATCTCCTGATTGATTCGTTTTAACAGATTTATCATCCTATTTCCCTTTAAAAACCGGCTTTCTCTTTTCAAAAAAGGCAGTTTGTCCTTCCTTTAGATCTTCGCTCAAAAAAGACCGGGTTGCGATCTCTTCTGCTTCTTTTAAATCCTTCTCTGTCATGATTTCCGATTGGCTGATCAGTTCCAAAACCCTTTTGGTACCGGTTAAGGATAAAGGTGCGTTTTCGGAAATCTCCTTTGCCATGCTATAGGTAAACGATTCAAGTTCCTGCGCTGGAAGCATGTAATTTAAAAAACCAATCTCCTTGAGAAAAGGGGCCTGATATTGGCGCCCGGTAAAAAACAGCTCTCGGGTTCTTCCTTGACCAATGACCCGAATGAAACGTTTTAAACCACTGGCTGAATACACTACTCCCAGTTTTGCCGGCACCATCCCTATGCAAATATTGTTGGCACCTATCCGAATGTCACATGAAACAGCCAAATCACATCCGCCGCCAAAGGCATAGCCATTCATCATAGCAATAACGGGATAAGGAAAGGAAACAATGGTTTTCATCGCAATTTCAAAGGGATTGATCCCCTCCCTGTTTTTCTCATCTTCAGTTTCTTCTCCTGTGGGTAGAAGATTTAAATCATACCCTGCACAAAAAGACGTATCCCCTGATCCTCGAATAACCACTGTTCGAGTCGTACCGTCCGCTGACAGTTCGTTTAAGGTCGCAGTGAGCTTTTTTAACAATTCCGGTGAAAGAGAATTACGTTTTTCAGGTCGATTTAATACCAAGGTACAAATATGTCCCTCTTTTTGTACCAGCAGAACATCCTTTTCCATTTTAATATCCTAATTTTCTTTATGAAAGCTGCGTGTTATGGAGAAATTGCAATTTAAGCGGCCCTCGGCATTATAGTACGCCAACTATCCTTACGCAACAATATTTCCTCAGCATATGTTTGCCTATTACACCAACGTCCCCACATTTTTAAAGCAACAATAAAAGCATTACGAGTAAAATATACGACTTTCTCGCAATGCTATTGATGGGATTAGTTAGGATAAACATCGACATGAATTCCGGCCATTTGCTCTACTAATCGAACCACCTGACAGCTGTATCCGAATTCATTATCATACCAGACATATAACACGCAGCGCTTATCTTCAACAATCGTCACTTCAGAATCTACCACACAAGCAAATCGTGAACCAACAACATCGGTAGATACCAGTTCGGTGGAGTTAGTATAATCAATCTGATCCTGCATCTCCGAATGGAGGGCTTTCCGACGCAAGAATTCGTTTAACTCCTCTTTTGTTGTACTTTTGGTAAAATTCAGGCTTAAGATAGCCATAGAGACATTAGGCGTCGGTACTCGAATAGCATGGGCAGTCAGTTTTCCAGCTAACTCCGGGACGGCTTTGGCTACAGCGTTGGCGGCGCCGGTATTGGTTAACACCATGTTTAATGGGCCACTACGACCACGACGATCACCTTTATGGAAATTATCCAGCAGATTTTGATCGTTGGTATACGCATGGATGGTCTCTAAATGACCATTATCAATACCAAACCTGTCATTGACTGCTTTTAGTACCGGAACAATAGCATTCGTCGTACAACTGGCGGCTGATAAAATATTATCGTCAGGAGATACCTCCTGATTATTGATTCCATAAACAATGTTTTTAATCGATCCCTTTCCGGGGGCTGTTAGCAGTACTTTGCCAATTCCTTTGGATTTAAGATGTTGCCCTAAATCCTCTTCATTACGCCATACCCCGGTATTATCGACCAGGATAGCGTCTTTAATGCCATATTGTTCATAGTCTATTTCATCAGGATTATCAGCATAGATAAATTTAATATAATTCCCGTTGGCAATAATGGAGTTATCCTCTTCATTTACAATGATTGAACCGTCGAATTGACCATGAACCGAGTCCAGCCTCAGGAGACTGGCCCGTTTTTCAATGCTATCCCCTTTTCTTTTTCGAACTACAACGGCTCGTAATCGTAATTTACTACCCCCACCGGTTTGTTCGATAAAAAGACGCGCCAGCAGTCTTCCAATGCGACCAAATCCATATAAAACAATATTCTGTGGGCCATTAGAATTAGGGTTTTCCTTACCAATAACATTTTTTAACTTATCACGAACAAAATCTCCCACCGGTTTCCCGGCACCGGAATCAACATATTCCTTTGTCATAAGCCCAAGATCGATGCGACAGGCTGGTAGTGTCAGTTCAGCTACCTCTTTCAGCAATGGAAGACTGTCCCGGATAAAAATCTCTTTATCTTCGATCAGCCGGACGTAACGGTGCGCTTTAATAATATCAATCGTGGAGCAGTTGATAATGGGACGACCATAAATCAACGTATCCACCCCTTTTGTTCGATGAAGTTCTCCCACGATATGCAACATCGTTTCTGCCAGATTTTGACGTTGAATCCAGTCTTCCAACTGAAGGTTTTTCTGTTGTTCATCCATCCTGTTTTCCTGAATTAAAATTTAGGTTCGTTTATTAAAAATCTCTCTTTTTCCCAGATAGATTACCCAAACGATCATGATATTACTGAAACGTTTTTCGCCGCTGGTAAAATCTTAAAGCTTCTCTATTTATAAATCTGTCAATGATCTGTTTTTTTGAATTATCAGTCAAGTTGTTTGATCTTAACCAAAACATTAAACTTTTATTATTTTAATCGATTAGATACAAAACTCAAGACTATTTAGAAAAACATTCATCGATCGATCAATTCATTTTTCATCATCGATCTTAACATTCATTCTCAATCAATAAAAATACCTCCCTTTTTTAAGTTGGGTTGGTTGCCTTGGCAGCCAACCGTTCCAGATCTTTTTTTTCAAAATGGTGCGTATTACCACAAAATTCACAGTTCATGTCCACATAATTTTGCTCTTTGATAATACGTCTGATTTCCTCTCTTCCCAGGCCAATTATAACCGCTTCACATTTTTCACGAGAGCAAACGCATTTAAATTTGACTGATTGTGCTTCAAACAGCCGGACTTCTTCTCCGTGGAACAAACGATAAAGCAAGGTTTCGTTGGGCAGATTCAAAAGCTCATCATCGGTGATAGACGCTGCCAGAATAGTAATATGCTCCCAATCGGTTTTTAATTCCTGACCTTCTTTACCAGGAAGTTGCTGAAGAAAAAGCCCGGCAGCAGTATTTTCGTCAGCGCTCAACCAGATCCGGGTTGATAATTGTTCGGATAAATCAAAGTAGTTTTCCAGGCAATGGCTGAGCCGAACACCTCCTATAGGAACAACACCTTGATATCTATTGCCTTTTTCAGGGTCAATTGTAATGGCAAACTGAGCATTGCCAATCAGGTCATTGAATTGGGAAGATGTTGGGCGCTCTTTCCACTTTAACATTCCTCTGATTTTCTGGTCATGGGTTGCCTGAACCAGTAGAAGATTCATCGGACCATCTCCCTGTATCTGAAGACTGATTTTACCGGAGAACTTGATAGTAGCTGAGAGAAGGGTAGCAGCGCACAGGGCTTCCCCCAAGATCTTTTGAAATTGCACTGGATATTCGATACGCTGAATGGATGCCTGATAGCTTTCCTTTAAGCGAACCAATTCCCCTCTGATTTCTTTTCCTTGAAATATAAAACGCTGTAAAATATCAACATCCGACATAAGGATAAGCCCCCACTTAATTAATCAAACAATAGAACGGAACGGCCCATGGAGCCATCAAATGATCTGCTGGCACATATGTCGCCGAATCTCGCCAAGTTCAGTAGAAATGAACCAGCCTTAACTACAAGGATTTTTCATGCTACCGGTTCCACTCAGAATAACAACGTCAGATCGTTCTGATTTAACTTTGTGACATTAATTTTTTATTCCCCCACAATCCATGCTTGAAAAATTCAGGGTAACGTCTAAAACGAGATCTAACCATCTAAATATATTCTCTTTTTTACCCAGCGCCGACTCATTTTGTCAAAAAGTGCCTTGGTATATAAAAAATAAAATACTATAATCAGATTTGGTTGACATCTAATAAAAAAGAATAAAAAATTGACCCGCTTCAGTGATTGTTCATTTTTATAAAAGCACCCGGCTAAGAATGATGATTGCATTGATCCCATGGTTGGGAATCGCTGGTTAATGATGACAAAACATCTTCTTTCAGCACCTGTCTTGGAATTACTAAGAACACAACAATAAAAAAGGGACTCATGTTTGTTTCATTGATCCGAAATCGAAGAAGTGTACGTAAATTTATTGAAAAACCAGTTGAAAAGGAGAAAGCAGATCTTTTAATCGAGGCCATGTTAAGATCACCTTCTTCCAAAAGTATCAATCCCTGGGAGTTCATTATCGTTACCGATAAAGAGTTATTAAAAAAACTATCCCTTTCCAAACCCCACGGTTCTTCCTTTTTAAAATGGGCACCAATGGGAATTGTGGTTTGTGGGGATGCCGTAAAAACTGATACCTGGATTGAAGATGCCTCTATCGCATCGATTATGACTCAGTTAACCGCAGAATCTCTGGGTCTTGGTAGTTGCTGGATACAAATTAGGGAACGGAAGCATAATGACCATCTGACCGCTCAGGCATATATCGCTGATTTATTAAATATTCCGGAAAACATGAAAGTTGAATCCATTGTGGCCATCGGCTACTCGCAAGATAAAAAGCCAGGGCATCCCATGGAGAGCCTGCAATATGAAAAGGTTTTCATCAACAGTCATGGGCAGCCATATCAGAAATAGATGGCTTGAGTCCTTTGGTGTTATTTTACAAAAGGAAGTATATTGGACAAACAGGATCGTTTTTACTCTCCTGGTTTATCCGACACTTGCACTAAAACCGGGATCATCAACCACTTTATAGTGGTTTGACCCTTTGATACACCCCGGTTTATAATAATGCCTTACCCAGAAAAATCCGGCCTGATCGCCGCTGATTAGATTCCTCGGGATAAACCGATTAAGCAGCAGACAACATATCGTTATGGAATAGTATGATTACAATAGTAGATTATAACGCCGGCAATATAAGAAGTGTTCAGCGCGCATGTAATGAGATCGGCATACAGTCCTGCGTGACCCAAGATCCAGATAAAGTACTGAAAGCTGAACGTATTATTTTTCCAGGCGTGGGTGCCGCAGCCAGTGCCATGGAAACATTGAAAAAAACGGGACTGGGAGAAGCATTCAAAGAAACAGTTAAGTCCGGTATCCCGGTACTGGGAATATGTATAGGGGCTCAAATAATCCTTGAGGTTTCGGAAGAAAGCGACCAGGTTTGTTTAGGCATTATTCCCGGAGTAACCAAACGATTTCTATTGCAGGACCCGTTATTAAAAATACCGCATATCGGATGGAATAGCGTCGAAATTACACAGGCTCATCCATTGTTAAACGGCATACAACAAGGGGACGAATTCTATTTTGTCCATTCTTATTATCCCAATCCGACCGAAGAGAAGCATGTCTTCGCCGTATCCGATTATGAAAAACCATTCTGCTGTGCCCTGGGAAAAGACAATTTGTTTGCGACTCAGTTTCACCCGGAAAAAAGTGGACGTTTTGGTTTAGCCCTCCTGGAACGTTTTTCCAAATGGAACGGGACCATCAATTAACGAAGAACCTGGAGAAATATTAGTATGTTAAGTAAACGATTGATCGCCTGTTTGGATGTTCGAGACGGCAATCTTGCTAAAAGTGTAAAATTTGTAAATACCAAGGATATTGGTGATCCGGTGGAAAAGGCAAAGGAATATTATTTTGGCGGCCTGGATGAACTGGTTTTTTATGATATTACTGCTTCCAGTGACAAGAGAAATATAATGTTGGATACTGTAGAAGCGGTGGCATCACAGATATTCATCCCTTTTTCAGTTGGCGGTGGAATTCGAACTGTGGATGATGCTACCAAATTGAGAATGGCAGGAGCGGAAAAGATAAACATCAATTCAGCGGCTGTTAAAAGAAAGGAACTCATTGCCGAATGCGCTTATGCTTTTGGCAGCCAAAGTACCATATTGTCCATGGATATCAAACAAGTACCAAAGTCAAAAACGATCCCTTCCGGTTATGAAATCGTCATCAATGGTGGTCGAACTCCCATGGGAATCGATGCCATTCAATGGTCTCTGGAAGGTGAAAAACTGGGAGCTGGTGAGCTTGTCGTTAACTCTATTGATGCTGATGGCACAAAAGAAGGATACGAGATTAACCTGACACGAACCATTGCAGATGCAGTTAAGATCCCGGTTATTGCTTCGGGCGGCGCCGGGAAACCGGAGCATCTATATGAAGTACTGACAGAAGGACATGCCGATGCTGCCCTGGTTGCATCCATGGTCCACTATGGCGAGTACACTTGCAGCGAATTAAAACAGTATCTCCACGACAAAGGTATCAAAATACGGATGCGATACTAACCATGGCAAAAGTAAATCCTCCTTACCAGGGCTTTGAACAAGGTCCCATCAGACCGCCGAGTGAAGCAACCAGTCTGTTGATACGTGTTACAAGAAATTGCCCCTGGAATAAATGTACATTTTGCTCTGTATATAAAGGTGCAAAATTTTCTATACGCCCGGTTGAAGATGTCAAAAATGATATCGATATTGTCCATAAGCATTTGGATAAATTTCTTAAATTATCCGACCACCAAGGTATGCTATATCGCGAAGATGTCGGACAACTTGCCAGTGATATTGATCCCGGAGAGATTGAAGCCTTTAATTCCGCCCTGAATTGGTATGCCAGCGGTATGGAATCCATTTTTTTACAGGATGCCAACAGTTTGGTGATTAAGTCTGATTATCTTGTTGATATTTTAAACCATATAAAAAAAAGATTTCAGTGGGAAAAACGGATCACTTCTTATGCCAGATCTCATTCACTGGCTCGGATCAAAAAAGAAAACTTTATAAAGATTAAAGAGGCAGGATTAAATCGTATTCATGTTGGACTGGAAACAGGTTCCGATAAACTTTTAAAACTGGTAAATAAAGGATCGACAAAAGAACAGCATATAACAGCCGGGCGCAATGTTATCGAAGCCGGCATTGAACTTTCGGAGTATGTAATGCCGGGCTTAGGAGGAGAACACCTGTCGGAACTCCATGCCCGGGAAACCGCCGACGCCCTGAACCAGATCAATCCACATTTTATTCGGCTTAGAACACTTGTTATTCCAAACGGGTATCCACTTTATGGCAAGCAACCCGAAATTCCATTTGTCAGAAGTACGGATCTTAAAATTGCAGGGGAAATTCTGTTGTTTATTAAAAACCTCAAAGGAATTACCAGCACATTAAAAAGCGATCATATGAACAATCTGCTGCAAAAAGTAGAAGGAACTTTTCCCGGCAATAAAGAGCATATGATTGGCGTCATCCAGGAATTTCTGGATATGGAACCAAAAGAACAAACCTTTTTCCAGATAGGACGTCGATTTGGTTTTTTATATCAACCCAGCGATCTGCAAAAGGAACATCTATTGGCCAAGGCACAGGAAATATGCCGACAACTCAATGTCACACCGGAAAATGTAGACGATGTGATTGATAAAAATACTGTCAGATCTCTTTAAAACATATCAAGAAGGATATTTTGAGACCCCCTGAAATAACAAGGACACCGGCTGTTGTCATCTTGTCTAACCACTGATTTCCATGGCACCTGCCGCTGTTCAAGGATTTTGGACATACGTTTCCAATAGTCCGTTACCGAACATTCCCCGAATTATTGCTTAATACCTTAAAAGACACCTGCTGGATTTGGAGAGAGAAAGGTCCGGCTAGAGCATTGGATCAGTCTTGTATTATTGCAACCACATTTTGTAACCACAATAATAACGAAAGCCTGATCCCATATTTACAGTTTGCTTTTTATAAACACAAGTGTAATAAAAGTTCTACCGATTCAGCTAACCCCATTGTCTGATAGAGATTCCCCACGGCTTCAAATTCCAAATTTTCTTGACTTTTTCATCTATTTGAACTAACTAGCATAACTGAAATAAGTTCAAATTGTAAAATTCATTCTTTTTTTTAAACAAGGTTTATACTTACTTCCAAATCGTCAACCATTCACAGGAAAAAATTATGGTACTCATTTATGAAAAACGTGATGGAATCGCTTATATGACATTGAACAGACCCGAAGCGCGCAACTCTTTCAATCCGGAATTAATTGTTGCCATGGGAGAAGCCTGGGAAGATTACAGTAATGATAAAAGCTTACGATGCGCTATTCTAACAGGTGCCGGAGATTCCACCTTTTGTGCCGGAGCGGATCTGGGGAGGTATATTCCATTAATAACTGGCGCCAGAAAGCCGGAAACAGAGGCGGATCATAAGATCATCAAAGATCCGACCCTTCAAGGTAAAGCATTTCTACGTGGTCATGACGTTTATAAACCTATCATTGCTGCTATTAATGGACACGCCATAGCCGGTGGCTTGGAAATTCTTTATGGTACGGATATTCGAATTGCATGCCAGGAAGCCAAATTCGGCCTTCAAGAAGTGAAATGGGCTATTTTTCCAGCTGGTGGATCTTCGGTTCATCTGCCACGCCAAATCCCCTATGCACGAGCCATGGAGATTTTGCTTACTGGTGAACTCATCAGTGCCGAAGAGGCTCTTCAATACGGTTTTATCAATCGCATTGTTCCTAGAGACAAGGTAATGGAGGAAGCCGAACGGGTTGCCACTTTAATTACCAAGAACGGTCCATTAGCCACTGTTGCCATCAAAAAAGCGGTTCGAAACAACATTGGATTACCCGTCAAAGAAGCATTGGATAAAGAACTGGAATTTGCTCTGCCGGTTTTTATGACCAAAGATGCCCAGGAAGGGCCCAAGGCTTTTAAGGAGAAAAGAGAGCCGGAATTTAAGGGTGAATAACCTTATTCCTGACAATATTGTTGACACATGCTTGAGGATTTTCATTTTAATACAGTAATTTGGAGTTAAAACATGGATTTTAGATTAACCAAAGAGGAAGAAGTCTATAAACAAGAGTTTATTGAATTCTTCGAAAAAGAAATGAAAAATGCCCCTTCGGAATTTGGTAATGGCGGTATCGAAGGTATTTATGCTACGGATGAAGGATTTGCATTTCATAAATACATGGCAAAAAAACTGGGAGAACGAAAATGGCTTTCTCTAGGCTGGCCAAAAGAATTCGGCGGACTTGAAGCATCAATTATGGTTCAATTGCTGTTCGATGAAGTGAGGGGGTATTATAATGCCCCCGGCGTCGATGGATTTGCAGTGGGAATGTTTGCCCCCACTTTACTGGCCGGAGCAACGGATGAGCAAAAACAGAGACTTTTACCCCCTATCGCCAACGGTGAAGCATTTTATTGTCAAGGATGGAGCGAACCGGATGCCGGTTCTGACTTGGCTTCATTGACAACTACCGCCATCAGGGAAGGCGACCATTATGTCGTTAACGGCCAGAAAACCTGGACCACCGGAGGTCATAAAGCGGAATACATGTTCCTGCTTGCTCGTACAGATCCGGATTCAAAACGTGGAAAAGGCCTTTCCGTTTTTCATTTACGCATGGATCTTCCCGGCATCGAAATACGGCCATTAAAATATATGGACGGAAAACATGTTTACAACGAGGTCTTCTTTAATGATGTAAAAATCCCCGCCGAAGATTTAATCGGTGTTGAGGGAGAAGGCTGGTCGTTAACCCGACAAACCATGAATTTCGAAAGAAGTGGGGCAGGCGGCTTCTCCGGAGCCAAAAGATATATTGAGAAGCTGATAAGCTACATTCAAACCACCAATCGCAAGGGGAAACCAATTTCAAAAAATCCGATTGCACGAAAAAAGGTGGCTGAATTGTTTATCGGCGCAGAAGTTGGAAGAACCCTGGCGTATAAAATCGCCTGGATGCACCAAAAAGGAGACTTTGCAGGACTTATTACATCCGCATCCATGTCAAAACTGTTTTCCACTGAATTGGCACAAAAATTGTCTAATTATGCCACTGAAATGATGGGCCCATACGGACAACTTGAAAAAGATGAACTAGCCCCTCTGGACGGTGCTATGACGGAACTATACCAGTTTATAAAAGGTGCAACAATCTATGCTGGTACCAACGAGATCCAACGTAATCTGATCGCCTGGACAGGACTGGGATTACCTCGATTAAAGTTTAAAGGGTAATAGTAAGATGTTGAATATCTCAGTCTATTGCTCTCAGGTGTTTAGCGAAGAATTAATCGGTAAGGCACCTGTTTTGTTTACCAGTAAACTGAAAACCGGCAGCAAATTGAAGAAAGGGAGAACCAACATCATCAATTTATATTTTTAAAAACATGTTGGCTGTTGCAGCCAAAAATACATTTAGGAGAACACGATGGATCTCGATTTTAGTTCGGAGCAGGAAATGCTGCGAAAATCGGTGGCAGAGTTTCTTGCCAAGGAATGCCCCTTCGATCATGTAAAAGAATTGGAAGAAAGCGAAGAGGGATACTCCTCCAAAATCTGGAAAAAAATGGCCAAACTCGGCTGGATGGAAATGTATATTCCAGAGGAATACGGCGGATTGGGCGATCCTTTTATTGATATGACTATTATTATGGAAGAAATGGGAAAAAGAGCCTTTCCAAGTCCCTTTTTCTCGACCGTCATCATGTGCGCTACTGTTTTGATGGAAGGTGGTTCAGGCAAACAGAAAAAAGACCTGCTGCCTGAAATAGCATCGGGAAAATTGATCATGGGATTGGCTCAACATGAGGAAGATGCAAGCTATCTGCCTTCAGAAATCAACCTGTCTGCAAAACTTGACGGAAACGACTATGTCCTTAACGGAACAAAACTATTCGTCATGGATGCAAACATCGCAGACAAACTTATTGTCGTCGCCAAAACCGATGAAGGTATCACCTTGTTTCTAACGGATGCCAATGCGTCGGGAATCTCTTGCCGAAAAATGGTTACCATCGGTAAAGATAACAATTGTGTCGTAACATTTAAAGATGTAAAAACATCCAAAGACAATGTCATTGGAGTTACTGGTGGCGGATGGGAAATTCTGGATAAAATGGCCAAAAAAGGCATCGTTGCCAAAAGTGCGGAAATGTTAGGCGGATGCAAAGAAGCCATTGATATAACTTCCAATTATGCCAAGCAACGTGTTCAGTATGGAACGCCCATCGGTGGATTTCAAGCAATTCAACACTATATGGCCGATATGCGAGTTGGATACGATACCGGCTTATACTACCTGCATAAGGTTGCCTGGATGACAGACGAAGGCCAGGATACAACCAAAGAAGTTTCCGCACTAAAAGCGCATGTTAATGAACAATTTAAATTCATTACGGAACGAGCCGTTCAAATTCACGGTGGAATCGGTACAACCAGGGAATTTGACATCGGTCTTTTCTATCGACGGGCAAAAGCCTTTGAATATGTCCTGGGCGACACTGATTATCATCATGAAATCATTGCCGATGCCCTGGGGTTATAAAAGATTCCGGCGGGATATTACATCTCGATGTCAGGTGTTTAAACCTTTTAAATTGTTTTCCTATGTACTCTAGGTCATAAATACGGTGACGTATTCTTTTAAACTTTTTTATTTGGCTCATCTAAGAAAGACCGTGCTAAATACAAGTTAGTAATACAAGGATAATACGTCATCATAAGGAAAACGTCCGTGTTAATGGGTTTGGTAGTTGTTTTATTTGGCTTTTACTATCACTATTTTCGTTTCACTCGTTTTATATTCTGATTTTTACTTGTAGGAAAGGGGACCATTCAAATGGCAAAAGCAAACCGTTTTTATCTGCCTGGTTATGTCTGACATATCATCCACAGGTGTCATAAAAATGAGTTTCTACAGTTTTCCTGACAAGAATTTTAAAAACCAATCAGATTCTTAATTTCACCGTTTTACGGAGAAGCTCTCCAAATGACCAATTGACCAGAGTTCGGGATGAATTATGCCCCCTTGTTCCGGGATAAATCCAACCAGTCCCTACCTTGTTACCCGCACGATTCGCAGCCAAAATAAATATCATCGACGCCTTGCGATATGATGGATGATGCTTTTATAAATAAGGATTTATTTCCGAAAAAACTCAGCTGATTTCAGCTTTAAGCTGAAAAAACGTCTGATATGCACCGATATTGAAATCTATAAATTAATGGTTGCAAATCGGGTAATATGATATTATATAATGGAATAACAATAAGTTAATGTTTTTTTACCAAAGTAATCTTACAATCCTGAACCACATTTTTATCCAGTAAAAACACAGAATTTCTCAGCTTAAAGCTGAATCCATCAGAGTTTTCGTGGTAATAAAAACAAAACCGATTTTATTATCAGGTAAAAATTCAGAACGTTGCCCTTCAGATAGATTATTCTGAAGAAATGCAGGTGAGGTAGGCATTCAATTGGTAAACAAAATGGAAATATCTATCGCAAGTGACCACGCTGGATTCAAATATAAAACATTACTTACTCACCACCTTCAATCCAAAGGTCATGAAGCCACCTGTTTTTCAACAGATTCAGAAGAATCGGTAGATTATCCAGACTTTTTAAAATCAGCAGTGGTTGTGGTTTCACTGAACTCAACTGAACTGGGTATTGTTCTTGGTAGTAGTGGCAATGGTGAGGCTATAGCCGCGAATAAGGTAAAAGGTGCGCTGTTGTTGGGATATCAATCGGTCGAAGAATGGTTGAATGCAAAATTGGAGAGTGACTAGACATGACATATTGAGAGGATTAACAAAATCGAGAAGGAATATCCATTATCGTTTTAAATCAACTAACCCCAAACACATGCTCAGTTGATGTTTTTCGTCGCTGCGCTTCTCAAAACACAGCTGAGTGTTGGACAATGGAGTAACATCATGATGTCAGTGAATTATGAAGTTGTTGGGAAGCATTATGCAACCCAGCGTCAGCCAGATAATAGAATAGCTCGTGTTATACACACTGAATTATCGGACGTGGAATCAATTGTTAATATTGGCGCCGGAACGGGTTCATATGAACCGACCAACAAAATAATAACAGCTGTTGAGCCTTCAGAAACGATGATTGCTCAGCGAAAACCACGTAAAAACACAAATGTATACCAAGCCTTTGCGGAGAATTTACCTTTCGATTCAAATTCGTTTGACGCGTCACTGGCTATTCTGACAATCCATCTTTGGAAAGACTGGAAGAAGGGAATTCAGGAGGCCAAACGAGTCGCGAGGATAAAAGTTGTGTTGTTTACCTGGATTAACATGCAAGAAAGGTTTTGGTTAGCTGATTTTTTTCCTGAAATTGAACAAATCGATACACATTTATTTCCAACTTTAGCCGAATTGTCAGATGAACTTGGAAATATTCGCGTGATACCTGTCGCTATACCATCAGATTGCACTGATGGTTTCATGTATGCATATTGGGCTCGTCCTGAACTCTATCTTGATTCGAGAGTTAGATCAGCAATATCAACATTTTCACATGTTCAAAGAGTCGAAGAAGGCGTCATTGCGCTATCCAGTGACCTGAATAGTGGCGCATGGCATAAAAAGTACGGGGATATCCTCAAATTCAAAGAGATAGATTTCGGATACAGGTTAGTCGTTGCTGAAATATAAAATGCCCAACAGATGTTTTCAGCTGTTTTTTTCGTTTACGCAAGCTCCTCAAAACACAGCTGAAACAGGCATTATCGGTTTTTTCTACCCGGAAGCCGATGGCACCCGTAGTTTTTGGGCCTGTAATTACCTCAATATTTTACAGCCTATTACTGCTTTGCCTCCGGTTCAGAGTGTGCTACGGCTGAAACAGGTGTTTGCTTCTAAATTGACACTAAAACGCTATGATGTCCTTGCAATTTAATCGGAGATAACATCATGACCACATTATCAAAACGTTCAACTATTTATTTAGATCCTGCCTTGCACCAAGCTCTGAGGTTAAAATCACTTGAGACTTTACAATCTATGTCAGAAATCATAAATTCTGTGTTAAAAGAGGCGCTTGCAGAAGATGCAGAGGACCTTGAAGCATTCGAGAAAAGAGCAGATGAGCCATTGATTAGCTATGAAGAAATGATCAAAAAGCTAAAAAAAGATGGCAAAATATAAGCTTTACTTCAAAATGTCAGTCTGGAAAGATTTTAAATCGATTTCAAATAGAGATTTAACAAGAATTCTTGATCTGATTAAAACACTTGGTGATAATCCACGTCCTTCGAATTGCGTCAAACTAAGTGGACAAGATAAATATCGAGTGAAACATGGTAGATACCGCATTGCATATTCAATACAAGTTAATGAACTTAAGGTATGGGGTGTCAAAGTGAGACACAGAAAAGACATATCGCTAAAGCGACTTATTTTTTTACAGGCGAAAGCGTTTTTGCCCATGGCCTAATTCCGCTTAACGGTGTTTTGACTGGTCGTCGGGGATACCCCAAAATAGTATTTCCAGAGATCGATTAAAGCACACTATTGAAGGCACTTGGAGGCGCTGTGAATCTATTCGGTTACTTTTTTTTGAGTGGATGACCGGATAATCAGTTCGGGTTTGATAATAATGCTGTTGTCTTCAACCTCTTCATCCTGTCGTTCCGGAGATATTAACTTAAGTAGTTTTCTAACGGCAAGTTCACCAAGTCTATGGAAATCCTGGTGGATGGTGGTCAGTTCGGGTGTGAAAAACCTGGATTCGGAGAGATTGTCATATCCACACACTCCAAGTTGGTTCGGGACCGATATTCCTTTTTTCCATGCCCCATGAAGTACTGCAAGGGCTGTCTGATCGTTGGCCGCAAAAACAGCATCCATTTCAGGATATTGGGCCAATAAGGTTTCAAAAGCCTTCAACCCCATATCGGAGGACCAGTTTCCTTCAACGCACGCTCTGTCATCCAACTCTAAACCATTATCAATAATAGCCTGATGCCAGCCGCGTTTCCTTTCCTTAGCCTCCCACCAGGAAGTAAGGCCGGTAATGTGAGCGATTCGTTGATATCCCTGCTCAATTAAATGGGAAGTAATAAGATAGGCACCGTAATAGTTGTCAATAGATATCGTCAAAGGGGCTGAAGATGGATTTCCCTTCAGAAAAACCATTGGTAAGCTTTGAGTGTTGATATTTTCTTGAACAGTGAACCAGTTTTCACCAACTTCAGGTGCAGCGTAGATGATTCCCTGAACCTGGTGTGCAACCAGGGATTGAATGACCGGTTGTGTGTCTTTTACCCCAAAAACGGCTAATTCCTTTAATATAATACTCATGCCGAATTGTTCAGCAGCTTTTACTATACCATTTAAGGTGGTAGAAATTCCTTTGTATTTTAAACCGGTTACGATGACTCCCAGAATACGGCTTTTTTGCCGCATACCCCGGGCTAAAGCGCTGGGTTGATATCCCATCTGTTCAATAACGGCAAGGATCTTTTCCCGAGTTGCAGGGGAAACATCCACCCGATTGTTGATTACTCTTGAGATGGTCTGTGTCGACACGCCACAAGCATTGGCGACATCTTTAATAGTCACTTTCGATTTTTCCGGATAATTCATGTTATTATTGACTTACTTTTTATTTTCTTAAGTCCTGGCGGATTCTAAAAGCAGCATTGTCTTAAAATCAATCGTAGTTATTCAGCGTAAAAAAGCATGACCTGTTTGTCATTCTGACGGGAGCCTTAGGCGACCGGAATAATCTCAATGGAGCCCAAACGACATCCGAAAATAACTTGATTACATGAAGCTCTTCTATACCAAAGACCAGGTTGTTTGTACATAGGGATCGTTATAAAGTAACTTCATATTTTGTAAACAGAATGTGAACAAGTTTTTAGCCGATCGATATCTCAATACGATGATAAACCTCATCAATTGCTTTTGTCCTGGAGAGATCCTTCGTTGTCCCTCCTCATGACTTCACTTCACAACAGATGGCAGAGCTTAACTTATTGACTTTTACCGTCGTAGGAATGATGTGGAGTCCAGGGAAATGCTGAGTTACAACCAATCTTATTATAATAATTACAAAATAATTGTTATCGATAACGGCTATAATGTTTCAAATTACAACTTATTCATTAATCTTGACAAGCTGATTGGATCACCGAAACCTGGCTGCTTAGGCATAATAGTTTTTAAGTTTGATGTAAAGTGTTATTCAAATAGACGGTTGATTGTCTTTTTATGAGTTGAATAAAACTTTAAAATTTTTTTATTGACAAGATAAAAGAGAATATTCTATAAATTTGTCAACGATAACGTTATCGTTGACGTTATCGATAACAAATTTACCTTTTTTATAATCTTTCCACCCTTAGATGAACTTGTTGAGCATGATTTTTAGAAAGGAAACGCTCACAAAGTTGAATGATAAAATCTAGACTATAAATCGTGCAGAGGAAGAGCCAATGAGAGACTATGAAACATATGAAGTATGGTTTATTACCGGGAGTCAGCATTTATATGGTCCGAGTACTTTGGAGCAGGTAACGGTTAATGCCAACCACATAGCAGCTTTCATCGATGCCTCAGATATAATTTCTGTCAATATTAAATTCAAACCGGTAGTAACCACTTCCGATGAGATAGCTGAAGTCTGCCGCCAGGCAAATGCATCAAAAAACTGTGTTGGTTTGATTTGTTGGATGCATACATTTTCACCGGCAAAAATGTGGATTTCCGGTCTTCGAATATTGAACAAACCCTTTTTACATCTTCATACTCAGTTTAATCGCGAAATTCCATGGGATACTATCGACATGGATTTTATGAATCTGAATCAATCCGCTCATGGCGACAGAGAGTTCGGATTCATCAGCACGTTTATGGGGCAGAGACGAAAAGTGGTTGTAGGCCATTGGCAAGATACCCATATCCATCGACAAATCGACTCATGGATTAGGGCCGCTGTGGTTCATGAGGAGATGCAGAAAACCCGCATCGCCAGATTTGGAGACAATATGCGGGATGTGGCAGTGACAGAAGGCAACAAAGTATCTGCCCAGATGACCTTTGGATATTCTGTTGACGGATTTGGGGTGGGGGATTTGGTGGCTGTGGTTCGACAAATCTCAGAAAATGAAGTGGACAATCTGGTCAATGAATATATGGAAACATATGAAGTGCCAAAAAGTCTTAAACAGACAATTGCATTTTCATTGCTTCGAGAAGCAGCAAAGATTGAACTGGGACTTCGCTTCTTTTTGAAAGATGGTAATTTTACAGCTTTTACAACGACTTTTGAAGATCTGAACGGTCTGTCTCAATTACCGGGCCTTGCATGTCAGAGGCTTATGAACGATGGATTCGGCTTTGGTGCCGAAGGCGATTGGAAAACCGCTGCCTTAGTCAGAGCGATGAAAATCATGGGACAAGGCCTTGAAGGTGGAACATCATTTATGGAGGATTACTCTTACCATCTTCCAGAAAATGGAACAGATATGGTTCTGGGCGCACACATGCTCGAAGTTTGCCCTTCTATTTCCAGGGATCGTGCCTCGCTTGAGATTCATCCCTTATCGATAGGCGGCAAGTCAGATCCGGCCAGGCTGGTATTTACAGCCTATCCTGGACCAGCTATCAATGCCACGGTACTGGATCTCGGAAACCGCTACCGGATGTTGATCAATGAAGTTGATGTTATCGTGCCGCCTGTACCATTGCTGCAACTACCGGTTGCTAAAGCCTTGTGGACCCCCATGCCGAATCTTGCCACTTCAGCTTCAGCATGGATTTATGGTGGCGGTGGCCATCATACCTGCTTTAGTCAGGCAGTATCAGCGGAACATCTCAAAGATTATTGCGACATTCTTGATATTGAATGCTTGGTTATTGATAAAGCAACAACAATAGATGCCTTTAAAAAAGAACTGCGCTTTAGTCAAGCATATTATCGATTGGTATGACGATTCGATAGGTTTTTACTCATAGGCAAATGCCTGTTATTTAATGGATCCTATTTTATGGAGACAAAAAATGTTAAAAACGTTATTTCGCTTATCCATTCTGGTTTGTGTGTCCTTGTTGTTGGCAGGAAATGTTTATGCCAAGAAAAAAGTCGGTATCGCCATGCCTACCAAATCTTCTCAGCGATGGATTGATGATGGAAACAATATGGTAAAGTACCTTGAGGAGATGGGATATAAAACGGATCTTCAGTATGCGGAAGATGTGATTGAAAACCAATTGTCTCAAATCGAGAACATGATTCTTAAAGGTGTCGATTTATTGGTTATCGCATCCATTGATGGAACAACTTTATCCAATGTTCTGCAACAAGCAGCTGATTTGAAAATTCCAGTCATCGCTTATGATCGTTTGATCAAGAAATCACCGAATGTTGATCTGTATGCCACCTTTGACAACTTTCAGGTCGGTGTTCTTCAGGCCAAGTATATCGAACGCACTTTAAAGTTAAAAAAAGGAAAAGGGCCCTATAATATAGAACTTTTTGGTGGTTCTCCAGATGATAACAATGCATACTTTTTCTACAACGGTGCCATGTCAATATTACAACCTTATATTGATAGCGGAAAACTGGTTGTCCAGAGTGGACAAATGGGAATGGCGAAGGTTTCCACTCTGCGTTGGGACGGTTCGGTGGCACAAGCCAGAATGGACAATCTTTTAAGTGCGTTCTATCACAGTAAGCGAGTGGATGCCGTCCTATCTCCCTATGATGGACTGTCCATCGGAATTCTGTCTTCTCTGAAAGGTGTCGGTTATGGGAGTGCAAGTTTACCCATGCCTGTTGTAACAGGTCAGGATGCTGAAATTCCGTCAATTAAGTCGATTATTGCCAGGGAACAAACACAAACGGTCTTCAAGGATACGCGGGAACTGGCTAAAATAGCTGCCAATATGGCTGATGCGATCTTGAAAGGCAAAAAACCACCGGTGAATGATACAAAAACTTATGATAACGGACTCAAAGTCGTTCCTTCTTATCTCCTGGTTCCTCAGAATGTGGATGCCAGTAATTGGGAAAAAGTACTGGTAGAAAGCGGCTACTATAAAAAATCACAAATTATCAAATAACAAAACTACAGGGCCGGTGAAAACGATGACATGTTTAAAACCGGCTCTGGTTTTTAATTAACCCCACATTCGGGAAACTTTTGATATATTTTTGACAAAGTTGTTTTATTACAATATATTATGTTTTTAAGAAACATATTGTGGTTTAAAAAATAAAATCACCTTGTAGAAATTATAAAACAATTTTAAAATTCCCAGAACCCGGATTTACTAATTTTAACAAATTGACATTTTTGGAGATTATATGTCCGACGCTATCCTTGAAATGCTCAATATTACCAAAACATTCCCTGGTGTCAAAGCATTGGACCAAGTGAATCTTTCCGTAAAACAGGGGGAGATTCATGCACTTGTCGGCGAAAACGGTGCTGGAAAATCAACATTGATGAAAGTATTGAGTGGAATTTATCCTGTCGGCGATTATGATGGAGAAATTTATTTCCAACAGGAAAAATGTAACTTCAGGGAGATTTCAGATAGCGAAAATCTTGGTATCGTTATTATTCATCAGGAATTGGCGTTAATACCCTATTTTTCTATCGCTGAAAATATCTTCATGGGTAATGAACAAGCAAGGCATGGTGTCATTGACTGGCATACTACCCGATTAAAAGCTCAGGAGCTGTTGCAGAAAGTGGGTCTTGAGGAGTCTCCAGATACTTTGGTAACCGACATTGGTGTAGGAAAACAGCAATTGGTAGAAATTGCCAAAGCACTTTCTAAAAAGGTTAAATTGCTGATTCTGGACGAACCTACAGCCACTCTTAATGAGAGCGATAGTGACAAACTTTTGGACCTTCTCCTTCAATTTAAGCAACAGGGGATTTCATCCATATTAATATCTCATAAGTTAAAGGAAGTGGAAAAAGTGGCCGATTCCATCACTATTCTGAGAGATGGGGCTACAATAGAGACACTGGATTGTTCATCGGGTCAGGTCAGTGAAGACCACATTATTTTTGGCATGGTAGGAAGGGATATGACCCGTCGCTATCCTGAACATGACAATCAGGTGGGAGAAACTATTTTTGAAGTTAAGAATTGGACTGTAGGCCATCCTCTACATCCGGACCGACACGTGGTGGATGATGTTTCGCTGAATCTAAAAAAAGGGGAAATTCTCGGTATTGCCGGGCTTATGGGATCAGGCAGGACCGAACTCGGCATGAGTATCTTTGGCCATTCCTATGGAAGCAGGATTCAGGGAAAGATTGTCAAAGAGGGAAAAACAATTGATGTATCGACAGTGGACAAGGCGATCAAAAACGGTCTGGCTTACGTCACTGAAGACAGGAAGACATATGGATTGATTCTTGAGCAAGACATTAAAAACAATGTGACCCTGGCCAATCTTAAAAAAGTCTCCCGCAGTATGGTGATAGATCAAAATAAAGAGATTTTGCGAACTCGTGAGTTCAAAGATAAATTCAATATCAAATGTACCAACATTCTGCAAAAAGCCGTGAACTTGTCTGGCGGTAATCAGCAAAAAGTAGTCTTAAGTAAATGGCTATTTGCCAATCCCGATATCCTGATTTTAGATGAACCGACAAGAGGGATCGATGTGGGAGCAAAATATGAAATTTACTCCATAATTAACGAACTTGCCACACAAGGAAAAAGTATCATTTTGATTTCTTCGGAATTGCCTGAAATTTTAGGCACATGTGACCGAGTTTATGTTATGAATGAAGGCAAGATAGTCGGTGAGATGAAAGTGGAAGACGCGTCACAGGAAAAAATAATGAAGTGTATAATGTAGCAAGTTGAGGAGAGAAAACATGGTAGGCATTAAATCAATTATGAAGCAGAATATCCGGCAATATGGCATGTTAATTACTTTAGTGGCAATCATGCTCTTTTTCCAGGTGATGACTGAAGGTATTCTTTTAAAACCCTTGAATATTACAAATCTGGTATTACAGAATTCCTATATTCTAATCATGGCAATCGGCATGCTACTGGTAATCGTGGCCGGTCACATCGATTTGTCAGTGGGATCGATTGTTGCTTTTATCGGAGCAACAGCAGCTGTAATGATGGTTAATTGGGAGATCAATTTCTACATAACCGTTATTTTTTGTTTGGCTCTGGGAGCTTTAATCGGAGCCTGGCAAGGATATTGGATCGCTTATATTAAAGTTCCTTCATTTATTGTCACTCTGGCAGGGATGTTGGTCTTTAGAGGATTAACACTGGTGATGCTCCAAGGTGCTTCTGTTGGACCGTTCCCTAAGAACTTTCAGAAGATCAGCTCGGGATTTATTCCTGATTTTTTCAGCGGATCCGGTTACCATATCACCACTCTTTTACTGGCAGTCTTATTTTTAGCGGTGGTGATTTTTATCGATTTCCGAAAGCGAACCAGAAGATTGCAATACGGCTTTGAAGTTGGTTCTTGGGCGATGTTTGTTGCCAAAAATGGAATCATTTCAGCATCGGTTATTTTTATCTGTTATCTTTTGTCGTCATACAAAGGACTGCCAAATGTTTTGGTGATATTGTTTTTCCTGATAGTGGCTTATACTTTTTTAACCTCTCAAACTGTCGTTGGGCGCCGAATATTTGCCCTGGGCGGCAATGAAAAAGCCGCCAAATTGTCCGGTGTAAAAACCGAGCGTCTGGTGCTGTTAACCTTTGCTAATTTAGGTTTTTTATCAGCGTTGGCCGGGCTTGTTTTTGCCGCTCGCCTCAATGTCGCAACTCCAAAATCCGGTACCGGATTTGAGTTGGACGTCATTGCCGCTTGTTTCATCGGTGGCGCTTCAGCCTCCGGCGGGATCGGTACTGTAATCGGAGCCATAATCGGCGCTTTGGTCATGGGAGTAATGAATAATGGGATGTCTATTTTGGGTATTGGAATAGATTGGCAACAGGCGATAAAGGGCATGGTACTGCTAGCTGCGGTTCTTTTTGATGTTTACAATAAATCAAAAAACTAAAATCATCGTTTGTGTCAAAATAAAAATAAATTAGCCAAGAACAAGCTAGAACAATCAATTTTGCCTTGTGACAATAAATAGTCCTGCTCGCTGTAGCAGGGCTTGTAAACAAAAAAAAGAACAACACAACTGTTTGTTTTTTTTAAATTCCGCCTGACAGGTTCCAGTTAATTACAAATGATTCTGCATTTGATCGTTTAAATACACTATAAATCATTGTAGAGTAATGGGATTGTCGCTATTTTATTGGAACGTCAGGATAAAACTCAGCAAGGTTCATTTCTGATATTCCGGCAATAATTAACGGATCTTCTTCCATTAAATCTGTGGCGATTTGCTTGCTTTCCGCTTTGATAATACACATGCCGCCTGTTTCTCCCCATTTGCCTGCCTGAACAATAGAACCTGCTGTGATCTGCTGTTTGATCCACTGAATGTGCTTTGGGACCGTTTCTTTGATTATTTCGGGTTGAATGCTCTTCTTAATCTGATTGATTGATAAATAAAACATCATATTTCTCCCTGATTAATGTTGCCATGGAAACTAATTGGACAAAAAACTCTCAATAGATCATTTTGCTATATCTTTAAGTGATCCCAATCGTTTCAGAGTCACTATTGCCAATAATCGTTCTTCTTCCGACAGAGATTTTAACCAACGCTCATTCCAACAATTAAAGCGGTCATTGCAGATATTAATGATTTCTTTTCCTTTTTTTGTAAGAGTGAGTTTATGAATCCTGCCATCATCAGATGACGTTCCTTTTTCTATAAAGGAAAGATCTGTAAGCTTTTTTATAATTTTTGAAACATTTGATTTTTCAAAAAGCAATGACGAGCAGATTTCTTTTTGACAGACAGGTTCTCTGGCATAGATATAATTTAATACAACATACTGTTGTTGATTCAAACCGACATCCGCCACCACCCGGTTCCCTTCTCGGGTTAAAAAGGCTCCGAGACGAAGCAGAGAGATAACAATCTGGTTGCTTTTTTCGTCCATTTTTTCCTTTTGGTGAATTGTGACTTGCTCTGTTTTTTTTGTATCGATATTTAGTTTCCTTGTCAACTATTAATTTGTGTTAAGGAACTTTTTTACTTCACGGAACACAAAATCAAAAATTAGCCTTTCGATCATCAAACTGAATTGCATGTGCATCTGAAAATAAATTGACTATATAAGGATTATATTCTGGATTGTTATATGTCTCCGTATCTTGTAATCAGCGAAAAATAAAGAAATGTAAATGATGAACAACTACTGTACAGAGAATGTGAAAGAATCATTTGATTCAACTGGGTTACCCTCCAAAAAGAATTGATTCGCGTACATCTGTAGATGGTGTGGATCTTAATCGGGATTATCTTGCTAAAATTGAATTCCACTTCTCATTGAATCATTATTCCAATTTGATCTAAAAACCTGTGGGGATAGACAGTTCCAAGCGATATTTAGTAGTGTGACATCTATATGGCCTTAGTACGTCAAGAGAAAAAAAAATCCATTGACAAAAAAGTTGCTTTTTTACTTCGTCAATTTGTTGCGAAATAAAGAAAATTCTATTCTGATTTTTATTCCTAAACGGAATCAGAAGGTCAAACCTAGGGTGTTGCATTTTGGTCTTTTTAGGCTAAAAAGCCTGACTGCTAATTTGGCGAATACTCTTATCCTGAAACTAATAATGATAATCTTTTAACCAAAAAACATCTGACAAAAATATGAAGGAACTAAAAGTATCAAAAACATACAAAATGCAACACCCTAGGTCAAACCTGCCTGTAACAAACAAGTGTTTACAGACCGACCGCCATCACGCCGTCGAAAGGTTGAAAGCCAATATTCCAAATCAAGAAATTGCTAATATTGAATCCAGTGCAAGTGCAGGCGGCGGCTAAAACAGCGCCTGTACAGATCCAATAATACAAATTGCATTAAGTGTGACTAAAAATAGTTGCATATTTTAACATTTTTCCTTAATTTAGATAAAAAAGGGGATAAATGAGCAAAAAAGAAAAACTAATAGCCAAACTACAGCGTCGGCCAAGCGATTTCACATGGAATGAGTTAACGAGTTTGTTAAAATCATTCGGGTACTCAGAAGTTAAAACTGGAAAAACTGATGGTTCAAGAAGAAGATTCGTTCATCCAGGTGCAGCGACAATCACACTACATAAACCGCATCCTCAAAACACACTAAGTAAATATACTATCGACCAGCTATTGGATCTCTTGCAACAGGAGGATATGATATGAAAGACACGCTGACTTACAAAGGATATATTGGGTCTGTGCACTACAGCGATGACGATCAAGTATTCTTTGGAAAACTGGAATACATTAAAAGTTTAGTAAATTACGAGGGAACTGACGTCAAAAGTCTGAAGCAGTCTTTCGAGGAAGCAGTTGATGATTACTTGGATCTTTGTGAACAAGAAGGAACTGAACCTGAGCAGCCATTTAAAGGGAGCTTTAATGTTCGTGCAGGTAGCGACCTTCATCGGAGAGCTGCATTATTTGCTAAAGAGAAGGGTCTGAATCTAAACAAGGTTGTTACAGAAGCCCTAGAACAGTACTTACGTAAATAAAAATCACTTAACAAACGCATAACCCGGACCTTTTTCGCAGAGCGTAGCGGCGCGAAAAAGGCCGGCTATAATGGTGTTAACGGTCAAAAAAATAGAAGGTAAAAATGAAATTTGCAGTCCTAGTGATTGATGTTCAAAGAGGTTTATTTAATCCTGAACCATTCGAATCAGATCAGATTGTTGAACGAATCAATGTAATTTCCCAAAAGGCAAGAACATCAGGCTGTCCTGTCTTTTTCATTCAGCATGAAACTGAAAAAGAACCATTGGTTTATGGCAGTGAAAACTGGCAATTACACCAAGGTTTAATTGTTCGGGATAAAGATATAAAAATACGAAAGACCACTCCTGATTCATTCTTGAGAACCAATCTTGAGGAAATGCTCAATTCAAAAGGGGTTAAAGATTTAATAATCTGTGGATATGCTACTGAGTTTTGCGTTGATACTACAATTCGACGTGCAGCTGCTTTAGGTTTTACAGTGTTCCTTGTATCTGATGCTCATACTACACACGACAAGAATCATGCTTCAGCAGCAAAAATACGCGAGCATCATAATTGTACTTTACCCAACATCAGTAGCTTTGGACCCAAGATTTCAGCCATTTCATTTAATTGTATAGATTTTGGGGGCTGACCATTACATTCACCCGACCGCAGATTGCCGTCGGTGGGTTCGAGTTCTGCGCACATAGCAAAACAAAATATAAAGGTTAATCCCCGACAACGGCGAGTGATGCCATTGTTAAAGGGCAAGCTATAGGGACGAAAAAATCACATATTATCCCCATGGCAACTATCATAGTTTTTTCGATAGGGTATCGTTCAACAGGGATTACATGGAATGACCGGTTCCGGGAAGAATCTAATACAATATCGCTCGATCATCTGCTCAGATGGAGTTCATCGTTTTATCGGTCACTCCAATCCTATACGTTAGCATCGTCATTGAATTAGTTAAAATTGTATGATTTCAAAAATATCGAAAATTAAAGATAAACGAATAGTTGAAGCAAGAGAGCTTTCATCTTCATCTGGAAGGAAAAAAAATTGTAAGATCTTACTTGAAGGTGAACAAATCATAAACTGGGCGCTTTCAGCAGGCAAAGAAATTACCCATGTCTTTTTCTGCAATTCAAATAGTACGGATTATAATTTTTTGGACATCCTCACGGAATACAAAATTGATTGTTATGAAGTGTCTGAAGGGATAATCAAAAAAATAAGCAATACAAAATATATATTCCCTTATATCGGTATTTGTAATCTTGGACAAAATAGGGTTGAAGATAAGTTATTCGGAGATTTGACTATTGTTCTCAACAATGTTGTTGATCATGGTAACATTGGAACGATCATTCGGACAGCCAAAGCATTTGGAATAACAAATATTGTTTCGACAAATCCTGATTTCGACGCTTATTTCAGAAAAACAATTGAAGCGTCCAGAGGTAAAGTATTCGATATTCAATTTAAAGCTTTCAACTCAGATATAGAAACAATTACAACCCTGAAGAATAGAGGTTATCAGGTTATTGCCACAAGTCCACACGCACCAATGATTCAATCTTCTTTAAAACTGATAAACAAACCAATCGCTTTAGTCATTGGGAACGAGTCTGAAGGCATATCAGAAGATATTAAAAAACATGCTGATTCATTAATCCAAATACCAATGAGTGGTAGTGTTGAATCACTCAACGTTGGCGTTGCTACTGGAATTAGTATTTACGAGCTAAAATTAAAATTAGTATTGACTATGTTAACAAAATTTATCCGTTCTACCCTAGGACGTGAAGTAAATGTTACAGGAAAACTTATTCAAAGAACATTTGATATCCAATTAAAAAAGGTGTCCCCATTTAACAGTACTCAAGTTATTCTTCTTATGGTTCTGAAATGCGATGAGCTGATGACTCTCGACCAAGTCAGCAGGGATACTGCAACATATGGAGATGAACTCATTCTTATCCTAAAACCGCTTGTGGATGATGGATATATTGAATACAGTTCCCCGGACCAAAATAAAATTAGATTAACAATGATCGGAGAGCAATTGATAGGTGAGCTCTGGAATGTTGTTGAATCGTCAGAAAAACGAGTTTTAGAAGGCTTTACCGAATCTGATAAGAAACAGTTAATGATTTATCTACAAAAGATTCAATCAAACTGTACAAATATACTGGAAGAAGTTTCTTAATTAAAAATGCTAACAAATGCATGAACTCGGGCATTTACCGCGCAGCTTCGCTCTGTGGAAAATGCCGGTTATATCGATACAAAATCAGTTCATCCATAATATTAATTAGTTAAATTTTTGCCACTAATTTTTTGGAGCGGACTCAATAACATAAAGTGGAAATGAATGAATTTGTAAAATCCTGTGTTCATAGGCACTACTGGGACAATGATTTAAACTGTGCTTCGACAACTTTACATGTATTATCCGAATATTTCGAAATCACATTAGAAAGCCAAGTCCTTGATTCATCAATTGGGATGCATGGTGCAGGTGGATATCAAGCTCAATGTGGAATTGTTGAGGGAACCCTGATGTTTATTGGAATCCTTGGAAGAGCAAAGCAAATTCCAAATGAAGAGATTGTCCTATTTTGTAAAAAATTTGCCCAATACTTTGAAGAAGAGTTTACTAGTTTAGGGTGCAAAACACTCAGACCTGAGGGATTCAATCCGGTCAATCCTCCACACTTGTGTGAAGGATTGACCGTCAATGGAATTGTTCATAATATTTTACTTATCTCAAATTGGTTAAACAAGGCGGTAAAGCAATAGAAAACTAACAAACGAATACTTGTGCCAAGATAATAAAGACGGCATCGAAAGAAGTCCAATGAGTGGTTAAGCCGCAAATACTGGATATATTCGAAACGTCGATGGATGTTCACCGTTAAGAGCAAGACCAAGAAATGTTCTTGTGTCCATCAGGTGATTCGTTTAGGCTCGTTAGGAATTAAACGGCATATCAAAATCAAAGCTGAGGCAAACCCTTACGACCCGAAATATGCCGGTTACATCTGGCTAAGAAAGAATCGTAATATCTCTCGACATTTACCGTCATTATCCGCGAGGGACCCATCCGATGAAAGGGT
>JBFFHJ010000012.1:0-132913 GCA_041556995.1 bacterium | reverse complement strand
GCTTGCGTTATTGCGTTAATAACAAATTAGAAATAAGGATCACATATTTTAAACGCAATAACGCAAGCCTGACCCCCACTTCTTATTTTAAACGCAATAACGCAAGCCTGACCCCACTTCTAAGAGAATCGGTATGGGTGAAGATATTGAAGTGAATAGTTGGATTCAATTACAGGAAGAACTGTTTCGTGATTCATGGAATGATGAGATTCAACGGTTTCGTTCTCCTTTTGTATTTCGTGGGCTGTCGAATAAAAATTATCGATTGTTGACATCGTTGATCAGGCTGGATGGCTCATTTAAAGCCCTGGAAAAGCATCTGTTGAGAAGTTTTAGGAAGTATGGAGAAGACATTTCTGAAAAATGCAGCTCCATTTGGCATTTATTAACCATTGCGCAGCATTATGGATTACCGACACGGCTGTTGGATTGGACTTATTCGCCTTATGTGGCGCTTCATTTTGCCACTGCCAATCACGCTAAGTACGATAAAGATGGGGCAATATGGGTTATCAATTTTCAGCAAGCCCATAATCTCTTACCGGATGAATTAAAAAAATGTCTGGTGGCTGAAGGTGCCCAGGCATTTACAGTTGAGTTGTTATCCAATTTGTTTAGAACCGGAGTGGATGATTCGTTGTCGGATGAAACCTCTTTTCATGATGTGATTCGCTTTTTAGAGAAGTTTGATACATACGATAAACACAACAGCGAGTTTTTACTATTCTTTGAACCCCCCTCCATGGATGAACGTATTGTTAACCAGTACGCTTTGTTTTCCGTTATGCCTAATTGTGAAAGAGCTATTGATGACTGGCTAAATCTCCATCCCGAGCTTTTCCGCCGTATCATCATCCCTGCCTCAAAAAAATGGGAATTTCGTGACAAACTTGACCAGTGTAACATCACTGAACGCGTCCTTTTCCCCGGTTTGGACGGTCTTAGCTCCTATCTAAAACGATATTACAGTCCCAAACAGTAAATTGGCATTTTAATGCAACCAGCTGAAATAATTTGCTAAATAATTAGTATATTTGGAGAAACGATATTAAGCATCCCACTCTTGTTATCAAGAATAACGACCATTGTAATAAAGCAAACTTTGGAAACCACAAGTCATAAATCGGTCGAGGATTGGTCGGAAAAGACGTTCCATAAATCGATACTTTTAAAGCAAATAGCCGCTTTTGGAAAAATGTCACGCTTTCAGGACGAACTTATTCTTTCTCAACCGGCTAATAGCGCCACCACAGGATCATATACTAATTAAAATAATGCTATATATCTTTGTTATTTTAATATTTTGACGACTTTATTTTTTAGCCAATCCTTCAATGGTTACATAGAACCCAGTGTTATTAAGTTGAGTTTTAGTAGAAAATTGTATATTTATTATTATTCCAAGTGGAGCCTAATAAAATGGATACAGCAGCCCCATTTTTTGGGAGGAAAGTTGAGTCAGACATGGACTTGATCTCTCAATTTGGACTGACTCTTCAGTACAACATTCACTAAATCAAACAATTGACGCCTTATCAAAACATCCGTAGTATCAATAACTTTATAAAACAATTTCCAGTTGATCTGTAAAAGACATCACTTTTCAAAATAATCAAAAGAAACCGTGATTTATATGGATTGTTTATTCAAACCTTAATAAACGGTTTTATAATTAAATCAGGGGCATGAAAGCAATTACAATATCAGCCCCATCCAGTGGTAGCGGGAAAACAACCGTTTCCCTCGGACTCATCCGGGCTTTAAAAATCCGTGGACTGGATGTATGTGCTTACAAAACTGGGCCGGACTATATTGACCGCGCCTTCCTGGAAGTCGCTTCGGATTTACCGGTTGGAAATCTTGATTTACATCTTCAAACACAAGCCGGGTTGAATTTTGCTTTATCCAAAGCTCCGGCTGAGTACTGTGTGATTGAAGGAGTTATGGGGTTTTTTGACGGTATTTCCAACACCTTTCAGAACTCTGGTTACGATATATGTCGACGATTAAAGCTTAATTCCTGTCTGGTCTATACTCCCAAAGGTGAGATGTTTAGCGCCATTCCAAAAATCATGGGAATGGCGAATTTTCATCAATCTGCCATTAAATCTGTTCTTTTCAACAATATTACACCTCGACACTATCACCTGTTAAAAGATGCATTGGAGAACAACTCCGATATATCAACCATTGGTTATCTGCCCAAACTTAAGAATGCCACCTTTAACAGTCGCCATTTGGGGTTGGTTCAGAGTAGTGAAATTTCGGATCTGAATCTTAAGCTGGATGAAATTGCCAAAGTTATGGAAGACACGGTTAATCTGGACGTTATCATTGACTTGATGGCACCGCCCTGCATATCAACAGTGGATGAAAGTTTTTCACTTCCGCCCAGAAATATCAGCGTTGGGATTGCCAAGGATCAGGCTTTTTCTTTTTATTATCGTGAAAATATCGAATTGCTGGAAAACGCCTGTCGGGTGCATTATTTTTCCCCCTTGAACGATAAGAAACTTCCCCAATGCGATCTTTTATATTTTGGAGGTGGTTATCCTGAAGTTTTTCGGGAGCAATTATCGAGAAATACTTCAATGTTGTCTGAAGTTAGGGACTTTGGGGAAAACGACGGTTTTATCCTGGCCGAATGTGGCGGCTTGATGTATCTAACAGAATTTGTGGAAAACAGCAAAATGGTGGGTTTATTAAAAGGAAAATGCCGATTAACCTCGCAACTGCAACGTTTTGGTTATGTTGATGTCACTCTGAAAGAGGATTGTTTTTTAGGCAAGCAGGGCACTCAATTCACCGGGCATGAATTTCATAAATCGGTTACCACTGTTGATTATCCGACACTGTACCAAGTCAGCAAAACCATGGGTAACAGACAATGGTCATGCGGATTTCAATATAAAAACACCATTGCCGGGTATCCACATATTAATTTTATCGGACATATCCAAATGATCAACCATTTACTGAAAACCGTTGAAAAAAAGGTAAATACACTATGAATTATGAAAAAAAACCAGAAAATATCGAAGTAACCAGTATGTCAATCATAGACCATCAACTTACAAACGGTTCTTTCAAAGAAGAGGAACTACCAATCGTTAGACGAATGATCCATGCATCAGGAGATATTGCTTATCAAGATATTATCAACATCAAACCGGGAGCTGTTTCAATCGGCAGGGAAGCTATTAAACGCGGGTGTTCCATTGTTACCGACACCAAAATGGCTCTGGCCGGCATCAACAAAAAGGCCTTAACCACTCTTGGTTGTTCCATAGATAATTATGTTGATCATCCCACTGTTGTCCAAGAAGCCAGGGAATATCGAATCACCCGATCCATGGCAGCTGTCAATTTTGTGGCGGATCAAAATATTGATATTTTTGTAGTCGGTAATGCTCCAACAGCCCTGTTTCGAATCGGAGAATTAATTCAAGCTAATAAAATCAAGCCCATGCTGGTTATCGGTGTCCCAGTTGGTTTTGTGGGAGCCGCCGAATCAAAAGAATACATTCGAACCGTGGATGTTCCTTCAATCTCAACCATCGGCACCAAAGGAGGCAGCAACATTGCCGCCGCCGTCTTGAACGCCCTTTTGTACATGGAAACAACGTAATATGAACGATCTATATGTTTATCACCGGGGCAAAAAACTTAAATGCGGCTATACAACCGGTAGTTGTGCTGCCGCAGCTGCAAAGGCGGCTGCTTATATGCTCTATAAACAGACTATTTTAAAAACAGTTACCATTTCCACACCGGCAGGAGTCGAATTAACAATGGAAGTTATTAAACCATCCTACGATGCGGAAAATGCACGTTGCTGCGTTATAAAGGACGGCGGTGACGATCATGATGCCACCCATGGAATTGAAATATTCGCCCATGTAACCAAACGAAACGATAATATGATAAAAATCCGGGGTGGCAAGGGAATTGGCGCTATCACCAAACCTGGTTTCTGGGGAAATCCAGGGGAAAGAGCTATCAATCCAGTTCCTCGGAGAATGATAGAACAGGAAGTTCGCTCCGTTAGCGATCAAGGCTGGAACGTCGTTATCTCCGCACCAGAAGGAGAGAAAATCGCAGAAAAAACCATGAATGAAAGGTTGGGTATCGTTAATGGTATATCAATTATTGGCACTACCGGTATTGTTGAACCCATGTCCAATGAGGCGATAAAACAGTCCATTTACCTGGAAATAGATACGGTTTTACAAAAGAATACAAAAAGTATCCTTTTATTTCTGGGGAATTACGGCCGAGGAATTGCAATAGATCTTAATTTATCCGAACCATCGGTTAAAATCTCAAATTTTATTGGAGATGCTGTTTTGTACTGTAAAAATCGTGGTGTAAATAAAGTCACCCTCATTGGCCATATCGGGAAACTCAGCAAACTGTCTATTGGAGCCTTTAACACCCACAACGCTGTATGTGACGGTCGAATAGAAGCGTTTGTCTATTATCTAGCCTTGGCCGGGGCTCCTACATCCGTCATCACCACCGTTTCCGAAAGTACTGATTCGGAAGAAGCGTTGCAGAAAGTCATAAAGAACGGCTATTCCCACATTATGTCCAACATGCGCCAGGGATGCATCGATAGACTTAAAAAGTATGTAAAAAGCCAAACCTTTAATATTGAGGTCATCATGTATTCCATGGAAAAAGGTGTATTATGATCCCTTCCAAACAGCAAATTCACTTAGTGGGGATGGGGCCTGGCCATATCGATCATGTTACCGGTGAGGCTCTTAAAACCATACAGAACGTAGAAAAAAATATCGCATTTGGTCGAATTGCTGAAACAGCTCGACAAATTACACCAAACGTTGAGGCTGTTAATAGCCTGGAACAGATTATCGAGCTGACAATCACTGTAAAGAATGTTGCCATATTGGCTTCAGGTGATGCGTGCTTTTTTGGTATTCTGGATTTTTTAAAATCCCGGCAGATCAAAATTGATAAGGTGATCCCCGGAATCACTTCATTTCAGTACATGATGAACCGCCTGCAAAAAAGCTGGCATGGGGTTACATTTTTCAGCCTTCATGGACGCATCCCGGACTATCAACAAATACGCAATTGTGCACAATCTATTATACTGACTGATAAAGATCACTCACCGGACGCGATTTCACAAAACTTATATCAATTGGGTAGTAAAGGGACTGTTTTTACCGGATTTGATCTATCATATTCTACAGAAGTTATGGTCGAAAAAGCCATTGGTGATCATATTCCTCCCATCAGTCGTTTATCCACGATTTTGGTTGAAATAGAATGAATTAAAATTAAAGTTTTCTCTTTTATATCAAATGGTTATATCCATATTCGTTGACATCTTTAAAGATGATATGCTGACATTAAAATGAGTTGTGGATGAATAAATGATGAACAACTCCCTGATGGTAAATGGAAGTGAGGTGAAACCCCTCCACTGCCCCGCAGCCGTGATGAGAACGAAAGCCTAATACGTCACTGGAATTCTACCGTATTTCCGGGAAGGCAGGCAAGTAGGTCGCTCTAAGTCGGAAAATATGACCATTAAGGTATCCTCGAGGGGGGAATGATATGGATCGTTGCATAAATACTGCCGGAATACCTTATTATTCCGTAAAACGCTGCTTTCTTCCATTTATCGTCCTTTTCCTCTCCTTTATATTTCATTGAATCGGTTATATTTTTGTATTATATGAATCATGGGGTTTTCGATTCAATGGAATTTTGAATAATTATTTTTAATAAATCACCAGACATGTGTTACAGAAATAAGTGATACGTTGTCTTTTAAAGGAGAATTCATGAAACAAAAATTTTTTATCGGATTCCTGTTAAGTTTTGGATTTGTACTAAACGCTTTTTCAATGTCCATGACCATCAAAAAAGAACCTGCCATTGTGTTGGCAGCGTTTGGAACAACCACCCAGGCACGGGTTACATTTGATTTTATTGATCAGCAGGTAAAACAGGAAACATCTTTAAAAAATCTAAAAATCGTCTGGGCCTTTACTTCTGAAATTGTCAGGGAAAGAGCTAATAAAACCTTTAGAAAAAAAGGTGAAAAAACGCGATACCTCAGTCTTCTCCAGGTGCTGGCCAACCTGGAAGCCGAAGGATATCGCAAAGTGGTGGTACAGCCGCTTCACGTGTTTCCCGGTCAGGAGTTTAACGAGGTAACTAACGTTGTCAATGCTTTCAGAATGATGGGATTGCGAATTGAACTGGGTGAAACGCTTCTTCATGAATGGCCATATGTTTATGAAACCATAGATATCTTGAGCACCGAATACCTGGAACCTGATAAAGGATGTAACATCATTGTTGCCCATGGCACACCCAAAACTTTTCCCGGTTCCAACAGTACGTACCTGGGATTGGATCGCTATGTAAGAATGAAATATGAAAATGTTTTTGTAGGCGCAGTAGATGGTGTATTGACCCGTGAACAAACCTTATTAAAAACAAAGACTTGTTCGTCAAAACGGGTCAGGTTTATTCCTTTTATGCTAGTGGCCGGTGATCATATAATGAATGATATTATGGGAACCGAACCGGATGACGAAGGAGTGGTTTCATGGTCGACTGAATTACAACAAACCGGTTTCAAAGTTGATACATTATATGCCCGTCATAACGGCCAAAAACTCTATAAAGGCCTGGGGTTTAATAAAAAAATTGTCGGCATATATACCCATCATATTAAAAATTCTCTGGATAAACTGGAGAGTTACTGACAATATTTATCCATTTCTATTCCAAGATGAATGGTCAACAGTTTACACCGATTTTACGAATATTTTGGTTTTTAAACTAAGGCTATCGTTAAATCGGAACGTTTTGTGATACGGTAGCTGTGAAAACTAAACAAATGTGGATCGGTAGTAAAAATATAATATTATGATTTGGATAACAGGGAGGAGGAACTATGTTCAATGGATATAAAGGGGTTCTATACAGGGAATTGAACGTCTTTGCTAAAAAAGCCAAAAAGCAGATCCTCGCTTCTTCCCTGTCTCCATTGCTGTTTTTAATCGCTTTTGGTTGGGGGTTTGGTAAGGACGTCACTGTGGATGGATTGGCATATATATCCTTTCTCATTCCCGGTTTAATAACCATGAGCAGCCTTAACCAGAGCTACGGTATTTCACAGGAACTAAACATCACTCGTTTTTATTTCCATGTCTTTGATGAATTTTTAATTGCCCCCATTTCGCAGGTGGAAATCGTATTGGGAGAAGCATCATACGGGATTTTCAGGGCTATGATCAGCACCATATTGATTTTTATTTATTCAGCCTTGTTTGGGGTAAAACTGGTTTTTAGCCCGATTTTTCTGTTAGCCATTTTCCTACACACATTTTTATTTGCCTCCCTGGGCATCACCATGGCAATGATTGTACGCGATCATGGCAGTCAGGCATCGGTCAACACTTTTGTTATTACACCCATGATTTTTCTTTGCGGCACCTTTTTCCCTGTGGATAAACTACCCATATTTTTTAAAGGCATTGTCCACATTTTGCCTCTGACGTATTCAACCAAGGTTATTCGAGCGTCGTTGACCGGAGGGGCGGTGAATTATTTATATTTATGGTTGATTGCCGGGTTTGCCCTGACTTTTTTTATCACTGCTTTATGGGCGGTCAAACGCGTTGAAGCCTGAAGGTTTGTTTATGCTCACTCGTTCAAAGAAGAAACAAGCAGGATTATTTCTTTCAACAACAGCACTTCTAATGATAATGTTTGTCGCTCTGACCAACGGGGCAGTGGAAATTAATCTGACAGAGATGTCGGAACTTCAAAGGGAAATACTTTTTTCCGTGCGTGGTCCCAGGGTTTTAATGGCAGGATTGGTTGGTGCAGCCCTGGCCTTGAGCGGTGCTCTTTTTCAATATGTGATGAAAAATCCGCTGGCCGATTCCTTTACAACCGGTGTTTCTTCATCATCAGCCATGGGAGCGGTCCTGGCCATTATGATCGGACTAGTGCCGCTGATTCCGGTTTTCTCTTTAATCGCAGGCTTGATTGGATTATATGCTGTATACCGGATTTCATTGGTAAAAGGAAATGTACAACCGTTAACCATGTTACTGGCAGGGATTGTAGTGCACACCTTTGCTGCTTCGGCCATTAGCCTGATGAAATTTCTCAGTGACGATTCGGTGGCTTCCATCATTTTTTGGTTAATGGGTGGATTTCAATCAGCTTCTATCCAGAACACACTTATTTTATTGGTGGTTTTGTTTTTTTCAACCATTTTTATTCAAAGAGATTTTTTAAGTCTGGACATCATTTCGTTCGACGATGCCACCGCTGTTTCCAGCGGTGTGAATGTGGATCGTTTACGCAAAAAGGCGTTTTTTATTGCCGCCCTGCTGACAGCTATCAGTGTGGGTTATGTCGGTATTATCGGATTTGTGGGATTGATTATTCCACATACTATCCGTTTGTTTGGTATTGTCAGGGCTTCCGATCTTATCCCCATCAGTTTATTTACAGGCGCCTTTTTTATGATTTTTAGCGATCTGGTTGCCCGACAAGCCTTATCAGATGGCAGAGAACTTTCCATTGGCATTATCACGTCGTTTATCGGTGGTATATTTTTCCTTTATCTTTTAATCAAACGGAAAAAGGAGCTATTTAGTTTTGATTGAGCTTAATAACATCCAGGCCGACCGCGATGGCTTTCAGCTATCCATCGATAAACTCAGTTTAAAAAAGGGGGACTTTATTGCTGTTCTGGGTAATAACGGTAGTGGAAAATCAACCTTTTTTTCGCTCCTGTCCGGCTTTCTCCCATTCCAGGGAGAATACCGTCTGATGAATGCTAAAATGAGATCATTTGACATCAAAAAACGGAACCGATTATTGGGATTGCTATCTCAAAAAACCACCCTGAATATGCCGTTTGACGTATTTTATGTGATTCTAACCGGTCGGTTCCCGCTCACCAATGGATATCAATACTCAAAAGACGATTTAGAGGCTACAGAAAATGTAATGCAGCATTTTGATATTCAACATCTGCGTTCTCGATCATTTAACAAGTTATCGGGCGGTGAGAAACAACGGGTGTTACTTGCAAGAATCCTCAATCGACAAACCCCGATTTTGCTTTTGGATGAACCTCTGAACGGTATTGATTTAAAACATCAGCACGAAACCATCGGCCATTTAAAACAGTCAAAAAACGACAAGATCACATTGGTAGTGATGCACGATCTGTCACTGGCCTTAAGGGAATTCGACCGATTCCTGATATTTTCAAATGGTTCTCTGGTATACGACACTCCCGGAGAACAGTTGAATGCCCAAAAACTGGCCGATATTTTTGATATCACAGTCGATTTTATCACCCACGATCAGAAATTATTTGTTTACACCACTTTGAATACCAATGCAAAAACGCCTCAGAATTAAAATCGTTAACTGGCTACTGATGAGCATCGTATTGACTGCGTTTTCCATATGCCAAGTTCAGGCCGGACAACGTGTCATTGTGTTGAATTCAGCGGTCAGCACAATTTTAAAAGAGATGGATCTGTCTTCACGAATTGTTGGAGTAACCTTTAAGGAAGAGGTATTTAACCATGCCACGCGGGTAGGGTCTCATCTAAATCCCAATACTGAATTAATCAAAGCCTTGCAACCTGATTTGATAATCGCCGGATCAAAAAGAGCGTTTCCAGACGGATTAAAAGACCGACTGGGAGTTCCGCTCTTTCGATACGATCCACACGATTTGCACGAGATTTTAGTCTCCGTTCGAAAATTAGGCGAAATATTTGAAAAAACAGCTGAATCACAAAAGATTATCACCCGTCTTCAGCATCAACTGGCATCGATTTCCCAGCCCCGAAAAAAACAAACTGTGGTTTTTGAAATCAGCCAACGACCGTTAAAAGTTGCCGGGCAACAAAATATCGTCACTGATATTATTCGAGCAGCTGGTGGTATCAATATAATAAAAGTTGATAGAAAACACGTGCTGCTTTCCCCGGAAAAGGTGCTGGCATTAAAGCCGGATGTTTATATTTTTCAGAATGGCCCCATGAATAAAAACCCGGTTCATCCCCTAAAAAGAAGTTTTTTTAAAACCTTAAAAAGCAGGATAGTGGAAGTTGATCAACTGAAATACACAAGACCCGGTCTAAATGCCTTTGAAGCCGTTATTACTTTAAACAAATTGTTTGACTCAAAAAGTTATTGAAAACAATGAAATTTTATTAGTTAATATTCTCAACGTTTTGTTATATTTGTCATCTGAGGCTCGATTAAAAATCCATTGATATGTCTACCTGGATTCCGGGGCGAGCCTGGAAAAACACTTCAGTCAAATTCTGTGAAATATGACAAATTTTCGAATTGTAACTCAGCTTATTGATCCTGAATCCATTGTTAGTACCAGATACCTGTCCGTGGATATCGGATTAACAGGCTATGTTAAATTTGAGTATTTTTTATCCAGATGCTAACCATCTGAAATCTAATTTATTAAATCTATCAGGTCCACCCTATATCTACATTTAAACTCTTGTTAAACATGAGCGATACAGTTTATTCCATTGGTATCGGAACAGGTGATCCCGAACTAATGACTCTCAAAGCCAAACGTTTATTGGAAGAATCAGATCTAGTGTTTGTACCACAATCGGATCGCCAGGGAAAAAGTGTGGCTGAAGGTATTGTGCGGCATTTTATCCCTGAATCCAAAATATCCAAGTATTATTTTCCCATGACCAATGAAAAAGAGGAGCTAATCAGCCGGTATTCTGATTTAGCAAAACAAATCAAAAATCTGTTGGCCCGGGGAAAAAAGATATCTTATGTTACCATGGGCGATCCCACCATTTTCAGTACATCCAATTACCTGACCGAACGACTGAATTTCCTGGAAGTGAAGGTCATCCATGTACCAGGCATCAATTCTATAAATGCAGCGTCTACTATTTTGGGCCTACCTTTATGTGTTAAAGGCGAAAATTTTGGTGTGTATGAAATGCCCAAAACCACTAAGACGGCAATTGAATTAATCCAGGCCCACGATACAACTGTTTTTATGAAAGTTAACAAAAAGCTTCCCATTCTTTTGGAGAGTGTTAAATCAATCCAA
Organism: bacterium; assembly: GCA_041556995.1. Lineage (GTDB taxonomy): Bacteria > SAR324 > SAR324 > XYD2-FULL-50-16 > XYD2-FULL-50-16 > JAHJTV01. Next base: position 121,785 of record JBFFHJ010000012.1, on the reverse strand, counting down.
CCGGATATTGCTTATCTGGTCAGACGCATGGGGCTGGACGACGAAATGATATTTGATCTGAATGATATGAATCATCCACCAGACAGTGCTTACTTATCAGTGGCAGTTATAAAAAACAAACGCAATCCGTATTGTATTCCCATTCAATCTTGAAAGAAAAACAACAGATCATCGGAAGATTTTACTCCGATTTATCTGGTAACTTTATACCAAAAATTAAATATGATCTATTTTATCGGTGCTGGTCCGGGCGATGTTGATTTAATCACAGTTAAAGGGAGACACTTGTTATCGAAGGCCGATGTCATCATTTATACCGGATCATTGGTAGGAGGGGAACATTTGGCGTTCTGTCCTCCGAAATGTCAAATGTTCAACAGCGCAGGCATGACCCTGGAAGAGATCATTGAGGTGATGAAAGAGTATGAATCACCCCAAGCCGTCATTGTACGATTGCACACAGGAGATCCAACCATATATGGCGCTATCCGGGAGCAGATGAAAGCTCTTTCGGATTCGGAAATCGACTTTGAGGTTATTCCGGGCGTCAGTTCCTTTACAGCTGGTTGTGCCGCTTTAAAATGTGAATTCACGGTGCCCGGTATCAGCCAGACCATCATTATTACCCGAATTGCGGGGAAAACCCCTGTGCCGGAATTGGAAGATCTTGAGTTGCTGGCTGCCCATCAGTGCTCCATGGCAATTTTTCTGTCCATTCAAAACTTTGTCCAGGTAGTAGACAGATTAAAAAAAGGATACAAACGAAATGATGTTCCTGTAGCAGTTGTGTATAAAGCCACTTGGCCGGATCAGAAAATCCTTCGGGGAACATTGGAAAATATTGTACCAATGGTGGAAAAGGCTGGCATCAATCGGTTTGCCCAGATTTTAGTGGGAGATTTTATTGAAGCGCATTCTGAACGATCACTATTGTACCATCCAGAATTTACGCATGGTTTCAGAAAAGGATCATTGTGAAAATTGCCTGTCTGTTTTTCTCCGCCTCCGGCAAAAAAATCGCAGAAAAAATCAGGAATGATCTGGGAGATCCCGTTGATTGTTTCACCCAAGATAATTACAAAAAAAACCTGGATCGGATATTTGCCGATTATGATGGTATTATTTTTATATCCGCCACCGGAATTGCCGTCAGAATTTCCGTCCCTTACTTAAAAAATAAAAGACAGGACCCTGCCATCGTAGTGGTGGACGATATGGCCAACTTCACCATTAGCCTGGTATCAGGTCATATCGGCGGTGCCAATGAATTAACTAACAGAATTGCTTCTTTATTAGAAAATCAAGCAGTCATTACAACAGCTTCAGACAATCGTGGGTTTGAAGCTGTTGATTTGTTTGCCGAACGACTGGGGTTAAAAATTGAAGATGAAACACAAGCCAAAATCATAACGGCGATGATGGTAGACGGCAGGAAAATTAGTTTCCATTCCGAACTGGTAAAACCCATAAAATATCCAAACCTGGTGGATAAACATTCCGATGGATGTATTGTGGTGGATATACGGAAAATACTTGGTTATGAACAACCATTTTGTGTATTGAGACCCAAAATCCTACATGTGGGGATTGGTTGTCGCAGGGGAACTTACAAAGATAAAATCATATCTGCCATTAATAAAGTTTTTGAGGAAAACAACCTGAGTACTAATTGCATTCAATCCCTGGCCACCATTGATTTGAAAAAAGATGAAGTCGGAATTATAGAAGCCGGTCAACAGTTGCAGTGTCAGGTTACCTTTTATTCATCCGACCAAATTAGCTCCATCAGCCATCTTTTCCAGAACAGCGACTTTGTGAAAGAAACCATCGGTGTTGGGTCTGTGTGTGAACCGTGTGCTTTTCTAGCTGGGGGAGAATTAATTGTTGGAAAAACAGTTTTTAACGGCATCACCATAGCTGTCGGAAAATCAGATATGGGTATAATCCAATAAAAACTGGAACATAGACTTCAATAGTAAACTGAAGCCATAGATTCCACGGATTATTTTTGACTAAATCTGTATAATTGGTGAAATCTGTAATTCCTGGTTTTACTTCGGGTGGACTGGCCTGCATGACAATATGTAAGAGCAGGACCATTTGCAATAACTGCAACCTCTGATCTGTATAACTTATAGTTTCTTTTAAGCATTATAAATCAATTTACATACTCAACAAAATGGCGACACTATATATTGTAGGTATTGGGCCAGGTGGCAAGGAACATCTGACTTTGAGAGCAATCAAAGTGATTAAAAAATGCCCGGTGATTGTAGGATATACTTATTATATCAAACTCATCAAGGATTTAACCGAGGGCAAAAAAGTGATACAAACAGGTATGACAAAAGAGATCGAACGTTGCCAAGCTGCCATTGAGGAAGTAAAAAAGGGAAACGATACCTGTATTATCAGCACCGGTGATCCGGGTTTATACGGAATGGCAGGTCCTGTTTTGGAGATGGCGGATCAAGTTGATGTGACAGTGGTCCCCGGTGTCAGTGCAGCCTTCTGTGCAGCGGCGGAATCCGGCGCTCCGATTATGCATGATTTTTGTACCATCAGTCTGAGCGATCTGCTGACCCCTTGGTCTGTGATCATTAAACGTTTGGAATACGCTGCCAAGGGTGATTTTGTTATTTCCCTTTACAATCCCAAGAGCAAAGGACGTCAATTTCATATTAACCAGGCAGTGGATATTCTGCTGGCCATTATTAGCCCGACTACCCCGGTTACTATCGTCAAAAACGCCGGCAGGGCTGGAAATGAAAAAAGGATAGTTACCCTTTCCACAATGGATTATGATTTTATCGATATGAAAACCGTGATCATCGTCGGCAACAGTCAGACATTTGTCAAGGACGGCTGGATGATCACTCCAAGAGGATATAAGATTTGATCTGGATTATCGGAGGGACTTCGGAAACGAACCGGCTGCTCAAGCTTTTAGGACCGGAACAAGAATCGATTGTTACTGTTGCCACAGAAACAGGAGCAGCGTTTATAAAAAACCGTCAACCGGTAGTGGGACGAATGGATCAAAAACAGATGACGGCATTCATAAAAAAACAAGACATTTATGTTATTGTTGATCTTTCCCATCCCTATGCTATTGAAGTTACAAAAAACGCCAAACAAGCGGCAGAGTCTACAGGAACAAAATATATTCGCTATCTAAGGTCAACAACTGATACTACCGACACCAAAACCCTAACGTCTCTCAATCAATGCCTTAGTTTTCTAAAAATCATCACCGGGACCGTTTTTTTTACTACCGGTAGCAAACATATTAGTGAATTTCAAGCAGTTAGGGGCAATAACCGTTTTATCTATCGGATTCTGCCGGCCCCTGAAAGCTTGGCAATATGTCGTAATAACCATGTTGATATGAAAGATATTGTAGCCATCCTGGGGCCTTTTTCCCAGGAAATGAACCAGGTGATGTTCCAGGAATATAAAGCGGATTATGTTATTATGAAAAACTCGGGAAATCCGGGTGGTACTGACGAAAAAATAAAGGCTTGCCGTCAATTGGGAATCACACCGGTGATTATTGAACGACCTCCTGAAGAAGGATTCAACGATCTGCAATCCCTGGCTGAATTTCTACAACAAATTCATTAATTGCTGATGTAATCATCCTTGTTTTTCCTCAATTGCTGCATGTTTTAAAATTCAATCTCCACCGGCACTTCTGGCGGCATTCTCCTGTCAACTAATTTGATAAAAAGCTTTTCTCCACATTGCTCTCAAATAACTCTTTATATCGGATGTTCCATTCTTTAAAATGCATTCTACTTCTCTGCGTCCCTTTATGTTTGGATGTACAATGATTTGGCAGCATTGTTCTAAAGAATAGGAAGGTAAATCCCTACTCATTATTACCATGACAGTAAACTCAATGAAAGGAGACAGAGAGCAATGTTTGCAAGTCGGCATGGATGATTACATCAGTAAGTCCATTGATTTAAAAAAACTCTATGTAATTCTTGGAAAATGACTTTTGATTTGAAAGAAAAAAGGTATTTTTTTGGGTCATTTGGGAGGTATCTCGCCAACACCCTTCAATACGAGTCGTGGATGATAAGCAAACTTGGACAGATCATCCAAGGTTGTCACACCGCTAAGCACCAGAACTGTATCGATATCTTCGTGTATGCCTGCGATGATATCAGTATCCATACGATCACCGATAATGGTTGTTTCTTCGCGATCACAATTCAGCATTTTACGAGCATGACGCATCATCAGCGGATTGGGTTTGCCCACAAAGTATGCTTTCATGCCCGATGCCAACTCAATGGGGGCAATTAGAGATCCGGTGGCGGGGGCAATTGCATCTCCCAGACGATCAGTTAGATCCGGATTACAGCCGATCAACTTAGCTCCGTTTCGAACCAGATTTGCTGCGCGCTCAATTTTTTCAAACGAATAAGAACGTGTTTCTCCGACGACAACATAGTCAGGATTGATTTCGTTCATAGAAAATCCGGCTTCATACAAAGCAGTAATCAACCCCGCTTCACCGATAACATACACGCTACCGCCATTTTTTTGGGAATTTAAAAAAGCCGCCGTGGCCAAAGCGCTGGTATAAAAATGGGATTCTTCAACCCTGATACCCAGACGATCCAGTTTTTCCTTTAATTCACGGGGAGATCGCTCACTTGCATTGGTCAGGAACAGAAATCGTTTGTCTTCTTTTTTTAACCACTCGACAAACTCAATAACCCTCGGCAATAGCTGATTTCCATGATAAATAACACCGTCCATATCACAGATAAAACCACTTTTCTCCCTCAATAATTCCAAATCCACTCTCTTCCTCTCAAATGGTGAAAAATATGTTTGATATTATCTTAGAATAGGAAATCACTGCTTTTCTGTCAATTTTGATAAATAAGCACTCAATTGTTATTATCTGATCAAGTATGGAAAAAGTGCAATGTCCTGCAATTTTATGGATTGAAGTTTAGCCAAAAAGGTTGGTGCCTTCTTCCACGATTCATCCAAAAATTCCTTCTCGGATAAGAGGTTCACAATAAAACAAATAAAATAATCTGTTTTGATTCGATTAAACCCGGAAGTGCTTTATTATTTTTGTTCGACAGGCAAAGGGTGGCATCAGTGTATCGATGAAGTATTTGCTTTAAGACATTATGGAGGAAAATCAACCATTTTGACAGGAACGGAAATACTATCAGTAAAATGGTTACATCCTTTTATTAAATGTGATGACCTGGTTACGGCCTCTGGATTTTGCGCGATACAGGGCTTGATCAGCGCGATTGAGGAGTTTGATTGAGGTGCTGTTTTTGAAATCAGGTTCAGTGGCAACACCCAGACTTATGGAGACAACATCAAGATGTTCCACCCTGGTTGCCTTGTGTTCGATTTTTTCGTTCAAAATTTTTAGACCGACCCGTTCGGCGATTTTTGATGCTTCCTTACATGAAACACCGCTTAAAACAATACAAAATTCTTCTCCACCATACCGTGCTATCATATCTCCGGGCCTGGATGCCACATTGGTTCGTTTAATTAAAACAGCCACCTGCTTCAAACAATTATCACCGGCTTGATGCCCATATTGGTCGTTATAATCTTTGAAACAGTCAATATCAATCATAAGGACTGAAAGTGGTCGTTTATCCCTGGAGCAGCGCCGCCACTCTTCATCCAGGTGTTTGTCCAGACTCCTGCGATTGGCTAAACCGGTTAATGGATCGGTGGTGGCCAGAATTTCCAGTTTTGTGTTGGCCGTCTCCAATTTATCTCTGGCTTCACTCAACTCTTTCGTTCGTTCATGGACCCTGATTTCGAGTTTATCATGAGCCCTTTTAAGTTGGCGCTGGGATCGTATTCGAAGACGAACCAGAATTAAGTTCAAGATAAAAGCGAGAATAACAGTCGTAGTTAATACAACAATAATAATGGCTCGTGTTTCGTGGAAAGAGCGCATGGCTTCACTTTTATCGATTTCAGTTGCCAATCCAAATCCCAATTCATCATCCCACAACCATGTTCCAAAAACGTCTACCCCTCTATAATCACGGTAACCTTCAACATTAAATCCGGTTACAGCAGATATAGCAGTTCTGGCCATTACGGTTAAGGGCCATTTATGTTTTGCTGTTGTCGGAACATAATTATCCAGAAGATTTCCTCCTGGATCACTAATACGGATGGATAAGATGCCATTATCGTTTGGATTGATCAATCCCAATCGTCTTAGATGATGATCAAAACGGCTTTCTGTTATTAATAGTCCGTTTTTATCAAAGGCATATGTCTCGCCTGTTTCCCCAATACGACCCAGTTTGGCGATCCGGTTAAAATGATTGGTTGGATCGATACGAAATGCCAAGGCCGCAATGATGCGGTTAGACTCGTCCTTAATCGGACTGGCAACAAAAACCTCGGGCAATTTGGTTGTTACGTTTTCAGTTGATAATTTCGACCAATCGTTAGAATGTACTGTGGGCACAAAAACCACTTCCCCATTCACATTAAATACCCGGGTAATATATTCTTTGCGCTTTTCAAAGATAATATTTGATTTCCCGATGTCGGAATCCTTTGAGGATGCAATATTGATCATTTGGGGCGAAATGATAAAAAAACCATAATCACTGTTTTCCTTCTGCATTAATCCCAATAATTCTTGAGTTTCTTTCAATGTTTGGTTAAAGGCCCTTTCTCTGCCGTTATAATACTGGTTAAGAAGTTGTTGTGTCAGTTCAACCAGTTTATTGGAGGAGGCGATGTTCTGGACGTTCTGTTTACGGTGATTTGTCCAGATATACATGGATTCCTGAGTCGTCAGCAGGACAGTTTGGATGGACGCTTTAATATCTTTTTTGGTCTGGAATTCGAGCTTTTGTAATGCAATCCAGGTAACGGAAATAACAATGATAAGAAATAAACCGGTAAACAGTATTCCGACTGAGTTTTTCAATCGTGAATGAAGTCTCCTGGATTCAATGTTAAATTTTAGCGGCCAAAGGAAAACCGGTTCATTTTCGAGAGGTCTCAATGTTATCCTCCACAATTACACTATTGAAAAAATATAAAAACCAGACAACAAAATTTAAAAAGGTGTTGTTTCAGACCACTATTTTATATTAAGTAATTCGATAACCAAGGTCAAACTATATTAATAATAAAATATTTGAACGGGACGTTGAACGGGACGTTGGTTCTTTTTGATAAAATCGATATAACTCCCAGTATTATTTTATAATAACAACCAGTATCAACTAGTGATTATACAATTGTACAGATTAAAAAAAGGTATCAGGAAAGAGGCGTCGGTATATGTTGATTGGAAAAATCCTTTTAACCTTTGAGTTGTTTTGCCTTGGTAGCCCCATCAGGACTCGAACCTGAATCTTGGGCTCCGGAAACCCACGTTCTATCCCTTGAACTATGGGGCCACCATAGGAATTGGAAGGTATTGTTTGATGACAAATCAATTGATAATTTACAGGAAGTCAGTGTATCGGATTCGTCTTCTAAAATTCACATCATTTGGAGATCCTAACAAGCGTTAGTAATTTTGTCATTCCTAAATGTTGATTAATTTTTTCGTGATATCCCATGTCCTTGACGTGATACTTAGGGATCGTTAAAAAATAACTCCACATAATCCATTATCAAAAGTCCCAAAAACAATGGATATTTTGTAAACAGAATGTGAACTAATTTTTTAGCCGATCCTGAAGTGCTGAAGTACGATTTGACTCAAGCCCTTTTGTTTGAATCCATTGCGGTGGGCAAAGATAATATATTCTCATACTTGGATGTTTTAACTGGATTTTTGTGTTCAACAAGAAAATCAATAAAGGAGTGGATGGCATTATAGGCAGTACTGATGGCAATGCCTGAACCGCTTTTTTCTCGTTTCCAATCCTGGTGAGCCAGTATCGTGCCGGCAGCAAAGAGATTCTTATATAAAACCAAACCTTGTTTATTGATGGGGCGGAATGTGTTGTCGATCTCAAGTCCTGCTGAATTGATGGGGTGACCTTTTTTGTCGAAAAATTTGGTGTTGTACCATTCGTTTCTGGTGTCAGGTTGGGAAACCGGCAAATTAAAAATGCTTTCTTTAACACCAAATCGGTCTGTTGTCAGTCCACCGCCGATGAATCTTCCGCTGGCCAAGATAATCCCTTTTGTTGATATGTTGAAAAGTTGATCACCTCGGATCACGCTCAGGGTGAAATTTCCATTCTTTTCAACCTGATATCCATTAACCGAACTGTTCTGTATTTGTTGAATTTCCTTTTGGGGAAGTTGCCTTTCAAATGTTTCTTTTATCCTAATACCAGGTACTGAAACCGGAGGTGTTGGAATTTCGAATAGAGGGCATCCGATGAGTTCCTCCAATTCATCCATAATATCGGTTGTATGATAGATGCCAAGTATGGCTGGTAAACCTATATATTTCTCATTTTTTATATGTTGTCGAATAAGGTCGGCTAAGGCTTTGCGATTGTCTGGAGCTTGGAGGGATCGTGCCATATGTTCCGGATAAACCTCTCTTTCTTTGCCCATACCCGGGAATTCAATTCGAATAGTACGCAGATTTGACCAGTCCTTTTTTAGGGTTTCTTTGATTTGATCGGCGCTGAATTCTTTCATGCCGAAAAAATCGACCAGTAGACATGGGCTTTTCTTTTGCAGTGCCGTGATGCCATGTCGCATGGTCTTGGGTACAGCGTAGGTCGACTTGAGGGTTCCCATTGATGTAATGAGTTTTGTGTTGGATTCAGCATTTGTGATATAGGGAAGACCGGACTGGTTAAAAAATGCCAGTATTTCTGAAAATGCCTTTTGAATGTTTTGTTTTGGTTGCAATGCGTATGGATGGATGGGTGAGCTTTTTTTTAAATTCTCAATTGCTTTCCAGGGATTTGATTGTGTCTTTGTCTCACTGGTCGGATAAACACTCAATAAATCCAGTAAACCACTGGCAAAGCTCATTCCCGCAGTATTGCCCAGTTGTATGGTAGAGATGTTCCGGTTGGCAGCAAATAGAGCTGTCGCCATACCGGCCATACCAGCACCGATAATAACCAATTCGCAAGTAAGATGTTCTTTTGATATCATAACGTTCCCATTGTTTTGGTTGTTTTCTGATAAGGTTAAAATCTACATTTCCATATTGAAAAAACCGCAATGCACAGCTTCAGTTAATTCCGCTTGTTTGAGCTGCTTTCCCCATAATATAGAATGCTGGCCCATCCAGCGCTCCTGTAGAAACTCCTTTAAACAGGGAATCCCTTGGTCTTGGTATATGCAGCTTTGTTCATATAAATGAGCCAGAAGACGAATACTACAGAATGCACCCTGACATGAACCTTTTCCAATTCGACTACGCAGCCCGATGGATTTTAAATCGGATATCTGAGTATTTTTCCCGGCACCCTGTATAATCTCGTTGACTGCACTTTTGGGCACCATTTCACATTCGCACAGGATAAAATCATCGACTTGGTGTTTCTGCATCCATTGCCTGGGTGTATGTCCTGGAACCGTCAATTGGCTGGATTGTATATTTGCCGATGATATATCAGCTGTCAGACAGGGTGCTAATATGTCCAGTTTTTGACAAACCATATCGGCTGTTTTTTCAGCCATATAGCGATATGTAGTCAATTTCCCGCCAGTGATGGTGATGAAGTTGGATAATCCATCGGTTTGATGGTCAAATAGAGCAAAATCTCTGCTGACACTTCGATCATCACCCTTTTTCTTCTCCATGATTAAAGGTCTCACTCCGGAGTAGGCCCGGATAAACCGGGTAGTGTTTACTGAGGGAATCATTTTTGAAGTGGTATCAACGATATAGTCAGTCTCTTCCACTGTAGGTTTTATTCGATCCAATGAATCGATCCTGACGGATGTTGTCCCAAGAATGGAAACAGTTCCACCCGGAACAAGAATATCGCCATCTGAAGGGGGACGCAGTCGATTGATCACTCTGTCTGAGATTCTGGTCTGACTCACCAGAAGGCTGCCTTTGGAATAAATCATATTGATGGAACAACCGGCCAGGGAGGCAATTAAACCAGACCAGGCACCGGCGGCATTCACAACAATTTTTGGATAAATACTAAATTCCTTTCCGGTTTTACAATTAAGAATCTGCACGGATTCAATATGATCTTTTATTTTTTTGAAACCAACGGCTTGCGTATGGAGATAAAACTCGGCCCCCAAAGATTCGGCTTGGGCAAGGTTCTGTAGGGAAAGTCCAAAAGGATCAATGGTGGCATCTTCAACTAAATATGCGGCAATGGTTTTTTTCGATAGTGTTGGTTCCAGCTCTCGAGCTGTTTGAATGTCTAATGGCTGGCAGGGAATATCAACTTTTGTACACAAGTTCGGAAAATCTGCAATATAGGCCTCATCATCCCCCTCCACCGCAGCAAAGATACCGCCGGTATCATCGATAAACTGGGGAACCATTTGTTTCAAAATCCTGTTCTCTATGGCGCAGTGTTTTGCACTTTCCGGATCGTTGGATACATATCTGGCGCCGCTGTGCAATAATCCGTGATTACTTCCTGAGGCGCCGGCATTGATATCCTTTTTTTCGATTAATGTGCATTGAATGCCGCGAAGCGCCAAATCCAAAGCTAAGCCAGTCCCACTGACCCCGCCGCCTATGATTAATACTTGGGTGGAAATCTTCTTTTTCATTTTAGTCTAAAATAAATTTTGGATGCGGATAGTCCGTTGAATCCATGTTGATAAATATAAACGTTTGAGAATGAATTGAAACAAATGTTCGAAAAAGAAAATATGAAAACTATTTACATTGTGAGCTGAATTTGTTGTTTATTATAGTATCTAAAGAGAATTATTTAATCAACAACAATGTTGATAAATTTTCATATATGAACATAAACAAACATTCTTTTCCACACAAACCAACATTTTTGTCTAAAAAACCCAAGTTATTTGTCTTTTTTGAAAACCTATGAAAAAGCATAACTATCGATTCAACTTGTGCTTAAGCGGAGATATGAATATATCTTTTTCGGCTTTATCCAGTACTATTTTTATGTTGTATCGGGGTAATCTGTTCAACTGATTTGCTTTTTTGTTAATTCTTGATAGGAACAAGGTTTTTTCGAATACGAACATTTTAGAAAAAATTCGAAACAAAAATAGTTGATGATATAAATATCCAATTTATGATTCAAAGGCGTAATTTGTTTGAAGAATCCATGTTTCCTATAGTTCTTGCTTCAATCGGCATCTGTAACTCAGGATATCGATATTGAAAAGTAGTGCAAAAGTGGTAATGGATAGATACAATGGATTGTAAAGACCGAAATTTTTGGAAAAATGATCAAATTTGGAAATTCTTAAAGAGAGGTTGGCAGGTAGATGAAAAGCAAAGGTTTAGTAGGTCGGATATTGTTGATTGGTTGGATGTTATCGTTAATTTCCGCTTCCATATCAAATGGAGAGGATTCTTTAGTTTCAATGTGTCAATCTCCTACAAAAGGTCAGATGTTGACGCTTCAGGCTTTAGCCGACTCCGTTGATATGGTCTATGACTCAAATAATTGTGCTCTTTTATATGAAAAATTATCAACAGTTGAATCGCTAAATCTTCATGGAAAACGGATATATGATCTATTTCCTTTGTTCGGATTAACCTCACTTACATCACTCACCCTAAGCAGTAATCGAATTCGCAGTATTCGACCGCTTAAGAATTTAACTCAATTAACACATCTTAACCTTGGCGAGAACGGAATTCAGGATATCAGCCCGCTATACGGATTGACGAATTTGGAACAATTATATTTAGACAACAATCGTATTTCAGATATCAATCCTTTGGAAAAATTGACTGCTTTGAGCAAGTTATTTCTTGACAATAATCGAATAGAAAATATCGATGTATTGAATAATTTAAAAAACCTCAATAAGCTTTACCTGACTGGAAATAAAATCAAAGATATAAAATCATTAAAGGGAGTATCCAACCTTTCCATCTTATATATAAGTGATAATCGAATCGAGGATATAAAATCATTAAAAAACCTAAAGAAGTTGAAGCATCTGTATATTGGTGACAATCAAATCCATGATATAAACCCGTTAAAACAGTTGTGGCAGTTGGAGTGGTTGATGCTGAATAATAATAAAATAGAGGACATCAGTGCATTGAAGCGACTGCCAAATTTGAGACGGCTGGATCTTCGACAAAATGATATACAAAGCCTGCGGCCTATTCACAAGCATCGGGCTTACAGCAAGTATAAGTTACCCAGAGTTGTTAAAAAAGTGAAAGTCAAACCTATGTTACAAAAAATTACAAAGAAACAACCATCTGAAGTGGGCGGCAGTGCAATGTCAACCCAAAAAGAAGCTATCGGGAAAAAGGAAAAAACATTGGTTGTTTTACCAAAATCACAACAAACAACAGAACCGTCCAAAATAAAAACATCAGTTGTTTTACCAAAATCACAACAAACAACAGAACCGTCCAAAATAAAAACATCGGTTGTTTTACCAAAATCACAACAAACAACAGAACCGTCCAAAATAAAAACATCAGTTGTTTTACCAAAATCACAACAAACAACAGAACCGTCCAAAATAAAAACAGTTAACCGTGTTGAAAAACCTGAAATAATCGACCAAACCACTATATTACCGCCAGAAAAATCGGATCACCCCCAGGAATACGCCCTGGTCGTTGTTCCTTCGTCCAAGGAAGTACCAGCGGTTCGAGAATCGGAGAGAATTGAAGGAGAGATTTTACCACGTCCATTTAAAGTTGAACCTTTTCCAGCCTTATGTGCAGCTCCAACCATCACGCAGCAATACACCCTTCAGATTCTGGCCAATCGGGTCGGATTGGTGTATTCTCCTCAAAATTGTCTGGAATTGTACGGAAAATTAAAAAATCTGGTAGTGCTGGTTCTGTTTAATAGGCAAATTCAGGATATCAGTCCATTACAAGGGTTGGATCAACTGACTCAACTGTTTTTATATAATAACCGTATTCAGGATATCAGCCCACTCAAGGACTTATGGCGACTAAAAAAACTTGGCATGGACAACAACCGGATTTCTGACATAAGTGCCCTTAAAAATCTGACATTGCTGTCTAAATTATCCCTTCACAGTAATCGGATTTCCAACATCAGTGCCTTAAAAAATCTGAAAAGACTCAATAAACTGGATCTTCACAACAATCAAATTCACGATATTTCCCCGTTGAAGGATTTAATGAGTTTGACATGGCTTTCCCTGTACAACAATCAAATACAGGATCTTCAACCGTTGCGGCATCTTACCGGTTTGGTAATGTTGCGATTAAACAACAATCAAATACAGAACCTGCAACCGGTAGAAAATTTAACAAAACTCCTGGAGCTTCATGTCAAACGCAATCGTGTGCGTGACATCACCCCTCTGAGATATCTAACCAAACTAAAAAAGTTGGATCTTCGACAGAACGAGATCGACGATTTTTCCTCCATACGACACCTGGCTAATTACAAAACCTTCAAACTCACCAGCAAAGAATTATAGTGGCACAGTACCCGTTTAAGTAGAGGAAAACAGTAAGAATTTGCTTTACAAGGGTTTAGTTGATACAATTAATATAAAAGCGATTGACAAAAGTTAATCGAAAATACCGAAGACTGATGGTAGTAATTAAAAATCCTATATCTGGCCTGCACGGCTGTTTCAAAGCGCCTGCAAAGAGGAATCTCCTGGAAAATGTGTTTCTTCTCAATGCTAATCTCCAAAAACTAGCGAGATTGGGCTCATTTGATGATTAGCCGGAAAATAAGACCATTTTGGCATCTACCGGGATGTTTTTATGAAACTCTGCCCAACTTGTGATCAACTACTGGCCGAGACTATCTCCATTTGTCCGTCCTGTGGAGAGGAAGTGGATGGCGGTCGGCAGTATATCGATGATTATAAAATCATTGAGGTGCTTTTCGAGGGGCATGCCAGTATTTTTTGTCGAGCGATTAAAGAAGACAGCGATACACCAGTAATGATTCGCCTTTATAAATCTCAATCTGAGATAAACGATCAAGTGGCGGAGCGGTTAAAAAGCAGATTGCAGCATCTTGAGCATTTACCGGAAAAAGGATTTGTCAGACACTATGAAATAAATAAATCTTCCAATGGACTATGGTATCGTGTAAGTGAATGGGTGGACGGGGAAGATTGGAGCCGGCTTTTTGCTTCCGGTTTATTAAAGGACCACCGCGTTATTTTTGATCTCTTTTACCAGATAGCATATAATTTGAGCATTCTTCATGAATCGGGACATTTTATACCTCATCTGGTATTGAATGATATCATTATTATTAAAGGAGAAAATCATAAACTTGAGGTTAAAATTGATTTCAAACTTTCTCGCTTTTTAAAAGCCATCCCCCAGCTTCCCGGCACAATGTTAGGCAACCTGATAAAATGCCATCCTGATATTGTAAATAATAAACCCTTGGATTTTAAAAGCGACATCTGGTCATTGGGAAGGATTTTTGTCACATTGCTAACTGCTAATCTGAATGGAAGTCCATCACTAGAGGATATTGAAAATCTTCCTATTCTTCAGGAAGGTAAAACGCTACTAAAAATCATGTTGGCCGAAGATCCGTCTATGAGGCCCCGTTCTATGAAGGATGTAGCAGATTATCTGATACAGATAAAGGACATGAAAGTCACGTCCACTAAAAAGGGAAGACTTGAAAAGGTAGGTGGACCATTTCGAGAGTTGCAAAAGCTACGTCTTCGTATTTGGGGATTGTCTGCTGTTTTAGGAGTGGTGTTTATTGCCGGTTTGATCGGTGTGATATATTTTGAGTTTTTTAAAAAGGATGTGGAAACTCTATTTCAGGAATACGCCAATTTATATTCCGATTCGGTGGCGTTTGTCATGGTATCCTATTCACTGGTTCAAAATGAAACCATTCTCTATCAAAAACGGGCCGAAGGCACGGCTTTTTTGGTAGATGAGGCGGGATATTTAATTACCAACAGGCATGTCGCGGCACCATGGTTGATGGATAAGGACCTGTCCATCATCATCGATCAAATGCAACGACAGGGAATCGAACTTCAGTTCGATTATCGGATGTATCTTTGGTTTGAAGGTCAAAAGGCTTATAAACGTTTGCCTTCACAGGATGTAGTATTTGAATTAAACGATATTTATTTCCTTGAATCCGCTTTTCGCTCCGATGGTAAACCACGCGTTACTATCGCTGGTATGCTGCGTACATCAATTCAGCAAGGATATGTTTTCAGGTCTCCTTTAAAAGATGATTTTGCAGTTTTAAAGATAGATGAAGTACCTGGTGGGTTAACTCCCCTGCCTCTTGACCAGAACATGGTTTCTCGGGAAATAAAAAAACTGTCTCCCATCATCACCATTGGTTTTCCTTTAGGGAGTCGAACTCAGGTGGACAGTGTGAACGTCAGTGTAACCAAAGGGAATGTTCGACGTACTTTTCGCGATATGATTCAGGTAGATATATCAATTTACAAGGGTAATAGTGGAGGTCCTATTATTGACATCAACGGCAAAGTGATTGGCATAGCAACCGGTGTTATCATGGATAAGACTATCGGAATTATCCCGATCATAACCCCATTGTCTGATATCGGCATGGTATTACCCATTAGCAAAACACTACCGTTTTTAAAGGAGTTAAAAAAGGGTCAAGTAAAGTGGAATGGTGTATTGGATCTCAGGTTGGAAAAAAAGGTGGAAAAAATTCAGGATATGGCTTTTCGCGGTAATTGGCATCTGGCCATGGAAATGGCAGATAATGAATTGCGTTACAGCCTTGAACCGGCATTATTTATGACAGCAGGGATGATGCATTTTTGTGTTCGGGATTATATCGGGGCGAAATACTTTTTTAAACAGGCAGCCTCCATGGATGCTGAAAACCATGTAGTGAAGTTAATGACTTACATAGTTGATTGGATAAATGACGAAACGGTTAACAATCCATTTCGTAAGCAACTACGGTCCTTGAACTGGCGATCAAATACTGAGTTTTATGGTTATCTGACCCGGATTCTGGAAGGGGATGAACCGCCGGAATCTGCTTTGAATGGCTGGAATACGGAAAGTGAAAAAAGCTGGGTATATTATATTGTTGCTTCGGTTCTGTATAAAAAAGGACATAATGAACGGGCGGAAATGCTAATGAAAACTGCGGCCAGGACGGCTGATAAAAACAGTTGGATATTGTATTTAATCCTGGCCGATTTGTATCACATGTATGATCAGCGGCTTGTGTTGACCAGATTGGATCAGCAAAAAAAAGAGCTTCAGGGAGAAATCCAAAGGTTTTACGAAACAGTTCTGGAAGCTCAATTTTCCCGCAAAAATCGACTGGACAATATTTTACCATTATTTTCCAGACTTTTACATCCCGGGATAGGCATTACAGATAAACGATCCATCCTTGGTCGTTTAAGAGAACTCGATCCCAACAACAAAGAAACCATATTGGCATTGGCTTTTTTTAGCGCCATGGATGACGAATGGGAAGCTGCTCAAAAACATGTCCGAGACTTTATGGAAAAGGGTTCAAGGGAGAGCAAAGCGTATCTTAATATGAAGATCCTGGAACTGGGTATTAATCAAAAAATGGGTATTGGAAGGAACAGTAGTAAGGATGCAGTAAGATTGTTACATGACCAGTTAAAAGATCCATGGTATAAAAGCATTTGTAAAACTCTTCTGAAGGAAAAATCTGAAACACAACTATCTGACGAAGCCTTTACAGCACCGGAAAACATAATATCAGCACACTTTGCCTTGGGTTTATGGGCTGAAGGTAGCGGTGATAAAGAAAAAGCTGTTAGACATTATCGAGAGGTTCTCGGTACCTATCTGGAAGGTTGGTGGGAATATGAATTTGCCAAAGTACGGGTTCGAAAATTACGGAGTATTCAAACCTCAGCTGGAGAATCGAACTGATGTTTACCAGGGGATTACACCATAAATATGTTGACAGAGTATCATATCCCATCAAAAATCTGATTCCAAAAAAACGAGTTCCCATCTTAAGCTTGAATTCACAGATTTTATAGATGATATCGGTTTTCTTGTCATATTAATAGTATGGTTCATCAAATCTGTGGTTTCTATCGCTATAATTCTTTAAATTTTTAATCTTTGATAGTAAAAAACGGAGGAAAATCCATGTCAGTATTACTTGAGTTTTCAATGTCACCTATGGACAAGGGAGAAAGCCTTAGTAAGTATGTTGCTCGTTCTTTAGATATTGTTGATACATCCGGTGTTAATTATCAGTTTACACCTATGGGAACCATTCTGGAAGGAGAATGGGAAGAGGTAATGGGGGTGGTAAAGAAGTGCTATGAGCGGATGAGTCAGGACTGTTCCCGAATTAGTTGCCATATAAAAGTGGATGCCAGAAAAGGAAAATCCAATCGTTTAAAAACCAAAACGGATAAAGTGGAAAGTATTCTTTATAAAACCCTGGAAAAATAATTGTTAAAACTTATTTACGAACACATCTTCATAACATAAATCGGCTGATTTTGGTAGATGCTGCCGGTATTCTTCATCGGGTGATTATTCCTAAAGTCTGTTGAACAATCTTATCGGCGGGAAGTTTAAAAACTGTATGTTTCCCAGGCCCGATAAAACTATGCCGGAATAAACAGATTGAATATTTACAACTGATTTTTATTGGTCATGGCATTGTCTCCTTTGGATTGTATAGTAGTTTTTGGATGGAATCCCTTGTTTGAAATGCTTTATCGATAAATTCGTCGAATCGGGATTCCATTTCGCCCGTTGGAAAAATAATGCAAACTGTGGCCATGACACGTAATCGATTTTCGAATAACGGAGCTGAAACAGCCGATAAATACTTGTCCAATAGTCCGTTTGCAACGCCATATCCATTTTTCTTTGCAGTTTGACAACGTTTATAGAACTCATCAATAGTAGTTTTAGTTTCTCCATCATATTGAAAATCTTCGGTTTTAAAAAAGGACGCCATTTCTTCTTTCGACATGTGTGAACACAGTAATTGTCCAGCAGAGGTCAAAGGTAAAGGAGATGATATCCCGTTTCTAGATCCTCCCCACCAATATGACCGTTTTCCCCGTTCGGATATCAAAATACCTTCCTTCCAATCGACAATGGTTGTCAGTTCGGCTATTTCTCCGGTTTCCAAGGCAAGTTTTTCTATAAAAGGTCGAGCCAATCCAATCAAAGGAAAGTGATGTTGATAAGCGGCTGCATACATATACAATTTGCGACCTAAGAAGACTCTTTTATCATCGCCCGTTATTTCTAGCAATGATCGAGAAATTAATAAGTTTACAATTTCATAGACAGTGGATTTTGGCGCTTGTATTTGATCGGCGATTTCGCTGATGAGCAATGGTGCGTCGCTTTTTTGCAGGTGGTCTAGAATATCGATTACTCTGTTTATTCCTCTTGAACGACGAATTTCTGGCATTGTTTTATCTTCCTTTATTTTAGTTAATAAATAAGGTCCTGGAAACCTGGGGAAATAATTTAATGTTTGAGTTCGCCCCAAAATCTCTAAAATCCCGCAATTTTGGAGGGATCTTTTACCATTCGCAGGGTCGGGTTTTAAATACTTGAGCCATTTCGAGATCCGATTTTCTTTCCAATAGCAAAGAAATAACTATTCGGATCTGACACATATTTGAATCGATCACAATGGATTTATCAGTGACTATATACGGTAGTTGTTAGTTTTTTCCGGTGTTTCCAAACGATATACCCATTCCCAGTTTTTAATAAGATGCAAGGTGTCCTTTGGTAACTAAACCGCTTGGGCAGCTGAAAAAAACGACCTCACTTATCTTCGAGAACTGCATTATCCTTGTCCAGGAATGAACACATAATTCTCTCGAATTCAAAAAGTTTTTCCCCCCAAAGAACTTTCTCCGATTCGATATGTAACTATCGATGAAATATACAACGATACAGACGGTATAGACTGCTTGGACATGCAGGAGCCTGTCAATAAAAAACGGACGTTTTTTAAAAAAAGATTTTACGTTCTCGAAGACACCCTCAATTTTCGTTTTGTTTATGTAAACCTCTAAATTTATCGATATCTTAAATATCGAACTGACACAAATGAAAAATACGCTACCCCTTCGAATTCAACTAATTTCAAAGCAGTTGCTTGTAATAGCGTTTTTCTTCTCAAGCATAATGTCGAAATTGTTAGTTGTATTGAGTTTTGCGGTTAATTGATTACAAAGATTGGTTTTTTTAGAAAACCAGTAACAGTTACACAATCAAACTCAGATGTTAGGGTTTCCTACCCCAATTTGGATCTCGATTTATTCAAAATATAATTCCAAAATCCCAATTCCAAGTTGCTATTGCATTTATCCCGGTGGCCTTCATTGTGTTGGAGCAGCAGTAAAAACAGCCAAAACACGATTTGAATAAAACGGCGATTTCAAAAAAATCATATTGTACTTGACAAATTAGGTTTGAATATCAAAAATACCAATATAGCGAAATGAGATTCTGCTATATTGGATTTTTTATAATAGGAATTTCGTTTGAAAAACAAATTGATCGATAAACCGATACATCATCAATTTTGTACTGGCGGATTTTGACACTTTAGCATGATCGGCGATTTTACCGACAATCAATGATGAATAACCTTTTCCTAATTGACCTAAAATATCGATAACTTCGTTCGTTCTTTTTGAAAGATGAATTCCGAGCATTATAATTTAATTCCGGTTTTTTATAGATAACATTTCAGTTTAATGGAATTGACTCCTATATAAAAGCATAAATCCTGTTGAATTGAGATATGAGCATTCGCCAATGTTTTAGATATAGAACCGACTCAATCGAAAAAGCGCCAATTCGGTCAAATTCGATTCATGCTGAGAGAGTGTTGCACAAAAGAAAATTTTTTCTTGACAAATTATCTCCTCAGTAATAAGTTCAGTATCGCATAACAAAATTCCGATATTGTGGAATCGGTTTTAAGGATATAATTACGAATAATTGCGTTAAAAATTCGGTATAACAAGGAGTAATAATGTGGTTTGAAAGAATGACTCTCGAAATTTGGTTTGATGAATATCAATATGAAATCGACTATGATATCGGGGAGAGCGCAGTCAAGTATTACACGTTAAAGCAATTGGATTTGGATTTGAATACAACGGAACTTCGATATGGGCACCATTACGGGCGTCCCGATTTGCGTGATATTGTGGCCGGTTTTTACCCCGGCTTATCCGGCGAAAATATTATTGTAACGTCGGGGGCCAGCGAAGCGTTGTTTTCTATTGCGACGGCCCTTCTTAAATCAAAGGATCATGCGATTATCGAACATCCGAATTATCCTTCTTTATATACGATCCCCAGGGGGCTTGGTTGTGACGTTTCTCTTCATTCTTTGAAATATGAAGATAAATACAAACCGGATTTAGGTCTATTAGAGGATCAGATACGTCCCGATACGAAACTGATTGCTTTTACACATCCGAATAATCCAACCGGGTCAATGATAACAGTTTCGGAATTGGAAGGCCTTATCGAAATATGTGAAAAAAGAGATATATTTTTAGTTTTTGATGAAACCTATCGTGAGATGGATTTGGATAACCAGCTGCCTGCGGCGGCGACTTTGAGTAAAAAAGCAATCAGCGTTTCCACGCTTTCCAAAACATATGGCTTGCCGGGGATACGCATTGGGTGGGCAGCCACTCAGGACAAGGAACTTTTATCCAGGCTTTTGACAGCCAGGGAACATACGACAATTACCAACAATTCATTAGGAGAAGAATTAGCCGTTCGTATTCTGCGTGACAAAGAAAGATATTTGGAGATGCACAGAAAACACATCCAAAATAATAAATCAATTGTATCGCAATGGATAAAAGATCATCCGTATGTGGAATGGATTTATCCCGAGGTAGGAGTCGTTGCCTTTCCCAGACTTAAGGAAGGGTTGTCAATTGATCCGGAGGAACTATATAAACGTCTGGTCAAAAAATATAAAACATTCGTTATTCCAGGGAGATGTTTTGAAATGGATAATCGCAATTTCCGGCTTGGTTTCGGAAGTTCAACTGAAAGTCTTCGAGAAGGTTTGGTCAGGTTGGATGCCGCCATAGCGGACTTAAAGTAAACATGCGAAAGAGCATGCGTCTTTTTAATACACCGCAAAGCCGATAAATAATATTTTATAACATATTTGGAACTGAACTTAAAAGTTCCGAATATTGTATCGGACTCCGAGGATATGGATTTGTAGCACGTAACGGTTTTAATAATGCAGAATAAGAGATGTTTTTGTTCGGTCGGGTAATAGCGTTAATTTTGGATTGTCGACGTCGTCCAATATTTTTTTAATACGGTCGCCGCCACAATTGCACTAAAACATGTACAGCGGAATCGGTGGTTTTGGGGAACACAGAATGTAATTTAAAAGATGTTTTTGGCAAGCAATTTAGGCGATGATAAATTTGAGGAAAAAAGGAGATTGATATGAATGAAATACATGAAGAATTGACAGATATTTTGAGAAAAGAGGTTAAACCTGCATTGGGTTGTACGGGGCCGACAGCAATTTCGTATGCTGTCAGTGTTGCCAGGGATATTGTAGGCGGTAGTTTGAAATCCATTGAAGTAATAATCGATAAAGACATGTGTGCCAAAAACGACGATGTTGGTATACCGGGAACTTCTCAATTGGGGTGCAACATCGCCGCAGCACTGGGGGCAATTTGCGGCGATTCGGAAGCTGGGCTTGAAGTATTGAGAAACGTGACTCCGGAAGATGAAATAAAGGCCCAAAAATTTGCCGAAGAATCCGTTATTATAAAACCGGATTGGAATATGAAAACAGTTGGGTTGTATATCGAAGCCATTGTCAATACAGACAATGGAACTGGCCGTGCAATTATCGCGAAAACGCACACAAATGTAATACTTAAAGAATTGAACGGTGAAGTATTATTTAAGGCCGACGATCAAAATAAAGAAAACTTAACAGATGAGACTAAAGCGCCTATTAGGAAATATGAAATAAAAGATTTTTATGAATTTGCCAAAAACGTTCCCTTCGAATCAATAGCGTTTTTACAGGAAGCAGTTGATCTTAATATGAAGTTAGCAGATTCCGATTTGACGGATAATTCAAGCATAGGATTTGCGAAAGCCTTTGGCAGGATAAAGGGAGATAAGGCCACCATCAGAGCAAAAACTATTACTTGCGCTGCCGCTACGGCAAGAATGGAGGGCAAGAATCTGGCTGCCATGGGTTGTGCAACCAGCGGGAATGTTGGAATTACTGCCTCTCTCCCCCTTGTAGCCATTGCCGAAGTGTACGAGAAAAACCAGGAAGTATTATTGAGGGGAATTGCTTTTAGCTATTTATTAACGATATATATTAAAAATATTATCGGAAGATTGTCCGCAATGTGTTCGTGTGTCTCCGGTTCTTCATCGGGTATTGCAGCAGCCATGACATTTATGCTGGGAGGAACCTTGGAACAAACGAAAACGGCAATTCAAAATATGATTCCCAACATATTCGGGGTTGTATGCGATGGGGCAAGAACTGCTTGTGCACTTAAATTGACAAGCTCCATAGGTGTTGCAATTGAGTGTGCGTATCTTGCTCTTGATAACATATCTGTCCCAGCCAATCAAGGAGTCGTGGGGAAAACAGCTGATGAAACGTTATTGTTTCTTGGGAAAATAGCAAAAGAAGGAATGGTAGAAGTCGATAATGTACTCTGCAAAGCTTTATATGGCAGAAATCACAAAATATAAAGCTTTATTCACGTTTTTTCAGGACTTGACCGTCTAGAATTTTTGTTTTCATGCCAAGTTAGATCCGGCACAAAAACGAAAAATGTTGGACTGCCAAGGTAGTAGATAGGAGCAAAATAAATCCGGATCGAAAAGGAGTGATTATGAACAAAAAATATGTGCCATTGGCAGTTGGATAAATAAGTTTTTTCGAAGTCTTTTATTCAACTAAAAAAGAGTGAAACGGGATTTAGATTTTACTCTTGAGTCCCCTCCGAAAAGTCCGAAATTATGAAGAATCAGAAATTTTAGGGGTCTCTTTGCCCTTTGTAATGGTGAGTTTTTGAATCCTTATGCCGAATATGGAGTCGAATATTTCTCGGAAATTTAAAAAGCGACTTTTCGAAGTGGGCTAATTCTTAAAAACACATAAAAAGGAGAGAAAAATGAAATCTTTTAGAATGATGATCTTGTTTTTATCAGGTGCAGTAGTCGTTTTTGCTATGAGTCTAGTCGGGATTACAACAGCAGAAGCAATAGAAATGAAACTGGGCCATATGAGACCTGTCGGTTCGTCCATTCATAACAGTGCCGTGTATTTTGCCAAAGAAGTTGAAAAGAAAACCAACGGTAGAATAAAGATAACGATTTTCGGGGCTAATCAACTTGGTGATTACGAAACGGTCCTTCAACGTGTTGGTATGGGAGACGTCGAGATGTTTCTGGGATCGATAGGGACGGCTGTGGACAAATCTTTGCAGGTTGTAACATGTCCATATCTGGTTTCAACTTGGAGTGAAGTTCGCGAACACTATAATACCAATGATGGAATTATGGCAGAATTCGTCAAAAAACGATACGATAAGCAAAATATTAAACTTCTAGCCATTCATCCGATGTATTTTGGTAGTATAGCTTTGGCCAAAAAGCCAAAAGATCCCAAAAATCCATATGTTCCAAAGGGACTCAAAGTGAGAGTTCCGGCAAGCAAGTCGTTTAATGAAATGGGGAAGACACTCGGATACATAACTACTCCCCTTCCATCTTCGGAAAACTTTACTTCGATGCAAACCGGTATTGTCGATGGAGTGATCGGTGGAGGTAGTGAATATTACTGGGGACAACTGAAGGATCTAACAAAATATATCATTCTTTGCAATACGCACCTCGAAAACCACTGGCTGTCGATTAATAAGGATGTTTGGGAAGATATTTCCTCTAAAGACCAGGAGATAATCCTGTCTATTGCCAAAAAAGTTGAAGAAAACGCCTTCAGAACAGCAATCAAAGAAGAAACCAAATACGATGAATTGTTTCAAAAGGCCGGCATAACCGTCTATAAACTAAGTGATAAAGAACTTGCTGTTTATGCAAATAAAGTCCGAACGGAAGTATGGCCTAAAATTGAGAACATATTCGGTTCGGAAGGTAGGCAGGTGTTTGAACTAATGAAAAAGAAATTGGGTTTAACCAAATAAAAAAAAGCAAGCGGAAATTATGTTGACAACCAACATTGTATGACAATAATATTCGTACCATTTGAAAGTATTTGATCGGGCGTTATTGACAGCCGACTTCATTGAAAAACAAAGAGGTAATATACTCTTTTGGCCTTTTCTTGAAGATTTAAAAGTTTCAAAGTAAAGGCCAATTGCGAAAAGGGATGAGTATCACTGAATTTCTCGGTATTTGCAGGCCTGGGAACAATGTCCCTTAAATTCGGAAAGGATTCGTTGGTTGGAAGATTTTATTTGTAGCGAGCACAGGAGAATATCGCTTAATTCTTTAAAAAAAACGGCTAATCTGCAACGAGACAACAGCTATGGCTATCAAACGGTTGTTTATTGAAAGATAAGTTTTTGTTTAATCTAGTTAACTTATTTTTACTCTTGATTTAAAGTGCTATCTTGATGTTTTTATTTAACTGTTTGGCCCTTATACGGCTTTGCAACCACCGGTTTTACTTAAGTTCTTGCTTCAAGTAGCTGCGAATAGTACCCGATTCAGAAGGTTTATGTTTTCAATTCCAAGGGAAAGATTTGATATGCGGTGGGAATGTAAGATATCAACAAGAGAATTTAGTAACATGCCGAATTCTTGAAAGGAGGTAGAAAAATGAAAAAAAGCAATATATGGGATAGTACACTGGAAAAGATTTATAAAATTCAATCGATAATAAGCGTTATTTTATTAATTTTTCTAACCTTTCTCATAGCTGTGCAAGTTGTTTTAAGATATGTGTTTAAAACACCATTGCTTGGGATTGAAGAGCTTTTACTTTTTCCGGTCATCTGGCTATACATGCTAGGTGGAGCGAATGCTTCAGCAGAAGGTACTCATATTGAATGCGGCTTGTGCGAGGAATTCATTAAAAATGAGTTGGTTCTTCAAATACTCAAAGTTTTAAAACACTTATTAGCTATTGTAATAAATATTGTGTTGATGTACTGGAGTTATGGATTTTTCAAATATTCTTTTAAAGTTTGGAAACATAGTGGAATTCTCGACATACCGATGTTTTATGGAGAAAGTGCCATCTTTATCGGTTTGTTGTTGATGGCAATTTTCGGAATAAAATATTTATATGGAGACACATCGAAACTTATAAAAATGAAAAATAAATTTGCCGGGAGACTGAATAGATGATTGTTTTAATTTTAGATTTTATATTACTTGTTGTTCTTCTAATATTAGGTCTTCCATTACCATTCTGTTTTGGTGGTGCTATCATTTTTGTTGCGCTATTTACGAATGTGTCGATAAAAGGTTTAATATTATGGGGATTCAGCCAGATGATAAGTCCCACACTCCTTGCCGGCCCTATTTTTATCTATGCCGGAACCTTGATAAGCGAAAGTGGTATCGCGAATAAACTTATTGACTTGGCAAAAGTCTTTGTTGGTCGTATTAAAGGATCGCTCGGTGTCATATCCGTTGTAACATGCGGTTTTATTGGAGCAATTTCGGGCAGCGGTTTTACCGGAATAGCAGCTGTGGGTCCGGCATTGCTTCCCAGAATGTTGGAAGATGGATATCCAAAAGGATACACTACCGCATTGATAACGTGCTCAACTGTCCTCGGAGTTTTGATCCCACCGAGCATTACCCAGATTTTGTATGGATGGCTTACTGGAACTTCGATTTTGGCATGTTTTCTTTCAACTGTTGGTCCTGGAGTTCTGCTTATCGTTCTTTTATCGATTATCAATTTGATCGATATAAGAAGATTCTCGTCTTCCGCCCATAAGACGAAATTTGCAAAGGCGGACGCTATTGCGCTTTCCGCTAACAAAAACGGTATTGAAACTAAAGATGCCATTACATTTTCTATAAACGAGAAAAACCAAAGTAAACTGCATACTTTTCGAATTGCTATTCCCGGACTAATGATGCCGATTATTATTTTGGGAGGTATTTATGGAGGTGTTTTCACTCCTACGGAAGCGGCGGCTGTTGCTGCTATTGTGGCAATGTTTATCGGATTTGTTTTTTATAAACAATTAAAAATCAGTAAATTATTTTATGTAACAAGAAATACTGCGACATCTATTGGTGCCATTTTTACGATGATCTTTTTTTGTCTCATTTTGAGCCAAGCATTCGTCCTTTTAAGAATGCCCCAGCAGATTATCGAGGTTTTTATGAACTTCACGGATAATAAGATAGTTGTCTTGTTGATTGTCAATGTATTTTTAATTTTTGTCGGCATGATTGTGAATGACGGCACCGCCATAATTCTTTTGGCCCCACTTTTACTTCCTCTAATGGTAAATTTCGGCGTCAGTCCCGTTCAATTTGCTGCAATTATGGTGTTGAATCTTGGAATGGGGGGATTAACACCGCCTTATGCAAGTCTTGTGTATTTAGGGATGCGTATATGCGATTGTAAGTTCGAAGAAATGGCCGGACCCGTTTTTAGATTCATCTTATTGGCATTTTTACCCGTTTTAATTCTTACGACATACTGGCCGCCTCTCACCTTATGGTTACCTAATCTGTTAGGTTATTAAAATCATCTGACAATGAAAAAAATTATCACATATATTGCTGAAATTAAAAATAATCTTAAATTATATTTTTCCGGGCGTGATTTACTGATTTTCCGATACTTTGAGAAAAGTACTACTTTTACCTAAATAAGATTCTAGCCTGGATACCAGATCGAGCTCGGAATGACTCAAACAGAGTTTTAATTTGTTCACGATATCAGTTTGATAATTTTTTTTAGTAATCTAAATGCCAAAACGAATCTAAGGAATCGTTAAAAAGTAACTTCACATAATCTGTTTACAAAAGTCCCAAAAAACAATGGACATTTTGCAGACAGAATATGAACTAGTTTTTTAGCCGATCCTAAGTTGGAAAACCATAAAATTAAAATCGGTTCACGCATAATTTTGTTTATTGGAAAATAGTGAGTTTCGATGCAAGACATTTTGAATATGATCGAAACAGTGGGAATTTTACCTGTTGTTGAAATCGATCGAGTTAAGGATGCGGTGCCGGTAGCTAAAGCTTTACGGGATGGCGGTATCCAGACTATGGAAATCACCCTTCGCAGTATTTGTGCTTACGATGCCATCCGGGTCGTGAGCAAAGCATACCCCGATATGCCGGTGGGTGCCGGAACAGTGCTTTGCCAAAACCAGGTGAACGAAGCACGTGATGCTGGGGCAACCTACATGATCGCTCCCGGATTTAATCCGAGCGTTGTTCGATATTGTTTGGATAAAAAAATACCCTTTATTCCCGGAATTGACAGTGCGACGGGAATCGAGCTTGCTATTGAAGCGGGTTTGTCTGTCCTCAAATTTTTTCCAGCAGAATCCCTGGGAGGAGCAAAAACTTTAAAATCAATGGCTGCTCCTTTTAAAAACCGAATCCGGTTCTTACCTCTCGGTGGAATAGTACCGGAAAAAATTGTAGATTATGCCCAAACCGAATCGGTGCTCGCCGTGGGCGGAACCTGGATCGCAAAAACTGATATTATTCGAAAAGGTGACTATGCTCGGATATTGATAAACGCACGCAGAGCCATAGCTCTGCTTCATGGATTTGAATTGGTTGATTTGGAAATAAACTCCGACAAAAGAAGTCGGGACAGGGATATTATGAAAATCTTGTCTACTGTTTTTCCCAAGCAATACGATGCCCAATCCTTTAATTTGTTGCCGTCGAAGAAGGGAGGCATTTCCGGGAAAGTACGAATTGCATGTAATAACCTGAGTCGAACAGTTCTATGGCTGAAAGCCCAGGGTCTCGGTCATAATGACGAACTAGCGGAGATTATAAACAACGACCGAAAGACGATAGTGCTTTCCTTACCCGATGGTTTTGTCGTTGAATTTATCCAGAAATAACAAGGAGCAAACCATGCCAAGATATGCGATGCTCGGTGAAATAATGCTACGGCTCAAATCTCCGGGATATGAACGACTTCTCCAGTCTCCGGTGCTGGAAAGCAGCATTGCCGGTTCCGAGGCTAATGTGGCTGTAGCATTATCTACTTTCGGCAGGGATACGGCTTTTATCACTGTCCTACCCGAAAACGATTTGGGAAAAAACGCAATTGTGGAACTTCGGAAATATGGTGTAGATACATCAAAAATACTTGTAAAACCCGGCCGATTCGGCCTGTATTTTGTAGAAATGGGGTCCAGTCACCGTCCGACTCGGGTAGTGTATGATCGCAAGGATTCCTGTATGGCAGAAGCATTGCCTGACGAATTCAATTGGAATCATATATTGGAGGGCCGAGACTGGTTTCACATCTCGGGGATCACACCAGCCATTTCCGAATCAGCTATGCATATTAGCTTGGACGCTATGAAAGTGGCAAAGAGAAAAGGACTTACTGTATCCTGTGATCTGAATCTGAGAACGGTGTTATGGCAATATGGGTGCGACCCTGTCGAAGTGTATCGAAAAATGATGGATTATGTAGATGTACTGATCTCCAATGAAAACCATTTTGCCGCTTGCCTTGGACTGAAGGAACGGGTTGAGGAATCCGATATTTACAACAAACCGGAAAATTATAGGCGTTTGGCCGATGAAGCGTTCGAAATCTGGCCGGATGTAAAGCGTATCGTAACCACGGTTCGTCGAACCGCCTCTGCCAACCGTCAGTCTGTTGCCGCTGTGTTGAACACCAAAGATAATATGTGGGTATCTTCCATTATCGAGATCGACAATATTGTGGATCGTATTGGTACAGGGGACGCGCTGACAGCCGGATTGTTGTTTGGACTGGAAAATACTGGAGACAGTAAGGAAACTATCTCCTTTGCGGTTGCCGCCTCTGCTATTAAGCATAGCATTCCCGGTGATTTTCTTAGGGCGTCCATCGAGGAAATACAGGCGCTTGTTGACGGTGCAATGGGACGTGATCAAAGATAGTCGAATACTATCAGCAGGTTATCCTATTAATTTAATAGAAAAAATGGAAATTGCACGACAGACCGAAGAAAAGGACTAAAGTCATGAGAAAGGTCAATTTATCGTTGGAGCGAATGCCCCGGTCCGGAATTCGAGTTATCATGGATCTTGCAGCCGAAATGGATCGGGTTATCCATATGGAACTTGGCGAACCCAATTTTCAGACACCTGAACACATTATGGACGCGGGTTGCAAGGCTATCCGGGACGGATATACCAAATACACTGCCAACACCGGCTTTAAATCCTTACGTAAAGCTGTATTGGAAAAAATATCCAATGATGGTATAAATATCGACTTCGAGCAGATCGGCATCAGTCCCGGTTCGGTATTTGCTTTGGTTCAGGCTCTCATGGCCTGTACGAATTCTGGAGATGAGGTGTTGTTACCTGACCCTGGCTGGCCAAATTACTATATGCAGATTGTGGCAACAGATCGGGTTCCGGTTTTCTATCCTTTGCGGGAAGAGAATAATTTCGAGCCCCAAATAGCGGACCTGGAACTTCTGGTAACGAATCGAACCAAAGCCCTGCTCATCAATACGCCTTCCAATCCGACAGGTAGCGTATTTTCCAGGAACACTGTCGAGGAGCTTGTTGCCTTTGTCAAAAAACATGATATTTGTCTGATTTCCGATGAAGTCTACGACAAGATTGTGTTTGATCAGGAACATGTTTCTCCGCTTTCCCTTGATCCGAACGGTCATGTTATTTCCATTTTCGGAGTGTCCAAATCGTATGCCATGACCGGTTGGAGAGTTGGATATTACAGCGCTCCAACCGTTTTAGCCTCTCAAATGAACAAATTGTTGGAACCATATGTATCTTGTGCCTCTGCCGTTTCCCAGAAAGCGGCTGAGGCTGCGTTGAGAGGACCTCAGGATTGCGTAAGTCGCATGGTAAAAACTTATGAGAAGCATAGGAACCTAATAATTGATATTCTGACCCAAAAAGGCTTTGAATTTTCTCGTCCTCGGGGAGCCTTTTACTTGTTGGTCGACGTATCGGCTGCCGGAATGGATTCATATTCTTTTTCACATGAACTGCTCGCTGAAAAAGCAGTGGCCACAGCTCCCGGCCTGGCTTTCGGAAAAGATTCCGATAAGTATATCCGTTTTTCCTTTTGTGCCAGCCATGACGATATCGAGGAGGGAGTTGCGCGATTTTGTTCGTTTTATAAAGATAAGATATCAGCAAGGATGTCAAAGAATCACATACGTATGAACTAATCCCTTATTCCTTAAACTCTGCAATAAAAACCAGAAAACAAAGGGATCGTTAAGAATAACGTCACATAATCTGTTTACAAAAGCCCCAAAAACAATGGAAATATTGTAAACAGAATGTGAACTAATTATTAGCCGGCCCTATAAACTACCAGTTTTTTGAAGATTTTAGTTAATGAAGACAAAAAAGCATTCTAAATATTTGTTAACTGGATGCCATTTGTTGTCAACATATATCTGTTTTATTTGAGTAATTTGTGGATGATTTTTTTCATGCAAATAACTAAATATATTAACAGAGTATGATATCCCATCAAAAGTCTGATTCTGTATATTCCCATCGTTGGCTTGAATTCACAGATTTTATAGATGATATCGGTTTTCTTGTTATACTAATTGTATGGCCTATCAATTCTGTGGTTTCTATTGCAATTATTCTTTAAAATTTTTAATCTGAGATAGCAAAAAACAGAGGAAAATCCATGTCGGTATTACTTGAGTTTTTAATGTCAACTATGGATAAGGGAGAAATCCTTAGTAAATATGTTGCTCGTTCTTTGGATATTGTGTTAATTATCAGTTTACACCTATGGGAACCATCCTGGAATGAGAATGGGAAGAGGTAAAGGGGGAGGTAAACAAGTGCTATGAGCGGATGAGTCAGGACTGTTCCCGAATTAATTGCCATATAAAAGTGGATGCCAGAAAAGGAAAATCCAATCGCATAAAAACCAAAACAGATAAAGTGGAAAGCATTCTTGATAAAACCCTGGAAAAATAAATGTCAAAAAAACCTACGTCATATTCAATCAAGCGTTTTATTAAACAGCTCATTTTTGTGTCAGTCGGGATTGGGTTTGTTGGGCATTGTTGTGTATTGTCGGCTGAAGGGCAAACAACTGAGGTAAGGTTACGGGAAGAACCGGTTTTTAACAGTCAGTTTTATTATCAGGAGTTTGGAAAAAATAATAAAATCAATGTAATTCTCTGCCACGGGACCGGGGATATGGCATCAAGAATATGGAATGATGTTATTCCGAATTTGGTAGAGGATTACCGTGTGATTACTTTTGATCTTCCCGGTTTTGGACGATCCGAGAAAAAAAACAAGCAATATTCACCTGAAAACTATGCCCGTTTTCTTAAATGGTTGATCGATACTAACACCAGTGGACCGGTTTATCTTGTTGGGCACTCTATGGGAGGTGCCATCTCATTGTATTATGCATGGGCATATCCCCAGAAAATAGATCGGTTGATTCTGGTAGATGCTGCCGGTATTCTCCATCGAGCAGCTTATACCAAAAACTCGCTGAACAGCTTGATTACCGGGGAACTAAAAATCGGGGATAAAGATATTCTTGAAAAGCCCTTGAGTACTGTGAGATATCTGGTGAATACAACTATTGAAGACCTGGACAACAAGCTAATGCCGGAAAGCCTGGGTAAACTGCTGGATGTTAAAACCTTTCGAGAAAAAGCGTTGGGCGGAGATCCCATTAAAATCTCCGGCATGGCCCTGATTCATACTGATTTTAGCGAAATCATCAACAATATAAAAACACCCACCTTTATTATTTGGGGAGAAAAAGATACCATAGCGCCTTTACGCACAGGAAAACTATTGGTTAAAAATATTCCCGGAGCGGTTCTGGACGTGATGGATGAACTGGAACATAATCCCATGTTGGAAAATCCTGATGAATTCATTAAATTGCTGAAGAAAGACCTTTCCAGGGAACCTGTAAAAAAAATTAACAAAAAAGAGGATACTGTTACCTCCACCCGGATGAAACGGCTGGTAGCTGCAAAAGATGTGGTTATAACCGGTGATTATAAGAGTATTGAAGTTAAGGATAGCAAGAATATTATTATTAGAAATGTGAACGCCACTCAACTCGAGGTTATTAATTCCCACATCAGCATTGAATTCAGCAACATCCATTCCGATCATATCGGAATAAAAGCATATGACAGTGTCCTTCAGGTCACCGCTTCATCCATATCCGGCGGCATCGCTATTGTGACTTCCAACAGCAAACTGGATCTGGCCGGGGTCACCCTGACCGGAAAGAAAGAGGTGATTTTTTCAGATTACAACTCTACCGTTGTGTTTTCAGTCTGTCGCATCAATAGCTTTTTCCAGGAAAAAAAATATGCTCATCGGATCTTAAAATTAAAAAAGGGAGAATATTACTGAGGGTACAAAATGAAGTGGTACAGTGAATATAGACACCTTGTTAAGGATACTTTTACAGTATACTTAGAAGGTGAAAAATTGGGTATAAGCTTATAACGTCGGCCCCAATCAATCCCGGTTAATAAAAAACTGTAAGAACTAAAAACAAATTAAGACACCACATTATAAAAACAGTTGGACTAATATTTCCTAACACACTGTATTTATATACTATACTATTTTTTAAAAACCTTAAAGATTTCCAAGTAATTCTATTTTTAATCGAAACTTGGGTTAAGACGTTTCAGGGGGGGGTTAATACTCTTTTTTTAAAAGGCTGGGAATGATGTATTTCAGTTGACGAACAAATTGAGCGGCAGATGGAAAGTATTGACCGGTTTTGGTTTTAGATGCAGTAACCACCAGCGGTTCTACACTGTTTTTAAATGAAATGGCTTTTCCCAGATTAATAGGGAAGTAGCTAATATTATGTTTTTGGAAGAGTATCCGAACTTGATTCAGTGATTCTGCTTGATCGTTATCGCCCGCATCTCCCAGGTGAACAACCATTCTGATGGAATTATCCTGAAAACTGGATACTGTTAATGTATGATATAATCCGTGGTATACAGATTCCAGCCTATCCTTGTCACAATCGTTAAACATGGATCGTTGGACGGAAGGAAACCGACCTTGGGGAACGTAGGTTAGTGGCAGCAGGGTTTCAATTTCAGGGATATTTTTGCATAGAGTGTTGGATCTATCTCGATAAACCATGATACCTAAGTGAATGTTAGAATGATAAAAGGTTCGGATTTTTTCGATCTCACGGTTCAGAGTATCAATGATCCAGTTTATTTCCCCCACACTCCGCTCAACGCTGCGAGTGCCATCAATCACCAATTGAATGTCCAAAACAATCTCTACTGGTTGTTTTGGAGCAGCGAGTCCCCTAAATGCCTGACACATCGGTAAACAAAACAATGCTATAAAGAAAATGACCATCAATCCATAAGGTCGGTCAGGTTGAATTAAACGTTTCAATTGTCCCATAGGCTGACTAGAAATCTGGAAAATTTAGTTGTCACTGCTTATCTTTCCGATAAGCGTTTCCATAGTTTTGTCTTTTTTTGACCACAACTCGTTGATCCACTGCTGAAAACTGCTTTTAAAATCAGGATCATCGAAGTAGTCACCCACTATCTTATCAGAAACAGGAATATGATCAATCCTTACTTTTACCTCTTTAACATGACCACAGAGAAATCCCCATAATCCAACAACCTTGGGATAGTAGTGGATGGTCACATCCAGAATAGAACTCAATTGCCTCCCCATAGCCGTTAGTACAAAAGCAACACCGCCTGCTCTTGGGTTCAGGAGATATTTATAGGGCGATTTCTGTTTTTCATGTTTGGCGGGCGTTAATCGGGTTCCTTCCACAAAATTCATAATAGCAACCGGTGTGTCTTTGAACTTTTGACAGGATTTTTTGGTGGTTTCAATATCTTTACCTTTAAGGTGAGGTTTTTTTTCAAGAAACGCTTTTGAATAGCGTTTCATGTACGGATAGTCCAAGGCTGCCCAAACAAAATTAAAAATAGGTAGCCACACCAATTCCTGTTTTAAGAAAAAACGGAAGTAAGGTATACGATTGTTGAGTACAAACTGGAGAATGACAATATCCGCCCAACTTTGATGATTGGCTAATACTAAGTACCACTCCTTCATACTAAGATTGGTATCTCCCTGGATGTCCCATTTAGTATCATTTAAAAACTGAATAAATATTCGATTGCAATCAGCCCATCGGGTACAGATAAAATTCAATATCACATCGACTATTATACGAACCTGTCTAATTGGAATTATTAACTTAATAACGGCAAAAGGTAACAAAGGGATAAACCAAATCAATATATTGGTAATCAAAGCGGTAATCCCAACTATTCCCCGCATTGTACCCAGAAAAGAACTAGACATATTAGACGTTTATTGTATTGTGAAATGTTTTTTTTAATACCTTAATGATGTCAGTAATTAAGGTTAATTTAAAATAAAGGGACGTTGATGCGGTAAACTCGCTTAATAATATTCAACTTTCTTACAAACATTTTCATGGGCACCGGCTTATTAACTTGGAAAAAAATATGTATATGGAATAAGAAGGGTGTTGCTGTCAACAAATCAACAACTATCCGAAAAATCCTTAATTCATAAATTTCATTAATTCCTGATCCGAGATAAAGGCCCCCTGGAGCCTAACACCATCTTTAACTTCAGGTGAAATAAATATCATGTCACCTTTACCCAACAGTTTTTCGGCACCTGTCCGATCGATAATGATTTTGGAATTGATGCTTGAAGAGACAGAAAGAGCGATTTTTCCGGGAACATTAGCCTTAATCAAACCGCTGATAACTTCAGCAGAAGGCCTTTGAGTAGCTAGAATCAAGTGAATGCCACAGGCCCTGGCTTTTTGGGCGATACGGATAATATTGTCCCCAATGTCACCTTTTTCCCCCATGATCAAGTCTGCGAATTCGTCCACTACAGTGATAATATAAGGTAGTTTTTTACCGGCTTTCACACTATCGTTGTATTGTAAGATATTCGAGGAGTTATTTCTTTCCAGAATATCATATCGTTTCTCCATTTCCTCTACCAGAGTCAGCAAAACATTGGAGGCGTCTGCCATATCGGTAATTACACGACAGGCTAAGAATGAAGAGGTGTTAAAAATACTGAAGTCCACCCGTTTGGGATCTATCAGTACCAATCGAACGTCATTGGGGGTTAAATTGTACATGATAGATGCCAGAATGCTTTTAACCAGGATACTTTTTCCCGATCCTGTTGTCCCGGCAATCAAAAGATGCGGCAGTTCCGCCAAGTCGAAGCTGAAAGTTTCATAAGATGCATTCACTCCCAGCACAACCGGCAATTTGTTGTTAATATCATCGGCGGTTTCCAGGAGGCGCCTGAAGAAAACGGTTCTTCGCTTATTTATGGGGGCTTCCAGACAAAGGGAACCATGGGAATTAAATGTTATCAGTACTTTACTTTTTAAGGCCAGTGACAGATCCTCATCCAGTTTTTTGATTTGGGACAGTTTCACTCCCTTACCGGGTATGATTTCGTATTGTTCAACCGACGGTCCACCGGTAATGGTTCCAATGTCAATTTCAACACCCAGGGATGAAAAAACGTCAATTATTTTATCCTTTTTTTCACCATAACTAACGGAATCGGCGGGTTGCTTTTTCAATTCAGTCAATTTGGGTTTTTGGTAGTTTTTTTTAATCGGCTTTAGATTTAGAGAAATTTTCCCGGATTTTGAAAGGATATCATTTGATTTGGACGTCCGTTTTTTTATACCGGTTTTTGTTGTAACATTGTCCTCTTCGGTGTCTTTTTCTTTTAAGGGGGATTCACTTGGAGCAGCAGCTCGTTTTTTCCTTTTAGAGACCGGACTTTCAATAATCAATAATTCCTCATCCTCTGTTTTCTCTTCTTCAATTAAATCCGATTCATCTACCCTTTTCTCCATACGTGAATCCGTTTCTTTGGAAAGAATTCTGTCCCATATCGGGGCAGGGATAAGAAGAAATGCACCGGTGCCAAATGAAATAAGCTCGATTAGTTTTAAACCAATATTTCCGATATATAAAACAATATTGGATTCAACGAATTGGACGAAAAAACTTTTGGCAGGGAAGTTTTCGGTAATATAGTATTTGTCCAACCAAATAGTTATTGGTAAAACAAACAGGGTTAATGCTACTATTTTTTGTACGGGTTTATGTGACAAGGCACTAAATCCACCGGCTGCTATCAGGTATAGTCCAAATAGTTTTGTTGCATGGCCGAAGACAGGTATCAGTATAAACCGGTAGTAATATTGTCCGATCATACCTGCATTACTGGGGGCATACGATGTGAGAATAGTAAAAACGCCGGCAAGTATAAATATAATACAAAATAATACTTTAATGATGATTGGGTTGCGGTTCATGAACGATCACCTCTTAAAATCTTTGTTACGTTTTTTATGTATTTGCAGCTGCTTGAAAATGTTTTTTAACTCTCTAATCCATAACCATTTCAGGAAAAGATTGTGCTGTCCAAAATAGAACAGAATGCAGATTTGGTCAACCTTTGTTGTTCATATAAAGTTTTATCTCTGACAATATAATTGACTGAAAAAAATGAACAAAATTGAATGTAATAACAGATTTTTATTTAAAACACCGGACCAATTTTCATTAAGGGCTATTGTTACAAGTGTTCTGTTATTCGACAAAAGTAACAGTATCAAATGATTTCATATAAAAAGATTGAATTTTCTCTAAATGTTGGATGTGAAAACCATTTGTTTTAAATTTGTATTATGTGGTTTTTTTTCATTGATTCCTTTATAATTACAGTTTGCCATACTATTAAAAAATCAATTTTTATAAAAACATGTTAAAAAAGAATCAGAGATGTGTTTTATAAACCGACGTAAAGTGAAGTAGTCTATAAAAAAAAGATAGATTGAGGGCAGTCATAACAAAATTCTGAATCATCAACTGCCGGCCTAACAGAAAGTAAGGGCGATAACGAATGTTTGAACGAATAAACAATCTTGGGATAAAAGCAAAATTGGTAATTATTTTTATTGTTATCAAAATAGTCCCATTACTGATTATTTCATTCATGGCCATTAAAGGAGTGCAAGAGCTGGAAACTTACTTTTTGAAGGATACCGACACCGTATTGGAAAAAGCCAAAAATGTGGTGAATGATACCGCTAAGGTTGCCATTAAGGATAGTATTAAGGCATTGGATCAAAAATCACAGACATCATTGGAACGATTAACAGTAGAAGTCGCCAACGATATCGCGCAGTTTTTATATGAACGAAATAGCGATCTGTTGTTTTTAGCGCAATCTGATTTATCGCATAAGACGTTTCGATTATTTATGGATTCAAAATCAAAACAGGCAATGGTTCATGAAGAATATATTTATGATGACGATACAGGGACATGGAAAAGCCGGCAAGAAAAACAAGGAGCACAACTTGACAGTATGACAGCAGATTTAAAAGATAATGAAACAGAATTTCATCATTTTCGCCCCCCTGAGTTTCAAACAAAACCGGTTCCTATATACAAAGAGATCACTTTTTTCGATCTGAATGGCAAAGAAAAAATAAAGGTTTCGTCTATAAACAAGCAGTTAAAAGATATTCGTTATCCGGCCAATACATATATTAATAGTGAGCGTTATTTCGTGGAGGCAACTAAGTTAAAGAGAGGTGAGATTTTTGTTAGCGATGTGATCGGTGCTTATGTACCGTCTAGAATTATTGGAACTTATAATAAAACAAAAGTGGAACAGCTGGTTCTGCCATTTGCTCCGGAAATTGAGGGATATGCCGGCAAGGAAAATCCAAAAGGAAAGCGGTTTCAAGGTATTATTCGTTTTGTAACTCCTGTTTACAGAGGCAATAAAAAAATCGGTTATCTCACCCTGGCGCTCGATCATATTCATATCATGGAATATACCGATTATATTGTACCTACGGAAGAAAATATCAGCAATATCAGTGACGGGTCGGACGGGAATTATGCCTTTATGTGGGATTATGAAGGCAGATGTATTTCGCATGTCAGGGATTATTTTATTATTGGATTTGATCCCAAAACCGGAGAGCGGGTGCCGGGTTGGATCAGTGAAGATCTGGCAAAACGATGGAAAACATCCGGGATCAAAAAGTTAAATGCATTCCTGAAAACAGTGAAACGGTTTGATCACCAAAGCCTGGAAAAAAGGGGATGGGATCGACAAGTGCTTGAAGGAAAGGTGGGCCTGGATTGTCGTTATTTGAATCACGCACCCCAGTGCCAGGGATGGTTTCAACTCACCGAAGATGGTGGGTATGGTTCGTTTATCATTTTTTGGAGCGATGTCTGGAAGTTGACAACAGCGGCCACTATACCCTATTACACTGGTCAATATGGAAAATCCAAAAGAGGATTTGGCTTTGTCACTATTGGGGCAAACGTGGAAGAATTCCATAGGGCGGCAGATAAAACGAGGCAAACAGTTGATGTTATTCTGGAAAAGCAAGAGAAAAGCGTGGAAAACCTGATCGGTCAGAACAAAAAGCGAATGCTGGATCATAATAAGGCACTGATCAATGAACTAACCGTGACAACCCTGCTGATGATGGTGATCGTCATTATGATAGCTGTCTGGTTATCGGATTCCATTACTAAGCGACTGATGTCTTTAATTAAAGGAGTAAGAGAATTTTCTCTGAATCGAATGTTTTATCGCATTAAGGTAAAATCCCAAGACGAAGTGGGACAGCTGTCCCAGGCATTTAATGAAATGGCTCAACGAATATACGATTATCAGTTTAATCTGGAAGGACTGATCGAAGAGCGTACCAAAAAACTGAACCAGATCAACGAACAATTAAAAAAGGAGATTATAGATCATCGGGAAACTGAAAAGGTTTTGATTCAAACCAAACAGCAGGCTGAAAAAGCCAACCAGTCAAAGTCAGATTTCCTGGCTGCTATGAGTCATGAACTAAGAACACCTATGCATGGAATATTAGGATTTGCCAAATTAGGTATGTCAAAAACTCAATGGATCAAAAATGAAAAGATGTTTTTGTTTTTTTCAGAGATCCATGCCAGTGGATTGAGATTATTGAGCTTGTTAAATAATTTATTGGATCTGTCAAAGCTTGAAGCCGGAAAGGTTGAATTCCATTTTACGAAAGGGTATCTTTCAAATCTTGTTCAGATTGTCTTGAATGAACAGGCCATAATATTTAAAGAGAAAAACATTAGAGTTGAATTTAAGGAGCCCACCTTCCCTGATTCTGTCATTCTCGATTCAGAGAAAATTATCCAGGTTATCAGCAACCTGTTGTCCAACGCTGTTAAGTTTTCTAAACCCAACAATACCATTGTGTTAAATATCGATGAGAAAAAAGGACAACTACTATTTTCCATTGCTGATAAAGGCATCGGTATTCCGGAAAAGGAGTTGGAATTCATTTTTAATAAATTTGTCCAAAGCAGTAAATCAAAAACAGGAGCCGGGGGAACGGGTTTAGGTCTTTCCATCAGTAAAGAAATTATTGAAGGTCACAATGGGAATATTTGGGCGGAAAATAATTCTGACGGTGGTGCCACCATCACCTTTTCCCTACCCAGGAGCGTCGAAAAAACCAAGGTTGAATGACGGTTATATTTACAGCCTTCTTTAGCTGTAGCCCTCCTGATTCCAACCATGAGTCCGCTCTGAAAACTGTTTTTCAGAGCAAGTGGGATTTTGCAAAAAAACTACAAATGGTTACATTTTTTCTTTTTATCTTACGAAGTTAATGAATGATTCAGTCGAATCATGATTATAGTGTTACTATTTTTGAATAAAGTCAGTCGCCCCCGTTTACGTATGCCAAGCGAGTTTATGGATTTGATATACACTTATTATGCTCCATCCTGAATGCCTTCCCGAATACTCGTCAGCTTTCTGATATGCACGTTGGCGACTTCCGTATAAGTATGTCCCTTGGACATATCCTTTTCAACTAATGATTCCATTGCCTGTATGGCTTTATCGAGAATACGGGCATGGTCTCCGCCCTTAAATATTTCTGTTGTCAGTTCCGTAATGAAGGCCACATTAAAAAATACATCGGCTTCGTAGGCATGAGACACCGATTGTCCTCCCATTTTTTGAACAGCTGTAAGATTATCCTTAATAATGGATTGTGCGATACTAACCATTTCCTCTCTATCGGATTCAATGGCGGCAAGTTTGAAAGTGTTGAACTTACGGGCTGAGTTAATGGAGATTTTCCGAATCAGTAACGAGACATTTTTGTCCGGCATTAATCTGAGAATTTTATTTACCAGTGGAGACAGGATTGGTATACGAGCGAAGGCAATGGCCAAGGCATAAACATAGCTGATCGTTTCAGTGGCCGTTCCAATTTTACAATTTTCCTTGGGCGATCCCTTCTCGATGTAATTCACCGCTTCTTTAATAATTATGGGGCTGAACCGGGCAATATAAAGCGAGGATTTAAGTTTCTTCTTTAGGTGATTGATAATATTCATTACTTTTTTCTTTTCTGAAATCAGGTGTTCCACAATCTTCATTGATATGATCAATTGCGATTGTGATCCAGCCAAACGGGGTTCTTCTTTCATAACTCCCAAGGCCTTTACTTGGGCCCGTTTAAAGCGATCCAACAGTGAATAGTATATTATGAAGAAGTTTTCTGCATTGTAAACGCTTATACCGCCACTTACCAGGGCAGTAGCCGCCTCTTTTACGGCGAATTTTAATCCTCTAATAATTTCTTCCCGATTGCTGGAATTGAGCAACATGCCACTGGTGCATACTGCTGAAAGCATGCGGAGTTCTGAATTATTGGGGTATTGCTCAATCAGTCTTTTTATTTTTGCGCGAGTGTTTCCCGGTGATTGGATGGCATCTTTTTTTAGAGTATTGATTTCCGAGCTACTAAGACTCTTTTTTTTCAAAAATCCGAGAATACCCTGCCCTTGCTTTCTGGCTGCTGTTAAGTCCTGGATCTTCCAGTATTCGTCTTTACCGGGAATGGGGATGGCAATGGCTTCTTTGATTTTTTTGATGGCTACCGTATCGTTAAATGTTGGTTTGATGCTTTTTTCTGCTGTTTGTTTTTCCTCTTTGCCAATGGGAGGCTTCAAACCGTCCACGGTTTGTGAAATACTGTTGGACATTTTTATCGAATCTCCAAATAAAACAAAAATTATGTTATCATTTAACTATATAAATAATATGTTGTCGGTAAGTCAAACCTTAATCAGAAAGCCTTTGATCAAGAATTCGCTGCAATCGATGGGTGGATTCATAAATGAACTTGGATTGTATCTCCTTTACATCGAATTCGGGTTTAATTGAACCAATATCCTTTAGACGGCTTTGGTAGCCGTGAATTTCTTCGATAATTATATATAAATAGTTTTCCAGGATTGATTGTATAGAGAGGATCAATTTTAGCCTATTTTCTGTTTTCATCTCCTTGTTTTGATTTAGTAATTTATTCAAATATATATACGGATTTTCCCCACTTAAATCAAAAAAATCATTTTCAATTTCCAGGGAATGTTTTTTTATGGCGGTGACAATTTTTTCCTTAATTGGAGTAAAAACAGATGTAAGTGATTCTATTTTTACTGTTTCGGCTATTCCTTCAAATATATTGGCAGATATAATTTCGTTCTGTACAAAACGCCACAAAGTATGGGCCTTGTACTCCTGTTCTCCTCTTTCAAGTTTGGGAAAATCAGTTCTTGTCTGTTCAAGAATCTTTGTTAGTATCTGCTTGGAGATCTGTTCAGGTGAAATGGTAGCTTGTTTTTCCAAGGATATACTTAACAGCTCGTTCAAAAGGGTCGCGATTTTTTGATATTGTTGATCTGTTACCGCTTTTTTATTGTTCTCAAATTGTCTCACCTTTTTTTCCATAACAACCACTTCCACTACTTTGGAGTATTTTTTATAGACCATTTCGCGTATTGGCCCCAATATGGAGATATGTTCCAAATACCGGTTTATCATCCATTGCACCAGAGGCAGGTATTCGATATTAAATTCACCCACTGAAGGTGATTCGTTTTTGATCCAGGGTAGCTTTTTTATAGGAATCACCATGATTAAAAACATGGAATCTTTTGCCTGTCCCTTTTGCCGTTTTGGAATGGTCAGATACCAGGAGTTGTTGTCCAGCATTTTTTCTTCCTCCCCGGTTTGATCAATGGCCCAGCTGGGACCACCGATAAGTATGCCTGGCTTTAATGTCCCAAAATTTCGATCTTCTTTTTTCAAACAAAACCCAGTTGAAATGGGTATCCAGTAATGGGATGCCAATTCTTTGATTGATACGCGATGATCAACGCTGGCCTCACATAAAAACAAAAAATCCTGGACGAATTCCCTGTGAATGTTTTTCTCAGTTAGTTCAAACGAGTCTAAAATATTATAAAATGCTTTCTGTACCTGTTTTTGCGCTTGTTGTGTGCCGCAGGACTTAACCAGGTTTGTTATCGTCGGACTTTTGGCTTCATGATATTTAATTTCTCCGATAAAGGTTTGAGAAAGACCGACGATTCGGCTGTTATAGGCACGATATCCTTTGTTAAGAATCGCCACGTTTTCTTCATTATTGATCTCTTTTTGCTTCCTAGTTGCCATCTGTAGTCCTGAAGCTGATGCACAAACCTGTTGTACCTTCTCCAGAAAGCGTCGCATTTTTGAAATGGAAATGTTGAATTCGGTATCGCTCTTGGCTGTCAATTGAGCTGCCTGCTGTGCAATTTGTGTAGTTACCCTGTTTGGATTTTTCAGGTGGAACATCTTTTTAACAGAATCCATATATAAATCGAGATTAAACTGTTTATCATCACCATCTTTTCCAAAAAAATTTTTAGCTTCCAGTTTTTTGGGATCGTAAACTCCTTCTTTTGGTTTTATTTTTTTAAACATGAAGTTTTTTTCCAATGATAATAGCAAGTTATGTATTCTTTTGTGATAAACCTGATGGTTGAATATCTCAATTTCTCCCAGGCTGATGGGTAATTGGTTACTGGGGAGAATGTTGATGAGTATATTGCTGATATTGTTCAGCCATTTGTTCCATAATATCTGCTTTTTAAACTCAAATTCCTGGTCTGTACTCTTCAAGATCTTATGGGAAAACGAATTGAGAATGGTTTGAAGCGATAGATTCAACGCTTTGATGCTAAATTGTGTTTCCTTGGGCCAGGAATAGTGAAAGGCAGATAAGAGGTATTTTTGAATTACTGGCCAGATTTTGGGATCCCACTTTTTTTCTTCACCCCGTTGAATAATTTTACTGATGAGTTGAATGTTAAGTATATTCAGTTTCAGGCGAACTTCTTCCCAAAGGTTTTTCTGGATACTGCTATATGCATACAAATGATTTTCCATTTGGGAAAAAATAAAAGAATAGATATTTGCCTCCCTAATAAACTCACTGTCTTCCACATCTTCATTTTTTAACCCTTTTAAAAATTTGGCGATGGGGATTTTAAAAATAAAACTAGATTGGCCTTCACTAACACATATGGTTGTTTCATATATTGGTTTTAATTGTACCAGACCTTTGAATCCAATCACAGTAGGAGTCGGTACTTGAAAAAGAGGTTTATCAAATACCTTCACATCTATGACATGATTGCATAATAAATAAAGGTCTTTTCCGGACTGACCTTGTGTGATGACTTGGTATCCAGGGCTGAAAAGTCCGAACTCCAGTTCATTGTATATGTCACGACCTATGGTTTCCACGCACAAAGTTGTTAACGGATTAGATCGCAGTAACCTGTCAGATATTGATATGGCTTCAGAATCAAAATCTTTTATTTTGTAAAACGTATCGACCTGAAAAGACATGATCTAATTGTATCTAATACAGTAGTGGCAAGTAATGGAATTGTAAAAAAACTCTCTTGTAATATTATGACCGTTTGCATAGTGCCTGTACAGTGTTTTTAATTTTGATCGAAAGAGCTTCCTCCGTATTTAATATCATACATTTTAGGGTTTGGGTTTGATCTTATATTTGTTCAAATTCTTTTATAAACCAATATCATTCTGATGGGAGTCCTGACGCACGGAAGAATTTCCATGCTTTCAAAGAGATCTTTTATTACTGGTTTCACAGGATTTGAAACAAACATGTTTCCAGATAATCAGCAACATCTCTTACTTTTGACCCTGAGAGATCCTTTATCATTCCTTCTTAGGACTTTGCCTCACCCTCAGGATGATATGCAACTTGCTTACTGACCGACCAAGAATCCAAGGTCATTGGGATAGGATAATAAGCCTATAATGTGAGTAATATAATACTTTATTTACTGTCTTGGAGAATAAAAAAGGAAAGTTGAAAAACCTCTGTGAAATCGATTTTGTTTTTATTATATATTATAATTGGTTTCACGAGAAAGGTTGGTATTATTTCTGGACTGGTAATATTTTCTGTCAGGAAGCTTTGGTAGATTAGTAATTCATTTTTGCCAAAACCGGAGTTTTTTTGTACAATTAGTATAATCCATTGTTTCACTATCCAGCCCTCCTGATGATTCATAAATACAGCGGAGTAAAAAATGGAACTGTTTACTATCAAAGGAATACGAGGGAAATTATTGATTCCGATTTTATCGATTGTCGCCGTGTTTATCAGTATTGCAATCATTATTTCTTTTTTAAGCTCCAAAAATGCT
The DNA here is from genome assembly GCA_041556995.1 of bacterium. Lineage (GTDB taxonomy): Bacteria > SAR324 > SAR324 > XYD2-FULL-50-16 > XYD2-FULL-50-16 > JAHJTV01. The sequence goes on along the minus strand of JBFFHJ010000012.1, from coordinate 76,806 downwards.
CTTGAAGACACAATCCACAGTAGCATTAGGCAAATCTGTATTTCAACTATTTCACATTTGGATTCATGGGTCTTACGAACTCAAAAAGACATGAAAGTCTGGAGTGACGAAAAAGCAGTAAAAGAGTTCTTTCAAGCAAAAGAGGAGACAAAAGAAGCGGCTTTGGACGAAGTTGAAAGAATTTTTCAAACCTTTGTTAAAGAATATCAATTTTTTGAATTAATAGCCGTTACAGATACGAATGGACTGACTGTTGCTGCTTCACAAAGGAGTATTATTGGAAAAATAAGTGTAAAAGACAGGAAGTATTTTCAAAAATCCATTAGTGGTACGCCGTTTATTTCAGACATTATTAAAAGTCGGTCATCGGGAAATCCTGTATTTGTTATCTCTTCGCCGATTAGAACAGATCAGGGCATTGTTGGTATAATAATGGGGGTGATTGATTTGAACTATTTTAGTAAAAAATTCATCAATAAAATCAAAGTTGGGAAAACAGGATATATCTACGCATACAATAAAAATGGGATCATGGTCAGTCATCCGAAAAAGGAATTGATCATGAAAATGGACATGCATGATTTTGATTTCGGCAAAGAAATGATAAAAAAGAAATATGGAGAAATTCAATATGTCTTTGAAGAAATTGAAGAAGTTGCCGCTTTTCAACCAGTGGATTCAACCGAATGGACGATAGTCGTGACGGCTAACACTGAGGAAAGCTTTGCTTCCATTAATAGTATGTTGAAAATAAATGTTGGGATTTTGGTTTTCAGCGTGTTGGTAGTGTTACTTTGTATCAGTCTCATTGTTGGAAACATACTAAAACCTGTCAGGAATATTGAAATTGGAATTGACAGGATATTGAAAGGAGATTTGAAACAACGGATTGAGATTGTTTCCAGCGATGAAATCGGTCGAATTGCCAAAGTATTAAACGAACTTCTGGATTCTTTTCAGGCAGCTATCAGTAACATTATTACGGTGATGAAAGGGGTTGCTCGGGGGGATCTTTCCAAGTCGGTTGAAGGAGAATACGAGGGTGAAATAAAGATTCTGCAATCAGTTATCGATGAATCGTTTTCCATGCTGGGAAAAATTATTGTACAAGTAATCAGTATCATTGATCAAATAAATACCGGGACCAATGAACTATCCAGATCAGCTCAATCCTTGGCTAGTGGAACATCATCCCAGGCGGCCAGTGTGGAACAGATATCTTCTTCCATGAGCGAAGTTGGGGCTCGTGCCAAGAATAATAACGAAAGTGCCACATCAGCACAAAGTTTGGCTGAGCAGTCATTGCAAGCGGTGCAAAAGGGTAGTTTGCAGATGGAGGGAATGTCTCGATCCATGTCTAAGATCAGGGAAACCAGCAATGAAGTTACAAAGGTAGTGAAAGTGATTGAAGAAATCGCATTCCAGACCAATCTTTTAGCACTCAACGCCGCTGTTGAAGCAGCTCGGGCTGGTAAATACGGAAAAGGTTTTGCTGTAGTGGCAGATGAGGTTCGAAGCCTTGCCGGCCGCAGTGCAGATGCCGCTAAAAGTACTACTGAACTGATCGGAAATTCAGCTAAAGAAGTAGAAAAGGGAGTTGAAAACGCAGAACAAACCGCTAAAGCACTGGAAGAAATAATTGATCTGGTGGAAAAGATGTATGATATTATCGGTAAGATATCAGCTACATCCAGTGAACAGAATAATATGACCGAAGAGATCAATAAGAGTCTGGTGGAAGTAAACAATGTGGTTCAACAAAACTCGGCTATTTCCGAACAAACCTCGTCTGCGGTCGCCGAACTCTCCAACCAAGCCTTAAGATTGCATGACTTGATTAAAAACTTTGAATTAAAGGAAGAAGATTTTGCAGCTTTCGGATTGTCCGATACCGAGTTTAAATCTGAACATGAATATGACAATCAATCTGAATTACCGGCAAATACTTTTACTGAAGAGCAGCAACCGGGCCCTCAGGCCAAGATTCAGTCCCAACCTCAACATCATGTTCCACAATCGGGGAAACCTAAAATAATTACCTTGGATGATGGTGATTTTGGGAAATACTGATGGTAAATTCAAGATATTCTTCAATGCTAAATTCGCAACTTAACTTAACGATAATGTTGGACGAAGCCGCTTCGTGGAGAAAAATGCACAACATCCGGAATAGCCTCATAATCTTCGAATCTTATTTTCTTCGGAACCTTCATAGCACATTCATATAGCCATTGAAACTTCCCGCATTGCCAACACTACACGAATCTCAGCAATGGATCGACCAGTTCAGTAAACTGATCCATGCGAGATATTATCTTCTGACGTTTGCTCTACTGCAACAATTTGGATGGGTTGTCCGGCAAAGTCAAAGGGAGATCTATCATTAACTGTTTTCAACGAAAAAAGAATTACGCAACCTTTACTAAGAATGATCAGAATAACTGAGGGTAAGACCATATAAAAACTGCACAGTCAGTAAGATTTGTAAACGGAGTTCTCTCACTTACCACTATATCGCACTGACCAGTGCCCTAAATGCCGTGGGCGAGAAGAGCGTTAAACTGCTTATTCCTCTCCATCTTGTTGGAGACTTTGGGGGCAGTGGCATATCCTTGACGTTCGGCCTTGTGCACGGATTACTTGAGGCTAAGACTTCGGATAAAGGATAGATTGTGACTTTGCACAATTTATCCTTTTTCGTTAGACATTATAGCAAGGCCAATAAAGGAACAGCATTTGATATTATTGATTCAACAGCTTTAAGTACAGGTCCTAATTGATTTTTCCATTTGGATAGCTGGGTTTTGTTTGTTAACCAAGTCTCTTCAATCTCCTTAGACGCTTCTGTCAGATATTTTTTAAACTCATCAAAATCTTTCTGAGCTTTATCACGTAATACTTTCATTAGATAATCATGGATTGCCACAACTTCACCATATCCATCTTCCCATGGATCAGTCTCCATTATTTGTTCATATAATTCATGTAGTCGTTTTGAAAGTTCTTTAATTTCTTGGTTCATAATTATTCCTCCTTGCTGATTTTTGTATTCAGTTTGGTTATAGTTTCAATTATTGAATCAAGTCTTGAATTTTCATCTGCAGATTTAGAAATATAAGAATTAGCAAACCTAATTGCATTTGTAATTTCCTCAAATTTCGAAAGAATCTCCTGAGGTTGTGACTTTTGTTCTAAAACGTTATCAAGTTGTTTTAATACAAAAGGATATCCCTTTTTAAACTTTTTAATAGACGTTTTTTCTTCAGGAGGAAGCTTGGTTTGGTCAATTTTCTCAACATATGAATTTATAATAATCAGTAGTTTTTTTGCTGAATTAGCGGCTAAAATTGCGGACTCCCATTCTGCTGCAACAAGAGAAGACTGATTATCGATTGCATTTGTTGAAACCTCAACAAGTTTAGGGACTTTATCAGGTATTGTGGAACATCCCATCAAAACAATCACAAAAAAGACAAAAAGACATTTATTAATAATGTTTGCCATCATTGTGTTCTCCATGAATTAGTTGTTTTGCACCTGCATGCTTTGACACTAACCTTACCAATGATACATGTATTAGATTTTAATGCCAAGGTTTTAATAAATCAAAATAATATGAATCGTGTACTTTGAACCGTTGTGTTTGATTGATTATTCATTGTCCTCTCCTCCTTTATCATCGGGGGAAGAGGCAAAAGGATCAACTAAATCGGAAAACAGGTCTTCCAGGAGATACCACTTTCGAAATCTGGTTATTGGTTACGTGCAGGTAAACCATGTTGATACTGATGTGAAAAACAGACGATGCGTTGGTTCGACCCGATTATTTGCAGACCCGATTGTTCGACGCATAACGAATAAGGTTAGATTGTGTGAGCGTAGCGAACTACAATCTGAACCGTTTGTTGGACAAGCCCTTCCTGCTTTGTTTGAATTAAGACTATTAGAAAATATCGATTTGGCAATTGGATGGATTTGACCAAGCTATCATTGAAAACTTGGTCATTTAAAGCGGATTTCTTTGCTGAATTAGCTCTTTTCATTTCAAATAAAGAGATTAGAAATAGGATCAATCGAAAACTATTTGAACTCATTGCAATATGCAATATATGGATAATTTGGCATAAAGGCCGATTATGACTTTCTGTAGATGTTTTTGATGTCTTTTTGATTTGACTTCGGGCAGGATTATATTAATATTTGAAATTCATCTGAAATATCATATATCAATGGGGTTTTTGAAATCAGATTTGATATTTCTTAAATAGTAATTGTTCGAAAACGCATTTTTCCCCTTTGTCATTATTATATAGAGTAACAGCAATATGAAGAATTTCTTTAATTTCAAGGAGATTCCTCTTCATTGGATATGCAAGCCCCCAGTGAAAAACTCTTCAAAATGAACGACGAAGTCCGGTTTGAGTGGTTTTTGATCAGGCGCTGAATATAGAGTGCTTATGCATAAAAAAGGAGAACTTATGTTATTGAAAAAACTGAGGTTATTGTTAACAGTAGTTTCTGTTTTATCGATTTTTTTTATGATAGGGTGTGATTCAGGTAGCGATGATGACGATGATGATTCGCCTACCCCGCCGTCTGGAGATTTAAACGTTTCCGGTTATGTAATCGGTTTAGGATTACCGATTTCCGGTGCAAATGTGACTATTGGAGATGTTTCCACCGCCACAAGTAGCGGATCTTTCAGCATGAAACCTTTTTCAACGGCTGCCGTTGATGACGGAACCAATACAGTACTGATGGTCACTGTTACAGCAGATGGATATGCAACCGGTTATACCAAAATTATTTATGACGAAAACACCACCGATTATACAACGGAAATCACTCTTTTACCGATCTCTGCTGCAATGATGCCATATGACAATTTTCCATCCGGCATCGACTTTGATATTCCAGGATCAGATGGCTCGGAAGATCCGGTGGGCAATATTACAATTCCTGATGAGGCCTATCCGGATGGTGTCACCAGTATTACCGGCGCAATCACCTATATCGATCCAAATTCACCTGATCTCGGAAACTCACCGGGTGGGGATTTAAACGGAACCGATACAACCGGTGATGTACAGATGTTGGAGAGTTTCGGAATGATGGAATTTGATTTAAAGGATCAAGATGGCAACCCAATCACAGACCTGGCACCGGGTCAAAGTGCTATCGTAACAATGAAGGTTCCCAATGGATCAGATCTGACAACTGATGTGCCTTACAATATCGTCCCACTCTGGTATTTTGATCCGACAACCGGTCTTTGGAAACAAGAGGGGCAGGGGGAAGTTACCAGCGATACCAACGGAGACCTGTGGATTGTTGGAACCGTAACTCACTTTACCTGGTGGAATTACGATCGCCCTATCGAAACACATGCCTGTTTTAAGTTTACCTTTGTTGACGCATCAACCGATGCACCCCTGACTGATTATAAATGGTACGCACAAGGTGTCAGTTATAATGGGGCATCACCCGAACGTAACTGTAATTGTGGCGGAGATATACTTTCCAGTTTTACTGTTAAACAGAATTCAGAAATACTGGTATACACAACAGTTGAAGGTGTGCGGTATTATATAGCAGGACATGACGCCTCTTCAGATTCGTATTCCTACACAACAATGCAGAAAAGTGCTACCGTGTTCTATACACCGGACGACCAGGGAAGTTGTATTACAAATACTGAAATCGGTACCTGCTATAACCTGGATGGTGGTGGTGATGTCAGCAATGATAAAAACGGAAATAATGATGGTAAATTACGAATCTCCGGAATTAATCGATCACCTAAAATTCTGTCATTAACAGCTGATAATCCGGTGGAATTTGGTGAAACCGTTACCATTACCGCCGTCGTCACTGATCCTGAAGGCGATCCTGTTATACTGAATTGGGATGGCGGTGTAACAGGTGATGCCACACCGGATGCTTCCGGTAATGCTACGGCAACCTTTACCGTTCCTGATTCAGGAAACCTGTTCAAAATAACTTTGGATGCATCCGACTTGAATTCGTCTGTAAGTGCCAGCTTATATCTGTATGTGGAAACCGGTACGATTTCAGGAAGAGTAACCGATATATCATCAGATGAGGGAGTAGCCGATACACTTGTATGGATATCGTTCTATGAGAATGCAGAAGGTGAAGGACCAGTAAAAAATGTCATAACAGGTGGGGCCGATCGTGCTGCATATGATAAAGGTTATGCAGAAACAACAACCAATGATGATGGATATTATATTTTTAGAAATGTACCTCTATATCAATTGGTTGAAGATGAATCCGGTGACTCGTTGGAATATCTCGAAGGTCAGATTGGAGTACAGGGTGGTGAAACTTGTCCCTATTATTACGGTTATGGTGGCTTCCAATTCTCAGAAAGTGAAACTTCAATAACAGTGGATTTTGAAGCTGATTGTTCTACTACACCACCTTATTAATAGCCAAAAACAGTAGTCATAATCTCACATGCCCTTTACCTGGTGTGTGAGGATGTCCCTATAAAACAGGGGTGATAGCACATGTAAATTAGACTCAATAACGTTAAGGCGGCCCAACATGGCCGCCTTGATTTTACTCGGTTTTAGTAATCAATTCATTCTTAACACGTCTGAATTATAACTTGACAGTTGAAAGTTCCCGTCATCATGCCGAACTTGATCCGGCATCCAGGGAGAGATACACGGAGCTAATAGCAGATTCAGGATCAAGCTCGGAATGAGGTCGTAAGTATTTCAAATAAAACATAATTACAGATATATGCGATAATTATAAACTGAAGAGCTTATAACTGAAAGCCTTTATAAACAGCCCCTTTCACTACCGGTAAACAGACCCACTCCGCGAACATCTTCCAAATATCAGTAATATAATAAACCAAACTTACTCAATCGATTGCATTCAGGATAAGGTCTTCGCTACGAATATCGTGAATTCAATGATGAAGGATCTCTGTTGATAAATGTGGGGTGTTTGTGGTCGATCGGTAGACAGTATCGATTGTCTTTCTTTGGATAACCACGTATTATTGCCATAAAATTGAAACAAAACTATTCCCAATCATATATCCGTTTAGGTAAAAAATGATCCCAGACCATAACACCTGGAAAGAATTTATAAGTCACGGAAAATACCAAAAGGGTGAAGTGCGAGACATCATTCTAGAATCCTGGAAACTCTGCGTCAGGTTGGGAGTGGATCCCTATCAGAAAAAGGTCCCCAAGGTTTTGGCCGGGAAAGATCTTCAGAAGCGGATCGACGATAATCAATCCCTTATTCAAATCGCCTTGCCGGTGATGGAAAATCTTCACAGATTTGTTTCCGGTTCAGAGTTTACTATTGCCCTTTGTGATCAGGAGGGAATTATTCTAATGTCTATCGGCGACCGGGATATTACCCAATCGTTTGCCAAGGGAAATTTTGTAGTAGGAGCGGATTGGAGCGAAGCCGTATCAGGCACCAATGCGATCGGCCTGGCTATAAAACACGGCAAAGCCGTTCAAACCACGCGTTATGAGCATTTCACTATTTGCGGTCATCCATCTACCTGTTCCTCCGCACCTATCAGAGATCCTGCTGGAAAAATCATTGGTATTCTTGACATGACCGGCTTTTTTGAAAATGCGCACCTGCATACTCTGGGAATGGTGGTTGCGGCTGCATATGGCATTGAAAAACAATTGGAGTCTCGAACAGCCTGGGAACAGTGTAATTACTCGGATCGTTTTAAATCCGCCATTATGGAATCCATCTCCGAAGGGCTCCTGGCCATCGATTCGCTGGGAAATATCACCCATATCAATCATTTTGCAGCCAAAATTCTGGAACAGGACCCCGAACAGATTTTGGGGAAGAACGTTTCAAGGTTTGTACGCCCGGCCTATTCTCAACAATCAACCTTCGATCTTTCGAAAACCATTACAGACCGGGAAGCGGATATTCTGATAAAAGGTTGGAAAAAAAAGGGGATGATCACTATCAGGGCCATTGGTGAACCAGACACTGAAAATACAAACCCCAGAAAAGTGATCGTGCTGAATGAGATCGGTCGCACCAAAAAACTGGTCCAACGCATGTCCGGTGCGGAGTCAAAGCTGTCTTTCATGGACATTCTGGGACAAGACAATCAGTTCTTAACAACTGTTAATTTGGCTAAAACGGCTGCATCCAGTTTTTCAAACATTTTGCTGTTGGGAGAAAGTGGAACCGGTAAAGACATATTTGCCCAAGCCATCCATAACGCCGGTTTATGCGCTGAAGGGCCTTTTGTGGCCATAAACTGTGGTGCTATGCCACGTGAATTGATTAACAGCGAACTCTTCGGTTATACCGAAGGTGCCTTTACCGGTGCCAAACGAGGTGGCAATCCCGGTAAATTCGAATTGGCTGACGGTGGAACGATTTTTCTGGATGAAATCGGAGAAATGCCCCTGGAACTACAATCCATGTTGTTGAGAGTGGTGGAACAAAAATCAGTTATGCGTATTGGCGGTAAAGAGGTTATTCCGATAAACGTCAGGATTATGGCTGCCACCAACAAAAATCTCGCTTTGGAGGTGGAAAAGGGGAACTTCAGACAGGATTTGTACTATCGATTGAACGTTATTACGCTGTCCCTTATCCCACTTCGTGAACACATGGATGACATCACCATTCTGGCGCAACATTTTATCAAAAGGATGAATGTGGCACTAAACAAAAATGTGAAGGAGGTGGATGAAAGAACCTGGGTTCGTCTCAAAAATTACCAGTGGCCCGGAAATGTGAGAGAGTTATACAATGTTCTGGAACGCGCCATGAATGTTGCAGATGGATACATACTCACCCCCGAAACACTGCCGATCGAACTATCCATTGACACATCCCAGCGATCAACCCAGGGCGATTTTCACCAAATGGAAAAACAGCTGATTATGGAAACCCTGTCTCAACATGAAGGAAATATCACCCAGGCTGCGACAGCACTTGGATGGGCACGCTCCACGCTATACCGAAAAATTAAAAAATATAAAATTCAGGTTTAACGACTACGGCGTCCTAAAAGCGTTGGTGATTGAGCAACTACTCTGCTGTCCATCCACCATCGATAACAAGGCTTTGCCCGGTCATGTAATTCGAGGCTTCCGAAGCCAGAAATACAGATGCTCCTACCATTTCATCAACCGTTCCCAAGCGGTGTGCCGGTATTTTTTTAATTACATAATTCAGTGCCGCCTCATTTTCAAATTCCTGTTGATTTATGTTTGTGGCAACATAGCCGGGGCAAAGAGCATTTACATTAATATTATGCCTGGACCATTCCAAAGCCAGGGCCTTTGTCATCTGTATCACTCCGCCTTTGGCTACACAATAAGGAAGTACCTGTTTGTCTCCCACCAATCCCATAATGGACGAAACATTAATGATTTTACCGCTCTTTTGTCGAATCATCTGTTGTCCTACAGCTTGAGCACAGAAAAATACAGCTTTCAGATCGATATTTAGAATAAAATCCCAGTCCTCTTCTGTTAGTTCTTCTGCTTTTTTAACCATTGCCGCCCCGGCATTATTGAACAAAACATCAATTTTACCAAAATGTGACACCACAGTTTCGACCAGATTGTAGATCTCTACTGTTTTTGTTAAGTCCGCTGAAAACGGCAAAGCCTGACGTCCATGTCCACGGATTTCCTCTGCTACACGTTCGCAATCCTGCCTGTTTCGGCTGACCACGACGACATCGGCACCAGCTATAGCTAATCCGTCAATAATACCCCGGCCGATCCCTTTAGTCGAACCGGTAACTACTGCTACTTTCCCACTTAAATCAAATTCATAAGTCATTGTTTCTCTTTGTTTACTATGTTTATCAATTCTTCAATTTTTCCCAGCAACTGCTGATGGGTAGTTTGAACAACCGCCTCATTTTCGCTTGATGCTTCTGCTGCCATTTCAGTCGTCGGTCCGTTAAATTCCGGACGGGTGGCGCAGTTTATGGGGCAGCCACCTATAATCAATAATGCATCTTTATCAATATCATCCCAGGGGACACAACTAAAACGTTTTTCCGTCTCAATAACGGACCGGATAAGTTCTGGTCCATTAATATTCGGGTTGCAGTGCCCACAGAATTTGACACCTATTTTTATTTTCCGGTTCACCCTTTTTCCCTGTTAATCCCTGCCAGTTTTTCCGCCAGTTTTTTCTTTCGTTGCAATCCGGCCTGCCTTAATATCATTACTCGCTGTGCTTGTGGCGAACCCGCCCCATGCATGGATTCCACCAGCGCTGTTCCACCTGTCATATTTTCGATCAAGCGGGCAATACGCATACGGTCTTCTGATGAGGCGTTATCCGAGCCCTTCATATATTTTTCCACCAGTTTTCCCACTTCAGGATGTCTCAGATCCTGTTCCGAAGGCATGGTGGCGATTTGTCCACCGGCGATATCGTGGGATAAACGGCATATCTCATAAATAAACCGTGTCACATTCTGTTTGACGGAATTGGCTAAAAGTGGATCAACATAATAAGATCCCGAAGGGGTTGGTGCTCCTTCCGCTGAACAGGCAATGGAACCGCTGTATAGTGTTTCGGCCAAATGAACCATTTCCACCACTTTATCCTTAACATGAGACGCCTTGGCCACTCCGTTATATTCAGCCATGGCCGTGGATGCTCCAATGATAATATCACTGATTCCGGTTTTACACCCACCATAATTCTGGCGATGATACGAGGCGAATCTTTCCACTAACGAACCGGTATATTGATATTCACCGTACATAAATACACGATCCCAAGGTACAAATACATTTTCTAAAACAGTTAAAGCTTCACCGCCAACAATTCCGAACCTGGCATTTCCCTGGTCAAGGGAATGCCCCATCAAACGCCTTCCATCGTTGGTTTGACGTCCAAAAATATGAACAATGCCGGGAGCATCGACCGGTACGGCACATGCTACAGCATATTCCATGTCCTCTTCACCCATGGCGGAAGTCGGCATAATCAGCATCTCATGGGAATTGACAATGCCTGTCTGATGTGCTTTTGCGCCTCGAATGGTTATACCTTTGTCATTGGTATCAATAACACGTACAAACATATCCGGGTCCGACTGTTTGTTGGGTGGAAGACTTCTATCACCCTTTGGGTCGGTCATGGCACCGGCCACCATCAGGTCATTTTCCTGGATGTATTCCAGATAGCGACAGAATCTTTGATGATAATCGGTTCCTAACTCCTTGTCCATTTCAAAGCTAACCGAATAAACCGCGTTCATGGCATCCCATCCCACACAACGCTGAAAACAGGTTCCTGTACGGGTAGCTATCAACCGCAGCATTTTTACTTTTTTCACCAGATCGTCGGTACTTTGATGAATATGGGTAAATCGATTGATTTTTTTCCCGGACAGGTGGGAAACCGTAGTCACCAAATCCTCTGTAGCCGGATCAAGCGCCATATCATATGTCATGGACGCCGCATTAACATGAGGCTCGGTTAAAGGGGAATCAACCACCGATTCTATTTTCTCTCCAAAAGCATATACAGTGTGATTTAAGGTTCTTAGGCTCTCTTTATAAGCATCGCCGTCTTTTAACGCCATAAGGTCTCCATTATTTACAGGGTTACCAAATAAAATCTATTAATCGTCTTAGGTTCATTTGACTCAATGGCAAACAGCGTTCCTTTTATGAAGTAAAAAAAAATAGATAAATAATTCAGCGCATTATTCACTTATTTATAAGTACTCTCTCTATAAGTGTTCCGACATCACTGTAGCGAAATGGAACATTGACTCATTTCACTACAGCGATATTGATTGAGATAGCATTTTCTCCAATCGTCCTGTTTTTCGGGCAATTATGCATGATTTTCGTTCGATGAAGTGATAAATTATCCCTTGCCGGAGAGGGTGGAAAAATATGAAACTAAACAGGCGAAATGGAGAATCTGTTTTTGTACTCAATTTTGGCTTTATGCTGCTGAAGTTATTTGTTATTTGCCGAATTAAACATTAAACAACATTAACAATACAGAGTTTATACCTGGGGATAGACGCATATCTGAGATGAATTGGTTACATAAGGAATCGTTAAAAAATAACGTCACATAGTTTGTTTGCAAACGTCCTAAAAACACTGGACATTTTGCAAACAGAATGTGAATTAATTTTTTGAGCCGACCAGGCTGGGTTCAGAATTCGATCATTTAGTTTTTCCGTTTAAAATGGAGGGACGTTTTTTGATTGATGATGGATTTGGAGATTCATTTTTGGAACCACTTCGCATCGATTATGAAGATATGAAGCTCTGACCAAATTCAGTCTAGGTATTAACATCAGCAAACGTTCAGGGAATCCATATTCGTGTAAAAAACGATGTGCTCTTTATCAACAACGGAAGGGCGTATCACCCTGTCAAATAGCTATCTGATTAATTCATTCGGAGAGCAACGTGAGGAAACGAGGCGACCGGTGATTGGAGCACCGGACGCTGTGGAAACCCACTTTGGGATAATACTTGATAAAGAAATACAATTTAATAGATTAATGATGCCAGATTTATAATAACACATATTTTGGGGTTGGATGTGACCTTTACCCGTCCAGATTTTTTTAAAAATCAATGTCAGCCTAATAGTAGCCCAGGCGACCTGAAGAATCTCCATGTTTATAAAGAGATCTTTTGTTACCGGTTTCAAAGGACTTGAAACAAACAAATTTCCAGGTAATCAGTTACATCTCTTGCTTTTGGCTCTGAGAGATCCTTTATCAGATCCATTGTCGTTCTTCCTCAGGACGTCACCTCACCCTCAGGATAACAGAAAACCTGTTTACCGACGGCCAGGAATCCGTGGTCATTGGGGTAGGGTAAAAAACACTAAAATGTGAGTAATAATAATTGGTTCAAGAAAAAATCTATTAACAATATTAATTAGGGAAAAATCATGGATATTCAAAACATCAAAACACTAACGGTAATAGGTGCTGGAGATATGGGGCATGGAATAGCAGAGGCCGCACTGATAGCCGGTTACAAAGTTTATTTGCAAGATATCAAACAGGAATTTGTTGATCGTGGTGTCAGTCGGATAAAAGACAGCCTGGAAAAGCTGGTATCCAAGGAAAAGGTGTCAGCGGAACACCATAAAAAAATCCTGTCCGACCTTATGGTCCCTTGTGTAGAAATTGAAAAAGCGGTAAAAGAGACTGATTTAGTGATTGAGGCGGCTCCCGAGTTGATGGATCTCAAGAAAGAGATATTTGAAGCGGTTGACAAAGCAGCCCCGTCCCATACATTGTTGGCGTCCAACACATCAACCATGAAAATCACGGACATCGCATCAGCCACCAGAAGACCGGAGAAGTTTTTGGGATTACACTATTTTAATCCTGCCATCCTGATGAAAACCGTTGAAGTTATCCGGGGAGAAAAAACCACGGAAGAAACCATGAAAATCGGCACGGATTTTGTTCTTAAAAACAACAAGGTGCCGGTTCGTGTAGAAAAGGATGTTCCTGGTTTTATTGTTAATCGTGTTCAGGCACCGACCGGTGTTTTGCTGGGGTGTATTCTTGATACTGGGGAAATCAGTCCCGAATCAATCGATGCCTACATGAAAACCCTGGGGATGCCCATGGGACCTTATGAAACAATGGACTATACAGGAATCGATATTTCCTATTACGGAGGAAAATACTTTGCCGAGTCCGTTCATCCGGATTTTGCACCTGGAACAACCTTGGAAGAATTGGTAAAAGCCGGTAACTTGGGTAAAAAAACAGGCAAGGGCATCTTCGATTGGACCAAGGGCAGGCCGGAGATAGATCCGTCCCAGGCTACTGATAAACTGGATTTTATGGATTTGATCGCCGTTCAGGTTAATGAAGCCACCAAAATTATCGAGATGGGAGCCTGTGGAATAGCAGATGTGGATACTGCCATCGTTAACGGTACTGGCGCCTTTATGGGCCCTATGGCCTTGGCAAAGGATCAGAATCCTGCGGATCTCAGCGAAAGGCTGGAAAAACTGGCTGAAAAGTTTAAAAAAGAGATCTTCAAGCCCACTCAAATGATTAAAGACGGGGCTTTTAAAGAGTAATCTCTCATTTTTTTCCTTTATCTTGCTGATTAGAGCAACGATTCACCAAACCGGGTGACAACGAATGTCTGACCGAAAATTTTCAAAATACGGACAATAGTTGTCATCCTGAGTTCTTTGTATCGATTGAAAATCCATTTGGCGGCCACATAGGGCCTTTTTTTTCGCTTTAATCGAGGATAACAGATGATAGAGCTTAGATTAATGATGTTGATACAATTGGCAGAATAAATACGGTTCTTGTATTCCGGTTGGGCTCACAATTTCATTTTATTATTGTATCCCCATGGAGCCGTATTTTTGTTTTGCTACAGAAAAAGGGATGCTTCACTTGGGCAAAAGACAACGGGAGTACGAACTATTGCGTAATTGATGTTTTGTTCAGATTTATTGTTCAATTATTAAAGATTAAAAGGTGAATTTAACCCGACCGAATGCTGAAGGTTCAGACCTTCCAATGGCGGATTCTTCTTCGCCTGAAGGAATCTGAATGGAAAAATTTACCGTAATATCGTCCCCTGCGATCCATGTAATCCATGGATTTATGACAACGGAAGAATCAGACTGGTTACCGATAGTGTACAAAGCCAAGGTGGTAAAATCGGAAACCGGATAGCTGATCCCTACAAAATAATTATCTTCCCCCATTGAATCCAGATATCCGCTTAAATATGCCATTCGTTGGTTTATACTGTAGTCGTCCGATCGACTTTCTCCCAAACCTTCATGGTAGTATTCAAATATCAGGTACAGCCCGCTCTCAAAGGTATAATCGATCCCTATCAGGTATTTCTTGTGATCTTTCAACATTTCCGGCAGGTCATCTTCCGAATCATATTTGGATAACTCTATATATCCGCCTTCGGCATGAATACCGATACCAAAAAGTTCCCCGCTGAGTTCCATCCCGGAAATCTGCCATCGGGCTCTATCGACTAAGTTTACCGGATCAATTGCACCGGACAATACACCTTCATAGTCGTAGTAATCTTTTATAACATTGGAATAAAACAGAGCGGCATCCCACGAAAAAATGTGCATTTTGAGCTTTACTTGAACGTCCCCATCTTCCAGAGCAATGTATTCCCGTGTTGGTGTGTTTTTACTCGTACCAAAAGAGTAAAACACCGAGATAGAGGCCTGCTCGAAAAAAGATTGAGCCAGGTAAATACTGTCAATGCCTTCAATTTCATAGGTGGGGTCCAATACGTTTTTCCAGTTGAATAAATCGGTGGGATTCCAGGCATAACCAGTTCCTGTGTAATACTTTTGACGTCCGATTCGAAAGGAAAAGTTGCCTAAGTATAAAGACCCGTAGGCTTCTTGGAACCAAATATCGTTTTCTTGCTCGATTAATACGGGCGATGAGAATTCAGCGGCATCGTCTTCCGGAAGATAATCAAGAAGATTATAACTCTTTTTCCCGGTATAATGCGTCCCCACTATTGCTACGGAAAAATCTCCCTTGTTTTTATATCGGTTGGCAATATTCAACCTTACACGCGTTTCATTTATTATAAATGTTTTATCAAGGACTTTATTTCTTTCACCGGTAAGGGTGTCTTCAAGATAACCGCTGAACTCCAGATTCGATTCCTGAGCAAAAATGACGGTTGTAAATAAAAAAAATATAGTCGACAGAATTGGTATTCGATAATTCATCTTGTCTACCTGTCCAGTTTTTGCGAATCGAATATATCGGCTTTTATGGTTTTATTAAAATCAACAGAAAGGGATATGTTTTCTGTTTCACCCCCGTCTTCATTATTTTTCATAGTCATCTCCATGGGAACCAGATGTCCTGATATTTTCTTAATTTTTTTCAGAAATAAGGTTTTAAATGCCTTTTGATTTCCATCATCAAAGTAATCGATTTTACGAATCGCAAAGTCGGTTTTTCCAACCCATGCCAATATACGGTCATAACTTGGCCCTTTGGGAGTTGGCTTTAAATCAAGGACAAAGCAATTAATTCCATCAATAGTCTCTTCTTTAACAACAGCGCCGGTATATCTTTTACTCATTTTACCTCCACCTATATCTTCATAACTAAAGTCCGAGCCCATGACCTTTTGTTTTTTTGCATGGGACGCCAAGTGTCGAGTGCGACGGGTTTTGGGAGAGTAACTCCAAATATCGTCACCATCGTTGAGCATCAGAATTTTGACTCCTGAGACTCGTTTCGGATACGTGTAAACCGACAATTGCTTGTCCCCGGTGTCCATTGACCAGCTTTTGATCTTTAAGGTTCGTTTGTCCCCATTTGAAGTGGTGATAGTCTGCCGGGTTTCCATATAGACGTGATCATATTTTTCAACTTTGTCTATTTCCATCAGAATTTGTTCGGCTGACAGACTGCTTGCAAGAGCTGATTGCCCGGTTGTTAAAAGAAGCATAATAGTACAAATGAAAAAACCTTTCATATTTCCTCCATTCAGCAAAAGTGTGATAAGTTATACGACCTGGAGTAACTGGATATGTGATGAAAAATCATCTTCTGAATACTTCAGGCCAGATTCCGGCTCAAACACCGGAATATCAATTCATTCAATTTAGTTTTTTGTCTCAACCAAACCGTCTGCATATTCAACAGAATCATCCGGTGATCGATTTATGATTCTCTTCTCAACAAAGGACCCCAATGACGGTAGAATAAGAATGGTAGATAAAAAACAGAATCCAACGCCCAGGAACAAGATATTACCAAGACTGGCCATCCCCCGATGGGTATAAAAAGAGATGCTGCCGAAACCGACCATGGTGGTGATGCTGGTCATTAAAATCGCATGCCCGACTTTAGCCGTAGCTTTTTGTAATCCACCTATTCCTTCCTGCCGCCACCGATGAAGAATATGGATACCGTTATCCACACCGATACCGATAATGATTGGAATTACTGCCATATTAGAAAAATTCAGTTTAATGCCGAATATAACCATACTGGCCAGCATCCATATAACACCAAACATCAAGGGGATCATTGCAACCAGAGTGGCCGTCAAGTTCCGCAGATCTATAAAAATGAGTATAAAAATCACCAGGGCGGCAACCAGCAATGCTCTTGTTCCGTCCTTTATCATGGACTCATTGATCAATAGCATGAGATTAGGGATACCGGTAATGTTGCTTGACGCACTATTAACAGATTCAGTAAAACGCAGTAGAGGTTCACGTTCGTATAGATTTTTCTTTGGATAGACTTGAACCAGATATCTGCCGGTATCTTTATTTTTATAAATATTTCTTAACTTCTCTGGCAGCATTTCTTCCGTCACAGGACCAGTATTCTTAACCATTTGAGTAAGCCGATCTTTCAAATGCAAGCTAAACACTTGCGCCAATCGATCGATTCCTTGCCAATCCACTTGATTGACTTTAAAACGATTTACGAGCTTCACCAATATCCCGTTTTGTTGTTCACCACCGGTTATTCTTCCAAAGGCGATCAACACTCTATCCTGGCCGCTGATGAATGACAATTCTTCGATTTCGATCATGTTATGTAATAACCGTTGCAGCTCTTCAACCATTTGTTTTCTGGCGCTTAAACCTGCCGGAGAAATAAAATCCTGTTGAATATCTTTATCAATATCTTGCTTTAAACGCCGAATAACAGAGTCGTTGTGTTCTATCCATTCAAGCTCGGGAAGCCATCGATCTATGGAATCAACTTCACCTACCACCGACTTTTTCTTTAGTTTTTTGGAAAGGCTTCGCGATTGGGAAACCGTATCTACAGTGGTAAAGGCCATATCTATCGATAATTTGAATCTATCGATGATTTCATCTTGTAACATTATTGAATCCAGTCCTTCGGGTTCTGTTTCCATCAGATTGTATTCATATTCGATATTCCTTATTTGATAAACCGCCACCACAGCCAGCAGAGCCACAATAGATAGTGAGATCGATTTTCTGGAAGCCACTTTTCCGGCAAAATTTCCCAATGCATCAAAATCCCGACTTTGAATGCGGCGATCTTTGCGGGATAATCGATTGTCGCGCCAAACCAGCAAAGCAGGCAGGATGAAAAAAATAGCAGCTAAAATAATGATAATACCGCTACCAGCACAAAATCCAAATTCAACAATCCCTTTTGTATCCCCCACCATGAGTGCAAAGAAGGCCAGAGCAGATGTAATGGCCCCGGTAACCACCCCTTTTCCTGTTTTTACAACTCCAGCCGATAAGGCTTCTTCCAGGGATTTACCTGCCCCGCGTTCTTCATAGAATCGGGTGATTAAGTGAATGGAAAAATCGATTCCCAACCCGAGTAATACCAGCATAATCATAGCAGTTACTATATTGAGATCGACGATTGTTAAACGATAAAATCCAACTGCCCAGATAATTCCGACAATAATGGGAAATACAGCAAACAAAGGGGTATATACCGACCGAAAGTTCCAAACCAGAACAACAAAAATGATAAGCAAAGCCGCCAGCGATAAAACCATGGTAGAAGAGCCAATCGATTCCATTTCATCGCGACTAATGGGAATCGCCCCGGTTGTACTGATATTGACCTCCGGTAGCTCCCCTTTAATCTCATCCAAAATCTTTATTATTTTTGCATCAACAAACAGTGAGCTTTCATAATCTGTAGCTTTCGCTTTAACCGCCACTGGAATGATACCCATTTGCTTGTCTAACGATAGGAAATAAGGATTGCCCGACGATAAATCACGAACCGTACGAATGAGATTTGAGGGATCAATGTCTTTTTTACTGGCAGCCTGGTCTAATAATCTGATAAAATCTTCCAACGCCGCTAAGCTGGCTACCAGCTCTCTTTCCTGGTCTTTTACTTTTTCTGAATCACCCGAAAATTCGCGTTCAAAATCGTCATTTAGATGAGATAGATAGGGAACCAATCCAACATCAGAGAATATTTTACCGACTCGACGAAGATCTTTTGGTTTTAGTGTCCTCAATCCGTGATTGATTAAAAAATCTTCCGGTATTTTACCGTATGTAGTTGTCACCTCATCCAACGCTTCTACTCGTTTCATGATCAGATCAACAGCTTTTTCAATCTGCTGGGAGGAATCGGCTTTGACAGTTATGATATAGTTGGACCCTAAAGGAAAGTCGTCGGAAACTTGAATCCATTGCTTAACCAAAGGATGCGATTGTGGTAAAACCGTGGTCCATTTCATATCCAATCCAATCTGGCTAGCCAAAAAAAAGGTGATCAGCGTGATTGTGACTGTCGACACCAATATTAAGCGGCGGTGCCTCAATGCGAGATTCAAGAAACAATTCAAAATTCCATACACCATGTCGATTCCTCCCTATTTTTTGTTTTATGTTGTGATTAATTATTGGGCAATCTTTCCAATACAGACTATCCGGGGTTAAACATCAGTTTTGGTTTCCACAATTTATGAATAAACATGTCTAAAAACTAAACCGTTAAAATATCAAGCTAATAACATAACATACCTACCGGCGAGTATGTTTCTGGACACACCAGTCCTTTTAGATATGTTTTTCCCTTCGATTCATTCAACCATATATTTAACTGTCATTTGAATCAGAGAACACGAATCCAAAGCTCGAATGAACCGAAGATGATTATTTTTTCACCAGGTTCCAAAGATTTCTCTTCAGCATTGCTGCATCGTCCTCGAATTTGTCCATACGACCGGCAAAAGTGTCAAAAAACATCAATCCTTCCGTTAGAATAAAAAAATGCAAGGCAAATGTTTTCGGATTCATATTGTTTTTTATTTCACCCTTGCGCTGTGCTTCTGCAATCCGCTCCTCAAAAAGAAACATACTGCTTTCGTACATTTGACGAATTCGTTCACTCACCTCGGGAAAGCGTTTGGCAGCATCAAAAAACACCATATAGTGACTGGGCTTGATCCTGCTGAGATAGTTGCTGGTAGAAAAATAAGACGGGTAATCAAATAATGAGTCCAACATTTCTTTAAAGCTGTGTGTGGAATATATTCGTTCCCTGATCCATTTATCTATCTCATAAAATACGCTACTAATGGTGGCGATAAATATCTCATCCTTATTTTTAAAATGATGATAAAAAGCACCTTTGGTAACGTCACAAATTTCTGTAATTTTGCTGATACTGGCTTTTTCATAACCGTGCTCCAAAAAACACTGGATGGCAGCTTGAATCATTCGTTCTTTTGTTTCCATAGATTATCTGTTTTTTATACAAGATACTAACCGATCGGTATGTTGTCAAATTCCCTTTTTTAAAAATTATAAGCTAATGAATAAGTTAATCATTTATTGCCGAAGAATAAAGTAAAGGTAAAGTAAATAAAGTCTACAACCCTCATCTCTTATATAGCATCAAAGTTTGAACCCTGCGGATTCTTTGCTTTGTTCTTGGTACACTGTAGTCCGGTTAATAAACTTGTTATACGAAATACAATTTAATTGTTTGCTAGCAGTTAGTGCCAATTTTTTAACACCCAAAAAAATCATGACACCACCAAGTATTTTAGTTAAATAGATCTTTGACTTCCTGAAAAACGCTTTTACACTTTTATTTGATATTATGACGGATAATAAGATAAACCACAGCCATTTTCAATATTATGAGGCCTTTTTATTGTCCATTACGGTGCGCCCTCAAATCCTTAAATAATTGAGTCAAACGAAGACCATTTCGCATTTTTGCTATCAAAGTAACAGTTAAGCTGGGTTGTCTCCGCAATCTGTGTATGCGGATAACTATCTTTCCTATTTTAAATGGGATGATTATAAAGAAAATTGAGCAATTTATTTGCTGTTCTTTCGGTATAGTTTGCGGTTATTCCTGACTATAAATAGCAGCTTAACTGTTACAGACAACCCAGCTTAACTGTTACACCATTTAGCCAACGTGCTACATTTATAATCTAAATGTAAGCAAAAGCGAAAAAGTCAGTTAACAGGCGTATTTATCTTTAACATTAAATTTTAAACCAAGAATGAAACTGGTTTATATAACTCTAAACAGGAAAAATATGAGAATCCAGTTGAGTAGGGATTCCAATGATGTATCATCGATTTTTGACAAAAATAAAACACTAAATAATCGCCGCAGTTACACCGATTCAAATTATAGTGGGATGGTGTAAAAGGTAATCCTTGTCACTCAACAGATAGGAAGGATGTTCTAGCCCGGTTGGTTCATAGTATTCATTATGTGTATAGCGAAAGCCAAGTTTTGTCAGCAGGTGTTTAGATGTTCCATTTTTGGGATTGTGTCCGGCGAAAAGCCCTTTGACTTTCAGGTCTTCAAAGGCATATCTAATGATCCTGCGAGCAGCTTCAGTAGCAAAACCATTTCCCCATTGGTTGGAACATATATGAAATCCGATTTCCAGAATACCATTCTTATCATTGTATGGTCGTAAGCCACATGCCCCAACATGCAGCTCATTTTTCAACTGGAATATGGGCCAGTATTGTATCGTATGTTTTTGTTCAGTGGTGATTTCATGAAATAACCTCTGTTGTACTTGTTCCCTGGTTAACTGACCTCGGTTATCAAATAGCCTGGTAACCTCAAAATCCCCCCATAGACCCACAGCCAAATCAAGATCTTCCTCAGACCACCGGCGAAAACCAAGCCGTTTGGTTTGTAAAAAATATTTATTTGTATTTTTGATCATTTTTCAAACCGATAATTATCCAAGTTAACCATAAATCAGTGGATTAAAAAAACCAAGCTACGAATCTGGCAGAGCCGATTAAACCATCTTCCCACTGACATAGTCTTCGGCCAGTTCCACATCTTTTTTACTGCCTATATAAAGCGGAGTTCGCTGGTGTAAAGAATCCGGGATGATCCTAAGAATAGGTCCAAAACCATCGCTGGCGTAACCACCGGCTTGCTCAACCACCATAGCCAAGGGATTGGCTTCAACCATCAATCGAAGTTTACCTTTCGGCTTTTTGGGGTCTTTTAAGTCTGCCGGATACATAAAAATGCCCCCCTTGAGCAAATTACGATGAAAATCCGCCACTAAACTTCCCACATAACGGGAAGTATATTGAGATTTGGTACCATCGTCAATGGACTTAAAATAATTGACCAATGTCCTGGTATTTTCATCCCAGTAAGCAAAATTACTTTCATTAACACTATAGATGTTACCTTTTTCCGGAATTCGAATGTTTTCGTGGGATAGCAGAAATTCCCCCACGCTGGGGATGAGCGTAAATCCGTGGACACCATTTCCGGTTGTATAAACAAAAATCGTGCTCGATCCATAAACAAAATATCCGGCAGCAACCTGCTGATAGCCAGGTTGCAAGGCATCACTGATCAGATAATCCACATTGGATTCCAAACTCTGTTTTTTCAAAATACTAAAGATAGTTCCTATACTTACATTCACATCAATATTGGACGATCCATCCAGAGGATCAAAAAGCAGGATATATTCACCTTTAGGGAAATTGGGCGGAATATCAATCAAATCAGCATATTCTTCGGATGCCATGCAACAGAGTTGTCCGACATGCTGCATTCTTTCGGTGATAATACGGTGGGCAAAGACATCCATTTTCTGCACCTGTTCTCCCTGCACATTTACATCTCCCGTAGCCCCCAAAATGTCTACCAAGCCAGCTTGATTGACTTCCCTGGAAATCACTTTGGCTGCTACAATCAATTCACTGAGTAGGTGGGTTAACGAGCCGGTTGCCTCTGGATTAGTTCGTTGTTCCTTTAACAAATGTTCGGTTATGGTCGTACCGATTGCTTTTCGTGCCATTTAAACCTCCTGCTTGTTTGTGAAAATCGGCTAAATCCAAACCAGCCGCTATCTGTTTGAAAAGTAAGAAAGAATTATTTTTATCATAAGGTTAATGCAGATTCAACAATCATGCAAGAATGATTTTACTTTAGTCTGGAACAATATATACGGAATCAATAATACAAAAGGTCGGCTCCATGTCAATTCCTTGAACTTAAGGGGTGGCTAGATAGACCAGATAGTTAGTTATCGCTCTATACGATGTTAAACGACTTCAATTGTTTTTGGGCTTGAGAGATTTTTTGTCATCCCTTCTCAGGATGACAGATGGCAGAGTTTCACTTATTGACATCATGCCTTTGCGGGAATGACATAAAGCCCGGAATAATGCTGAATAGTTACCAAGGATACTTAGATGAAATAAGCGTTTAAAAACTGTCAGCCACGTGAAGTGCGACGCCATTGGCGGAGAGTATTTCTTTTATATTGGCAGGCGGTTGTTTATCCGTGAAAACGGCGGTAACTTCGCTGATATGACAGAGGCGAACCATGGCGTTTCGCCCGAATTTGGTATGATCACAGGCTAAAAAGATATTACGTGAATTGGAAATAATGGTTTTGGCCACCCGAACCTCATTATAATCGAAGTCCAGCAATGTTCCATCGTTATCTATCCCACTGATTCCAATAATTCCGTAATCTACTTTGAATTGTTTAATAAAATCGATAGTTGCATCACTAGTAATACCACCATCCTTATTCCTCACCAGTCCGCCGGCAACAATGACTTCGATATTTTCGAAATTAAACAGGGTGGCTGCTACATGCAGGTTGTTGGTAATGACTTTCACGTTCTTTTTATGAACCAGGCATTTGGCTACTTCTTCGGTTGTGGTGCCAATATTGATGAATACGGATGCTTTATTTGGGATGAACCTGGTGATCAATCCGGCGATTCTTATCTTCTCATCATGACATAAAATCTGCCTGGTTTTATATGCCAGATTTTCAGTACTGGTTGTGATCCCCACCCCGCCGTGGAACCTTCGTAGAAAACCATCACTGCTCAGTTTGTTGATATCACGTCTGATAGTCTGAGGTGTGACGGAAAACTGTCGGGCCAGCTGTTCAACTGTTACAAACCCCAGCTTATGAACCACTTCTAAAATTTCATTATGTCGTTTTGAGGTTATCATTTTTTCCTTGGCCAATATTTTAGCAACCACATATGGCCCAATGTCGTTAAGTTAAGCTCTGTCACCTGTTATCCTGAGGAAACACAATTTGCTGCCGTATGTTGCCTGGATTCCATTGAGATTCTTCATGCCACTTTAGACTCCATTCAGAATGACAATCAGCAAACAATTTTCCTTAACTTTATGACATTGATGCAGGGCCGCCCTACCGTTTGTTCTTGTTTCAATAGTCATCTGCCAATCAGAATGACAGATATCAAATAATATTAAACATTACTTTCAGATCTAAAAAAAAGGTCTGCAATATGACATCAGTATTATATTTTAATTGAATATAGGCAAGACAGATCTATTTGCGGATACATGATTATTTATTGAAGGCGAGTTTTATAAATTTTGATGGTTGTTCTTGAAATTTAAGGTGAAACACTTAAAGTCGAAAAGCCCTAACCCGAACTTCAGTAGGGGTTAGGGCTGAAACACAAAAAGATATCGTTTTTCAAACGATTGGTAGGAATAGCGCGAGAATGATCCTTTTATGATGCAAATATTGTATCTGCAAATTCAAATCGGGTTTGTTTTGAACAACTATCAATTTTGCTGATAACTTGATCAATCACCTCGTCGGATTGTTCAAGATGATCTTTTAGCGCCAGGTTGAGTTTTCTTTCTGCATGGCTGAGGCGGTTAAAAAAGTCCAAAATATTTTTCTTTGAACCATAACCGGATTTAATCAGGGACAAAACATCCTCTCCCTTGGCTTGTAACAAGGTCAGGTAGTGATCGGTCAGAATCTTGAACAACTCGATCTGCTGCTGCTTTGCTGCCTTTGGAATATTATATTTTTCAGCCAGTTCATCGTACTTAGGCTTTGCATCGGTTTCAGCCAAAAAATACGCTGCTTCCAAGGCGCGTCGAAATGCAACCATATAATTCTCAGCATATTTCTTTTTCCCTTTGTCGTACTGACTTAATTGAATAAAATAGTAGACAAAAATAATAGGAATCAGGATCATCCAAACGCTCAATTTCGGCTTATCGATAACTTGAGATGCAATTTTCTGAGCAATTTTATTTTCCTGATTGATAATCAGGTTTTTTTTATCTTGAAAATCGGACATTTTTATTTATCGACAACGTTGTTTGTTTGTTTATTAAAAGCCTCCACACTTTCAGCCTTCTTATTTACCGGATAGTTTAAAATATGCCGAATCATGTGATCAGCCTCTGCAAATTCCTCTATTTCAGTGTAATAAAGTGCGGAGGTATCGATATCATTTTCCTGAACAAAGCGAATCAATGGTTTCATGTACGAAACCGTTGACACCCAGGGGATAAAATAAAAAACAAAAACCCATATCAGCAAGATACCGATAATCAATTTAAAATACCGTTCCAACCGTCCAGTTTTGGACTCTATGGGTGTTAAGTTTAATTGTGGATTAGAAGCAATCACAATCCCCCTTATTAAATATTGGCTGTAATTTCAGGAAATACCAGAAAAAACATAATATATGCCATTAATAGTGTCAAACACAGGTTAAATGTTTGACCACAAACATACAATATTAACGGTTTTCCACCCTTGAAGTATTGCCTCAATTCACGGAAATTAGTGGCTAATCCAATGCTGGAAAAAGCTAAGCAGAAAAACCATCCTCGAAATATTTTTGACATTCCACGGATCGCTCCATGTTCCAGAAGTGCGTAACCAGCGTCTTGTCCAAACATACCGTAGAGCAGGGAAAAAATAATAGAGGCGCTAATGAAGCCCAGTACAAATTTTGGAAAACGAAACCAGACTTCAATCAGTCCCACTTCTTGACCTTTTACTTTATCTACTTTGGTTGTCCAGATCAAGGCGACGAAAAAAGCGACCAACCCGATCAGCACATTTTGGATCATTTTTATGGTAGCGGCCACATACATGGCCGTATCGCTAAGAAAAGCCCCGGCTGCCGCTACAGCACCGGTTGCATCGATAGTCCCCCCCATCCATGCACCACCCAAAACATGGTGCATGCCAACCGCCTTAATTATTGTCGGCATGACAACCATCATAATTGCAGTAAACACCATGGATAATCCAACCGCCAAAGTCAATTCCTCTTTTTTTGCTCGACAAGCAGCGGCCGTAGCAATAGCTGCTGATACTCCACATACTGACATGTCGGATGATATGGTGACATTCAGGGTTTTGGATTCCATTTTAACGACTTTTTGACCAAAGAAATACGTCGTAGTTAACACGATTGGTGTAACAATCCAGGCCACGAAAATTCCCGGTACGCCGATGGATAGAATTTTACCAAATAGAATTTCAGCTCCCAATAATACCAGACCCGTTTTAATATAATACTCGGTTTGAACTGCCGGTTCTACCCATTTTGGTGTCCCGATTGTATTACTGATGAGCATCCCGATAGCAATAGCCCACAGTGGATATCCCAGACCAATGTCTTTAATACCGCTTTGAGCGGCTAGAAAATATGCCAATATAGCCACAATAAATACACCAACGAAACCAAGGGCGAATTTCCCCATATTTTCCCCCATAGCCATCATTCCAATCCCAAAAAATATAATCATCAGGATCATCAGGACGATCAGATAAGGAATCTGATTATAACCTTCGGCACCGGTTTTCTTTTTGGCATTTCCCGCCTTGTGTTTTGCAGATCGCCAATCATCGATGGCTTTCATTGCCTTGTCGTTAAGGGACTTATCCTGAAAATAAGCTGCTTCTGCCGTTTGTTCCGCAACTTTTGCTGCCTCCAGGGCAGTCGACTCTTTCACTTTTGCGTCCTCGTATTTTTTCGATGCTTTTTGGACTTTGCTTGCGGCTTTGGAATCGCTCATAAAAAAAGCATCCAGCGGATTAATGCTCCAACCATGTGGCTGGGCTGAATACTTTTTAACGATTTTTCCGGCATTGGAACTGGTTGCTTTTAATTTCTTTTTTGCATCACTGGCTTCATGCCAGGCAATGGTTTTGAACGGCGCTTTATCTGCCTCACGTTTTAATATTTGATTGGCAGTGGAAATCTTTTCCTCCATCCCGACCGGTCCCCTGGGAATATAAATAACCAAACCGATAATAAGCAGTAAAAATCCCAACCAGATAGCCCACCAATCCTCTTTTTTTACCAATTCAGACCATTCCCATTTACCGACATCACTGACAACATCACCATTTTTACCTTCTGCCATATATACCTCTTTCTGTTTTATAATAATGACGCCTCTTATTTTCAGAAGGATACGCTCCTTTTTTATGCATCCCCAGACGATCATTGTAGTTTTCAAAATAGATACAAATCAACTCCGATCTTCAGCAAATAGCATGCCTTATGAATTTACAACGTATCTATTTGATATTATAGAGAATTTTGTTAAAGAAAAATGACAAAAAGGTTAAAGTGGAAACTTAAGGAGGCATTGTAAAAATGGAAAGTTATTGACTTATTTTTTAATTCTTTGTATTTATTGAAGTTTTAATGCAAACAGAATGTTTTTTAACCGCCATCTCTAGGTGGCACCGAAGCCTGAAAGTTGCATAAAAAATACAAGATGATTCCCTCACTCTGACAATAGGTCATAACGATTCAAACAACCGACTATTTACCAATGTCAATGGGTCAGGAAAACTGTTTACTTATTCGAGGAGCCTGATGCAACATGAAGAATCTCAATGGAGTTCAAGCTACATTCAGCATTAACTTGATTGCATAAAAATCCGGCAACATCAGTTTTTATGTACAAAACTAAGGAAACTAAAAGATATTTGCTGCTCTTCAGCTTCCAGGTGTTTATCTCTTGATTATGTTGTCATATGTTTTATTATAAATTCCGATTATCTTCCTGTTTTTACCCTTCGCATGATTTTCACAAGTATATAAGCAATCAGTATCAGTATAATCAAAGCCAGAATGATGGCTGCTAAAGCTATCCAGGTCAGGTAATTCCCACCTTTTAACAATCGATATGGATTCAGGCTATTCTGTATGATTTGCCTGTTGTCAGTACTCCTGTATCGTTCCGGCATATCTGCAATGCCGTTACCGTTTTTATCTTCGAAAGTCTGCACATACCCCATCAGGGAGGTCCACTCTTTTATCTCCTGAATACCGGGCTTTGTTTTATCGCCGTCAACACGGTGTTTTGACAAATCATCAATGGGATTTCCGTCACGATCTTTGGGAACAATGGATAGAATGTCATTGGTAAAACTACCGATGATTTTTAGGAAGGTCGAATTATAAAAATTTGATGTAATTTTATACAATTCTTTATTTTCGTCAGAATAGTCCAGCGGAATGAATTCCCCGTTTTCATCTTCCAGTTGAATATCCGTTACCCTGTCGAACAACATCCTATTAGGGTTGTATGTAATTTTTATTCCTGAGAACTGAAGAAAATAATCATCGCCTTTTAAGGGATAAATAGTGGTCATTACCTCTATTGTTTTTTTGATCTCAGCTCCGTTGACATAAAAAGAAAGCATCGGATAAGTCATGGTATTATCCAAGCCGATGCCCAATGGGACGGCCCTGAAAAGATCACTGACTGAAATCAGCCCGGTTTTGCCTTTTAAAATATCATCTCGAATAACACCGTTGGATTGAACGGCCACTTGCACCCTGCTCTTCGGATCCGCCGGATCATACTCGACCTTATCAACAGCCCAGCGAAGAGCATCCGTGATCAAGTTTCCCAGATTGGATTCATGGTTTTTGTATAACAGGTCAAAATCGGTTTCTACAATGGTCTGGTCAAAGGATAACCCATATGTATTTAAAACGTTTTTGTTAACAATCTCCTTTCCACTTTCAATGATTGCAGTAATTTTATCATCCGCTTTTATGGTGTCGTTTATTTCGATCTGTTTATAACCGGCAAACGTGATCTTCCCTTCCTTGAAAATCACGTCCAACACCCCAATATAACGCCCATAATCTCCAGCTTGAACAATAATTGTATTGTTTTTTTCAATAGGTTCTTTGATCAGACTGTGCGAATGTCCGCTGATAATAATATCAATACCAGAGACGTTTTCCGCCAGGTGTTCATCTTCCGAACGTTCCGGGTTATCAGATAATCCGCTATGGGACAAACAGATAACCAGATCGACCTTTTCAATATCGCGTAGTTTTTTGACCATTCGTTTTGATGTTATAAAAATATCGTCAAATTTTACCGGAGAGGCAAACGGTGCCACTTCCGCAGCATTCATACCCATCAAACCGATGAATCCAATTTTCAAACCGGATTGCTGCATTACCACATACGGCTTGATCAGATTGTTTTTAAAAACTGCTTCAAGACCGTCGTCATTTTTATTCTTTGGGTCAAAAATAAGATTGGACGCAACAATGGTAGGCAATTTATCTTTGGCTGCGGCGGATTTTACAATTCTTTCCAGTCCAGACGGCTTAAGATCAAATTCATGATTCCCCAACGTAATCACGTCATATTCCATTTCCTTCATCAATTCCAGTTCCAGGGCATGTTCGCGACTAACCATATGAAACAGTGATCCCATCAGAAAATCACCACCGTCCAGAACCAGTACCGGGTTATTACGACTTGCCTTGATCGATTTTATAACTGTTGAAATTCTGGCCAAGCCTCCTTTGGTAGCATCGTCTTCTGTCCGGTTCGGTGTATAGTCTTTATTGGGTGAAAAACCTAAAAAATGTGAATGTATATCGTTGGTGTGAAGGATAGTCAACGATGTTTCGGCCGCTAGTATTGTAAATAGTGCACTGAAAGAATATAAAATTACAAAAATCAAACCACATTTTGCTTTCATTAAGCTCCTTTTTGGAAACGTTTTTTATTTTAACGTGAGATCCCATTATCATTATCGAAACACAGAGGTAACTTATAAGATCCCCGGTTTTTCTACAGGTATTACATCACTTTCTGATCGCTGGTTAAAACGCCTATAGATGCCATTACCCGGTGACATGGGCAGAATGTCAGGAATTATGGTGATTGTCGAGGTTGTCTGTCATACGTATTAAAAAAACTGTTAAACTGCCTGTTTTATACTATAAAAACTTATGTCAATTTATAATTGCGAAAGCCCGAAATCCAACTTTATTGCCTATAAATACAATATATTAATCAATTTCCGACTCGTAGGGTAGGATAAAACTAAATGTTGCACCACCTTTTGGATTATTTTCCGCCAGGATTTTCCCGTGGTGGGCTTTAATAATCTCATAACAAATAGACAAGCCGAGTCCTGTACCGCCGGCATTTGTTTTTGTTCTGCTGCTCTGAATAAATTTATCAAAAATGGTTTCAAGTTCAGATTCCGGGATACCGATTCCCTCATCTTTAATTTTTACCATCACAGCCGAAATCTTTTTTTTATCGGTTTGCCTTTTTCCAACGGTTAGTTTTTTCGGTTTAAACGAAATGGTAATCGATTTTCTTGTCGGTGTAAATTTGATAGCATTAGATATAAGATTACGAAACACCTGGCCGATTTTTATTTCATCACACAAAACAACGGTGGAAAAATCAGGATTTTCCTTTATTAGGAAGATCGATTTTTCTTCAACGGAAGGTAAAAATTCGGAGATAAGATTTTCAGCCATTAACACCAGATCAGTTTTGGTCATCTTATATTCTGTCCGGCCCGATTCCAATTTTGATAGATCTAAAAGGTCATCCAAAAGCGATAGTAAACGTCCACCCGAAGTTCTAATCTGTGAAAAATAGTGGAGTAGCTTCACTCGGCTGGTGTTTATTTTTTCCACACCATATTTTGAGTAATTTAGAATATGATGCATTGGGGTTCGTAACTCATGGGAGATATTGGCCAGAAACTCATTTTTCAACTGATTTGCCCGCTCTGCTTCTTCTTTCGCTTTTTTATAGTCCACAGTTCTTTCTTCAACTGCTTTTTCCAACTGGGAATGGGCTTTTAGCAGCTTTTCTTCTGCTTGTTTACGCTTGGTAATATCACGAATAATGGCCATGGGATGCTTTTTTCCCTGCCATGTTGTTATCGTGGTAGACATCTCTGTTGGCACTTGAGTTCCATCTCTACGAATAATGACACGTTCGCATTGTTTTTGATAAGGTATTCCGGTCATTTGATTTTTTATTTTTTGCTGAAGCTCCGCAATATCTTCCTGCCGAGAAAAGTCCCATCTTGTCATGTTCAAAAGTTCATCCTTACTGTAACCAGTGATTTCCGAGAATTTAGGATTTGTATAGATGTAGTAAGCGTTCTCATCAACAATTGCAACTCCATCCAGCAAATTTTCCACCAGATCTCGAAAATTTTGCTCACTTTCCCTTAATGCCTTTTCCGCCCGCTTGCGTTTTGTAATATCTGAAAAAACAGTAGCAAATTTTCCTTTTCCCGGTGAAAAAACAGAAATTGAAAAATGTTTTTGCATGGGAGGAAAATATGTTTCAAAATGAACCGGATTCCCTGTTTCAGCGACATCCGCATAAGTTTCAAGGTGGGGAGCATTTTTGACCTTATATACATGGGTGGCTAATTTACCGATAACATCATCTTTATTTAAATGGAGAATTTTTTCATATTTTGGATTGATATTGAGTATCCGATAATTTACTGCTTTTCCTTCTTCGTTATAAACTATTTCATGCTGGCAAAGACCTTCGTTCATTGAATCGTACAGATCATGAAGCTGCTTTTCACTTTCAATGATTCTCTTTCGCATCATATACTCTTCTGCCATATTCCTGAAAACTAAAACGATACCGGTTATGTTACCGTCAGTATCAAGAATGGGTGACCCGGAATCAGAGATAGGGCATTGGGTTCCATCCCTGGCAATCAGCAAGGTGTGATTGGCAAGTCCAACAACCTGGCCTTTTTCCAGCACCTGGCTCACAGGATCAACTACTTTTTCCATTGTACGTTCATCAACAATATTGAGCACTTCGTTCAGCGATTTTCCTTTTGTTTCTTCCATCTTCCAACCGGTGAGGGTTTCAGCCATTCGGTTCATGCGGATGATTATCCCCTGGGTGTCAATGGCAATAACAGCATCGCCGATGGAGTTAAGGGTAGTGCGTAGGTCTTCTTCTCTTTCCCGTAATAATTTCTCTGCATCCTTCCTTTCGGCTTCAACTTTTGCATAATATAGAGCCATTTCAATGGCTATTTTCAGATCTCTTTCCCGAATCGGCTTAAAAATATATCCAAAGGGCATGGTGAGTTTTGCTCGACCAATTCGATCTTCGTCCAGGGAAGCAGCAATGAAGACAATGGGAATATTGTGCTGTGTTCGAATAATATCAGCTGCTTCAATGCCATCCATCTCTCCTTTTAGTCGAATATCCATCAGAATGATGTCCGGTTGGTCTTCTGCTGCTTTCTTTATGGCCGCATCCCCAGTATTTTCAATTGAAGTTACCTTGTATTCCAACGCTTTGAGGTTACTTTCAATTTCGTTAGCAATAATGGCTTCATTTTCAACGATGAGTATTTTGGCTGATTCCATCTTTTATGTTTCATTATTGTGGAGTTCTATCATTGCCTTTGTTTCATTATAATTCCCCATGTATGTTGTTTCATCGGGCTAATTTCAAATCTGGATTCACTATTTATCTCAAAAACAGATAAATATAGACATGCAAACACTATATATTAAAATTATTGATAAAAGTTGGATTTAATGCAATATAAACTTTAAATAACTTACATTTTAGGATTTTTAAAAATACTCAATAATCATTGGTGTCTTGTTGGTTAATAACAAAATTTACATGATTTTATACTGGGTTACAAATACCGATTGAATCAATCGACAAGCTGTAGGATGCCATACTGTTGCCGGGATATAATAAATTAAGGTGACATGTACTTCTGTTCCTTCAATTTCATATAAAACAAGGGCGTAATTATTCCAAAGATTTCCAAAGGAGAATCACCTGTTGTGTGTCCCCTTAAATTTTTGCAATGTCTCGCCAATAATGCACTGAAATTCCCCGATTTTGGTTGGAATCCCGACATGGCTTTCCGAAATCATGGGACATGTAACTGTTTTTATATGCTGAATGATTACAACTTTTCTTGAATTCTTTTATGATCGTTAATCTCTAGATTTCAAAAAGATCGGGAATACATTGATAATTTTGAAGAGCAATAGCGGTTTGTTTTGAAATATTTTCTAATCTGGAAGAGATAGCTGTAATTTTTGTTGAAGACAATTCAACTCGGGATAAAACCTTAATGCAAGTCTTCATTGTAGGAAAGGGAGCATTTTGCTCCTCCATTAATGCAGTTTTGCTCATCTCATTATTTGGATTAATAATGTGCACATCGACCCCAGTAAAGAAAGACAAACGACATTGTATCAGTTCTTTGATGTAATCATAATGGGTACAGCATAAGGCAGCGATAATTTTTTTTGTTCCCGGTGGAATTTTTACAGATGCTTCGATCATGTATTGTTCAACAAGCTCATAAACTTTGGTGCTTTTCGGATTCTGTTCGATTTCTGAAGCCAAACCATGGCAATCCTGTTGTATAATCCTCTCTTCCGGGAAGCTACGGCTAACTAATCGTTTCTTATAAATACCGGAGGAAATCGTCATTTTAGTGCCTAAAATCAGCACAATTGCCGATTGTTGCTGTCTCAGTGCTTCGGCTATCATTGACACACCAAAATTAATAATTTCTGTCACTGAAGCTTTAACCATGGTGGCCAGACTCCCTTGTTGGAAAAGTACAGATAAAGTATTACAGGCAATATATATCATGTCCGGTCTATAACGATCCATGGCTTTTAAAGCATTACTGAACACATAAAGTCGCTCCTCATCATTTGTAAGTAAATTATAGCCTCTATTTTGAAAAGGCCATGCGTTGAAATAGATCACAGACAATTCCCTGAGCCTTTGTCTTTTCGCCAATCTATTCACCATGTCGGCACAAATTGACAATCCACCCAACCCAGAATCGGTAATCAAAATCGACAGATATTCTCGATTTTGATTACCGAGAATACTTTGGCTCGGTTTTTTCGTAATGGCCATTTGTTAATTTTGAGGGAAAGATCCTCCCCAATAAAATCGGGTGCATATTTATGGGAGTTATTGATATTATTGTTAATAATTAAAGACAGTGCATCGAGTTAACACTGTCAATGCGGTATTGTTGCCAATCGATTTTTGATCATGGTCTTCCCTTTTTGAGGAGTTTTTTTAGTTTTGTTATCAATAGGTCGATTTAATAGGTTTCCGGCTGAAACTCCGATTGAATCTCAATCTCCCATTCCATATCAGGATCAAGAGGGTAGATGGGTCTAGGGATGTTTAAAAAGGGGATTCTGGTTACTACAGGCGTGGTAAGGCCAGGAGCGTCAATCTCAATAATCTGATCGTCGTTAAAAATATCATCAAAACCGGCTCGAAAATGTCCACGGGATTTTACTATTAAGCTTCTAAGGGATCGAATATCCACCCCGAAACATTCAATCATCATTGGTTCACAACATTGTATCCTTCGGCTGATGACAATCACTTTAATGTTGTTAATTTCAAGTAGAACGCTGGGTCCCATGGTTACCTTTTCACCTTCCAAAATCCCGCGACGAGCGATAATATTACCATCGTGGAAAGCAAGAATCTTGGCTCGACAAGAAATTGGTTCGGAAAACCTGTTATCCTCCTGACTGTTAAACTCGGCGAGGAAAGTTGAACCGGCTTTGTGCTGAAGTGCCTTATTAACCAGCGGAGCGTCGAACAAGCAGCCGATAAGAGCGTCTTTGACCCCCTCCCTGATCATGGCATTCAGAATATACGTTGTGTTTCCACGTCCCCCTCCACCAGGATTATCTGCTGGATCTGCAAATAAAACAGATGGGAGTTGCGGATTTTGACAAAGATCTTTCATTATAGTTACTGCATCCTTGATAGAGATAAGATGAGTGGTATAACGATGACGTTCTGACCAAGCATATTCGGCGATTATTCCAGCCAGGTGCTCTGCTAATTTCCGATCATCACGTGTTGTAACAACGACAGACATTCCTCCTTTTGGTGAATCTCCGAGAGTAAATCCGCTACAGATTGTGATGTTCATGACTTTTTCAGACATCTGCTCCTTTCCGAAGCTTATAAGATCGGCATAAGGACCAAATTTGGTGTTTAAGCTGGTGGATGGGGGAATGATCGGCAGTTTGACCAAGGCCTTTGCTGTCTTTTGCCCTTTCAGCATTTCGTTAATGGCAATAGCACATTCCCGCCCTCTTTCATACTGATCGACATGGGGGTTGGTCAGATAACCGCAGATCATGTCTGTAGCCCCCACCATTTTCCCATTGATATTGGCATGTAGATCGACGACTGCAACTATAGGTGTTTCAGAACCAACAATGTCACGAACCATACTAAACAGAGTGCCATCGGGGTCAAAATCTTCAGTTGTGGTTGCTGCACCGTGTGCAGCAAAAAAAACGGCATCTACGGGTAAGGCCTTATCCAGCCTGTAGGACATATCCATCTTCAGTTCTTCAAAAAAATTCTGTTCCAGACAACCTGCTGGTTTAGCTTTTGCCACCAGTATCGGAATTCTGTCCCAAGGACGAAGCAGGTCCATGGTATCGCTGAAACCGATAAATTCTTTCGGTATACTGCATGCCGAATTGTGTAATTGGGCCTCCAATTCCGATCCGGCATAATAGTTATCCGGGAAAAAAGCCGACCTTCCTATTGTCGGAGCGTGATAATTGCTTTCCAAGCGGAATGATATAAATGCAATCCTTGCGATCTTTTCCATAATTATTTCATCCTATTTGATGCCCTATTGGAAGTGCATGATTGTTTTTATTTTGGTAATGAATGAAAATCAATTGCTGTATCAGTCAAATGACAGGCAACAAAACGGTCACTGCCGATTGCCTTGGTTTGGGGGACTTCTCTTTTACATATCTCATCGGTATGGGGACATCTGGGATGAAAATGACATCCCGATGGAGGGGCTAGAGGTGACGGTATCTCTCCTTTTACCGGTTGATGATCTCGTTTACGAGCCACAAGCTTTGGAATGCCTGAAAGAAGTGCTTGTGTATATGGATGCCTGGGTGATTTATAAAGTGACATTGTGGGGGCAACCTCAACAATTCTACCCAGATACATAATGGCAACCCGATCAGAAATGTGCTCGATAACACCAAGATCATGACTGATAAACATGTAAGTTAGTGAAAACCGTTTTCTCAATTCCATGAAAAGATTGATAACCTGGGCTTGAATGGAGACATCAAGAGCTGCGATGGATTCATCACAAACAAGTAATTCAGGATTAACAGCCAATGCCCGTGCGATTCCAATTCTTTGTCTCTGGCCACCGGAAAACTGGTGAGGATAGCGCTGCATCAAAACCGGATCAAGACCAACACAGTTCATCATCTCTCTGACAATAGCCCGGAGCTTGCTGGCTGAACGCACACCGTTGATCTGAGGTCCTTCAGCAATAATTGCTCTGACTCTCATTCTAGGATCAAGGGAGGACATTGGATCTTGAAATATCATCTGAATACCTAGTCGCTCTTTACGTTCCAGCTCATAAAAAGGTCTGTTTCGGTATAATATTTGCCCCTCGGAAGGGTGTAAAAGACCAGAAACAATCCGGCCAAGGGTAGATTTTCCACAACCGGATTCCCCGACTAATCCGAGAACTTCACCTCTATAAACATCAAGATTGACACCATCCACAGCATGGATGGTCTCTTCGCTTACTCGAATCCCTAAATATTTGGCAATTTTTCCTGCCAGATCCAATTGTTTAACAAATTGTTTGGATATCCCCTGCATCGAGATGATCTTTTCAGAATTCATTTTTTGATCTCCAAACGATCACAAGCTATGGGGTGATGACAAACCACGATGTGATTTACATCCACTTCATCAGGTTCAGGGTCAACCAGGCATCTTTCAGTTGCTTTAAAACAGCGGGGATGAAAACTACATCCTTTTGGCCGACAGGTTAATTCAGGAGTCATACCCGGTATTTGATTGAGAGGTTCTCCCCTCTTGTTTCTTCCGGGGACGGAATTCATTAATCCAACACTATATGGATGTCCAGGATAGTCTATGACTTGGGAGACCGTGCCGGATTCAATGATCCGTCCCGCATACATAACGCACAAGTTGTCGGCCAGACCGGCTACAACTGAAAGATCGTGAGTTATCCAGATTAATGCCATTCCCGTATCTACGCACAACTGTTGGACCTCTGCCAGGATTTGATCTTGTATGGTTACGTCCAGGGCTGTGGTTGATTCATCGGCTATAATCAGTTCCGGTTTATTGAGTAACGCAATGGCAATGGCAATTCGCTGGCACATCCCCCCTGA
Organism: bacterium; assembly: GCA_041556995.1. Lineage (GTDB taxonomy): Bacteria > SAR324 > SAR324 > XYD2-FULL-50-16 > XYD2-FULL-50-16 > JAHJTV01. Next base: position 39,435 of record JBFFHJ010000012.1, on the reverse strand, counting down.
GAGCTGGTGAGGATAAGAATAAATCCTTTGTTCCGGAGCGGCAAGTCCTACTTTCTCAAGAGCTTGGATAGCCCTTTTGAGAGCAATTTTTCGGCTCACTGTTTCATGAGCCTGGATTGTTTCAATCATTTGCGTGTCAATTCTAAGCACCGGATTCAATGTCATCATAGGATCCTGGAAAATCATTGCAATCCGATTACCCCTGATTTTTCGCATTTCTTCAGCCGATGCTTTGGACAGATCCTGTCCTTGAAATCTGATACTGCCCCCCACAATACGACCAGGGGCCTCAATTAAACCGAGAATTGAAAAACCAATGATGGTTTTGCCACTTCCCGATTCACCAACAAGGCCAAGGATCTGGCCTTTGGCCACACTAAGGCTCACTCCGTTGACAGCTTTGACAACGCCACCCGAGGTATAGAAATAGGTCTGGAGATTTTCAACTTCTAAAATAGTATCTTTACATTTTAGATTCATTCCAATTTCCTTAACTTGTTGATCGGGGATTCAGTATTTCCCGCAATCGATCACCAAGCAGATTGATACTCATTACCATGATGAAAAGAATTACCCCGGGATAGACACTAATCCAGTACATACCGCTCAGCAGATATTTAAATCCATTGGCGATCAATAACCCCAGGCTTGGTTTGATGACCGGGAGTCCAATGCCTAGAAAAGAAAGGGTTGCTTCCAGGGAGATTGCATGAGCAACCTGAGCAGTTCCGACAACAATAACCGGGGGAAGGCAATTGGGCAGAAGGTGCATGAACAAGATGCGGATCGGTCCTGCGCCTAAACCTTTGGCAGCTTCTATATACTCCCTCTGGGATTCCATTTTAGCGACTCCGCGAACTGTTCTGGCAAAATAAGCCCATTGTACCATAACAATCGCAATGATCACCTTATCAACGCCGCGTCCCAGGATGACCAGCAAAATCAGTGCAATCAATATGGTGGGAAAGCCCAGCTTTAAATCCACTAACCGCATAACAATCGTATCGGTAATTCCTCCGAAGTATCCAGCCATCAGCCCCAAAATGGCCCCTATTGTCAATGCGATACAACAGGCTGATATGGCCACGAAAACACTGGTTCGCATCCCGTAGAGGATAGCGCTGAGCATGTCCCTGCCTTGGGCATCAGTGCCAAGATAAAATGTTTTCCCGGATAAGCCTACGGCACCTGGAGGTAAACGGCTATCCATTATATTCAGTTCCAAGAGATTGTACGGATCCTGTGGAGAAATCCAGGGGGCCAATAGGGTTGCAAATATTATAATCAGTGCGATAATCAGGTTTATCACGGCCAATCGGCTTCGTGCAAATTGCTTAAAAAATTCTTGCATTCTGTAGAACACACTTCCATCATTAAATTTGAAGGTACTCTCACCGTTTTCAGGCTGCCATTGCATTATTATTTGACCTCATATAAACGTACTCTTGGATCGATAACTGAATAGAGGATATCAACAAAAAGATTAATGATTATAAACATTAAAACAATAATCATCAGGTATCCAACAATAACCGGTCGATCCAGCACATAAATTGAATCGATAATCAATTTACCCATACCTGGCCAGGCAAAAATACTTTCTGTTACCACTGCAAAAGCGATAACACTTCCCAACTCCATTCCCAGAACAGTGATGATGGGCGTCATGATATTTTTTAGAATATGAACTCCTACAATACGTCTTTGATGCAGTCCTTTGGCTTTAGCGTACTTGATGTAATCCAGATTTTTAACTTCCAGTACACCTGTTCGTGCCAATCGTATCATAATGGCGGTTTTAAACATGGCCAGATTGATAGAAGGAAGAATCATATGATAAAGACCGTCAAGGGTAAAAGCACTGCTACCGATACCTAAAAACGTCCCCACTTCACCTCGACCTGAAGAAGGAAGCCAACGCAGGATAATGGAAAAGATCAAAACCAGCATCATTCCTTGCCAGAAGCTGGGAAGGCTGAATCCGGCAATGGAAGCGCCGGCTATTGTTCGCCCGCTGATATTATTTGGCTTCAATCCAGCCCAGATTCCCAGGGGTATGCCGATAAAAATGGCGATGCCAACAGCCATAAAGGCTAATTCGAGAGTTGCCGGCATGCGTTGCATAATCATGTCTATCACTGGTTCACCGGTGGCGAAAGATATTCCCAGATCACCGTGAAGCAGATTATTGATAAATTTAAAATATTGAAACCATAGGGGTTTGTCCAATCCCAGTGCTTTTATTGCAGTTTCTCGGGTAATTTGATCCGCTTCCGGATGAATCATAATATCCACCGGATTTCCAATAGCAAATATGCCTGCAAAAACAATTACAGACATCGTTGCAATGACAAAAAGGCTTTGTAATGAACGCCTGATTATAAAAACTATCATCTCTTTTGGCCCATTTGCTTTGAATCAAGTAGGAGAGTCGGTTTAATATCTATGGGATAAGGAGAGAAAACCCATTTCCGATCTCTCCCACTTTGTTTTAAGATAGAAAGAGTCTTTAGATTTTTTGCTTAATTGACCGATTCGATCTGCATGGCTGTATTTCTTGCGTTGGCACGGATTCTTACATTCAGACCTTTCCGTGCGGCTACTGCAAAACCCGGATTAAAGAGGGGCAGAAGACCGTGTTCTTGCATGGCAATTTCAATCGCCCTGGCCACTGCGGCATTTGCTTTTCTGGCATCTGACTCCTGTACTGCTGCATCCAGATACTGATCAACGTGCTTGTTACTGTATCGGGAACGATTACCTGATCCCAACCCTTTCTTTTCCTGTCTGGAGTGAAGCATACTCATCGCCAGATCCAGATTGGTTGTTGCACCGTACTGCGCTGTATACACACTAAATTTGTATTTGGTTGCCTTGGGGAAAAATATTGTACGAGCCAGGGCTTCCACATTCACTGTAAGGCCGATACGAGACCACATCTGGGCCACTGCCTGAGCAATCTCTACATCTGCCGGATACCGTCCGTTGGTGGTGTGAAAAGTCACCTGAAAACCATCGGCATAACCGGCTTCTGAAAGTAATCTTTTAGCCTTTTCCGGGTTGTAAGGATCAACGGATAGATTATTGCTTGAACCGGCAAAACTCATAGGGAGCAACTGACCAGCAGGAGTTCCCAAGCCTAATAACAATCGATCGACAATTGCTTTTCTATTTATCGCCAGGGACAAAGCCTTGCGGACTCTTGCATCTTTGAGCGGATTCTTGCCATTGGCTAAAACATGGGGTGTGGGTTCCCTGGTTGAATCAAGGGCTACATAATGCAGTCTTCCGATCGGTCCCTGGAATACATTGAAGTTTTTTTCCGCTCTCAATCTTTCAAGATCTTCTACAGGAACAAAGTTAATGGCATCAACCTCTCCTGACAAAAGTGCTGCTACCCTTGTACTACCATTAACGAGCACAGTCTCAGTCACCTTGGTCCATTCGGGTATTTTGCCCCAGTAACTTTCATTGCGTTCCAGAATGAGATTCTGGCCCGGATTCCATTTGACCAGTTTATAAGGGCCGGTTCCGATGGCAGCTTTTCCCTCATTGAACTCCTGAGTTGCAGCATTTTTATAATCAGCTGAAATGACAATAACATCTGACATGTTGCGAGGTAGATTAGGTGTCGGTACATCTGTGTTTATAATAACCGTATATGGGTCCGGTGCATTAATGCTGATAACATTTTTAATAAACCGTGTAAAAGGGCTTGGTGAGTTCGGAACTTTCGGTATACGGTCCAAGGTGGCAATGACATCCTGGGCATCAAAGCGGGTTCCATCATGGAACTTAACACCTTTTCTGAGTTTAAACTCCCAAGACTTTGGACCCAAAGCACGCCATGATATCGCCAGACCGGGAATCAACTTCATGCTGTGGCTGAGTGCCACAAGCCGGTCAAAAATATGGGAGTGGGATGTTCCCGAGGGAAACGAATTGGAAAAATGTGGATCCAGAGTTTTGAGTTCCAATTGGGTTCCCAGTTTTAATTCAGTACAATTTGCGGTTAACGTTGCCAGGGCGATAATGATCGAAACTGAAATTACTATTACCATTTTTCTTAACATCTTACATCTATACATTGTATTCCTTTTAATACGGTTCAATTTTTCAGCTTGATGTTTGTAATCAATCATTTTGATAATGGCCAATATTAATCTTATATGAATGGTATCTATTCAGTAAATCTCAGCTAAAGAACAACTTTGAATAGACTTGCATTAATCCACGCGGCATCTCTCCCCTGGTTCTGGTTCCTTTTATATGATAGCCGGGAGTAGTGCGTTGTGATATTACGAGCGAGTAATTAACGATTGTTAGCGTTTAAACGATGACGAACAAAAACAATACAAACCAAAAACCTACCTTTGATAGGCCAGACTATTCATCCCAGCATTTTTACAACAGGTTTTCTTTTTGCTAATTTGTATTTGACTTATTTATTAAATACTGTCAAGAAAAATATTAGATGCGTTTGATATTTGTGTTTCTCAGGTTTTCAAATATAATTAAATAATATAAAATAAAATTTATAGTATGATTTTATGGTAAGTGATGTGTAAGATACACCCCATGATCTAGTCAGGAATCAGGTAAAGAGATCAATTAATTCTGAATCTGTACCTGAAAAATATCGTTGGAGAATGAAAATGAACACAATTAAAGTAGGACCCGAGTTACTGGAACAGTATATGGCGGAAAGTAATATGCCCCGGAATCAGGTAGCTTCCATGTCCGGATTAACCAATACCTATTTGAGAAGTATCGTCCTTGGTAAAGTAAAAAGCATTAGTCGACAGAGGATTATCCGTTTAAGTTTGGCATTGAGTTTAGGATTAAAGCAGGTCGATAGTCTGTTACATGCCTTCGATCGCACTGAACTAACCATACAAGATATCCCCATATTTATGGAGGCTTACCAGGAGATGACAGTCAGTGGGGCTTTGCATCCTGTGAGTTGCGGGATTGCATATGATCTTTATATTAATGCTGCCAGAAGGGTGCCCGGTGATCTTTTCTCTTCTCTTCAGGTAATATCTGATACACTTCAAGTACCCAGGCATTATGAATATTTATGGCAAAGCTCAGCGGAAGATCACCCGATTTTGTTGGACTTGAGAAAAGCGATAAACCAGGAAAAATATATGACATTGGTACAATTGCTGGAAACCCATAAAGTTGAGAACGTTGCCTGTCGCCATTGCCTTGAAGAGTATCTTTACGATTGCAAAGATATAAAAGAGAAGTTTTACAGGGTTGAGCATGTACGCTCATTAATTCGTTTTTTACAGGAGCAAAAGAATTTCCACTTCTATATCTCTGATGTCTGCTCCCGTTTTCAATTCTCTTTAAAGTTTCCGGATAAATCACTAAAACAAACGGACAAAGTCTGGTTTATGGGTAAACAATTGCGTTCTAATCGTCCACATCCACGGAGCAAACTGATAGCATTTGCCACCGATAATCCCCAGTTGGTTGCCACTTTCAAGGCGGAGATGGAAATTGTTAAGGAAGCAGCAATAAAAGACTTGTTACCCCGTGACAAAATGATCGATTTCCTGGGCCGAATGATAGGTGATAGCTGATGCCAATCCCCAAAAAAAACTTGCTTTGGGGATTGAATCAACTCACTGAAGACGCTGACTTAAAGCTCTTAAGCTTAACAAATGGATTGCAGTAATCTGCCTGTTTAAGGCAAAAGTCAGTACACCGTTTCCAACAGCATGTTTACCGATAGAGGAAATGGTAATCCCGATGATAACTTGAGAATTTCTTCAGCATCACCAATGTTGACATCACCCCCACTTTGATTGCAGTAACATCAGTATCCCCTTGCAATACCGTCTCTTCTTGGGTCGGCACCTCCGTGATATTCACCGGTTTTATGATTAATAGTAATACCTTGTGCACCACCAAAATAAAGGTCAAATGGTTTCCTGATACTAAGAACATGTCCTTTTTTTTCCAAAGCACTCTGAATGATGGTAGGAATGCGAGATTCCATTTTCAGATCGCCGTTCTGGTACTGATTAAATTTCGGTGCCTCAATGGCGGATTGAATATCCATTTCAAAATCGATCAAGCTGCTGATAATAAGGGCCAAGGTCGTAATAATCCTTTTACCACCTGGTGTCCCCAGGGAGGCAAAGGGTTTTCCATCCTTAAAAATTATGGTCGGGCTCATGCTGCTTAGCGGTCGTTTATTGGCAGCGATGGAATTAGGTTCCCCCGGGTTTTTGCTGAAGTCGTCCATTTCATCATTCAACAATACACCGGTTCCCGGTGCAGTGATTCCTGACCCGAAAAAATGGTTTATTGTTTTTGTACAGGCCACAAGGTTTTGTTCTGAATCCACCACGGAAAAATGGGTGGTACTGCCGCTCTCTTCTGCCCAGGGGTCTCCTGGTTCAACCTGGAGATTGGAAAGGGTCATGTTTATTCGTTTAAACTGTTTGGTTGCATAAACTTTTGAGATTAGTGCTTCCAATGGGATATTAACAAAATCAATATCTCCCATAAATTTTGCACGATCCGCATATACCAGTTTCATCGCTTCAGACCAAGCATGAATATAATCCGCACTATTCAGTCCCATCTTCTTCAGATCGAAATTTTCCATAATGTTTAACAATTCGATCAGATGTGCTCCCCCAGAACTTGAAGGAGGAACAGTAATGATTTCAAAACCTCTATAGTGTCCCTTTAAGACGCCACGAACAGACACCGAATAATCAGCCAGATCGTTCAAAGTCATTACACCGCCGTCAGCATGTACAGCATTGACAATGCTTTTGGCAACCTCTCCTTTATAAAATCCATCTTTCCCTTTTTTAGCAATCAAGCGTAACGTCTTTGCCAGATCGGGATTTCGAATGATATCGCCAGCTTCCTTGGGAAATCCGTCTTCCAGATAGATGGCAGCCGTTTCGGGAAAAAGGTCCAACATTTCAAAATGCTCCATTAACAGTGACCCGAGCTTTTCCGATACAGCCACTCCTTTACTGGCAAGTTGAATTGCCGGTATCATAACCTTTTCTCTACTCATGGTGCCGTATTTTTCCAATACGGCCAGCAGACCGGCAGTCTCTCCGGGAACCGCAATGGATTTGCCTCCGATGGCGGAAGGGTTGAGTCCGCGTTTATCCAGGATTTGTTTTCCCTTGGAATCCAGTTTAAAAAAATCTTCAGTTGCATTGCCAGGTGCTTTCTCCCTGAAATCGAAAAATGCGGTTTGACCGGTTTTGGCCATCCGTACAATCAGAAAACCGCCTCCGCCTAGACCCGATGCATTTGGTTCCAGAACACCCAGGGAAAAGCCCACGGCTACAGCTGCATCCACTGCATTTCCACCACTTTTGAGAATGTCCACGCCAATCTGACTGGCCAGGGGGTGAGCAGAAACCACCATTCCATGGGTCGATTTGGCATCACGGAGAAGATGTTTTGTGGTTTTTGCTGTTATTGATGAGGAAAAGAGAAAAAATCCCAGCAACAACCCAACGCTGGTAATATACAGGTTACGAAATCTACTGTTTGTTTTCATGCCACTATCCTTTGGATATTTAACGAATCACATGATGGTTTACATTTGAAAAAGTTATATCAGCCCGATATCAAGGGGGATGCCTTTTACATTGCCACAACCGAAAACATTGTCTCCGGGAAAAAACAAGGCCAGCAATTCTTTATAACTTTTGATCTTTAGGTAAGAAGCACTCTTCATCAACCCTGATGGACGATGTCCGGTTACAATAACATTTTTCCACTCCGGGTTGAATGCCCAGGAAAAGAAACTTTTATATCGTTCGGGACGATCCGATCTATGGTTGAAAAGAAGGGTAGTATCCGCTTCCTTCCATGAGAGGGATTTGAATAGATCTTTGGTGCTGCCCAGATCATTCGCTGTAAAGGCGAATGCGAAGTTGATACCATTCTTCTTCAAAACCTGAAAATCATAAGTATCCGGCTTCAGATTTTTCATTGCACTTATAGCCTTCGGTTGATCAAGGCCAAGCACTTTTAAGGTTGCCAGAGCTAAATAATAGTTTTTCTCTCGATGAGGGGATGAGCAACTGGTAGGGGACTCAGAAAAGTGTATGGTGCAACGACGCAAATTCAATTGTCTCACAAAAGAACGACACTTCGCCATCGCAGCTGATGTGACAACCACACTATTCTTGGGTATCCCCTTTAACAGCGCCTCTTCAGCGCATTCCTGTGTCGGCCCCCAGACTTCCTGGTGATCAGGGACTGCATTGGTTAGTACAATGATACCCGGTTTTAACCACCTTGCTGCCAGAAGTTGAAATTCAGGGTTGACGGCGCTGTTTTCAAGTACGACTCCCCGAGCTGAAGCAGGCAACTGTTTTAACCACCATCGCATCTCCTCCACATGAGCACCGGATGATCGGATGATCTCCCTGTTTTCTATTGGCCCCAGTTCACGGGGAACAATGCCTGTGATTCGTCCATAACAGCTGATGTTCTGAGCGGTCATGGCAGCATGCAATAGCCTGACTACACTGCTTTTGCCTCTACTTCCCGTTACCAGTACCCTGTACGGTATTAACGTATGGTCCAATTTGATCACCGTAAAAACAGGAGCAAACCGGAGTAGAAATTCCGATTCGCTCCTGGCAATATTGCTTCTGTGTTTGTATAACAAGGACAGTGGGATTTAAATCAATAGATCAGCTGCCCACTGCATAATCATCAAACAAAAACGGATCAAGGTTTTCGATCACAAAACAGCATTGAATGAATCTATCCGCTAAAGATGGGGATAACAGTGAAAGTTGCCATTTTTCTTCCAATTTATCTCTGTAATGCTTTATCTGGAATTGTGATGACTTCGCATAGAGTTGCCTGGCATCATTTACACGGGACCTGAGTTTTTCAAGGATTGAAAACCCAAGATGATCGCTTGAATATTGATTCAGTATCCGGGCAGTCAACATACTGATAATCTCTTCAATCTGAATTAATCTGGTATAAACCGATAGCAGGTTCTCATCAGCCAACTCATCCTCGATTCCTGATCGAATACTATCAGCTTCCAAAAGCTGTTCTGTAATACAATAAGCCACTATCACATCAGCAGGGCTGCAAGCTGTTTTTAACTGGATTCCTGGAAGCAGGGTAATACCTGCATTGTTGATAATCCTATTGACCAGAATGGTTCCAATAATTTCGTTGTGCAGAGGATGCTTAAATTTTTCCAGATTATAACTCTGCGTTATTAAACTGGAAAAGTAACCGACATATATTGTACGAAGACTGGGATCATTTAGATAATCTGATCGAAGTAGGTCCTGATAAAATACCATTTTGGTATAACTCAAAAGGAGTGCGAGATCAGGACGAAGTATACCGAGTTCACTGTTGTAGTTTTCATTCCATGTGTCCATGGAGGGCAGATTTTCCGGATGAATTTCTACAAAATTCTGTTCCTTCAGATAGGTCAGACAATCGAGAAAAGGAGAAATGCCCGATTTGGATCGCAAAGCATCCATGCTGATAATCCGACATTGGTTTCGGTTGTTATCCAGAACCAATTCCGCAATATCCCCAGTTAGTTGCTCAAGAAGACAGTTCCGGGCTTCCAAACTTGATATTTGCTGCTCAGCCATTAAACCATCCAACAGAATCTTCAGATTAACCTCTCTATCAGATGTATCCACGCCCCCTGAATTATCAATGGCATCTGTATTTAAACATATACCGCGAGCTGCTGCTTCCAATCTGGCTTTATGAGTCAATCCCAGGTTTCCACCCTCTCCTATCACTTTGACTCTAAGCTGGTTTGCATTAATTCGCACTGAGTCATTTGCAGTATCACCTGCATCCTGATCTTTTTCTGTCGATGCTTTAACATAAGTTCCAACACCACCATTCCACAGCAAATCAACATCGCACTGAAGTAACAACTTAATGATCCCTTCCCCGGAGATAGTATCAACCGTAGTTTTTAGCATACGTTTCATCTCATGAGAAAGGGAAATGGACTTTGCAGATCTTTCAAAAACACCGCCGCCACTACTGATCAGACTTTTATCAAAATCAGTCCAGGCAGAATTGGGTAAATGGAACAGACGTTGCCTTTCAATCCAGGTTGATTCAGGGTTTGGGGCCGGATCTATAAAGATGTGCCGATGATTAAAGGCTCCTTTTAATCGTATGCTCTTACTCAATAACAAACCATTACCAAAAACATCCCCGCTCATATCACCGATACCGATCATGGATATGGGATCGGTTTGAGTATCGATTCCCATTTCCAGAAAGTGAAGTTTGACACATTCCCAGGCCCCCTTTGCAGTAATAGCCATTTTTTTGTGGTCATAACCGTTTTTTCCGCCAGAAGCAAATGCATCTTTCAGCCAGTATTTTCTTTCAGCCGAAATTTCATTTGCTGTATCCGAAAGCAAGGCTGTACCTTTATCTGCTGCTACAACCAGATAATAATCGTCACTGTCGTATCGAAGGACGTCCTGAGGGGGGGCAACTTTCCCGTTGACAATATTATCGGTCAACGAGAGCAAAGCATGAATGTATATTTTATATTGTTCTTCGACTGCCTTTTCTTTTTCAGCTGGATCTGTGGGGAGCTGTTTGACAATAAAGCCTCCTTTTGAACCCTCAGGAATAATAACAACATTTTTGATCATCTGAGTATTCATCAATCCCAAGACCTCAGTACGGAAATCCTCAGGTCGGTCGGAATGACGAATCCCTCCACGGGCAATCATACCGCCTCTCAGATGAATACCTTCCATGTGAATATCATGCACATAGATTTCAAACAGTGGCCTTGGCGATGGCATTTTTTCCACCATTTCACACTTAACTTTGATAGCAATTGTTGAATGATTTCCACCGACAAAATAATTGGTCCTTACGGTTGATACCATCAGGTTAAGGATTGTGCGAAAAACAGTGTCTTCGGCAATGGTTGACACCTGATCGATCGTTTTTTGTACTGAGGATTCGATCTCATTAAGCTGAAGTACGGATAATCCTTTTTTATTGGCTTCAGGTTTAAATTTTAGTGTGAAATAGTTGCATAATGCCAAAACCGCATCCGGATTCTCCAACAGGGATTTGTCAAAATCCAGGTTGGGAGCTCCGATCTGACGAGCATAATTTCTGTACAGGATGAAAAGATTGATCTGTTTATGATCCAGCCCGGCAGTCAGGCTGAGACCGTTCAAAACATCGTTTTCGGTTTTTTTCTCCAGAATTCCTGTTAGTAACTCACAAAATCGGGAGGTAAAGTCAGGGAACACTTCGTACTGCCGATAGAGTGATTTGACGTAATATACATAAATATAGACTGAATCGAATCCGACAAGCGAATTAAACCTCTTTTCATCCAGCACACGCAACGACATATTTTGCAGTAACGGCATGATATCATTCAGGTCGTATTTATTGTGGGAGTAAATATATACTATCGATTCATCTCGATCGGGAAATACTTCCAGATTTACCTGGTCACTGCCGCTGCTGCGAAGCAGTTCAATGAATTCAATACTCTCAACTGCTTCCTTGAGAGAGCAAGTAGTCTGGAAACGCACATCAAAACTTTTATCATAGATTTTTTCCAAAGAGTGAAAGGTATCGGGATATTTCGCCTTGAGCAGAGCCTGAAACTCTTCTTGCCAGGTTGTGGTTAAGTGGGCAACCTGCCTCTCAATCAAATCCAGATCGATCATATCAAGCTTGCATTGATTTTCGGGAAACCAATAAATGTGATGTGTATACACATTCGTTCCCAACTGGAAACTATAGTCAATTTCAGATTCTATTTCGATCCTCTCGCAAAGAATTTTTTTAATTTGATCCAATACGTCTCTGGAAAAGCGATGTGCGGGAATACAAAATGTAATATGAGCATATCGCCTGTTGGGTTGGGTGTAGATGCCTAGCTGGGTTTGTTTGTAATCATTAAAATGAAGGAATTGCTCATACATGGCTACCAATTCGGCTTGATCTACCCGGAACAATTCGCTCTTTGGGATTCTGTCAAAAAAATCCAAAGCAGCTTTGAACGTATGTCCTCCGGGATTGCTTATTTTTCCCTTCTCAACCATCCCATCCAGAATAGAGTTTACTTTTAAACGAGCCAGGGGGATGGAAAGTGCATCTTCTTTTAATGAGCGATCAGTAAATAGAATCAGGAAAAAACCGATGCGGGTGGCCCTGTCGGAGTTTTTTTTCTTGCGAAAAAGGATCTGAATTTTATCTCTGCGGTGAACTTCTGAAATGTTTAATGTTTTAATTAGATTGATTTGCAACCCCGATTCAAGAAAATATCCGGCAAGTTTTCCTATATCAACCAGCATTGTCGGATCATTCATCTCCATTTTTCGTCGAATGTATCCTAACGGATTGTCGATGTTTTCCCAGGCAAGTTCCGAAGTCGCATTGGAATCCAGAAACTCACCGGAACCCAGGAAAATGGCATTTCCACTTGTAAACCAATCGAAAAGCCGCCTTCTTTCGCATGCCATAAGCGATTCTGAAACTCCACATTCGACATTCAGCGAATAATCATCAACTACTTGCAGCATTTTAGGAAAATCATCAACAACACAACAGACTTTTTCCAGGATATCCCGTGTTTCACGTTCTATTTTGTCAAATTCATGTCGTTCGACATTATCAAGAATGAAACAACAGTAAGTCTCTTTGGACAATGTTTCATCAGTACCCTTTTGTAGAGACAACAACCGCTTATCTTCAGAGTATTCGACCGATAAAAGCGCATATAAGGGAAGGGAGAGACAATAGTCGCTGTGATTAAAATGTTCTATCAGACTGTCAATGATAAAAGGGCGATTTTTCAGCCTGCATTCCAGAATAACGAAAGCAGATTCTGATTCGGGTTTTGCACCGGAAGTAACAGAAATTGTGATTGCCGTTTCCGGCATTTGCTTGATGAATGAATAGCGCTGTTTGATAAAGCTCGCCAACTCTTTCGGTTCTGTGGTTAATAGAATCTTCAGCGGCAGCTTCCAACAGAAGATTTCCAAAAACACCATTAAATTTCTCGTGGTTGTTTCATCGGATTTTCCAGAAATCAGTTTATGGGTTTCAAAGATGACTGACCGTACTATTTCTTCCTTTTGCTGATTAACTATTGAAATATCTTTGTTAAGATTTATCTTGTCTTTCTGTTCGAATATCATATCAATGTTACTGAATGAAAATTGAAGTTAGAGGGATTATTGAGAGATAAAAGTAACTAACACCGTTGAATACATCATTGTTTCAAAAATGCACCAACTCCTTTATTCACCAGATCATCATAAGAGGGAATTCCTTCAACTTCGATTCCCCTGCCATCTTTGACAAGATCAAGATTGCCAACCAACTCCCTGACAGCTGTAATTTGTCGGCCAACCCTTTCTTCTATGGGTTCTGCTCCATCCTGATAGGGGATGAAGAGGCGATCCAGAGTAAAAGCTTTGGCATATGCTTTGTCAACTCCTGTTAAAATCAAGGCTTCATCTGTTCTTCCTCGAAAACGTCCAGCACTCGGATTTGCGGTTTCCAGCAAAAAGGCCAGCACATCAGTGTTATCACCCCATTCCCTGTGACTTAAGCCTCTCAGATTTTTGGGCGAGGGCTCCAGACGGATTTTAACACCCTGGTTTTCCAGTTCCATGGCTACAATGGCGCCCAGTTCCATAGCTCTCTCATGTGCAACTAAGGCATTTACGACTGGATACTCCGGTGACGCTTCATGCATATCAATGGCAATATCGACCTTCTCCTTTTTAATCAACTGAATAAATCCATAAGCCAGGCGTTCGGTGATGCTTCCGTCCGCTCTCCCAGGATGAGTTCGATTAAGATTGCTGCGTTCAATTCCAGCCATAGCCTGACCTGAAACAGGATGAATATATACATCAGGATTGGGCCATTCATGTACCGGATTTGTTATTCTTGCACCATAACGAAAGGTACGGGATGTTCCTCCGGGCAATTGGATATTGAAGTCTTGAGGATGACCATCCTGGGGATAGGTATGAGTATGCCCCATGGCATTGGCAAAAGGAACAATGATCATCCGACCCTGGCTGATTCGGCAGTTTTCCAACAGAACAACGGCCGCCAACATCGCAGCAGGTTCGTTGGCATGAGTTCCTCCCAGGATTAGTGCGGTGCCACCTTCTTCTTCTCCCTGCTGAATGTACACATTGGTATCTGCGGGTGTATCTTTCAGCCCGTTGAAATAATCACTGAGTTTTTTTTGGGTAAAACCAATTGCCGGGACAACCCGATCGATGTGGGGTTCTGGATTTCTCATTTTCATGTAAGTGGATCCTGCCACGTAGGTAATAAGGCCCATAAAGGCCAATACAATCATGGCTGTAAATTTGGATCCGATATTAGTATAACGATGCATGTTTATTTTTTTCCGTTGTAGGGCCAGACTTGGCCTTTTTTCATGTTGTGAGTTAAACCGGAAAATGGAGAAAAGAGCAGAATTACCAGCAGGGGGCATATTATTTTTAAAATATTCTTGTTTGTTCTGTGGTATTCGATTCATGTTGCATTCTAATCTGATATTTTCCAGTTATCCTCAAATTTTTCAGGGATTTAACATTTTTAAGATCCCCTTTAGAAATTTTTTATCGGTAACAATTTAATACTTCGGGAGAAATTATTTTGGTGATCTTCTGATAATCCTTTACTGAGGAGTTGTCATTTGATCAGCAAAAACCGAAGTAAAAGGGGAATTATGACAAGAGACCCGGTGATCTGTCCTCGTAGCGATTTATTGATATAGATACATTTTACAATCAAGAGAATCATTAAAAGATTGATGACCCAATATATCCATGAAATTATCATTTAGCCTCCAATTTATTTGTATTTAACTTAGATGAATTTTGCTCCGAGAATGACGATCACTCCCCAGACAGCCGTAACTATTGCTGGTAGGATACAAATCTTTAACACCTTAAAATAGCTTTTTTCACCCACTACTTGTGCCGCAAACAGTCCGGCTAATGCGGTCGGTGGCATCAGATCGCCAAGTCCTGCGAAAAGGCTCAGAGCAGATCCCACTACAATTTCATTGCTTCCGATCATTGCCAGTAAAAAGGGAACACCAAGCACAGTAGCCGAACCATAGGCAGATACTGCACCAAAAAGCGGCATGGAAGTAGCCATTCCCACAAATAGAAGCCAGGCCGGTAAGGCCAGGGCTGATACTACAAAAAAACCACGAACTCCAGTCAATGTCATGATCTGGATAAACATCCCCACCCCGACCAGAATGGCAGCGACAGGAAGTGTCTCCTGAACTCCGTTAAGGGTGGCTTCGAGAGGGTGCCACTTTCTACCACAGAGCAGACAGCTTGCTGAAGCCAGTAAAAAAGCCAGGGGCATCCCCATTGATGGAACGATATTGGGAAAGAACTTCTCTCCTCCAAGCAATAATGCCAGGGTGAAAAAAGGAATCATTAAACGCGGTGTCAGTTTTGCGTCGGCCATTCGGTCCAGTTCAGCGCTGAGTTCCTGCCGTTTGCTTTCCAGCGATGCGACTGATTTTTTTAAATATGGATACACTGTAATTACCGAAGCAAAGCAGGCCAGCGGAAGCGTACATATCAGAAGTGGTATGGTAAAACCCACGTAAGGCATATCGATACCGCCCCCGATGATCATTGCCGGTATATTTACAGGTGGGGCAATCATCCCATAAATACCGGCCATGGCAATCCCGGCAGCGGCATTCACCGCTGGTACGCCAAGTTTTAACAGAATGGGGGCCACAATAGCGCCAGCGGTTAAAACGGCGGCAGATGAGGACCCGGTGATCATTCCGGGAAACATAATCAATCCTGTGATGCCTAAAGTCAATAGTAATGGACGATCGTCAAATTTACGAATTATCCAGGCTGCAACCGACTCCATCAGACCGATATGGTAGATCGATTTCATGAAAATCATGGCACTGATAATGATGAGAATTGTATCCAGGTAACCGAAGGTCCCCTCTACCAGGTGGTGGACAGGCAAACCATTGCCGGAGATCAATGCCCCGCATATGGCTGCAATCGCCAAAGCTACTGAAATCGGTAGTTTAAAGGCAAAAGACATCATGGCAAAAATGCCGATCATTATAAGTGTATAAAAACCTTCCGGCCAGAACCATTCCATTATAATATCTCTCCTGTTCAATATTTCAGGTCTTGAGCATTCAGTGAAAAACTGATGCTGTTTTTTCCTTAACCCCTGAGACCTCAGTAGGTTTTTTGGGGCTGAGTTGATAAATCGTTGTTTGCTTTTTCCTATTTTCTGAAGTTTAAAGCAAATATGGTTTAATTTAAGAAATTCCCTACTCCAAGGGTCATCAGCTTATCATATTCCGGTAAACCGGAAATTTTAAAGGGTTTATCCATATCTTCCGCATAGGATTCGGCCAGAAAATAGAAAAGCCAGATATGCATTCCTACCCGGTGCTTTAAGGGATATCGTTTATCATTTAAAACATCGGGTTTTCTTCTTCCTTTATCCTGGCCCGGGTTTGGGCTTTCACTCAGGAAAGAGATTGATGTGGTATGATGGCCTATTTCCCAATGGCTGAACCCTTCATAACTTGATTTTGCTTCCTCCAGCTTGAGCGAGATTCCGGTCTTTTCTTCCATCTCCAATAATGCGAATGCGGCTATCTCCAATCCACGGGGATGAGAAATCAAGGTGTAAGCCAGATTATGTTGGGATTTTTTCTTTTTTTTTGTCCTGGCTTCATGAAAATCGATGTTAAAATCAATCTTTTCCACCCGAATCAGCTCCATTATAGCAAACCCCAGTTGCTCCGTGCGATTACCATCTTTTTTACCGGGGTAGATTCGGTTCAGGTTAGTCGCTCTTTTATCAAAATTGTAACGGCTGGTTTGATCGTCATTCAGATTCGAAAACCGGTTGCCGTAAAACAGGGTTCGCGGACTGGATCTACCTTGGATAGTATGTGTATGACGAACATGGGAGAAACTGTCAGAAATTGATAGGGCGCTTCGATTGGCAAATGGAATCACAACCAGTTTTCCTGCTTCTACCCGTGCATTTTCCACAATCAACATTGCAGAGACATGTCCAGCCAATTCATTGCCATGTGTACCGCCTATGACCAAAGCATTGGAGCCGGGTTTACCGCTATCCATGATAAAAACCGGAGTGTCAAAATTGGAGTTTTTTAAACCCGAGAAATATTCGGATAATCGTTTCTCCTGTGTTACGCCAGATCCTGGTTTGATTCCCAACTCAATGGAAGCCGCCCATCGAAGCTCAGGAATGAAAACCAGTATCAGAAAAATCAGTCTGATATAGTGTTTCTTTTTAACTTCAATATTCACTTTGACCTATTTTTAAATGTTTTTTTAAACACCTGTAAAGATACCCAAATCATTTATTTTTATTTGTAATAACAGAGATAGTCTGAAAATCTAATTGTAATGCAACTTACCATCATACTGTAAGCTGGGGTAGTTGTTGATAGATGAAGAAATCTGGTTTGTCACAGGTGCATTATTTTGCTGAATTCTAAATCGTATCATCAATTTTTGCAGTTCATTCGCCTGATTGGACAGTTCGGATGAAGAAGCCGATGTCTGTTCGGAGATGGCCGAGTTCTGCTGAACGACGCTGTTGATAAGTTCAAAGCCATTGTTGATCTCATCAATACTGGTTACCTGTTCATTGGATGCTGCTGCGGTCTCCTGTACCAGTATATTAATTTTAGAAACGTTATCTGTAATCTGTGTCAAGACATCAGCGGTTTGTCCTGCGGTGACTACCCCATTTTCAACCCCTTTCTCGGAATTATAAATCAGTTCAGTAGTAGTTCTGGCAGCATCAGCACACCTATTGGCCAGCACTCTAACTTCCTCGGCGACAACGGCGAATCCTCTTCCATATTGACCTGCTCTGGCAGCTTCCACTGCTGCATTTAAAGCCAGAAGATTGGTTTGAAAGGCTATCTCATCGATAGTCGATATCACTTTGGTCACTTCTCTGCTGGTTGATTGAATGTCATGCATTGAATGGAGCATCTCTTCCATTCGACAGTTCCCGGCATTTACTATTTCCAAGGCTTGGTTTACCAGCTGTTTGGCTGATGAGGCATTTCCGTTATTGTCAATGGCTTTGCGCTTAACCTCCGACATTGACGAGGCAATTTCCTGAAGACTGGCGGCTTGCCTGCTTGTTCCATTGGCCAGGGTCTCTGCTGAATGTTGTAGTTCGATGCTGTTTGTATTTACACTGTCGCTGACAGTTTTCGCCTGCGTAACGATATTGTTAAGTGCCATAATTGCCTTATTGGTGCCTGTTTGCAGCTTGTTCAGTTCACCCTTGTACTGGCCTTTCACCAGGCAGGAAAGATCTCCCTGGCCAATCTTGTTCATCACAGCATTAATATCACCGGTTGCTTGTTGCAGCGAATCCATCAGGCTATTGAAGGCTGCTCCGGTCAATCCGATTTCATCCCTGCTTTTTACCTCTATCCTGTGAGAAAATTCTCCACTTTGTTCCACCTTATCCAGTATTTCAGAAAGATTTACCAATGGCCGACTAACAGAATTGGAGAATAGAAAGGCAAATGGCACAATGATAATCAGACAACAGGAAGTAGCCAGTATCAAGTAGCGAATAACTTGCCAGGTATTGCTCATAGCATTCTCAGCATTGAGGAGAGCAACCAGTTGCATATTGATTGCAGATCCCCTGCCGATTTTTACCATTCCGGAGAAATAGTCCTGATTGCTAACGCTTAATAACCCAAAACCGGCCGTAAAGTTCGGAGGCAGTGTTGACATGTTTCCAAGAGTACCGATATTCAAACGCCTGTCGTTGAATACATTTAATTCGACACCAGTTAGTTCTTTGATATTGTTGCAGTAGCTATTGCTGAGTCTATACATGGAAACCAATGACCCGATCTCTTTGAGTACCATCTTTTCGGTATCTTCATCGTATTGTGTTGCTTTTACTATGGTATGGCTGACTAGGGTCAGTTTCCCGTCGATCGGCCTCAATTCAAAACCTTTTATTGGAGCAGACGATTTTTTATAATCCCCCTTGAAAATACTGTCTGTTTTTTGCCAGGAGTCATGTTGAAGGGTTCCCCCATTCTTAATGACTGCGATCTCTATTCCTTTTGTTAATGGGAAACCAAGCGTGATCAATTCAGAATCTTTTGTTACCCAAGAGATGGGTTTTCCTTGGGCGTCATAAATAACTGATTTCCATATATCAGTTGTCAAGACGCCACTATAAAGCGCCTTGGCTAAGTTCCGATAATAAGCTTTCATACCACCTTCAAAACCATCTTCAAAACTCAATGAACCGATCACGGAAATATTGCTGATGACATCAGAATTAGTCGCAATCTGGGTGGTCATTCTTTTCAGGTTATCCCCTTTTAAATCAAGCTCTCGTTCTGCAAGTACCAAAGCTTTCTGCAAAGATTGGTGAGCTGCGGATCTGTTTTGGCGATAGATAATCAATGAAACCGATACAATACAAATCAACGTCAGGATTATCACCGTCGTCAGGGCGCCCGACAGGATTTTTGTTCTAAGTGTAAGGTTTTTCATGACCTTTATCTTTTGAATATGGGAACCCACTTTATCTGGTATAAAACAACTTACAAAGTGAATTCTACCAAAATGAATTTGAGGTTTTTTTGTCGCATACTACCTAACTGAAATCTGAAAAATCCATTCTCATGGTTTCAAATGTGACGGAAACATCCCATTTTATACGGTGAGAATTGGCAATATTTCTTATTTTTTTGAGTCGATGCCCCAGGCTTTCAACACCTTTTTGAGGGGAACTGAGGTTTTTTTGACCGATTTGGCCATCAGCAAGTCGACGTTTTTTCCGTCCAGCAAGTTTGTGAACAATCCATCTGAATTGCCACTTTCAACAATAATCACTTTGTCAGCGATTGGCACAGATTTACTTAAAAATATATCGGTCAGCTTACCCCTTCTGCCCATACCTCCGATATGCATGACAATAATCTTTTTACCCTGCTTCTTAGCTACTTCAACCAGTTTTTCCACTCTCGCAATTTCCCCGGATTTATCCAGACCGGCTGCACCCATTCCTTTAGAACTGCCACCTACAGCTAGAATGATCACTTTTTCATCAGAGAGCTCGTTTGCAGTCATGGTTTTGTTCAGGTCCGCTTTATATCCCACTTTTTTTAACACCACCCTGATCATCATTCCATCAGGACTTTGCCCGAAAGGCGTGATAAGGATCTCTTTTCCCATGGCAAATCCATTAAGAAAAAGTAATGTGCTAAACGTTAAGATTGCTTTATATAGATACTTCTTCATTTTCCCTCCTGATAACGCTAATAAATCAAATTAAAAAAGTTGTTTCCGGTTCCCTGCGGAACCGGCCTTTACAGGAATAGATCTTCAAATTCACTATTCCCGAAAAAAACGATCCATGCCATATTCATCCATTACCCACAGGTCATTAATGAACCTGTAGGCAACAGATGAGGAGATATAGCCAGAATTTTGTTTAATGTTTTATTAAAGCGGATCTATTTTTAGTTTTTTTCAATCAACCCCTAAAAACGTCACTCATCTTCAACTTGATAACCAAACTCAACCTATTACCTACGAACCCCGTATAGAGGTCCGCAGATAACAGGAGGAAAGATATTTCTGAAAGGGAATATCACCTGTTTGACGGAGAAGTCCCGGATTTTTTTCACCAATTTAAACCCATTTCCCCTTCCTTTTACCCATGGATTGTTCTTCAAGGTTCGTGGGCAAAAGGAAGGGGATCTGTTTGTCAACTTCCAACCTGTTGCCTGAGAGTCTACATGCAGCAGGTGGAGGAGATAATGCAAGGAAATACTTTCCAATGCGTTGCCACCTTAAAAAGCTACTCCTCCAATTGTAAAACCTGCTATCTCTTCCAGAGCCTGAAACGCTAACAGGAATAACAGACCTGGTATGTTAGTCATTGATCATAAAACCTCTTGGAATCCCCCTGATGATCCTTTTTCCTTTTGCGCTGAAGAGAGGTCAGAACTGTTCGGTTTTTTTGTCAAAAGATGCTTCCAGCGAAAGAGATTCGGTAAGAATTGATATTTGCGCAAAGCTTCACTGGTTTCGGGGGAGATGGTTTGAATATATCTCCCAATGGAGGCTTGCCGATCTTTGGAAATTTTGATTTGAGAGACAACGTCGATCCCGATTTGGGTTTTGGAGTATCTGTTCCAGATTCGACGAGGAATCAGAAAATCGATCATATTATTGTTTGGATTTAGATACCTCTCGACCTTTATTCCACGAGACTTGAAAGCTTCTTGCCAGGCTTGCAGCGCATACCCGAAGTGGGTGCAATTAAAACTGATAAAAAGCGGAGAATCGATTTTACCTATCTTTGAAACTGCTTCGTCCACATAGGCATCGATCAGCATTTCCGTTTCCATGCTGTCAAATCCCTGTTCAATATAGAGGGTCAACTCTGGACAGGCTTGTGTTACAATACGGTTTGCCTTGACCCCCTTCAGAATCAGGGCATCCTTATGAGCCCCCTCATCAATTGTTGTTTCAGTGGCAAAAATGATGTTTCTGCTTTGCTGATCATTGGAGAGTGCGGTGAAAATCTGATCCACACCGTTTTGGACGATGCCCATCACAGGAATTTTAGTGTGGGCCGCAAAATCTGTGTCTTGATAGATCACAGAAAGTGTGTTGCAGGCAACCAAAATCAGATCAGGGGCATATCGATCCTCCAGCCCCTGCAATGCTGCACTGAATATTCGTAATTTCTCATCTCGCGATTGCAAGCTATTATAGCCCCCCTGATTTGTAAACAAAGCATTGTAAAACACAAGATTTACACTGCGAAAAATACGACTCTCCTGCAATTTGACAACTACATCGGCAACTACAGAAAGACCACCCAGACCTGAATCAGTCACGGCAATGGTAATGTCTTTTTTATTCTGCAAGCTGTATAATTCGGATTTTGTAATGATGCCGTCTCCAATTGCATTGCTGAACAATAGCAGGAAGATAAATAGAAATGGACAAATAACTTTGTATAATCGATTTGGGGTCATATTCATTAGCCTTTATTGTTGATTCAGATAATCAGGTCTTTCTCAGTTAAAATCCAACGGCAACCCCATCTCGTCTGGAGTCAGCAGCACCATAAAGTTTTCCGTTTTTAAACATAATGGCCTGAGCCCCACCAAAATAGAGATCATAACGATCCTTTAGTTTAATCTTGTGCCCCATCTTCGCCAGGATATCAACCTTAGAAGCTACATCCGGAATGTGTCCTTCCAGATAGAGGGTTTTATCCCAGGTTCCAGACTGACGTGGTGCTTCAATCGCTTCATCGATATTCATGTCAAAATCGATTACATTAGAAATAATTTGAGTAACGGCATTGATGATTCGACTGCTACCTGGACTTCCCAGCGTCATAAATGCTTTGCCTTCTTTGTCCAGAACCATAGTGGGCGTCATTGATGATAACCCACGTTTACCGGGCTCCGGGGCATTAACTGACCTGGGATCGGAGCTGAAGGAGGTCAGTTCGTCATTGTAGTTAAATCCATAAACAGGGTCGAATATGGCCGAGCCAAAGAAGTGAACCAGAGTCTGGGTAACCGCTACAATGTTTCCTTCGGCATCGGCAACGGAAAAATGAGTCGTCGACCAGTGTTCATCGGAAGGTTTGCCCGGTTTGACCTTTTTTGCCTTGTCAGCTCGGATATTTTCTGAACGCTCCCTGGCATATTCCTTGGAAGTCATCATTTTTATTGGAATACTGTGGAAATCCGGATCAGCAACGAACTTTTTCCTGTCAATAAAAGCAACTTTAAAAGCTTCCTGCAAGTGATGAATATGTTTAACACTACTGTGCTCCCAGGATCTGACCGGAAAATTCTCCATAATATTCAAGGTCTCCACCACTGCGATTCCACCGGATGAAGTTGGGGGCATGGAAATGATTTGGTATCCGCGATAAACACCTTTGATCGGAGTACGTACGGCAACCTTGTAGGCTTTAAAATCATCCATGGTAATAGGTGATCCGAGTTCATTCAGGCGTTTAACCATGGACTTGCCGATGGGTCCTTCGTAAAATGCTCCTCGGGCGCCCTTTTCTCCGATCAAGCGAAACGCCTTGGCCAGTTTTGGTCTCCTGATCAATTCACCTTCCTCGACTAATAGACCGTCTATAAGATAAGGAACATTTTCCGGATCGTTGTTATTTAAGAAATGTTCATAACTTTCAGCACTATACTTTGTGAGGAATGTTGTCATGGGAAATCCCTGTTCAGCCAGGCGAATTGCTGGCTTAACGATCTCACTCATGGGTAACGAACCATATTTATTCAATACCTCTTCATATCCAGCCAGCATTCCAGGTACAGCCACAGCAGCATGAGAAACCCGGGCAGGATTGCCTTTCTGCAAATAACTCCTTTTATAGGTTTTATTGACATATGCGGGTGCCATTCCACGAAAGTCGATGGCTATATCTTTTCCATCCTTGGTATGGAGCAGTATAAATCCACCACCACCAATTCCGGAAGCCAGGGACTCTACAACATTTAAAGCAAAGCCGGTTGCCAGGGCTGCATCAATGGCATTCCCCCCTTTTTTTAACATTTCCAGTCCAGCTTCTGCTGCAAGGGGATGTGCTGCGGCAACCATTCCTTTTTTTGAGACAACCACCCTGGGAGCATGTGAACCTGTTTTTTCAAACAATACCCTTGTTGATGCAGGCCCTATCGTCATATCAGGTTGGGAATCACTTACAGTATCTGCTTTTTGGGTACAACTTGCCATTGCTACAATCAACGATCCCGCAACCAGGGATGTCAGCAACTTTTTAAATCTCAGTGTCATCTTCATATCTCATAATTTGAGGTTGGTAAATGTTTACATGCCACCTGGATTCCTTAATGCTTTTTCGGGAATCTCAATAACCAAAATCCGGAAAAACAGAAGTGTTTAATCCTCTCTCACGTAAAGATCTAAACAATGTCAGTTCAGCTTCATTGATTTTCATTTTTGTATTTTTTACAACTCAATCTGGAATATGTCAACCCTATTTAAACAAAAGATTTAATGCAGTGAATTTTTTATTTAAACGAGTTATGAAAAAATGCCCATATCTCTTGATTCACTGGCTTCACTCACTATCAGCCGGAATAATGGTGAATGTTTTTTGCCATGATTAAACAGTTAAGAAACCGGAAGTGGGTGGAAAAACTGTTGTTTGGGACTGAAATCAGGAGAAGTAACGAAGAGCAGTGATTTGGCTTGTTTTCACAAGATAGGCCGAAAAACCATATGGGATCATGGATTTGTCAAGCAGAGTCAGATTGAGCGGAATGTCAAATGATCTCTCCTTGAACACTCCATCATATCAGTCATTAAACGAGTCCTTCGTTTTGCTGATAAACTATTCCATAAAGAGAGAATCTCTCCTTATACAGCGGTCGATTTTATAGGACGCAATCCTATCCACATCAGAATATTGTTTTTTTTAAGAATACAAACTGGTTGATATTAGAAGTTGCCCTGAGAGAGGCTTCGTATCTTTGGGATATTCTTAAAAAGTAAATAAATACAATTAATTGTACAAATAACTGAAATTTCCAATTTGAATCAGTCTGACACCTTCACTAGAAGTTTAGTGATATTTTCTAATCTGTTTGTATTTCCAGGCAAAAGAAAAAAATATCTTGACAAACAAAAAACAGCTGAGTTAGAGAGGTCTAGGTAAAGATTAAACGGGTTTAATCTTTACAATAAAAGAATTGAATATTATTTTGCATACCACCAAATCAGTCAACTTCAATTTGCCACCTAACATCATGAAAGGGTTTTACCCAATGAGAAGAACCCATTTATGAAAATCGTTTCATAACAATAATTAAGATGGAGTTTATATGTTTAAAAGTTGCATCAAACTGGCTCTTACCGTAGCGACTATAAGTTCAGTAGGCTTTTCCGGTTCGGTGATGGCGGCAGATACGAAGATTGGGAAGATTACAGGCCGTATTAATTCCCAATACACAAGATATCAGAAAAAATCAGAGGCAGATGCCACGACGACGACGGAAGGGGGGATTTATACTGATGCCCGCTTCGGATGGACCTCCACTTTTACAGAAGGGGAGTGGAAGGCCAGAGCCAAATTCGAAATTGATATCCAGGAATATGGCTCTGGCGTTTCAAAAACATCAGAAAGTGACAAGTTTATCATTACTCATCGTGACAAATATATCTATCTGGATAATGGCAGTATCAGAATCCTGATGGGGTATGCCTGGAACCATTTAAATGGTGGTGTGCAAGGGGGGGAGTACCAGAATTTTAACAGTGCGGGAACACAAAACAGCCTTAAATTCTATGGAGTTAACGGTTCAAGAGTTGAGGCTCTGGCGATCACCTTAAAAACCTTTGATGCGATGAATTTCAAGCTCATTCTTTCAGAAGGGTCGGATGGGATGTCCAACTGGCATGATGTGGGAACCAAAAAAACAGATGATACCGGATTGGGATTGGCTTTTAGCCTGAATACCGACGATTTTGAACTATCAGCATTAACCTACCAGGTTTCCAGCAAAGGGAATGAGGATCGTGATTCAGGTTCGGATGGTTACACACTGGATACATCTGCGGTTGCAGTAGGATTTCTCTGGAAAGACCTGATTGATAATATGAATCCGTTTGTCAATTATCAATTGCGCACATCCAAGGATAATACCGGAAAAACTGGTGACGGTTTCACGCGTATGGAACTTGGTGTTGATTATGCGTTGGGTGATGATAGCGGTGTTACCGCAACGTTTAACACCAAAACAACAGACAACGAGGATACCGACCAAAACTATACTGAGGAAACGATTGGAGCTACGTACACAATAAAAATATCCAATGTGTCAATCGGGGCCGGGCTGTCCTCAGAGAAAAAAACCACCGATACGGATTCCTGGATCAAGGAAAATCGTATTGGTGCTAACCTTCATTATTTATTTTAAGAGTCTGGGGGGGCTGTCAGATTTGTGATCAGCACGAAAACAATCACTTCATCGGACGATAGCTTCAGGAAGTGATTGTTTTGATCTTTTAAAGAGAAAACATTGTCATTTATTTATTCTTTAAAGAAAAAATGCGTAGCTGGCTTTCAAACACAGAGAGAAAAATCAGATCTTCAGAAAATCATGATAACAGTAGAATTTATTGCCATATGGGGGATCAATGAAAAAAAGAAGAATTAACTATGGATCGATAGTCCTGATTTCCATACTGTTGTTCCTGTTTGCATGTGCGGAACCGAGTAACGACAAATCAGAAAAAAAAAGGGTCGTGATCACGCCACCAGAGATTAAAATGGTGGAGATCAGCGGAGGGAGTTTTGTTATGGGTAATGGTGATCCAGCGTATACTGGCACCATTGAGTTGCCCAGACATAGTGTATCGGTCGATTCGTTTCTGATCGGAGAGAGCAAAATATCAGCCGCTCAATTTAAAAAGTGTGTGGACGCAGGGGCTTGCTCTCAGACGACGGATGATGGCAAGGCTAATCAAACACTGGGAGTCGAGGGGAAAGAGGATCATCCGATCAATTGGCTGACTTGGAATGACACCCAGAAATTTATCAATTGGATGAATGCCAATACCGATGAAACATATCGCCTTTGCACTGAAGCGGAATGGGAATATGCGGCCAGAGCGGGCACGGATACGATCTATCAATGCGGAGACAGTGTTACATGTCTGGATTCCATGTCCTGGTATAAGGACAATTCCCAGAACACCACACAATCCCTAAAAAGCAAACAGCCAAATACCTGGGGTGTCTATGATATGATTGGTAATGTGTATGAATACGTGCAGGATGCCGGTCATGAGGATTATACCGGAGCACCAACCGATGGAAGTGCATGGGAATCAAACGGCAACGGTGAGAGGATGTTCCGGGGTGCCTATTTTGGTAATTCAGATATCTGGTTAAAAGTAGCCCGACGTAAATATCGTTTACCCGATGATGCCAATTATTTTATGGGGTTCAGGGTTTGTTCCGACCTTTCGGATGCCAAACCTGTCGTTTTGAGCACCAATCCCATTGACAAGGCAAAAAATGTGGCTATAGACACAAAGATTGTGATAAATTTTAATAATTCGATGAATACAGCCACCGTTACCACGAATACAGCGGATACAACCTGTTCAGGATCAATCCAGGTATCTGACGATGGTTTTTCTAGTTGTATTCAGATGGTTTCCTCACCGGATGTTTCAAACGATAACAAGATGTTTATCCTAACACCGGTTGCAGCTCTGGCATTTGATACCACTCATGATATCAAGGTGACTACGGACGTTGCCGATGAATCCGGAAGAAATCTGGCTACAGAGTATACCACCACTAGTGGTTTTATAACCAAGCCTGATGATAACACAAGTCCAACTGTGGTTAGCACCAACCCGGCAGACAATGATAGAACGGTGGCTACCGACACAACCATATCAGTGACCTTCGATGAAGCGATCGATGTAACAACGGTATCAACCAATACTGATGATACAACATGTACAGGCAGTATTCAGGTAACCATGGATAACTTTGTCAGTTGTATTCAGATGGCTTCTGATCCAGATACAACAAATGACAATAAAACCTTTATTGTTATTCCAAGCAGCAACCTGGCAGCAGATACAACCTTTGACATCAAAATCACAACAGAAGTATCCGATCTGGCCGGGAATTATCTGGCTTCAGATTTCACCCTGAGCAATGGGTTTTATACTGGCGTTTCTGTGATTAGTATCTCTCCTGAGGATAATATGACAAATATCGCTCTAAACAGCGATATTGCTGTAACCTTCAGTGAATCGATGGATGTATCCACGATCACAGCTAACACGGTGGATACGACTTGTTCTGGCAGTGTGCAGCTTTCCGCCAATGACTTTGTGTCTTGCCTTCAGATAAGCGGGTCTCCGGTGGCCAGTAATGGAGATAAAACATTTACCTTTTCACCGTCATCCGGGTTTTCTTTCAATGAAATTGTAAAGGTAAAAATCACCACTGACGCCAAAGAAACTACCGGCAGAGGTTTAATCGGTGAATATGTTTCGTCCGTAGGTTTTGAAACCCGGGCCATGATCCTGATTACAGGCGGAACCTTCTCCATGGGTGATCCCAGCGATGATGCTTCTCAAAATCATGAAGAAAGAGAAACGCCTGCCCATGATGTGACGCTCGGTGATTTTTACATGAACAATCATGAAGTCACGGTTGAGGAATACAAAGCTTGTGTAGATGCCGGTGTATGCGCGACCCCTGGAACCAGCTCAAATGATGCTTACGGCACATGGGGAAAGTCTGGCAAGGATAAGCATCCGATGAATTATATTTACTGGGATAATACCAAGGAGTTTATCAGCTGGATGAATGCCAGTTCCTCCTATACCTATCGTTTATGTACCGAGGCCGAATGGGAATATGCTGCGCGTGCCGGAAGTACAACATTCTACGTCTGTGGCAATGATGGCACATGTATGGACAGTGTTGCCTGGTATTCAGGGAATTCCGGTAGCCAAAGTCAACCCGTCAGGACAAAACCAGCAAATACCTGGGGGATCTATGATATGTATGGCAGCGTCAATGAATTTGTTGAGGATCATTATCACTCGGACTATATTGGCGCACCCATAGACGGGAGTGCCTGGGTAGATCCCACTTCAGATACCCGAGTTTACCGAGGCGGTTATTTTGGAAGTACGGAAAGTTATATGAGAGCCTCATATCGATATCGACGAGCATTGGATTCCAGAAGCTATTCAACCGGATTCAGGTTTTGTGCCGATGCTCCCTAAGGAATAAAAACGATCTATCGTTGGTCCATCAACAGACCAACGATAGATCAAATATGAATAGATTGGTTTTCGGAAGTATTATGTAACGAACATGTCATGCATTGAAAATCCCTTCAGCTGTCATCGAGTGGAGTGTAACGACGTAGCAATTTCCTGCCAACAGCAGGAAATTGTTTTGCTTTGTTCACAATGATGAGAAAAACAGAAGATACGACAATGCTTCATTGACTGGTCACGGCAGTAATTGAATTGTTCAATTTTTGGTTTACGGTTTTTTATTCTTTACAAGGAGTTATGCTTGGGATGACCTCAATTCCTGGGGATTTCTGATTATCAGCTGTAACAGCACTTAGAGTAGGAATTTGTATGGCGTCTTGGGTATAAACCATTTTATAACATAACAAAACTTTCATTATGAAAAAAAACATTTACCGATGTACTGCTGCAATATTCTGCATTACTTTACTGGGTATCCTTTTTTCCTGTAAAGAAGATCAGGATGATACCTCATCACCTGTGACTCCAATCACTTCCGCCTGGCCCATTTCAAGGACAAGCACACCCGATCTTTTAGCAGATCACTACGGTCCAAGGATTCTTAGTGGCAACTATGATTTTCATCGGGGGTTGGATATTGCCAATTTTCAGGATGGAAGTCCGGTAATCGACGGAGTAACTCCTATCTATTCCATTTTACCTGGAACTGTGGTTAGAATCGAGAATGAGATTCCGCCTGCCGATTGTGCAACCTCAACATATGCATTTAAACGTTTTGGGAATTTTGTAGTGGTTCATCACGGTGATGTCAACGGAGATGATCTTCAATCAACATACCTCCACCTGAACAGTTACAAAGTTCAAGTTGGGGATAAAGTGGCAGCTGGGGATATAATCGGTTTTGTCGGTAATACCGGTTGCGATATCAATTCGGTTCATCTGCATTTTGAAACCTATGCTGGCATCACTCCCTCTGGAAGTGGGAAAATACTGCGACTTTATACGAAAAATCCATATACCTATCTTCCCTATTCACCTGTTAAGCCCGATGTATCGTTAAACAGAAGCAGTCAATTCCTGACTTTTACTATTATACAAGAGAAGGGTTCAGTAGATATTGTACGCTATGAAGTGCAAACTGATGTCAGCGCCCAGATCAATCTTGATTTTGAATCCAGGGAGGGAATTGACCCAAATAGTGACGATACAAGCTCTTATAATGGGATCACGCTGATACCTTCAGACTACACTGCTTCCGATTCCCATTATCAACTTACTCTCAAATTTGACGCAACCATACTTAATCAGACAGCCGGTGATCCGGATTCTGACGGAACCTGGAATGCATTGAACGCAGTTACCTTAACCATGGTCAATGCCCGGGGCACAAGATACCAAAAGAGCTTCAGTTTTATGATCAGTAGTACAACGCCTGCGGAGGGGGCAACCAATATCGGACTGAATACCCCGATTGCTGTTACCTTTGACAAGACCATGGATACTTCCAGTATAACCACAAATGTCTCTGATACCTCCTGTTCTGGGACGTTCCTGGTTTCTGTAAATGATTTTCTTTCCTGTATACAGATGGTCGGCACTCCGGTTTCCAGTGATGGAGGACAGACTTTTACTGTAACCCCTTCATCTGATTTGCCATTCAACACTACTGTAAAACTTAAGATCACTACAGGAGCAAAGGATGTCTCAGGTCAAAACCTTTCCAGTGATTATATCTCTTCGCTCGGATTTGAAACCCGCTCCATGATCCTTATTAACGGCGGAACATTTACGATGGGCGATCCCAGCGATGATTCCAGTCAATCTCATGTAACCCGTGAAATGCCTGCTCACGATGTCACCATCGATAGTTTTTATATCAATACACATGAAGTGACTGCCGCAGAGTACAAGGTCTGTGTAGATGCCGGTAGCTGCACAACCCCACCGGTTGATGCCAACGGTACGTATAATGTGACTGGCAAAAATAATCATCCCATAAACCTGGTTTCCTGGGAAGACGCCAAACAGTTTATCACCTGGATGAATAGCGGTTCCAATATTAATTATCGGTTATGCAGTGAAGCAGAATGGGAATATGCAGCTCGTGCGGGGAGTACTACCTTTTATCCCTGTGGAGATAATCCTTCTTGTATGGGTGATTATGCCTGGTATAGCGACAACTCCGGCAGTTCTTCTCAAGAGGTGAAAACAAGACAGCCCAATGCGTTTGGACTCTATGATATGATGGGCAACGTCCATGAACATGTTGAAGATTATTATCATACAGATTATACAGGAGCACCAACAGACGGCAGTGCCTGGTTAGTACCGGCAGATACTTCTAACTACCGTGTGTTCAGGGGCGGCCACTGGACAAGTTCAGAGACGTATCTTCGATCATCCTACCGGTATCGACGATCTCAAAGTTCAACAAACATCAATACCGGATTCCGCTTCTGTGCAGATTATTCTCCATAACGAGAATAATCGATCGGTAAGTCTGGCTGGTAAGCCATACCAGCCAGAATCAATGTTAATCCGGGCAGAGCTGCCTCCACCACACCAGGGGGCGTTTTTATCCAGGCGAAAGTCTTTTTATACAATACAATTCTGTAACAGAGGGATGGTCTTTTTTTAATTTTGTGTACTTTTTGAGAAGCGAGGCTTAGATTCACAAATTTTTTCCCCCTTCTTTGGATAATTCTTCAGCGACTTCCTCCAGAGCGCCGATATCGCTCTCCTGATCCACTTGTTTACATTTCTTTTTCGAAATTGCCCGGTCCTTTTCTATTACACGCTTTCGGATTTCATCTTCTATTTTTTTTTCGATCCTCTTCAGGGTCGTTGCTGTCTTTTTCTAAAATCATGGTCGGTCTCTTTTTTTAATTGACGAATCAGAATATTGGAACTTGGAACAAATGGTAACGGATTGCTTTTCCTCTTTTTTATTCGTTTTACTAATATAAAAGTCCGACTTTTGGAGATAGCTGTGCCCAAAAAAAGGCTACAATATTTCCTAGCAAGTAACCCAAGGAAATATTGATGTGAACTCAATAATAGCCTGAGTTTGCGATAATTATCCGGTTGAGTGTCTTGAATTTCGTAACAGACTCGAGAAACGCTCGGATACTGAGTTTTAGTTTGTATCCGAAACCAACAACCTTTGCTTTCCAAAAAGCTTTTTAAAGAAATTAATCAATCCGTCCAATAATTTTACCAATGGGTTTGAGGAGCGACCAAATATGTGTTCAAGGGCTTTGACCACTTCCTTCTCAGAATACCCTCTATCCGGTAACACATTTGTCAACTGTTTTATAAAATTCTTTGGTTTGTAGAAATCAAAATGGACAGCAATTTCGTCGGGGATTTTATTGGGGTCATTACTACTAAGGTTAAGCTTCTTATACTTATCAACAATTTGTGAATTGTTGGTCTGGACTTGTTTAATAAACTGCTGCCACTTAGGATCAAAACGTGGTTGAGGTGAGAACGGCTTGTCGAATGTTAAACCGACCGCTTCTCCAACAACATCGATGTTCTTATAACCAAGCTTTTCTGCTGCGGAAATAAAAGCCTCGCGCATCTCTTTACCCGGGAAGGTGATATTCAAGTCCATTGTGAGTTCTTCGGGAGTTGATAGTACACCCCATTTGAAACCTGTCAACCACCAATGTGCTTCAGATTCCCTGTGGAAAAGTCGTTCTCCGTTGCGATTCAGGTTAAACGACATTTTCAACCGTTCTTTGTTGTCAGCACAGTCAAAGAATTTACTGTTTTCAAGATCATAAGGCCTGTTGCCCAGCGTAAGATCAAGAATCGGCCGACTAAGATTACTGACATAAACTCCAATCTCACCGCCGGTCTCAAGGCCGTACTGACCTTTCCACAGTTCAATCATCCAATCCTTTCCGTCATAATGAAAAAAGAAAGGTTCACAGTCAATTATCGCACTGATGGTTGCTGGTGCAGCAACATCATAGGCATAGGTATATCCAAATTTCCTTTGCCAGGCATCCATACGTGAGTAAATAATGTCTTGATTGGGATCATATTTAAATCCGGCAAGATACACTGCATCTGCCGTTACACTATCAGGCGTCCATTCTGAGGGCATATTATTCTCCTTTGAAATAGGTTATTCCATTTGGCGATTTAGTCCTGCACTTGAACTTGCCTTTATCAATGCAGACATCCTTCAAGCTTGAACGGTAAAATACTACCCGGTTGACAAAAACTTCATCGAATCACATTTATATATTTCACTGGGATTATAATATATTAATTTAAAAAAATCAAAAATATTATGAATTATTTTCGCTTTTCGCGGTAAGTCTGTTTATGCCCTTTTAGTTTATAAGAATAAAGAATCGCAATGCACTCAAGTGATTGTGACACAATCTGTAAGCCCGGAATGGCATTTAAAATTTTTTAATAGTCTTTGATTTCAGAGAAATAAATAAGAACTCAAAATCATATAATTGTTAAACAACTGTAAATTACTGTTATTTAAAAAAGGACAGAAAAAAGCTTGAAAAAAGAGTATAATGTTCGATATGAATCTTCTGAAAATGATATTGAGGATTTACAGGGGCACAGTTTTTGGTAGAACTTTGTCAAGGAAATTGCATATCAAAGAGGAAATTGTGAATTTTACTTGTGAAACAACACCTATTTATTATGCTATTACAGGTTCCAAAAGTCCCAAGTTGTAACGAAGCTAAAGCTAAATAGTCACTGAAGTAACCAATATAAATACATTGATATGGAAAAAATACGTCTATCAAAGCTGGTTTTTTTGTTTTACCTGATGGCTACGCCCCAAATCTTTGCAGATAGTGCAGTCGATTTTGGAACGGCTTCAAAAACAAAACTCACTCTCAACCCGGCAGGTGCGGCGTTAATTGACAGAATTCTGGTCAACTTTACTTCTTTCTCTTACAAAGGGGAAAACAGGTATTCACCTTATGTCGATCAAGTAAGGGAAAATTCGAATCAAGCATATCTGAAGACGGCTGTTCCACATTCAGGTCATTATGACTATAACGATATCTCTTCCATCCAATATGAAAAAGGGAAGATCAACGGAACCCATTTGGATCTGGCATATCCAGCCAAATGGTTTACAGTTGGATTCAGTTATGACGGCAGGTTCGAGAATTATGGAGAAGGGTCTTATAACACAGATACCGGATTGATTCAATCCGGTGTTAAAACTGGCATGCGAAGAAATACGAATAGTTTTTTATTGGCAGTACCTTTATCGCCCGTTTCTTTTGGGATTCGTCAGAACCAGCGTAAAATCGAGCATCGTATCGAAAACCTGGACAATATTTACATCAGCTCCAGTACAGGTTTTTCGTTAGGTTCAGAGGTTTTTTCAAACGGAATCATTGAAGGAAGAAGTTTTTATAGATATTATGATTACGGCCTGTTATGGATTATTCACGGAGATCAACCGATGATTAACCTGGGATTGTTATACAGACCATCAACCAAAGCAGTTTTCGAGTTTGAGAGTTTGGAACTTGACGGTGCAAGTTCGAATTATTCAATGGCGAATTTTACTTTCACCGAACCCGGTGTCAACCTGATCAATACCAGTCTTGCCACTCGTTCCGGGAGGACCCTGTGGAATGTAGTACTGGAAGCTGGTTCATACACGGAAACGGATAATAGCTTGCAAGCGGTTATTCGTCCGGGAACAAGTGAAAGAGATCGATTTTTTGATATTATGGGCTATCTCTTTCGATTTGGTTTTCATCCGTATTTTGATATCGCTTATGGCGTTAGAAGCCATGAAATTGCGGGTTCGTTAACCGAAATTACCACTACTAACCTCAAAATCCCAATTCCATTTGTCAAGGATTTAATTGTGGCCGTCGGATCAAAGCAGATTCGTGTTATGGACGAAGATGATATTGAAGTAGTAAAAAGCACCTCTTATTCAGTATCCGCAGAAATGAAATTCGGTAAACCTGCAATACGACGTGGAAGAACCCTGGCACCGAAGACTAAAACACTACCTCCTGACTTTCCTTAATTCTGGAAAACAATATGCATAAAATGATATTATCTTGTAATCCCACTGTTAATTGATAAAAAATGATATTCTATAATATCATTTTTATATAAGATTAAAATTACAGGTCCAGTATCTGTTTAAACTGATTTAGCATCACCCTTTCATTATTTGTAATGGGAGAATCGGCACTGGCTATTCTTTCTGCCAATTGATAGGCTTCTTGACGTTCTGTTTTTGTTTTTAAGAGCTTATTCAGTGCGTTCATTCCTTTTTTCTGATCGGTCTGAAGAATACGAGCCTGCTCTTTAGCGATACGTTTTAACTGCACTACCGGGATATTTTTTAAACGTTCGTGAGATTGGACAATGCGAGCCCCCTCCCTCATTTCTTTCTCGTCAACTTTTTTATCTTCTCGGCTGATTGCCAACATCATACGAAACACACCTTCGGTGAAGCCTCCGGTTTCCATCAAAGAAAGCCAGTGTGCTCTATCTTTTCGACTATCCGCTTTCTGTTTTTTCTTGTGCTCTTTCGCTACTTTGCTACAATGCGGTTGTTCGGGGAAAAACAGATCCCAAAACGGTTGACCATAAATCGTTCTGAAGACGGTTTGCTGGGCATAGTTCCGTACTTCCTGGCAAATATCCAACCAGTTCTTACCAAATTCATAACAGGCTTGTTCCATCTGTAAAAAAACATTGTCTTCACCAACTGGTTGTCGGTTTTCTTTAACGATTTGGGCTGCACTTTCTACATGGCACATTAATGGATTTCTGTCAGAAAAGAACGAACGCTGGGTTCTGAGAGGATGGAGTTGCCTTATAAACTCAGCGGTTTGTTCATTGACAAACAGTTTTACCCAAGGACGAAAATAGGTTCTATATATGTGGTCGTTGAATTCTGAAAAAGCGGCAACACGCCTGAATAAACTCCAATCTTTAATGCCATCGCAATAGGCATTGATATTATCCATTTCCCGTTCTTCGAATTTTACAAGATAATCGTTCATCCACGGCTTACTAGGATTTTGCGTAATAACCATTTCATAGAGTCCAGGCCAAAGGAAGTCTATGATTTCTATATTTCCGATAATCTCCTGTTGTTCTTTATTCGCAATGGCTGAGGAAACAAATATACCAAGATGGCCGATCTCTGAGTGCACCATATAAATAACCACCTGTTGCCGACGTTTTATTTCCTCAACAGTGCCATAAGTCCTGGGAATCCAAAATAGTGCCTGCTGTGGCGGTGTAATATTGTCTCCCTCGGAAGCAAATACCAGCACCGGGTCATCAATCTCTTTCAGATCAATTATGTTGTCGTCATCCATTATAAATTCGTTTAATTCTAGTTTATTGCCAATGAACAGGTCGCCTGCAATCTGATGGATCTCTTCAGTCGTCATTTTATAATATCCCCCCGACCATTTTTCATAGTCGAGATAGCGCTTTTCTTCGGTGTCCACTTTTGAGTAAACATTGTAGTATTTTGACCAGTAATTTGCAGTGAAATTCAGGTTATGCATATTCATCACAAGATTGGCACCATCAAATACTCCGTTTCCCAAATCTCCTAAAAACGAATTCATCCAGACGCCACCCAGCATTCCTCCTAAATATCTCATGGGATTTTGGTAACCTTTTCCAGCCCAAAAGGATAACGGGGCACCGTTCATAAGCAGAGGACCTACTAAATCCGGGCGATCGGAAGCTAATAAGGCGGATGACCAACCTCCCTGACAGTTACCGATAACAGCAGGCCGGGCAGCGTTCGGATGACGATTGGCCACTTCTTCAAGAAATCGAATCTGGGCGTTT
The DNA here is from genome assembly GCA_041556995.1 of bacterium. Classification (GTDB taxonomy): domain Bacteria; phylum SAR324; class SAR324; order XYD2-FULL-50-16; family XYD2-FULL-50-16; genus JAHJTV01. The sequence goes on along the minus strand of JBFFHJ010000012.1, from coordinate 2,686 downwards.
TTCACATCCGAAAGAGTTTGTCCCGGCATGGGATCAGTGTAAAAAAATACAAAATAGACATCATGCCCAAATGAAAGGGCCAATCCAATTTCCGAGGCTTCTTTCGAACCACCGATTCCTGCTCCGTTGCCGGCCCTTGGATCAAAGATCACCATTGGTCGTTTTGTTTCCTTATTTTTATATTCTTCTTCCAAGGTAATGCTATCTCGTTGCTCCACGTTACTTTCCGACTTTTTTAATCCGTTTTCCCGTCTTTCTTTGATTCTGGCCAGAGCAAAATTAACGGGTTTGTCAAATTCACGTGCATCCATGATGATCTCATAATCAAAGACCAACACGGGAGGTTGTCCGTTAGCCAGATGTTCATGATAAATATTTCCTCGCTTTCGAAAAACATCTGTAAATAAAAAAAATCTTTGCCCTGCATCACGACAGTACTCATACCCATCTTTAAATATCCCATAATCTGCGTTTGAAGTTGCAGTAGAAGCTTGATGATTTACCATTAGATTTCTCGATTTTGGTTAATAGTCGAAATTAATATGATTCTCATATTAATTTTAAGTAAAACGGTATTAAATCCAAAATTGTGAATATAAGACTAAGAAAGATAGTAATACTTAAACTAAATATAGCAGATTTTTATGCATCCAGACAACAATTATACCGTTTAACCAGGTAATCGCATAAAATATCATGCTGAAGCGAAAAATGTTGAAAATTCTCGTTAACCGCATTAACAAAGCCATACAAAGAAGAAAACACATCATCTTATTCGATAAGGTACTGTACTTAAAATTAGTCATCCAGATTTTTAATGAAGCCGTGAGAAAGGCGCATTAATAAATATCTGTTTTTTTATTTTTATCTCGACATATGAGATAAAATAACCTATTATAATTAATGATTTGAATATAACTATCGGATATCTTTAATTTTTGTGGTTATTGTTGTGACAAATTTCAACAGAACCCAATTGTTTCTATTTAATACTGTGTTTTTTCAATCACCTCATTCAAAACCCACAACTCATTGAATCATTTTAGTCTTGTTAAAAAAACACTGCTGATCGGGTCAAACTATACCTAAAATATATGTTAATAAACTGTTAGATACTTTAAGAGGATCCGGATGATAAATATGATGCAATTATTAAATAAGAAAGCCACAGCTGAATTTTGGATGTCCGCAATGGGTTACTCACCGGCAGACAACATCGAAGGTTACAATACGACCATTCCTTGGGCAAGTAGATTTGGAGGGGATTTTATTAAAATCATGTTCAAATTTAAAAACCTGTTGACCTCCATACGATTGAATCCTCAAATTTTTGGTCCTTTTTCATATTTATCGTTATTCCAAGAGTTGCTACTAAAAGAATTTATGACCAATCCAATAAAGGCGCTGGCTCAACAGGCTGCTTTGGAGGGAGAGACACCGGACATCTTTGATAAGTGGAATAGTGAGATCGAAATCGCCTATGCAAACCACCTTTATGATTTATGCGGTATGTTTATCAAAAATGAAGTCTTCGATGTCGGTAAAGCGCGTCTTATTTCCACATCAGAGGACGGCAGGCGATTTCTGAAAAATAAGATGATAGCATTTAGCTTTCTGGAATATAATTACAGTTGCCTGGGACTAACAAGGCTTAAGGCTCTGAAAGAGCTGCTGATTTCTTTGATAGTTGCTGTTACTGAAGAACCGATACCGGATAACAAAATGCCATTCTACAATAAAAAACGTCACTCCTCCTTTGATGATTATTTGCTTGAGATCAGACAACGATTGGCAAATATTTACAATGAAAATGCTTTTAACCTGAAAGTCTTTTCAGAATCGGCCACCAACTGTGAAATCGGTTATTCCAATTACAAAATTGTAAAAGGATCGCAGCTACATACAGTAACATTGAGACATTATCATCGGCCAAAAGAGATTAAACCCAATAACATCGTCCTTTACCTGCCGACGCCGCTGATCAACAAACCAGAGATTTTCGACCTGGCTAAAGGGAAATCGGTTATCGAAAGACTTCTTCAAAATGGATTTGAAGTATATATGGAGGACCCGTCAGAACCAGGTCTCAATGAGTCTCATTTGGGCTTGGGTTTTTATGGAAAAGTGGTTCATGATACCTATCTGGATATAATCAAGAAAAGGCATCCGAATAAACCAATATTCATCATTGGCTATTGTATTGGTGGCGCCTTGATTGTCCCTTACTTAGCCCGGCGAGCAGAAGAAAGACGAGCCATGGGAAAAAGTATGGACATTAAGAAGGTCGTGTTGATGGCATCACCTGTAAAATTCGACGATGAGGAAAGTGGCCATGCAGAAATGAGAAAACTAATCTCCAAAGACTATGACGTTAATATAATGGATGAGTTGTTTGGTGAAACAAACGTTCCGTCCCAGGTGATTGGAGCTGGTATGGATGTCATTCAACCGGGCGTTCAATACAATATTATGAAGGGTTTTTTTGCCAGATCCGTCTCTCGCAATGCCATTCGCGAATCTGCACCATTTATTTACTGGTTGACTCATGGTTCAAAATATCCAACAAAGGCCCATCGTGAATGGCTATACAAAGTGTATATAGAAAACCAGATTTTTAATGAAACATATTGCCTGCCGTCGAATTTGCCCGAATTTGACAACAAACCTGTGAATATGAAGATTTTGC
>JBFFHJ010000011.1:0-134407 GCA_041556995.1 bacterium | reverse complement strand
ATTAGTTAATTAGTTAATTAGTTAATTAGTTAATTAGTTAATTAGTTAATTAGTTAATTAGTTAATTAGTTAATTAGTTAATTAGTTAATTAGTGATTCATATATTTTTTAAATGAAATTCCCTGTAAAAAGTGCGAAATCATAAAAAAACAAGCACTTTTGGGGATCTCTTTACCCTTCGTGAGGATGAGTTTTTGAATCCTTGCACCATATAAGCCAGAATTATTCAAGAAGCTCAAAAATGGATTTTTGGAGCAGACTTTTAAATAAAATAATAAAACAGTCAGTTGATACGGATTCATCTACTAGATCTTATATCTGAGTTGTTTTCTTAATACAAGTATTTTCCGATAAACGAACAATTCAAGGTATAAACTGACAAAAAAGAGGAATCATCTAACAAATGAGGAATTATCTGTTTTATGCAAGGAGGAAAATCAATTTTTTAAGCTGTTTATTTTTCTTAAGTTTTATATCTCACATTTTAGGGTTTTTATCCCTTAGGGAAAGTTAGTTAAAGTACCGAAATTACTTAACATTATGTTACAAGGATGATGAAATGGTTAATGTAAACAATCAGTTAAATATTCATCATCCCCAAGTCCAATATGAAAAAATAAGTCAAAAAAGTTCTAGACTCAACAACTGTCGTGAATTATTTAAGTAAATCCGGTAATTTGGCGGATAACAAACTTCAACAAGCAATGGATCAACTTGGATTCAAAGCAGTATATATGGGATTTCTGAAAGAGCAATTTACGTCCTTTTTGGAGATGCCGATTTAGGCCACAGTTTTATTTAAATCGAGGCGGCAGGCGACCGGCTCAACAGGATGAACGATAAAGTAGTTTTTGCTTGCAGGTTTGCCCTTAGGGTCATGGATGGTTACTGGCAGGTATTCCACTTTTTTTTGCTTGGCGACCTTCGAGAAATTGTTTAAGGCGCCCGGATGCAACAATCAGCATATTACTATTGATCATATTAGCTATCAACAATGTGTCCTTCGGATATTCGGCGTCTATCGTAAATATTAAATTTCCCGGAAATTGAGATCCCCAGGAAACTCCCTGTTCCAGATCCAGGATTTTGTCAAATCCCTGAAATTCATCTTATGCTTTTCAATGGATTAGGGAAAAATCTTTGTGGCAATAAGCTTTTGGAAATAACCAATCAAAACGGTTTAAGTTAATCTGTTCCTAATTGTTGATATGAATTTAACGATTTAGTGAATTTCCAGCGAGACTATGCCGAGAATTAAAGGGACATAACATTTATCTTGAACAAACAACATTATGTCCTCCGAGTTATATCCAGAACAACGAGTGACCAATGCCTACCACTGAAAAGAATATCCAAATTAACGATTTACTGCCCGCCTCGTATACAACGGACATAACCACTATCACTCTTATTGTAGTAGCCCACGACGCCGTTGTTGAAGTACACGCCCCACGTGTAGTTGTTATGGTATGCGCTGGTAGTGGACGACCAGTAGTACGAGGAATTGGTATTCGGAAAATAGGTAGTATCAATGGCAGGACTGTATGCGGCCTCGTCAACGATAGATTCAAGTTCTCGAATATTTGGCAACCGCCAGTCACTCTGCCCTGCTAATGACAGATTTTCACAATAACTCAATGCGTTCTCCCAGGTATAGGTGACGTTATTATCCTCTTGCTGCCAAGTCAAACCGGTGATATTATCGGTTACAGTTTTATCTCCATTATCATTGAAATTAGCAGACAAGGCAGCACTGCCTCGTATACAACGGACATGGTCACCATTACTCCTAAGGTAGTGGCGCACGTAGCCGCCGTCGAAGTTCACGAACCATGCGTAGCTGCCATCGTTTGCGAAGATAGTGGACGACCAGTAGTTCGAGGAATTGGTATTTGGAAAATAAGTTGTATTAATTGATGGAGAGGATATTTCGAAATTCGCAATGCTCAATAATTCTTTTCTATTCGGTAGACGCCAGTCAGTCTTACTGCCTAACGTAAGAGTTTCGCAATAAGATCCTGCTTCAGACCATGTGTAGGTATTATTGTCATCCTCCTTCTGCCATATCAGGCCGGTATTGTTATCGGTAACCGTATCATCACTATTATCAGTAAAGGATGGGGAATTGATCAGATAATCTGTGTCCTCTCCCCAGGTTGCAGTATAAGAGGTGGTTTGACCCGTGTCGGACAATTTCCACTCATCCCTATCAGGATCATTTCCATCGGAACCGGAATCACAGCCTGAAATAAAGAAAATGGCGGTGAAAAAAAATATCGATATTTTTTTTATAAACAAAGTTGATGTTTTCATGAGGGGATTAAAAGGCTTAAATATTAATACATTACAGTGATTTAATCAATTTTTTTATGGTATATAAAATGTGAGATACACCAAGGCAATACAATTAATTATCAAAGGATATGTCGATAAAATATTATTATCCTGAATCACATCTTTAATACAACTTTTTTCCGATATTCGGTCTATTTGAGGTATGAACATACAAAAATAGGGATTATTTAACCTGTAAAAATTTTAAACAAGGGGAAATAGTAACTCATTAAACTGTTACTCATATTTTTTTGGAAGAGGAGGGGAATCTAAATACTTTATCGTTAGAGCTGATAAAAGACCTATAACATTCTGTGATCCCTGTCAAACTGAGTAATCTCAATTAAATTCAAGCGACTTTCGGAAGCAAATTGATCCTTTGATATTTAATTGACCATGTTACATGTATAAAATCCAGAATGATGTTATACGACATCAATTGATTTTGGACTTGAGAAATCTTTCATCGCAAGTCCCTCAGGATGACAGAACAGACAGCACACAAATTTTGTTTTCAAACAGTAAAAAACCAATGATTTTAAGTTTTTTTAAAATCCTGAAATATTAGTTTTGTATTTATCTGAAATTAAAGAATATATGCAATGATCAGACTATATTTCCGGACTTGATCCGGGATCAGTTGTTGTTTCCGGGGTCTATTCCTGGATGCCGGATCAAACCTGTGCTCATCTTGTCCGTCAAGATAACGAGAACCTTGAACTGTCAAGCTAGTAAATCAAAGAATACTCTTTTGTTTGATAATTCCCTTTTCTTGTATGTTTATACCCTGACCTGTTCGTTTATCGGAAAAAAGTTGTATTAAAGAAATGTTTTAGATATATAACATCATGTTGGTTCTTTTGACAACTTATTGTATTGTTTCATCATTTAATACTATTATTGTATTTTTGAAATGGATACTTTTGAAAATTACGGGAGGGAAAATTAAAATAAAAAATACAGGGCGGACAAGAATATGATGAGTGACAAAGGGAAAAAGCAACAAATATCCATTCAAGCATTATTATATTGTCATCCATAATTTAAATACAATTGAATACATCTATTAACCATTTATTTTGATAATTATATATTGATTCATTTAGGGACTTTTAAACTTTATTATCTATCAGGAGAAAGATAAAATGACTAAAAAACTGATTTTATTTGGTTTATTTTTAACCTGTTTTTTTACTGTTGAAATTTTTGCTGCCAAAAAAGTCAACCTGCGAAACGCCTTGAATATTGGGTTGCAGGTTAAGGGAAAAAAAGCATTTGATTCTGTTGCGCTTAAGACTGATCTTGGTTTGACAGCTGATGAAAATCTCCGGAAAATTAAACAAAGAACAGATAAGAATCGGATAACACATATCCGATATCAACAACTTTATAAAAATGTACCAGTATGGGGACATCACATAATTGTGTCGAAAAATGCAGCTGGCAACGTTGTCAATCTGCATGGGACAAAAATCGAAGGTATTACCGGTGATCTTCCAAAGTCTTTTGCCACTTTAAATACCTTGGATTCATCCGGTGCTTTGGAGTTGGTGAAAGCAAAATTTAAAAACGATCATTCGGATGTAAAAAACTGGACTTTTAAAAATGAAAAAAGTGAATTGGTGATTTTTCTGGACCGAACCAGCAAAGCCAATCTTTGCTGGTTTGTCTCTTTCTTTGCTGACACCACGACCGGTGGACATGCCACTCGTCCCACCTATTTCCTGGAAGCAGGAACCCATAAGATGATTCATTCATATGATGGATTAACATATGCCGATGGAAGCGGACCCGGTGGCAATGAAAAAATCGATCGATATTATTACGGTACAGATTATCCATACTTTGATGTCGTCCAGGACGGTACAACCTGCACTATGAATAATGCAAATGTTAAAACAGTCGACTTGAATCATGGTATTTCGGGAACAACCGCCTATTCATACCCGTGTCCGAAAAATACACATAAAGAGATCAACGGAGCTTATAGCCCGTTGAATGATGCACATTATTTTGGTGGAGTGGTATATAACATGTATAATGATTGGGTTGGCGTTCCCCCGTTAACCTTTCAGCTGACGCTACGGGTTCATTACTCAAGACAATATGATAATGCATTTTGGGATGGTTCCACCATGACCTTTGGTGATGGATATACTATGTTTTATCCATTGGTTTCGTTGGATGTTGTCTCCCATGAAGTCAGTCATGGTTTTACTGAACAAAATTCCAATTTGAAATATTACAATCAATCGGGGGGGATTAATGAAGCCTTTTCAGATATTGCCGGAGAAGCAGCTGAATATTACTTCCGAGGTACCAACGATTTTCTCATCGGCTATGACATAAAAAAAGGCGGCGGGGCTTTACGTTATATGCAAAATCCTCCACAGGATGGAAACTCCATTGATCATATCGATGATTATAATATTGATATGAGTGTTCATTATAGCAGCGGGGTATTTAACAAAGCATTCTACCATCTGGCAAATTCCAGTGGCTGGGATACAAGAAAGGCTTTTGAGGTCTTTGTAAAAGCCAATCAGGATTATTGGGAGCCCGATGCAACTTTTCAAACGGGCGCGGAGGGAGTTCTTGACGCTGCTGTCGATCTGGGGTATTCAACTGAAGATGTCAGAGATGCTTTTGATATAGTGGGCATTGAACTGGTTGTTCCAGATGAACCGATCGCACGTTTTATATTTTCGAAAGTGTTTCTAACAGTCAGTTTCACAGATATCAGTGTTTCGCCCAACAGCACCATTGTCAGCTGGGCCTGGTCTTTTGGCGATGGTAACACTTCTAATGAACAACATCCTGTCCATACCTATGACATAGATGGAGATTATGATATAAGCCTGACAGTAACCGATGCCTTTGGAAAAAGCCATAGTAAAACAGATCGGGTTTCTGTTTTTTCCACTGTGCAGTATTGTTCTTCCAGAGGGGAAAAATATGATTATGAGTGGATATCTCAAGTGAATATAGGGAATTTCTCCAACTCATCAGAAAAGAGCGGTTATTCAGATTTTACCAATCAGGTAATAAATATTGATAAAGCAACCGCCACTGATCTGTCGCTGGTTCCGGATTTCATCGACGAACCCTATGGTGAATACTGGCGTATTTGGGCTGACTTGAATTTGGATGGTGATTTTGACGATACCAATGAGTTATTATTTGAAGGTACGAGTAAGTCAACCGTGACTGGCACGATAACTGTTCCGCAGGCAGCAACTGGCGGGGAGACAAGATTAAGAGTGTCCATGAGATATAATGAATACCCGGAATCATGCGGATTATTAGACTATGGTGAAGTAGAAGATTACACCCTTAATATCGGTCATGTTCCATCTTCCGTAACAGCTGATTTCAGTTCAAATGCGGATCGGTTGACGGTTGATTTCACGGATCTAAGTACAGTGATCGGCGGAACCATTGTTGGCTGGAGCTGGAACTTCGGTGATATCGATGCCGGTAGCTCAACAGATCAAAATCCAACTTACACGTATAGTACGGCGGGTACCTATTCAGTGACGCTGACTGTTACTGATAGCAATTCAAATACCGATCAAATCTCAAAAGATGTCGTCGTTACAGATCAAAGCATTGAATACTGTAAATCGAGTTCTAAAGATAGTAGTGCCGAATATATTGCACAAGTAGCAGTCGGTAGTTACTCGAAATCATCCGGTGCCACTAATTATTCGGACTTTACGTCGGAAATCATCACCCTGTCCAAATACGGATTGAATTCCATATCGATTACCCCGGGGTATTCCGGTACTGCCTATTTTGAAAATTATAAGGTTTGGATCGATTACAACCAAAATGGAGTGTTCGATGAAAGTGAGGAAACTGCTTTTACAGCTCATGATAACAATGCTGTATCAGGATTAATTGATGTTCCTTTTATGACCTCAAATGGTAAAACCAGGATGCGTGTTTCCATGGGTTATTATAGCATCCCTGAACCATGTGGTACTATTTCCCATGGTGAGGTCGAAGATTATACTGTTGATATTCAATAATTCACCCATCGGTTTATTATTTCGACGTCGTCTAAAACAGGATCATGCTGCTCTGCTTTCGCTGGGTTTTTTGCTCCTTCTTCTTTTACGACGTCGTAACCAAACCGGCTATAGTATCTATCCGCTGTCGCTCATAGTTTACTGAAAAATCTATTTTGAGATTCACAGCATTTCAGCATCCTGGTACTTTTCTTTCTACTTATACATGGAGCTTTATCGGATTGTGCACCGTGCCCCCGCCTCAAGCACAAAAAAAAGAACTCATCTAACAAAGAGGGACTTCCTCTACCTCATATCCCATAGTTCTATGGCAGTGTCATGAATACTGTGTGCGATTTTTTATTAAATTCGATATTTGGTCTAAAAAGACACATTGGCAATCAAGTCATGTAAGGTATCAATAGTTAAACAAATGGATTTGAATCCGATCGTCTTTTATTGATAATATATAAAGGATGTTTTCATCATTTCGACTATCAACAAAAAGTCTGTATGGTGTTCCTAAAGAAGTGCCTGTATCTCCTAAAGTACTTATCCCAATTTCCAGATTTCCAGATTTATTATAAACATTCACTTTGTTATTTTTATCATCTGCCATGAAAACATACTTATTATCCGTTGCAATACCAAATCCAGGTAAGTCATTATCAATTCCATTTGAAATATTCCACTCAATAGATAAAATATCATCATTATCAACCGAAAATTTAATTAAACTCTCTGTATAATTACCACTAATATTCGCAATATATATGACTCCTTCCCTGTTTATTGCAATATCATGAGGGGCAAAGTCTGGTAATCTATCAACTGAATAATTGTTTAACAGTTTTCCACTATTGTTATATTTAAATATATAGTTTACTCCAGGTATAGCATTATAAATATTCCCTTCATTATCGGAACCAATAAGATGAGTGTTATCAGCTGAAACAAATTCTTCTGCCGGATCTGTTAACTCAGTATTTATTCGAAATATTTTTTTATCCAAACAATATGAAAAATAAATGTATTCTTTACCATTGGCCTGACTATAATAGACCCCTTCCATATCGTCTGATATACCTTTAGAAATATATGTTCCCATAGGTTTTAATTTATTACTTGGGGAAGTCTCATTCCATAATTCGGATGTATTGGCAGGATATTTATAAATACCGCCATGTTTGTAATGATATATACCCAGATATACATTACCGGCCATATCAACAGCGATTCCCTTTAATTGATATTTGTCGAAATTGTCTCCATCAAAGTGCTCCAGCGTCTTCAAGTACTTAATGGATAGATCTTCTGTTTCATCTGAAGATTCTGAATTACAACCAAAGATAAATAATAATCCAACAATGATACAAAGATAATATTTTCTCATTATTCTTTCCATTTTTTAAATTATCTAAATAAAAAAGATTCCATTAGCAATTTTGCAATGACCTTTTTGAGTAAAGATCTTAAACAAAACAATAAAATAATTAATTGATATGGGTTCTACCAATCGGATATATCTTATATCTGAACCTTTTTTAAATACAACTATTTTCCGATAAACGAACAATTTAAGGTATAAACGCACAAAAAAGAGGAATCATCTGACAAATGAAGAACTCATTATTAAAGCAAGGAGAGGTAAACAAAAAGGATGAGAAGCGAAGCTATCAGAATGACAAATAGGTCATTTTTTATGTTGAATAGTTACTTTGATTTTTGCTTTTTATTGCTGACTGGGATGGGGGTTGACTTCCTCATATCAGAAAATAAAACCCCATAATGCTTATTTGCCTCTCACAATCCATTAGTTTTATTTGCTGGATTCAATCAGGAACTGCAATTTCAACGGTATAATCCTCTACTTCCCCCAAGTTAAATACTCCACACGGTTCAGGCGAAGTCGGGGGGTCAGACCATTTCATCGTGAGTCGTGCTCTTTTGGTCCCCCCTGAAACCGATTGTGGAATAGAAATCATTTGAGTAAAGTTCCCAACAGCACACGTATTCAGCACCTTTTCCCCGGCATCACTAAAAGAGCTGTTATTATTGAAGTCTATCCAAAGCGCCCAGCACTCTTCATATCGGGAGCTCGAATCAGGATAGGTGACGTTCAGCTCCACATCATAAGATGAACCACTTTCCAGGGGGATGATTTGATGTGTAAAGTCCGAATAGAGAGTGGAACCGGACAGATTAGAAAATATAACAGTTGATTCTCCTGATTTATTCACCGCTATTTTGGAGATGTATTCATCCAGATACGTTCCACTGGACTTACAGTAAAAATCAATCTCTTTTGTTATGGAATGAGCAACGTCATTGTCGTCCACAGCCACTAAAGTTACGGAATAACTACCGAAATCCGGGAATGTATGATCTGCGGGGATTCTTTCATTCGATTTCTCAGATCCGTCCCCATAATCCCATTCCCAGCTTTTTACTTCAGTACCCGCTGGAATGGTGGTTGTATTTTGAAATGAGACAGTTGTTTCACTTTCCACCGTATATTCAAAATCAGGTTTGATGTCCTCGGTAATCACTGTAACAACAACACTTCTTGTATTTACATGGCTACTATTATCAGCATCTTCCGCAGTTAGAGTAATTGTATATGTACCATCCCGGCCATACATATGAGGTGACGGATGCTCAGCTGTAGAAGTGGTGCCATCACCGAAATTCCATAACCAATTCACATTTGTTATATAGTTAGGTATAAAACTAATATTATTAACTGACACTTGAAGGGATGATGTTGTATATGTAAAATCAGCTTCCAGTGTTGGAGGAGTGAACAAGACGGTATAATCCTCCACCTCTCCTGCGGTGAATTGTCCACAGGGTGGTTCTCTGGCGCTACTGGCAATCATAAGAAATCTAATGCGAGTTTTTTCGACACTTACCGAGGTGGGTATGGTGATTTGACCACTGACAGTTCCTTTATCATAACCATCAAATACCATCTCACCTTCATCTTCAAAATCGCCATCTGTGTTAAAATCGATCCATAATCTCCATGCTTTTTTATCTATAGTGCAGTCAGGGCAATATGCAGCTGTCAGGTTGATATCATAGGTTTTGCCTATTCTCATATAAAATATCTTTTCCTCTTCACCTTCCGCAAAATTCGAATAATTGCTCGCTTCTGATGCGTAGGAAGTGTCACCTATTTCTACGCGGCTAATCCACTCCCCATCACATTTTTCGGATTTGGATTCACAATAGACATGATGAACAGTGACCCGTTTTCGCCGTCTGATGCTGTAGCCATCAGTATCTTCGACAAACAATGTAACATCAAAATTCTGGGGAGATGTTCCTGAATAAGTGTATGTATGTTCCGGATCAGGCAAGGTGGATGTCGTACCGTCGCCAAAATCCCATTTCGAGCTGGTAATTGTACTATTGGGAGAGCCGCTGTTGTTTATAAAATTCACTGTTGAAAAAGAGTTATGAAACGCAAAATCGGCATAGGTTATATCTCCAATCACCAGAACATCAACAGCGTCAAATGCTTCTATCACATCAACACCGTTATACCCCAAATTAATAGCTGATTGGTATACGCCCTTAGCACCGCTATCGAAATCGGTACTTGCATCCCAATAATCCATATTGGCGTGGGCAAATACCTGAAAAGCTTTTCCGGGATTCCACCCCTCGGACTCTGCTAATAAATAAAATGCTTTATTATACACACCGGCTGCATCATTATGGTCAATATCGGTATAATATTTCAACGTACTATCAATTGATGAGCCATTGGCAGGAGGATCATCTAAATACCGCATCGCTTCTCCCTCGGACTTTGACACATCATAACCAAATTTATAATCGCAGTCTCCTTTCAGGTAATACTCTACTGCTTCTCCAGCAATATCTGAAAATGCTTCGTTTATAGCACCACCTTGACCTGACAAACTCAAATTGGAAAAATGTTTCGAAAAACCATGTGCAATTTCATGACTAACCATATTCAAAGTAACAAAATGATAATATTGATTCGAGATACTGTCCCCAAAATTTAAAAAACCATCTTTCCAAAAACTATTATTAAAAAATTTCTCATGGTGAATGCGCAATTTCATTTCTACATTCTTCCCCAACGGTGGTGTTCCCAGGTATTCCATGAACGCATCATGTACTGTCTGACCAAAAAAGAATGCATCGTTTATGGGAGAATATGCTCCATTGATTTCCTTAAAATCGTTTTCAAAACAGGAAAAAGAAAATGGTTTTATATCGCCTGGAATGCCAGATGCATAGATTGAATAAAAAACACTGACATGGTTATTTTTCATCAGGCAGATGGAGTCATCTTCATCCGACTTTGTCGCCCTTAAGGCCGGGTAATCAACGCCGTAATAGTAGCGTCCCGTTTTTCCATTACCACCGGGTCCAAATACCTTAAACAGCTCCAAATCCCCATCTCTGTCAGCAATTTTTTCACCCATTCCCTGTCCGTTTTCGATTTGGTTGTTTTTACTCAAGACGAGAAAGTAATCAGCTTTTTCGGGCATCCTGGTGTTTTGGTCGAGGATAACAACAATATCTTCTTCGCCCTCCATTTTCGAAACAACTGTAATGGCATCAAAACCGGTCAATTTGGTTTTAGTATCCGCCCCCCAGAATAGGGCATAATGGGTGATATCGCTTTCATCGCTTGCCCGTTTTATGACCACTTCCCCACTCAACTGGTTTTTATCGGTATCCTGGTCAATAAATGAAACTCCCATGCCAGGCCTGATCGGAACAGAATCAGAATCGCCTTCCGAATTTTTATCGGAACAGGAATAAAGGAAAATAATAAATAATATCCAGATGATCTTTGAATTTACCTGGTTAAGATACTTTCTTTCCATACCACTTTTTTGGATGTTTGATTGAACAGATGGAACCTTTAAGATGTTTGAAAGTTATCGAGAATCATTAAATTTCATTCAAATCAAAAGCTTACTTTTTTATTAAGGTTCACATAATAACTTCAGTATAACTTCTTGACAACAAAATTCCGATAAACGACCTATTTAAGGTATAAACGTACAAAATAATGGGATTATCTTTCAAATTTATAGATGAAAATCTGTTTTATCGAGTATATGGGCATATTTTAATCTTCTAAAACCAGGAAATCTAATAAGTGGGTTGTAATAAATGTTAGCATAAGATTCTTCCCGACTGCTTGCTGAATTGTTTTGTCTGGTAGCTTCATAATACACATTTTAGGGTTTTTCTCAGCCAAGTGCACCGGCTTTTTCAGCCCTACTTTCTTCAAGCAGCGACTGAGAATCAACCTGGAGTGCCTGGTTGAGTAATCAGTTATAGTACAATCATTCTGATCGTTTATCTTTTGTAAAAGATCTTCTCCTATTAACTTTTGAAACTGGTCCAGAACACCGCTAATGATGGCTTTGAGCAAAAATCCCACAGTAGAGATACAAAGGACATCAGCTCCAAGTTATCAGACGTGTTTTTTCGATGTTCTCCAAAATGGATCTCGTCGTCTTGTTTAAACATATCGGAGAACAATAGATATCGAATGGCTGATAAATGTATAGATGCATAATAATACGCATAGTTGCCGGATTGCTCTTTCAGAAATCCCATATACTGCTTGACCTCTTTGAAGTATACTTCAATCCCCCATCTAAGAGCATGGAGTTCAAGTATCTTTTCTGAAGGCAATGTCGTATCGGTACATTAAACAACTGCATATTCATCTTTTTTTTTCATTTTCAGGAAGGCTGGAAACCGGTTTGACCCATTGAAAGTTTTCTTTTTGGTTCGGGTCTTCAGCTAGATTCAATTCAGCATTGATAGAGTAGGTTATCCAGGGACATTTTTTCGGCTGTTTATCCTGTTTTCGATAATATTTAGCAAGATGAATATAGTGTTTTTAAATTGAGATCGTATTCAGTCAAACGGAATTTTAGATTTTCATCTTTTATTTTGAGTATTCCGGTTATCCTCGCATCTATAGCAGCTTTATGTTGCCTTTGTTACCGAACCAGGCATTGCCGATAACAACTGAAGCTTTAAATCCGAATTTTATCGTTCGTTTGAACATTTCACGCAGCGTTTAATTTTTGTTGTGGTTTAAAACCCATTCATAGTTGTTTTGCGGGTCGGATTTCGATTTTCGAAAAGGAATTTGACAAGTGACAGCTTTTTTCAGGCCAATGAATATCTGGGAATCCAGTTGGAGGTATCCCTTTGGGGATTCAAATTCCATTTCAGGAACTTGTTGTGCTTTTACATGTTTATTGATGGTATGATCAAAATGAATGGAAAATTTCTTGACGTTTTTCCCTTAAGTATTCTGATCATTTTCACGGAGCAACAATTGACCAATTGATATAATAAATTGAAAAAATTATGGACAAAACAGAAAATGAATATCTGATTTTGCCTTTGGGAGCGTTTTCTTTTTTTTGGCAAAGCAACCTAATCCAGAATAGGTTTTAGATCTTTAATATTTTTAGGTGAGAAGAACCCTTTATTGAAACTGTAACTGACCAAGTTTGGGAAATAGGATTTAATCTCTGACATCAGGGACACTGTGATCTCATTATCTGTCTGTTCTTCCATGATCCAGTGGTGAAGGATAACCCCATATTGATCTTCACTATGCAGAGCTTGCAGCCTAATTCCTGGTGAGCACCGGCTTTGATTTTGGAGATCCACTCGGTATGTTCTTTAAACACAAAAAAGACTTTTTCATAATGTTCTATGGTTTCTCCCAGGATAATACGGGCCTCCTTTGTATTTTTTTACTAAACTATCGAAACGGCGTTTTGGTGCATATTTGATAATCTGAGCAAATATTGTTTTTCCTGAATAATCGTTAATATCACCTAAAATAGATAGAACGGATGTTATTTTCAGAAAAATTCAAGTCGACACGCGACTAAATCCCGGCATAAATCAACAATAATGGGCTATTTCAGCAAATGACCCTTCAAAAGATTAAACACTGGTAATATTTAAGCTTAAGTTTGATTTAGACGAATTAGACCGCCTCTTCTCTTTGAGACTGTAATGTTAATGTCCACTTAAGCGACTGAACAGGTTTGGGCTTAATGTAAAAAAGGAAAAGCAAAAGCCCGACAAAGCCAAGCATTGATGCGAACTTAAACATCACTTCAAAATTATATAAATCAGCTACTGTTCCTAAAATTATACCCGCAGATGCAATGCCGATATCATACGCAGCATAAAAAAAACTGAAGATAACTCCTCGGTTTTCAGCTTTTGTCTGGTCAGCTACGAGTGCAGTCAATGCAGGCCGGTAAATTGAAGAGGCAAATCCGAAAATAGCTCCCACTAATACTAGCATCGCTAATGAGTTAATATTTGATATCAACAAAACTGTACATACAGCAACAAAAAATGCATAAAAGAAAATAGGGCCTCTGCCATACCGATCAGACAGATGAGCTGTGAAAAACCTTGAAATGATTAGAGTAAGCGAGTATGTCAAAAAATAAAGACCAACATTTAAATGGGTGAATTCTTTGAGATGAATGGGTAGAAAAGTTGAAATTCCACTGGAAATAATTGCACCAATAAAGAAAACAAACGCTGAAACTAAAACAGTTCTCTGTAAAACCACTTTACGATAGACAATCTTAGTGCCGTTTTGGATTTTATGCTTAAGATTGTCCAAAAAATATGCCGCAAGCAAGGCAGAAATGGCCAGTAATGAACAAGATAAAAACAGGAAAAATGGCCCATATTTGTTCAATAAACTCAGACCTATTATCGGTCCGATACCGAGTGCAAAATTTGAAGCCAGCGCCATATAGCCTAACACAGAGCCTCTATGCTCTTTAGGAGTTATATCGATAACCATGGAGGGAGATGCAGTAGTGAATAAAGATATCCCAAATCCATGAAATATTCGGACACATATAAGCCATAACAAAGATGAAGAAATCATATAACATATTGGAGATACTGCAAATATCAAAATTCCCAACATCATAACAGACTTTCGACTTTTTGAATCAACCAGTTTTCCCGCTGCCGGTCTCAAAAATAGTACACCAACTGCAAACGAGCCAACTACAATTCCAATATTTCCAGTAGAAAAATCTAAGTCAGATAGATAAATTGGTAAAGCAGCAACCAAAAGTGCCTCGTTACCCATAAAAAAAAAGCTGCAAATAAAAATAAGCAGTAAGTTTCTGTTTTTAAAAAAAAAGCTCATTTCTCCTCATGAGTTGTTGTTAACAATACAAACGATTATTCAGCAATATATACTTTTCATCATGAAAAAAATCTTCGATACGAGTTTACGAATTAACTGATATGTATTCTGTAAATACTTGCAGTGTAGGGCATCCATGTGTGAATTACACTCTCTGATTTGCAGATAGATTGTGATTTATCGGGTTAAAGGGAGCCAGTAGTCTCGTTTGTCTTCAAAACATATTCGGGTCAATACGCGACTCCTCTTAGTGAAAAGAGATTTGTATTGTTAACCATCAATTAACATGCCTACATCGATATTTCCCATTTTTCCGGCTATTTGCTGAATTGTTTTGTCTGGTTGCTTTATAAGTACATATCAGCTGATTTTGATTCCTATCGAATCCGGACTAGTCCTACGGTAAGCCAGACAAAATTTGTATATTGATGTCATATAAACTGTTGAAATACTTTTTAAGAAATTTTTTGCAAAATACTTCCTTGATATATTTTATGATACCGGCTTTTTCGCTTGAATCCTTATTGATATCTGTATCCAACCTAACGAATCATTAACCAAATGGACTGAACATGGCTTAAACAACCTCCCTCTTTATGGTCTTTTATATCTTTCACTTTGGATTGGAAGATAATCATTTGTTTTGCATTGGCACAATAATCATTTATTTTGGCACAGCATGCTATTGTATCTGACTGGCATATTTCTCTAGGATAAAAACGGTTCGGTCATCCAAAATCTATTTTTTTACTTTTTTGCTACTGAAACAGGTTCAGGCAACATTAATGATCGAATAACCTCAAATAACGGAACGCTTTTTCATTTAAACAACACAGAAGATTAAAATGGGGAAAAAACTTTTAAGATTAAAAAACGCCACTATCTTTTCCGTAATGGGAATCAAATCAACCTGGGAAGAAGAAGCCTTTCGTCAGGAAATTGTTATAGCTGCTATTTTGATACCTATAGCCTTTTTTTTACCGGTGTCAATGGCCGTTCGGTTTATTCTGATTATATCTGTTTTTATGGTGCTGATTGCTGAATTGATCAACTCCGCTATTGAAGCGGTGGTTGATCTTTATACAGAGGTGCATCATCCGTTAGCAGGTAAAGCTAAAGACGCAGGTAGTGCTGCCGTCTTTCTGGCTTTAATATTGTCCGGTTTGGTTTGGGCAATCGTTTTGTATTTATGCTAGTATTCAATCGATTACAATGTATCCTTTCCATGTTTTTTCTCTTTTTTATTCTAACAAACAAATTACTGATTATATCCAGCATATTAGTTTACAAGTTGGTAATTTTTAAAAAGTAAGTAATCTAACAATATCGATAAGTTGAAGTTTTTAGTTTTAAAAAATCAGGGAGCCTATGTTGCTATTAATACTACCCAAAATACAAATAGTTACAAAAAGCCATTTTTATAGTCCCTAAACTCACTCTGGAGTGTCACTTTTAAATCGCTATGACGCTCAAAGATTCACGTAACTATTAATACAAACAATGTCATTCAGATAAGAGCTTCAGGCGGCCTGAAGAGTCCCTCTTAAGGTGAGATCTGGATCCTTTGTTGCAAGTTCTTATCAGAACGACAATTCTTGGTATAACGACACAGTTTTAGTACAAACATAGCTTTTGCAACTAGTTAAAATCAATACCCTGGAATTAACCAGGCAGCATATAAGTCAAAACCCCAAAATCCGTATATCAGTGGAAGAATTTGACAATCGAAAGTTTTTGTCATCATGCCAGCTCCCACCCCCTCCAAGCTAAGGCATGTTTTTATGTCCTGATATCCAGGACAATTTTCTACTGTATCCTGGTCAATAAATGAAACTCCCATGCCAGGCCTGATCGGAACAGAATCGCCTTCGGAATTTTCATCGGAACAGGAATAAATGAAAATAATATCCAGATAATCTTTGGATTTACCTGGTTAAGATATTTTCTTTCCATTCTACTTTTTTGGATGTTTGATTGAATAGATGGAACCTTTAAAATGTTTTAAAGTTATCGGGAAGTGTTAAGTTTCATTTAAATTAAAAGCTTACTTTTTTATTAAGGCTCATATTATAACTTCAGCCTAACTTCTTGACAACAAAATTCAGATGAGTAACTCAATTAAGGTATAAATGTACAAAATAATGGGATTATCTTTCAAATTTATAGATGAAAATCTGTTTTATCGAGTATATGGGCATATTTTAATCTTCTAAAATTGTCACCGATTCTATATTACCAATATTAATCATGTGTATATAATGAAAAATTCCAGTATTATATCTACCTAAAACTTATATATCAAATTGATACATCATAATTTAATGTAAAATTTACCATGCCTATGAATACTTAGTAAAAGGTAAAACTTTGTTATTTAGTTAAAATATTTTGTTAAGTTGTTGTAAATCAATTTATTTAACACATTCAAATAAAGATATATTTGTATGAAAACACATTATCTATACATCATTATGGCAAATAGATATGATCAAGTGAATAAAACATGAATATAATATCAATGGACATTAACTTTTATGTTATACATGGTAAAAGTAGTAGCACTTTACTAAAAATAAAGTGAATATTGTATACATTTTCGATATTCTCCATAAGATAGCTAATATATTAAAAAACGAATTAGCTGATAATGATGGCTGAAAAGAGTTTTTAGATGCGACTTTCACAACAATGAAGGGGTCATCAGATTGATTTGGTTTTCACCGAATCTCCAGGTCTTCGCCTGAATGCTGGATGCATGAATGTGGAATCTCTTGTTTTGTGGGCTAACAAAATTTCTTTCTATATTTATTGAAAGAGTATTTATGAGTCTATTGACTTGGAAGAATTTTTTACAAATTACTAAATTGGAAAGAAAAAATATCTGAATGTTATAAAATTAAATTTTTCCGGATTTGGAGGTAAATCAACAGACTCAATATTTATACAACATATATACATGCATCATGAAACATCTATAAAAGTTAAAAATATACATGATTCAAAATGTATCAATAATATAACCTATAATTCTAAATGGTTGAGATGATAACAAACAGATGTAATATAGAGAAAAATGTACTTACAAAGAGAGAAAAAGAGGTCCTCACGTGGGTAAAAGATGGAAAAACCAATTGGGAAATATCGGTTATTCTTAAAATAACTGAACGAACGGTTAAAAGCCATATGACAAACATTATGAACAAATTAGATGCAACAACAAGGTCTCATGCAGTATCAATCGCTTTGACACAAAAAATATTATAAATCGAGAATTTAAAGTTCTCCACGACTATCTATATTATGTTCAGTAGCTAGATTTTAAAGGGCTTTCTAGATTGTAACATAATTATTTGATAATTTGCAGTATTTTTTAAACTGTGAAAATCAAGAATCGAGATCGTGTTACTCCTCGGAGATCAAGGAAAGACCATCTTGCATGATTGATAACTCCAGGATTGAATTTTCCTTATGCTTAAAATTCAATTTTTATGTATCATTAATTTTGCCGAGTCTTTTTTATCAAATAATTGTGCATCATCCTAACTTGTTTCATTATTCTTCCATATTCCCCCATTTCTGCCTCTGTGCATGTTGGATTGTTACCCGAAACTTTTTGGTGCACCTGCGCGGTTTTTAGGGAATATATTTTCTCACAGCTCGGTAATTTTACTATATGTCAGATTAAGGGTATTAAGGATTTCATACTGTACTAAAGTACGATTGTAATTTTAGCTCAAATACTTGTATTGATTAACTTAGTTGTTGAGTCTGTCCTGAAAGATCATTTGTGCAATTTTAGGAAAAATTTGGATCTCAAAATGGAATACGGACTTCAGCTGCTTTAAAGTCTCGAGACATGTTTGTTTAACTCTGATTTTTTAAAACTTTATAAGGATGGCAAAAATGAAAAGTTACACTAAAAACAGTTATTGGGTGAACAGTAGGCGAAATAGTCATTGGGTTCGTAATCAGCGATGGATCAATTCACATTGGAAACAAGCTTCAAGATCCAACAGTGAAGTTGGTACAGTTGTTTTACTGTAATTAATATGCAGCAATGATTGTATTCCGGTATTGTTTTCTATTTGAGTGCAATGCCGGAATTATAAATATCACAACAAATAATAAGGTAAGGATCCAGGGTGTTGCCTTTGATAACTTTCCAGTAATATTTTTTCATGCCGAAAGTGTTCACTTAAAATATAACAAAATGGATAATACAACCAATATGTTATAATCGAATGAAAGCTACATATTTGTCATGAAAAATTTAAAACGAAAAATATACAAAAGCAACACCCTAGCAAGGACCTGTTTTAACCCTGAATAAGGATGGCAAAAATGAAAAGTTACACTAAAAACAGTTATTGGGTGAACAGTAGACGAAATAGTTATTGGGTTCGTAATCGGCGGTGGATCAATTCACATTGGAAACAAGCTTCAAGATCCAACAGTGAAGTTGGTACAGTTGTTTTACTGTAATTAATATGCAGTAATGATTGTATTCCGGTATTGTTTTCTATTTGAGTGCAATGCCGGAATTATAAGTGTTACAACAATTAATAAGGTAAGGATCTGTTTTAACCCTGATAAAGTGTAATAATGGCTTATAAAAACGTCTGTTTAAGTGAGAAGAATCTTATAAATATTGATCAAACAGGCGCTGGGGTATGGAAAATATCCTTTTTTACACTATTGTTTTCCCTGTATACAATACTGTGGTATCACATCCCTTAATGATTGAAGAAATATTGTGATGGCCTAGCCTGATAATGAATCCTTTGATCACGATTACAAATCGTTAGAAAGGATGATTCCGACATAAAAATTTCGAAACCACAACAAGATGTTGCTACTAATATCTCTTATCATGGCCTGCCTCCAATAGTTGATGAATAAAGATAACTTATGCTTTCGGCAGGAAGCATAAATCGTCTGTTCTATCAATATAAAGGCATTGAGAGCAGTTTTTTAAAACTTTAGATCGATCTTGATCTTTTTTATCAAAATTGAGACAACTGAATCCGAATCCCGCTCCAGACTTATATTCAAGTCTCTTTGCGTAATTACGTACATCATGAAAAATCTTTAATAATCAAAAACAGACACGACTTAATATATCGCTGTATTTCAGTAACTTTTTTTATAACCTAATAAAGTCATTATTGACGAAAGGAACATAGTTTGAATTTTTTTTATCTGAGTTCTATTATCATAGCAATTGCAACTGCTATGGAGCTTGACATATTCATCCCTGCTTTTCCGTGCATAATAGAAGAATGGGGGATCAGCGAACACGAAGTTTCAATGTTAATTACATCTAATTTTATTGGACTGATGATAGCTGGTTTTATTGTTGGGCCTTTATCTGATCGTTATGGTCGTCTTAAAGTTTTAATACCGGGGATGTTTCTTTTTACATTGAGTAGTTTTCAGTGCATGAATGCTGTTTCATTTAATGAATTGCTTTGCTGGAGATTTATTCAGGGATTAGGAGCCAGCTGTGGTGTTTCCCTTGTTTTTGTTATGGCAATGGATAGTCACAATGAGGTTCAAGCAAATAGCTGGGTTAGTTTTTTAAATGGTGCGATTACTGCTTCCATGGTTGCTGCTCCTCTTTTGGGGAATGTATTGCAAATACATTATGGATGGCGCAGTAATTTTTTATGCATCACTATTTTAGGAGGATTAGCTCTACTCAGTACTTTTTTTATTAAAGAAACGCTGATGGAAAGTAAACAAGTGAGGTGGAGTTTACTGAAAGTAATTAAAACTTATAAACAGCACTATACAAACTTAAATTTTATTTCTTTGAGCAGTATCCCGTCTGTTTTTTATGGTTGTCTTATTATATATGTAACCTACTTGCCTCTGATATTAATAAATCACCTTGGCATTCCAAAATCACAGTATGGCTGGTATCACGGAGTTGTTATGGCTGCCTATTGTGTGGCAAGTATTGTTTCGTCGATAGTACAGCGATATATTTCTTTTGTTAAGATTAAAAATTTTGGATTGATTCTGATTGGATTATCCAGTGTTGCTCTTATTTTAATCCGTTTGTATCGGGTTGAATATCACTTAAGTGTGTGGATTACAATAATCATGTCCTGTTATTCCGGTGCAGCAGCATGTGCTATGTCTGCATATATAGTAAAAGCGTATACTGTTTTTCCTGACCGTGGGATTGTGGGATCATCTCTTTCTGGAATTAAGCTTGGTTTAACATCGGGAATGATGGGCGTGTCAGCTTTGATTGTGGCCTCACATTTATTTAATATATTATATCTTATTGCCGTTTCGAGTATTTTGGCCCTTGTGTTATGTCTAAATACAACGAAGTTAGAGAGCCGGAACGACGAAATATCATCGCTGGTAATCAGTGAAAAATAAAGGAATGTAAATGATGAATAACTATTGTATAGAGAATGTGAAAGAATCATTTGATTTAGATCCTACCTTAACTCATCTTGCGCAAAGCGTATTAACATCTCATCCCAAGTGGATTAAAGAAAAAATTGATGAATTACGAGATAGCTTTGATAGTAATCCGACAATAATCTATAACAAAAAAGATAAGTATATTCAAGCTGTTCTGAAAAATGCTGGCGAATATCTGGGGGCTGATCCTGATAATATAGCTTTAACTGAAAGTACAACAATGGGTCTGAGTATTATTCTTCATGGATTAACATTTCAATCTGGAGATCATGTTATAACAACAACTCATGATCACTATTCCCTAATAAAGACTATTGATTTTATATGCGATAAAAATCAGCTTGGTTTAAGTAGAGTCTCTCTCTACGATGAGAATGTTCAAATTGATGAATCAGTAATTCTGGGACGAATTAAAACAGAAATAAATCAAAAAACACGACTTTTAGCATTAACTTGGGTACATTCAAATACTGGAGTAAAACTTCCATTAAAAAAGATCTATAATTTAGTCCAATCTGAAAATCAAAAGCGCATGGAACATGAAAAAATACTTGTTTTGGTAGATGGCGTACATGGCTTTGGAATTGAACCCCTGAATCCTATCAAAGATTTGGGATGTGACTTTTTTGCAGCAGGAACGCATAAATGTTTTTTTGGTCCAAGAGGAACTGGAATTGTATGGGCCAACTCTGAAGCATGGAAACGACTGACACCAGTCATTGTTTCTTTTGATGTGGAAGCCTTTAGGCCATGGCGAAAAAAAGAGCATAAAAATGATCATATTCCACCCGCTCGTTTATGTTCACCCGGTGGTTTTTCATCTTTTGAACATCGATGGGCCTTAACAGAAGCTTTCAAATTTCATTCCCAAATAACTACTGAAGCAATTAATAAACATGTTACAATGCTGGCAAGTTTTTGCAAAAAAGAGTTACAGTCTATTCCGGGAATAAAACTTTATACACCTGTCAATAGAGATCATTCTGCATCTATGGTTTGCTTTGATGTAGAGGGGTATGAAGCTCGGGAAGTCGTTGATTTTCTATTTACTAAAAAAATTGTATGCAATCAAACGCCATATCAAAAATCATGTGTGCGAATTACACCATCAATTTATAATAACATTGGGGATATTAAGAAAGCAGTAGATGCTATAAAATCTTTGGCTATATAGAGGTCGTGTGATGAATAAAAAAAATATTTTAGTTTTGTCAGACTCAGCAGATGATGTAGTTCATTTTACAAGAAAAAATAAAACGTATTTATTCACTATTGAGCAAGTTCCTCCAGTTGATTACAAATGGGATTATTTCAGAGGCCTTTATAATAAACTTCATCAACAGGTTGATTTATCAAAAATTGATTTGATTATAGCAGAATATGTTGATTCCTTGGCGCTTTTATACTTAATAAGGTCCAATGGATATAACTGTCCGGCTATTCTCATACCTCATACCAATCCATATCCTATTGATTATCTTTTTTTGTTTATTTTAGCATTACATTACAGGCATCCATCGGATTTAGTATTATGTGGTTCTCAAAATGCAGTCGTGGCATTTAAAAAGTGCATAGGAGTAAATTCCCTTCCCATTTGCACATTTGGGATAAAAAAAAATTGTAAAGCAAAGATTAAAAAATCTGAAGCCAGAAAACTATTGGGTTTACCCCTAAATAAAAAAACAATTCTTTTTACAGCAAGACTGATGGATGATAAGGGATGGGAGCAACTATGCGAGATCAAAGAGCAAATACAAAAAATCAGATCTGACATTCTATTTGTGTGCACATGTACACATATTGATAGTGCGTATTATAACAGGATAGCAACGAAATTAATCGATATGGTTCTATTTTATCGATTGGATCAAGAGGAATTAGTTAATCTTTATAAGTCAGCTGATCTGTTTATAAGTCCTGCTACAAGCTGTTTTGAGACTTATGGTAAATCGCCTCTTGAGGCAATTTCATATGGTTTGCGAGTAGTTTTATCAAGATGGGATGGTTTTCCTTACTATATTGACAGTGGCAATGGTCAGCTGGTGGATGTTGTTTACACGGATACACCAATTGGAAATCCATTTCAATTTGCCCATGTGTCAATTGATAATTTTGTTTCATCAATTATAAGTGAAATCAATGATGAAAAATTGTCAACGAAAACAACAAAGTTACCTAATTGGGCGTTCTATGATAATAATATGTTAAAGTATGAGGAGTTGATTTCAACAATAAACTGCGAAAAAGTACAAAATAGAAAAAGTAATGATGAATCCCTTAATTTGTGCTCTTTTTCTTCTGAAGTCAAAGATATTTTTGATTTTTATAAAATAAAAACAGTTATTGACTTAGAAAAAAAAATAGAGACATTGGGCTTTTTTGGTAGGGAAATAATTGGTAGTGAGAAACTACTTCGAGAATTTCATCATAGCATCTTCAAAACCATGGATAGCGTTGAAGAAAACATACTATGATTCAAGGGTAATTACTATGCAGAGAGATAAAATAATAGATCACTGGGATCCGATAAAATATGAAAAGGGTTCATTAAAACAGCGTGTTATAGGTCGAAAACTCATTGAAAGTCTTAATTCATTTATTAGAGCAAAAAATATTTTGGATTTGGGAAGCGGTACTGGGCAACTTACTTATAATATTCAAAATATATTTAATCCTAATAAAATTGTTGGTGTAGATATTTCTCCAAAAATGATAACTTATGCAAAAGAAAAATGGGCAAACAAGGGTCTTGATTTTATCCAGTCCAATATTTTAGATATTAAAAAAAAAATTCATAAATCCAGGTGTTATGATTTAGTCGTCTCTTTTTGGGCTCTGTCCTGGTTGAACAATCCTGAGAGCTTATTTAAAACAATCAAAACTCTACAACCACCGTCTGGTAATATTATGCTACAAGTTCCCAAGGCCAATTTCCCTTTAGAATTTGCTATTCAGGATTCTGTTTTGCAATATAAAAAATACTTTGAAGGGATTGAATTGCCTTCTCTAAAAAACCGAATTACAGAGGATGTTTACGTTAAATCCTCCAGGAATATAGATGAGAATATTAAAGTTATTTCCTGTACTTTGGGCTTTGATTTTCAGGAAAAAAAAGGATTTGAGGATTACATCAGGGGGTGGCTTCCTCATTTGAGCTACATAGATGGACATGTTGCAGATGATTTTATTGATGCTCTCGTTAGTAAATATATTGATTATAACGATGATCCCTATAAAATTGATTATAATTGTATTCTGGTAACAAATATATCTTCTTTTGCTGAACAATGGAATAAATGTTATTTTAGTTGTAAAGCCAATGAATCTTAAAATTGTAATTACCAAAAAATGTGATATAATGAATCAATTCAGTTTATTAATATAGAGCGGTTAAGATGCTTTTTGTAAGTATATGTTAACCATATTCATGGCAATACAGGCTATATAAATTAATTTAATTATTTTTTTTATTTTTAGTTTGTATTCTAATAAATATATGACCTGATTATCAAGTCAGAGCTGTTTGTTTAAGGAAAGAACAATATAGCTGAACCTTGGCTCTCATTCATCAGATGTAATGGGGGGAAAATTATAAATGACCTTCAAGTTAAAATCTTTCATCAATATGCTTTTCGATTTTCTCATCTTTTTAATCAAGTTTATTGTGTCAAAGGGCCAAAACATCGACATTTAAACATTGATACTTCCTTCTTAAAGAACACGTCGTTAAGTTTAAATGTATAATAATTATTTATTTGTGATGGAGACTTTAGTGAATATAGCCAAAGCAATTATTAACATATTGAAAGCAGAAAAATCCAAGACATATTTCCTGGTTCCGGGAGCCTCAATCCAACCTTTTATTGAAAATATTGCCACTGATGATGATATTAGATCAATTATCGCTACTCATGAAGGGGGGGCAGTTTCTATGGCAGATGGATATGCACGGGTTAAAGGTGAATTTGCTACAGTTTTATGTATAGGTGGACCAGGAATAACAAATACCTTGACTTCTCTCTATGTCGCATCAAAAAATGAAACTCCTGTTTTATTAATTAGTGGTGAAATTTGTCATGATAACGAATTGAAAGGTTTTTTTCAAAACACCTGCTTAAATGGTACAATGCCTAATAACCAAATATTAATGAATTGTGTTAAGAAAAGTATAACTCTTAATAATAAAGTGGATTTGGCTTGTACAATGAATATTCTGGTCCGCAAAATGCTCAATCCATCCCAAAAAGGTCCCGTTCATTTATCTGTTCCGCACAATGTCCAGCAGGAAGAAATCTCTGAATTATTTTATTCTCCTATATCACCCAATATAAAACAATCCCAAGTTATGGATGATAAGGCATTTGAACAGGCAATGTGTATGGTGAAATTATATAATAATATTGTTATTATATGTGGGAAAGGAGCAGAACGGGCTAGTAATCTTGTACATTACTTATCAAATGAATTTTATATACCGGTAATTACCACGTTAGATGCAAAAGGACTTTTCTCAGAAAACTGTTCACTTTCTCTTGGAACCTTTGGGTGGGCCGGAAACAACTCTGTTTTGAAAACAATTGATGACCCAAATTTGGAAGTAGTTATAGTTGTAGGATCAAAAATGAAAGTCAGAGAACCAGCATTTTGGGATAAAAAATTTAAAAGAGTGAAAGTCATTATTCAGGTAGATATAAATGGAGAAAATATTGGATATCATTTTATACCAGATATACCAATTGTTGGGGATAGCTATATTTTTTTTCAAAGATTGATACAGATTCTGAAAAATCATACACAGCATAAACAACATTTAATTACTGAAAGAAAAAAATGGATTGATTCAATAATTAACAGTACATCTAAGTTTGATAAATCCGAGAAGGAAGTTCATTCTCTTACTCCGATCCACCCTGTACATGTCATTAGGGAGTTGCGAAGAATCATGCCTGATGAGACTATATTAACAATTGATACTGGAGCTCATAGTTATTTTGCATCTCATTTCTGGCAATCATCCAAACCGGGATCTTTTTTAACCTGTATACACTATGTAGGTGCTATGGGATGGGCTATAGGGGCAGGGATTGGTGCCGCAATAGCCGAGCCAAAGGCTCATAGTGTTGTGATTACAGGTGATGGTTGCATGTTAATGAGTGGTATGGAAATTCAAACTGCAGGACGCTACAATATAAAAGTTATTTTTATTGTTCTAAATAATTGTGCACATGGGAAACTATATATAGATGCTCTTGAAGTAAATTCAAATATAGAAACAATATTTAAATTACCTGAACATGATTTTGCAGCCTTGGCTCGATCATTGGGGGTAGACGGAATAACAGTTACTGAAGCAGATCAGTTAGGGAAAGTTATAGAGGGAGCAAAAAAATTTCCGGGTCCAATTCTTATAGATGTCAAGGTCGGCAATTATCCAATCTACAATAAATGAATATTTGTTGGGTTCTATTCAGATAGCTGCGAAGTTTCAGCAGGGAATAAAAATCAACGACTTTTTTGATTGATTGTATACTATTGACTTGCTTTTCATCTTGATTGCCAGTTTAGTTGTTTCGTTTGTATCATGTGTAACAGGTTTGTAGTTTCAGAAATTCAATTTAAAGGAATTTAACCTATGTTTAATATCAGTATTTTCGGGGGAGGATATATAGGCACAGTCTCTGGTGGGTGTCTTTCCAAACTTGGTAACAAGGTCACTATTGTGGAAAAGGATAGAAAGAAAATTGAATTATTAAATCGGGGAATTGCTCCAATAGTTGAACCAGGGATAGATGGTTTGATTAAAACTGCATACATGGAGTTAGGACTAAAAGCAACTTCCGACGCTGAAACTGCTGTATTAAACAGTGATGTTTCATTTGTTTGTGTCGGCACCCCATCTACAATAGAAGGAGAGTTATGTATAGATTACATCTTCAATGTTATGAAAAACATTGGATCGGCCCTAAAGAAAAAAGATACTTTCCATGTTATAGCTGTTAGATCAACTATTGTTCCAGGAACCATTCAAAAATGTATTCAAATAATAGAACAAATCTCTAAAAAAAATATGGGAGTTGATTTTAGTGTTTGTTCAAATCCAGAATTTCTTAGAGAAGGATCTGCAATTGATGACTATTTTAACCCTCCTTATACGTTAATAGGTGCCTACGATGCTAAAGCTGCAAACACTTTAAAAATAATATATTCGAGAATTAATGCTGACATCCATATCGTTGAAGTAAGAGAAGCTGAATTGATCAAATATATTAATAACGCATTTCATGCATTGAAGGTAGGGTTTGCAAATGAGGTTGGACTTATATGTAAAAAACTTGGAATTGATAGCCATAAACTTATGGCACTATTTTGCTTAGATAAAAAGCTTAATCTATCTGACTCTTATTTAAAGCCTGGATTTGCATTTGGCGGGTCATGCCTTTCAAAGGATCTACGGGCTTTAACTTATATTTCAAAAAAGCAAAATTTAAAAACTCCAATCCTTAATAATATAATTCCAAGTAATGAAAATATAATATCTCATGTGTTCAGCATGATAGAAGCGACGAAAAATTCTAATGTTGGTATTATTGGATTAGCATTCAAGAAAGGAACTGATGATTTGAGGGAAAGTCCACTTGTTAGTTTGACAGAAAGATTGATTGGAAAGGGGTATGAAGTTAAAGTTTATGATCCTAGTGTGTCTGAAGCCAAACTATTTGGAGCCAATAAAGAATATGCTATTTCTCATATAAAGCATCTTGAAAAATGTTTAGTAGATGAAGATGAACTTGATAAATTCATCGAATTTGCCGATACGTTGGTGATAGGCTCTTCCTACCAAACTTTGTCTAAATATAGCAATGGTTTATTCTCCCAATCAAAACAAGTGATAGATCTCGTTCGTTATAACAATTCAATTGTTTCAAATGGAAATTACACCGGTATTGCCTGGTGAGCTATTGTGGGAGATCAGCAGGTATTATAAAGTGAGTATCTTTTCATTGTTACTGAGTCTAATCGATTCGTGTTTCATAAGGTTTCAGCTTAAGAATAAAATAAACCAGTGTTTGGCGGCTTTCGAGAATAGTATATTATTTAGTTTTGACCTGCCTTTAGTTCTCAACCCCCTACTTAACACCTCCAAACAAGCGATTGATATGAAGAATGAGACAAATAAGGTAAGCGCCAAGTAAAGTACTTCTACTCCCAATCCTGAAAACCTGTCATCCTTTTTTAGTATTAAACGGGATTTCGTTTTTTAATGGCATTTACTTTCTTATCCATCAGGCATTGACTGAATTGATTTTCAATTCCATGCTATTCATCTAAACATAAAATATGGAAGTAAGTTTTCTCATTCCCATTAATGCTGGTAAATCAGGGTTAATGGATTAGTAAATCGACTCACTAGTCATGTAACGTATCTTTTTATTTCGATTCATTATGTTATTCACTTTTTCTAAAGATCCCGAATTAGCGGATGATCCGCCACTTTGCCGCATTGGCGGAGAGTTATTGATCGACGGCGGTAATGAAGATTTCTCATACCTCTTTAGATCCCAGGAGCGCTATTTGCCCTATACCAGTATGCTAAACAAGCGTTCTCTGTTTTTTGTCATTGATGAAACACATCACATTTCGTACCGGGATCGGTTGGTACTGTTTCATCAACATTTGGAGACATTTGAAGCATTTTTCGGTTTTCAGATTAATCAAATCAAGCCCTTTTTTATCCCTATTACTGAAGATTTTGTCATCAGTCCATTTGATTCCACATCGTTTCCGGCTAATTGGCTGGGCATCAACCAGTTATCACCCATGCTGGCCAATGTGATGGATCAGATTTCTGCGAAAACACCGACCAATTATGATTTGGAATCGGCTCATAAAGTCGCCAGTCTGGTATCACGATTTAATAGCAAAGCGGAATATATCCGATTGGTCGAGTTGAATAAAGATGCTGATATCCCTTTTCATACTCCCACCCTGATACTGAATGAAGATCAGCTTTTTAGTTTGTCTTTTGTTGAGTTACAGCAGGAGTTTTTTGATACAACAAACACCAAATGTAACGAATTTTTTATCAAATCGGCCATGGATGCTGGCGGAGAAATTAGTGGCATCATAACGGAAGCCGGTTTTAAGGATAAACTCATTTTAATTCAGGAAGAAGCAGGACGCAAAAATCGTAATTATAAAGTGGAGTTCCTGATTCAAAAAAGGTTAAAAGCCTCAACATGTGTTGGTTTTTCATATTATATCACCGATGCCTGTCAAATCGATTTGATCACGGCCAGCGGTCAGATATACGAAGATGAAGAGCGAAAAGAGTTTTTGGGGGCTTTTATCAGTGATACTTTGGAACGGGATATCTTTAAAAAAATTGATGAAAACCAGGTTAAAAATTTGTGCCGGCTATTTGCCGAATTGGGATATCAAGGTCCGATAAATTTTGATGCTATTCAAAATGAAAACGGGGATTTCGAGTTTGTCGGCGATTGTAACCCCCGATTATCGGCTGTATATCCAAACCTGGCTGTTCGCGAGTTTTTAGAAAACCAGGGAATGGCAATTCACTCTGTCGCTAACCTGGGATATCGGGGACGAATTAAATTGAAAGATTATTCTCAATTCCTTCGCCATCTCAGCCGTATGAACATCCTGTTTACGCCGGACAATCAAGCCGGTATCTGTATCATTCCCAGTTTTACCGGTACACACAATTTCGATTTCTGGTTCATCAATATGATCCAACAAGAAATTGAATCATTTATTCAAAGTAATCACTTCCAGACCATCCTAACCTCTGAAGAATGTGATTTCCAAGGTATTTATTTTTAAAAAAGGATGAAAAGAGGACGTCTCGTTGGCTGAAAGAGACGTCCGACTCTTTTTAGTCTTGTCTGGATAAATGATATGGATACTGTTTATTCACTCGATTGGCTTCGGTAGTGCCGTCATTATCGGATGAAGTGTCATCTGACGCCATGCCATTTGGCGTCATCGTATCATCAAGTCTATAAATATCATACGAATATCCCGGGGCAACCATGCCTGATTCCCAAAATCACCGCAATCAACACCCATTACATTTTTCTCTATACCGTTTTCCAGTCACTATAACAACATACAACAGCTGATTTGAATCTTATTAAGCAGCATTTACTCGTTGTTGAAATTAGTAGAAATTCAGTAGTATTGCAGGATAATTCGTAACTATTCAGCATTATTCTGGGCTCTATGTCATTCCCGCGAAGATATAATGTCAATAAGGGATCGTTAAAAAATAACTTCACATAATCTGTTTACTGAAGTCCCAAAAACAATGGACATTTTGTAAACAGAATGTGAACTGATTTTTAAACCGACCCTGATTTAAACTCAGCCATCTGTCATCCTGAGGATGAGAAGCGAAACTTACATAAGATGAAAGGAAATAATAAGCCGTTTTACGGATGGGTGGTCGTCGGTGTCACATTCCTGATTGGTTTGACTCAGGCCGGAGTATTTCAAAACATTCTATCCATTTTTATGAAACCCATGATTCATGAATTCGGATGGAACCGTTCGATGGTTACGGGCGCTATTTCTATTGGGTCTCTTCTTGGCGGGTTCTCTTCTCCTTTTATGGGTTCCTACCTGGATAAACACGGACCCCGGATGATCGCTTTTTGGGGCATTCTAATTTTAAGCGGTGGTTTGGCAACATTGACCGCATTGTCCCATATCTGGCAGCTATACATCTTTTTTGGCATCGGCCGAATGATATCCACCGGGTTACTTGGATTGGTTATCGCAGTCAGTGTTTCCAACTGGTTTGAAGAGAAACGAGGTCGAGCCATGGGAATTGCACAGTTGGGACCCCGAGCTGGTACGGCAGTGTTTCCGCCATTGGTGCAGGGCATGATTCTTTGGTTTGGCTGGCGTTACGCCTGGACGGGCCTAGGTGTTATCGTTTTTTTATTATCAGCTGTCCCCACGTTGTTATTTCTTAAACGGCGCCCTGAAGATATGGGAATGTTGCCAGACGGTAAGGTTTTGGAAAAACCAGACAGTAAAAGTAAAATAATCACCGGACTGGAAGAACCGGTAATTATTGCAGATGAAACCAACCCTGTTTGGGAACGTAAACAGGTTTTCCGTACACGTGCGTTTTGGAGCCTCCTGGTTGTTCATAGCATTGCCTTTTTTGCAGGTGGCAGCATCAATTTTCATTTATACCCCTTTTTAACGGATCACAATCACTCCACTGGATTTTCGGTAGCTATTATCAGTGTTATAGCTGTTTGTGGGGCAATGGGCAGCCTCTTAATGGGTTTTCTGGCAGAGCGGATTCCTGTGAAACGGTTGTTAAGTTTTGTCCTTATCGGTCTTGGAAGCGTGTTTTTGACCATTTTTTTCGCCGTTGAATCAAAAATCCTGGTTTTAGGTTTCTCAATCATTTTTGGCGTTATAAGAGGTGGTATTCTACCGTTGTTGATTCTAATCTGGGTGGAGTTTTACGGACGGGAATCCAGCGGTACCGTCATCGGACTGGGAGGCCCTTTTCGATTAACGGCCAATGCACTAGGCCCGGTTTTTGCTGCGGTAGCTTTTGATTTTCTTGGTAGCTACCAAATTCCTTTTATCCTGTTTGCTTTACTTTTCATCACAGCCGGTATCATTATGTTAAGCGCCCAAAAACCGGCTCTGCCCTTAAAAATCAATAAGTCAGGTTAAAAACCTCTTATCAAAACCATCATCCCGTACCCAGATTCAGCATCTTTAGACACGAATAAATTCGAGTTGGTTATTGCTCAGTTTTCTGTTTAGACATTGATAATTCGCAAGCTTAAGAATCAGAATTCCTTTGAGCTTAACGGTTACCGTTTATGACGTCGGATGGTTGATTATCTCAACTATTGAACTGATTTTAAAAATATAGGGATTATTCAAGTAGTGGCAAAATATACTCCCCTGGTAAAAATCGCTGCTGGCTTGATAGAATTGATATCAACATGATCACAGTTTTCTGCAAATCCGGGTTCATGCCTTTTATTTTCAAAACCACCCACTTAGGGTGGTGATCTCCTCCTTTTTTATCATTATTATTATCAAGTCCCCTCGGAATAATCATTCTTAGTTTATTGGAATAAAGTCGAGTTTCTATATTGCACGAGGATTAAAAACTCAACCTCACGAAGGGCGAAAAATCCCTCAAATGGCTATTTTGAATCAATTTGGATTTTTCAGAGTGGACCCATTGTTCAATTAGCAACACGTCATGATCATCTCAACAATATAATCGAATCTCCTTCGG
Organism: bacterium; assembly: GCA_041556995.1. Classification (GTDB taxonomy): domain Bacteria; phylum SAR324; class SAR324; order XYD2-FULL-50-16; family XYD2-FULL-50-16; genus JAHJTV01. The sequence continues at coordinate 102,105 of JBFFHJ010000011.1, read as the reverse complement.
AGGAAAAAATGAAAAAGGTATTGAAACGGTTAACTCTCTATTTTGAGACAGTTCCGGATCAATTGAGGCGAATCAAATGGATTGTCTGGGCATTATTCGTCGGAATAACTGTATTTCTGACATTTGGTATTTTTAGAGTGAGTTTTGATATGACGCTTGAAAGCTGGTTTTCTGATGATGATCCGGCCAAGAAAGCATTAACTCAGTTTAGAAAAGAATTTGGTAGCGATGACAGTGTTTTCATTGTTTACCGTGCTAAAGATGGCGATGTTTTTTCAGAAAACTCATTAAAAGTGGTTCATGCGATTCGAGAAGAGATCCTAAGCTTTCGATCACGCTTAAAAACCGGTGAGTATTCGATGCTTGAGCATATTAATAAAGTTGATACTATCGTCAGTGCAAATATTCTGGAGGTTAAAACCGATGCACTGATTTCTAAAAAATTTATCGGAAATGATATTCCCAGCGATCTCAAATCTCGTGAAATTCTCAGGAAAAAAGCGTTGAAAGAAAAACAGTTCCCGTTGCTTTATTTTTCGAAGGATTATCAATATGGCGGTATTTTAATCCGTACCGATTTCGGAACGATCCCCATCGGTGAATCAGCTTCATACAACAAGTTAGAAGAACAGACCGATGATTTTGAGATTGAAATGGAAGATAACATATCCACGGGTGTTGACTTTAAAGAAAATGCCTATGATATCAAGTATAAACCGGTTGATGTCAAGGAATATACCGGATTGATGGAAGAGATCGAAAAAATTATCTATCAAGATAAATACAGTAGTCAGTTGGAATATTTTCCTGTAGGAAATGCCCCCATGATGAGAGTTATGATGGAATTAATGAGTGAGACGGGGCCCCTTCTTTTAGCAATGATTTTTACAATGGCCATACTGCTCTGGATATTGTTCCGTTCACTATCTTCAGTCATATGGCCGATTTTGATTGTTGTATTCTCATCCATCTGGACAGTAGGAATCTTAGGATGGGCCGGTGTAACTATCACCAACATGATAACCTTGACTATTTTATTTATCTTGGCCGTTGGTATGGCTTATGCGGTCCATATTCTATCCGGTTATCTGTTTTTCACAGCTAAGGGGCAAAACCACCAGCAAGCCATACGTTCTGCCTTTAGAAAATCTGCGTTACCTTGCCTGTTAACGTCGGTGACAACAATGGTTGGTATGTTGGCCGTTACCATTACACCGATTTATCACATCGCGATATTCGGAATCGGATCAGCGATTGGAGTCATGTTAGCCTTTTTATTTACAGTGTATTTACTGCCATTGCTGATGGACATTTGGCCCCCGGTGGACAATGCAGGCAAACAAATTAAAGCATCCCGATTTGCAATCATCAGAGCGATCGTTTTTCTTCCAAATAAATTCAATCGTCTTATCCCCAATATACCTGCGATTTTACAACGTGCACTGAATCAGGTACTGCCATGGGTTCAGAAATCACCCGGAACGTTTATTGTGATTTTTATGTCGATTTTTCTTATCTGCATTTATGGTGCGACACAGGTAAAAATTGACACCAATATGATTGAATCCACCCGTGAAAACAGCATTTTAAGAAAGATCTACAAAGTCGTTGACAAACATATGATGGGTACTCAAAACCTTGAGATTTTTATCGATATCGGTGAGGAAGACGCATTGAAAGATCCGGATGTTTTAAAAGCAATGGATCAATTACAACAGAAGATCAAAGAAGATTATCCGCAGTTTGTGATCAGGACCCATTCCCTGGTTGATATCGTTAAGGATTCCTATCAGGTATTGAATGAAGATCGCCCGGAAATGTATAAAATTCCGGATAATCCGCAGGTATTATCTCAAACCCTGTTTCTGTTTAATAATGCCAACCCGGATGATCGTCGAAGATTGGTATCCGATGACTACAGCAGATCACATATCAGTGTTCAATTACATAATGCCGGAAGCTATCTCTACAATGGATTTTTCAACCGGGTTCAGGCCGACATGGATCAAATATTCAAGCCTCTCCATTCACGCTATCCAATGATTCGTACATCAGTGACCGGTAGTCTGGCGTTGATGATGAAACTGACGGACTATATTAGTTGGGCACAAGCAAGAAGTCTGGCTCTGGCAATTGGAATCATCAGCATCATATTGTTCTTTCTTTTCGGTTCCATGCGTATTGGTATATTGTCGATCGTACCCAATCTGTTACCGGCAACCTTAACTTTTGGATTGCTGGGAATATTTGGTATTCCACTCGATTCTGATACCTTGATCATTGCACCGGTGATTATCGGAATAGCTGTAGACGACACCATTCATTTTATTACCCATTATCAAAGGGAAGTCATCGAGAGTGGTGACGTTGTAGATGCACTGAAAAAGACGATTAATGAAGTCGGTCAGGCGATCACTTTTACCTCGCTGATACTGGGATTTGGATTTTTCATCATGTCGTTTTCATCGTATATGAGTATGGTAAAAACAGGTATATTCGGATCGATTGCTATTTTTGTCGCGTTGTTATGTGATCTGTTCCTATTGCCAGCGTTAATCCTCATTTTTAAACCCAAATTTGCCCAAAAATCATCGCACGTATTTGTTGGGAAATCAGCATAACTACTCAATCATCCATAAAAAATATGAAAACACTTAAAATAAGCCTCCTTTTTTTGTTGTTTAGCACCAGCGTTCTTTTTGGCCAATCTGCTGAACAGATTATGGAAAAAACCAACAAAGTTGCTACCGAATCGTCCTACTCAACTGTTCAAAAAATGAAACTATCCACTTGTAAATACGCCAAAGAAGGGAAAAAGATGGTGTGTGTCGAAAAGGCACGAGTTAAGGAAATCGAAAACGTTCAAAAAGATACCGGTCCTAATAAAAAAGACAGCAAGTCTGTTTCAATTGTTTTAAACCCCGCCAGTGAAAAAGGAGTCGGAATGTTGAGCTTCGATTATGACGCACCGGATAAAGACACAGATAACTGGTTATACTTGTCAGCTTTGGGGAAAGTTAAACGAATAGTATCAAGCAGTGATGACGATGATACTGAAAGCGGCAGCTTTTTCGGAACGGAGTTTTCCATTGAAGATATGGAAAACCCGGATCTGGAAGATTACACCTATAAAATTCTGAGTGAAAGGAATTATCGCACACGACCGGCTTGGATTATAGAATCGATTCCGACCGCAAGTCATGCCCGCAAAACAAGATACAGCAAAGTTGTGTCCTGGATCGACAAAGAACGATATATCGTTTTAAGAACGGATCTTTATAACAAACACGGAAGATTAAAAAAAAGACTTACCATGAGTAAAATTGTGCAAATCGATGGCATCTGGGTGGCAAAAAGCATGACGATGAACAATGTATCTTCTCACCGGGTAACCAAAGTTTCATTGAGTTCAATAGCTTTCAACAGAGAAATTCCGGACAATTTCCTGACCCAAAGGACTCTGACTGATTTTGCATTCAGGGAAAGAGAACTCGCAAAATTGAGAGCTTATATTCAATAAAAACGACTGATATGATAATTGGGTTTAGTCATGCGAAATATTATTTTTCTTTTTCTCATTTTCGGAATCATTAATTGTAAATCACTTTTTGCAAATTCGCTATCAAATCAAAACTCAATACCAAATCAGGCTCAGACACAGCATAATGAAACAGACGAGTTAATATTCGATGATGATGTAATGCTCGATATGGAAGAAAAGTCGTCTCAAATCGAAGGAGAAAGCGACCGGCAGAATCAACAATCCGGTAGTGTCCTGGAAACATTATTAAAATCATTTAAAACCACGCTTGAATTTGAGTATTCCCATAAAACGGCGGCTCCCCAAAAAAACGTTAAAAACCGATTCTCTGCAAGGATTGAATACGAGTACTTTTTTGCAGATTATTTTTTTTTCAAGATCGATACTAAGATCACAGCGCATCACTATCATGACCATATCGCTCAGGCCGAAGAAAAAGATTTGGTTATCAAAACCAATACAAGAGAAGCCTTTCTGCAAAGCAGCTTCGGTGGTACAAGCATAAAAGCCGGACGACAGATTATTGTTTGGGGTGAGGCTGACGGAGTTGCCGTTACAGATGCAGTCAGCCCACGAGATAAGTCGGAATGGATGTTTATCTCATTGGATGAATCAAGAATCAGTCAAAACATGTTGTTGATTGAACAATTTACAGGTATCGGGGATTTCAGCCTGTTTTTTACACCAGAAGCTGAAATGGACAAAAATCCGATATCAGGAAGCGAGTATGACCTGAACCTGTTCGACTCATCGCTTTATCAAGTAACCGAAGAGGACTCTCTCAATGATCCTGAATATGGATTTCGATGGAAAAAAACATTTGGTAGAAGTGATATCGCTTTAATGGTAGCAAAACTAATTGATAATCAGCCTACGTATAAAGCAAATGGGTCCACAATCGATGGTAGAATTCGCCTTACAAAATCAGGGCAATATTACACAATGACGGGTATTACAGCAAACTATGCCAGCGGAAATTTCTTATGGAAGGGAGAAATCGCACAAAAGGACAAGAAAACATTCAACACAAGTCGCCTGGACATTGTGGAGCGCAAGGTATATGACACTGCAATCGGATTTGATTATACACCTGTCTCCGGATATTCGATTAACCTAACCTATATCAATTCCCACATTAATAACTGGAATGAAACCATCGCAACGGCAAAAGAGGATGATGGAACAATTGCCCTGGGTTGGAGTGACTCTTACCTGAATGAAGATCTTGATATTTCTTTAACGGCAACTCAAACAGTTTATTACACTGACAGGATAGGCAACATTACAATCGATTATACCCTTGATGATTTTACAAGTCTGATTATCGATGTGGTTATTTTGGATATCAAGAATGAAGACAGTCCGCTATATGCATTCCGTGATCAAAATCGGATCAGTGCTGGTTTGACCATTCAGTTCTAGGACAGCACGCCAAGTTGTCTTGCTCGATTAACAGCATCCAGGCGTTTATTGACACCAAGCTTTTCATAAATGATTTTCACATACCATTTTATGGTGTTCACAGAAAGAAATAAATCATCAGCTATCTGTTTGTTTGACCTCGCACTGTCAAGTGCTTGCAGAATAATCAGTTCGCGCTCTTTTAGCGGCTCAATCAGCTGGTCATATTCCTTTTTTGAAATGACTATTTCAGAAGATTGTTGTAATTTCTGTCGATATACTTCAAACCTGGATAAAATCCTGGCGATATGATTATTTCCGGGAGTTAATGCCTGGCATTGCTTAAGCAGTTGAATCATTTCCGGACCGTATTCTACAAATGATTGAATCACCTGTTGTTTGGAGGTAAATTCTATCTGCTTTTTGATCAGTTCCATCGATCGATCAGTTTTACCCTGCCGATATAAAATGAGTGACCGCAGTAATTCGTACTTCAAGATTTGCATTCGATGCTGATTGGCCTGGCTGGTTTTGATCAGTGGAGACAATATTTTGTCCGCCGTATCCAGATCGCCCTGATGATAGTTCAACCAAGCCCTTACAAGATCATATGATCCAATGAAATATTCTTTATCCAGGAATAGATTCGCGTCAATGCCACTGATCGAGATCGCAACATCTTCCAACAGATAAGTTGCTGATGGCATCCAATGAAATATTTGTATTTTAATTAAATATATCAGGCATTTAATCCATATCGGCATCATTGCAAAATAATTTTGCTGCACGTCTATCTTGTTCTCAATACGTCGCACCAACCTCAATGCGTCTTCAAGTTTATTTTCTGCAACCAACACTTTGGCCCGCTGGCAGCTGTCCATAAAATTCATATTAATGACCTGATCACTCTCAGCGATAAAAGAATAATCTCTTATTCTATTTTTCATTTGCTGAAAATCCCCCCGTTCATAACAAATATCCGAGTATCGTAAGTCCAAAAAATGTAACTGTTCTTCCAAATTTAGAATCTCGTTTTTGTCTTGAAGAGAAGTAATTATTTCACGACTTTTTCCAACCAGAGATGCAGCAAGATCCAGCTTTCCTTTCATAAAATATGATTCACATTTTAATGCACAGGCAATATGATAGATCGTTATGTTATGCGTTCTTTTAGCAAAAAGAATAACATTGTCCAGGTGGGAGTCTATTTTTTTGAAATCCCCCTTAATCGTTCCCAACTCACACATTGAATAATATGCCATCCCCAGCATCATTTCAGAAAAGGCATCGTGATGATTTTCCAGTTCTTTGATGATCTTGTTTACTTTTGATATTGATTCATCAGAAGAATCGAAAAAGCAGTTCAGATAAACATCAATGAATATCACATATAACTGAATGGGAAAATTCTTGTTTTTATGCGCATTTTCGGTGGCCAATGTTTTGAAAGTTATAATTTTCTTATTGTTAAATTTCCACATCTCCAATAACGAAAATACCACGCAGAGCAGCGGATGATCTGCCAGAACCGATGAGTTGAGTCCCTTTTGCCATTGTGTTAATTTGGCCAATGCTTGCCGATAAAAAAAATGAATTCCGTATTCTTCCAGGAATTCGGCAGCCTGATGGTGTTCTTTTCTCTTCAGCGCATATTCGATAGCTTCTTCGAGCAGATCATTTTGTCGGCACCAATCCGCTATTTTTTTAAAAATAATATTTTGAAAAGAGGACTTCTCAAACTCAAGTTTTAACGATTCGGAAAGAATGTGATGATAACGATACCATCCCCCTTCAGAGTCAAGGGGAACAATAAAAAGATTTTTTTCGATTAAGTTGTTTATCAGTGAATCTGCATCATTTGATGAATCCGGTGAAATACATGACAAGACGATATCACACATCTCCACATTAAAACGAGTGAGCTGGGAGGTATGGATGATAAATTCCCGGAGTGATAATTCAACTGTATTTAATACATCGTCCAACAGAAATGTGATAAAGTTTTCTATCGACGAATGTTGTTCCATATTATCAACTCGCATTGTCTGTACCGGACTATTCAACGCTTGAACTGTCAGTTGAACAGCTGCGGCCCAACCTTCGGTTTTTTCCATCACCTGCTTTGTCAGCGTATCGTCAGGAACCTTTTTTAAATGTGATTTAAGATAACGTCTCAACTCCGCTTCTGAATATCTCAATTGTTGTTTATCAATTTCTATCATCTGCTCACTGACCTTTAACCGAATTACCGAAAGATCGGTTTGATGTCTGGAATTGATGATGATATGAAGATTTTCAGGAAGATGCTCAAGTAAAAAATCGATCAGTTTTTTAATCTCGTTATTGTTAATAAAATGAAAATCCTCCAATACAAGCAACAATGGAACACCAGACAATTCTATGTCATTGATCAGCTCAACCGCCAGATTTTGGACAATAAAACTGCTGCTATCTTTGATAAAGGAAACCAGCTCTTGACCTATGCTGGGATCTGTTTTTTGAAAGGCGGCAATGAGATACAGAAAAAACTGGTCGACAGTATTATCATCGGAATCAATCGAAAACCAGGCAATTTTCCTTTGACTTTTCCGGCAAAGTAAAATCGAAGTGGTGGTTTTGCCATAGCCTGCTGGTGCAACAATCAGTGTCAACTTTTTCATCTCCAAATGAACTCGGTTTTGCTCCAGATAACTTCGTTCGAGTGGTTTGAAGGCCAACTTGGGAATATTAATTTTAGTTCGCAGCAACATAGTTTGTATTATTATCTTTCAAATGAAATCAGTATTTTTATAGTGAATTAACCGATGTGGTTAAACCTGAATAAGGCATGTAAAGTGTCTATTTTACGCAAATCCCGATAAACAGCCACTGGAAACAAAATCGATCCCCTTCAGCATATCAACAACGTCCCCCTATTCTGCTCCATCTCTCTCAAACTGTCCAATCGGAATAATAACAGTGTATAAAGCCTGAGCTTACCTATTCAAATCGGGTTTAAAAAATAACCACTTCATCTTATCCACAGCCCTGAAATGTTGCAACCGAAGTAATGCATGCTACATCTCCTTGCCAAATTTTGACGGTCATGTGGAGCCCAATACTATAAAATTAAGGTCAATCAACCGTCAAATGCCATTCTACATAGAATCCAAGCGACATAAAGAATGACAAAGCATAAAAAAATTATGTTTTGGTTCAAGTACTATTTCAGAATAATAAATCTGGAATTTTTTAGAAATTTCTTGCTAATTTTTATATTTCATTTTATTCTTCTTCATTCACCGACCATACAAAAAAAAATTAAAAAATCCGGCAAATGTAAAAAACAGGAATTCAGGTGCAGGATAATATCATAAAAAATAAACCATGATGGTGCGGTGTAATGCATTTTTAATGATATCACAATTTTGTATGGAAAAATATTATGACACAAAAGAGAAGATTTTATTTTCTGATGCTGACTTTATTCCTGGCTCCTTACACAATTAGTGCCGTCACCAGAATAACTCTGGTGACCGATCCTTGGCCTCCCTATGTAACCGGGAATTCAGGATATGAACCAACCGGCGGCATATCGGTTAAAATCCTTAACAGGATTTTTGCCCAAATCGAAACAGTAGAACTCAAACTAATGTTATATCCATGGAAGCGAGCTCTACAGCGATCTATCGATGGAGATGACGACGGAATCTGGATGGTATTTAAAAACAAAAAACGCTTGGAGGTTCTTGATTTTACAGAACCGCTGTTTGTAAGCAAGGCCTATTTATGGTACTTGCATGAGAACCATCCGAAGGGCATACATTGGATTTCCATGAAAGATCTGATCCCCTATTCAATAGGTGTTGTAAGCGGTTATGAAATTGCAAAACCTTTTTATGAAGCCAAACAAAACGATATACCGCTTCATATTGAGGAGGTTGTCGAAGAAAAGCAGAATTTTTTGAAAATCCTGGCCGGTCGGATTGATCTGACTGCTTCAAATGAAGTTGTTGCTATGGAGATCATCAATGCCAATGGTTGGAAAGGTCGATTCAATCATATCGAAAGGCCCATTGAAACCAGCACGTTTTATATTGCTTTTTGTAAAAAATCCCCTGCCGTAAAATTCATCCCTCAAATCAACACTGCCATTAATAAACTAAAAGCCGATGGAACCTTGGCCCGACTCCTCGAAGGTGATGAATAGGAATGCAGTCTGATGACATACAACTGATCAGAGAAGCCCTTTTTTATTTCTCTATATTTTGAAAATGGGAAAAGAGAATATCCTGGTAAGAAACGTTATCGTTTCCCATTTCCGTCGCTATTGCGCAACATATCCATCAAAACTATACCCAATAATAGAAAATGATAAAAAATGACGAAAAATGATTTGACTCAGAAAAAACGATTTCTTATCATCTCATCTATCATCATATGGGTCTGATAATTATGAAGAAACAAAATTTAATATTCAACATAATATCGTCTGTTGGAAAGGACAAAGGGGGAATTGGAATACATCGGATACGCCAAACAAAAGTAAATCATACGCCAAAGAGCGAAATCGAAATAAAACACATTCAATACATCTTATTATGAAAAATGATGCTTCAAAAATATTCCACGATTATAAAAATGATCTTTCAGTATTACTATCCATCATCGAATTATTGACATGTACAAATGAATGCGAAATATCGAAAGATCAAATGATCAAAGATGCCGATGAAACAGTGGAAAAAATTGCAGTACAATGGAAAGTGATTAAACAGATTTTATCCGAATAAAATAAATATTGAGTAATCTAACAAACAGTGTTCACACGCTACTAACCAGGCTTAATGTCTTCAAGAATGAAATATTTTATATAATAGACATAAAAAACAACACTTTAAAGCGAGGGATATAAAATGAGAAAACACCTCTTTATAGTCTTGATAATTTTGTTATATTATTTCTGTGTACAACCACTTTTTGCCCAAAAATTGAAATCTGTTCGTATTGGCATATTGGAAGCCCTGAATTCATCGGATACTGTTGCAAATGAAAGATTTCGACAGGGCTATGAAGGAAGCATTTACTATAGCATCGGTAGAAATGAAAAACGATTATTCGAATGCGGATATAAATTTGAGGTTGCATATAAATACTTTGACCTATCCGATAAACTATCTGCCAAAGAGACAGCAATTGAATTAGCAAAAACAAATCCATGGATCGTCTATGGACCACGGCGAAGTGGCCATTTTTTGTCAGCAATGATTGGTTTAACCAATATACCGTTTGTCTCATCTATGGCAAATGCAAAGAAAGTCACTGATCTATCCCCACCTCTATTTACAATGTCTCACTCCCTTGACGAAGTATCTGAAGCAACAGTTTATGCTATAAATAAAGAAAAATTTGGCAATCGATATGGCAGTATTGTGGATGGAAATTGTACCTTTTGCAGGGATTCTGAAAAAGCATTTGATTTTATTGCCAACCAACGAAATTTTGAAAAAAATTTAATCTTTATATTTCTGAAACAAATATTGATTACAATGAGATAAATGAACAACTAGAAACATATAAAATTGATTTCCTACTACTCCCGAATTACTCCTTATTAACTGGAAAACTGATTAATGCTGTTTATAATAAATACCCAAATATTCGATTTGTTGGTGGGGATGGTTGGGGTACAAATTCCAACAGCTACATCGGTAGATCAAGACTTGAAAGAAAAGATATTGGTATTACAGTCAGATCTGGGTTACCTAAAAATGAAATTGAGACGATGAATAAAATATATTCATTAGGAAGGATATGGCAAGGTGAGTTAATTGATCCTCATTTCTCATCATATTCTATAGTTCAGTTTTTTGATAAAATTGTGGATGATCTGTGTACACATAAACCAAAAAATAGAAAACAATATACTGAATTCTTAAAAACAAGACCGAAAAAGCACTTTCGCTATAAAAGTAAAATGAGTATTTATTTACTGGGAAATAGAAGATTTAATTATCGTTATTCATTTCCAAATTAAACTTATTTGATGTTAAAAATGAAAAAAGACGATATTGCTGTTGATACAGATTTATATGTAACAATGTACACCCCCAAACCTTGTAAAGGGTACATACTATTTGTTCATGGTGGCCCTGGAAACCATAGTGCTTATTTTGAGCAGGCAATACAAACTCTATCACCTTATAATAAATTACCTTGGGGATGGATATGTTATGATCAAAGAGGCTGTGGAAGATCGCCGTTGAATACAGACAAACCAATGAATCATCATATAAATATCAAGGATCTGGAAGATCTTTACAACACACTTTGTAAAATGGATGAGATTCATATATCCGCTGTTTTAGGTCATAGTTATGGAGCAAGATTAGCCTATGAGCTATTTCTTAACAACCGAGGCATAACTTCCAAGTTAGTGATGGTAGGAAGATCCAGGAAATGGACAACTTCTCGGCAACGTTTTTTAGCCATGCACTTGTTTTTGTTAAAATCAAGTCAACCCGAAGAATACAATGAGCTATTGATAGACATTAAAGAAAAAAGAACTGACTTTTTAAGTCAGTCAAATCTATTAATCAGTAAAATAAAAAATTTAAAACCCCGGTCCTATTTTTTCTGGGGAAACCTTGAAACTAAAATGTGGTATGAGAACTTAAAAAAATCGGTTCCAATAGAAGAGAACCAAGATATCTTTTTGGAAATCAGTAACCCGACCAACACCGACTTTGTTGCCCCGTTCGATTTCGATCTCCGTAAAATCTCACAGGATGTGTTATGGATTAATGGATTGCATGATTTTTTAATGGGGGGAGAACTGGGAACGGAAACCGAGACTGATATTACAACATTTATGTATTCGGGACATTATCCGCATTTTGAGGAACCGGAACGTTTTGCTAAGGAATTATATGTTTTTTTGGAAGAATAGAAATCCTTCTCTAAGGCTGATCTTGATCAAAAGTTTAGCATTGACGATTATCTTGTTTATCCTATTTATCTTGACCGCAACAGCACTCAGAACCTATGAGAAAGTTGGAGAATATGTTGATGCATCAAATAAACAACTGGAAAAAGATAGTAAAGTCATACACAGAGTTTTATTTGGAGAGCTATTGATCGGGGATAAACGAGTGATTGAATTTCGAAAGAAACAGCTTATAGAAAAGTTAGGTTTAGACCAGATAGATATATTACTAACTGAACCCAGCTGTGTTCCCTTTAGGCTTGCTCTTTTAAGGTTTCCCATTCAAATTTGTAATATTAGTAAAATCGATACCAATAATGAAGTATATTATATTTACATATCCAAAACTCTAAATTCTTATAGAATATTTGAGACATTACGTACTTCGGTAAAAATAATTGCAGTTCTCAGTCTCTTTTTTATAATTTCAATTTTTTTTGTCAATCGAAATTTAAAGAAATCCATTTTAGATCCTTTGGTCAGTCTGGAAAACAGCCCCGATTCCTGGGTTCCCTCAGGAAAGGATATCTCTAAAGAAATCTGTTCATTGCATCAAAAAATAGTGGAGTATATTGAACAATCCAATAAGCAACGTCAACGAGCTGAAGAGATGAAAACGCAGTTTAAATTAGGGAAATTAGCATCACAAGTTGCACATGATATCCTTTCGCCATTAACTGCGTTAGAAATGGCAACAAAGGATTTATCTCAACTTCCTGAAGTGGATCGAATAATGGTGCGTGGATCAGTTAGTTATATCAGAGATATTGCCAATAACCTGTTATATGCTTATAAAGGAAAAAATAAAGTAAACAATGAGGCGTCTCCCCAACTGATTTCTGAACTCATGGAAAATCTGGTTTCCAATAAACGAATACAGTATCGCCATAAAACAGATATCTCTATTCGTGCCGTAATCAGCGGATCTGCATATGGCGTGTTCACGGTTATTGATCCAGTGAAATTGAAGCGGTTATTATCTAACCTGATTAATAATTCAGTAGAGTCTTTGGATGATTGTGAAGCTGGTATAATATCTCTTAAACTTGAAGACGAAGGTGAATATTCCAAATTGATCATCGAAGACAATGGAAAAGGTATTCCCGACGAAATCCTGCCAATGCTGGGGCAAAAAAGAATATCCGTTGGAAAAAATGGGCATGGGATCGGGTTTGTTTTTGTTAGGGAAGTCATGGAAGAAATCGATGGAAAAATCAACATTGATTCTAAAATTGGAAAAGGTACTCGAATTTCGTTGTTGTTTCCCCGCTGTAGTCCACCTAAATGGTTTGTCCCGGTTTTATTGTTGGTTCCCAATTCAACCATTGTTATAGTGGATGATGATCCGATGATTCATCAGGTTTGGAAAGAGAGATTTAAAGCATTTGATTTGGGTCGTTTCAAAATTGTGGTGTTGCATTTCACCAAACCAGAGGCATTGATAGAGCAAGATGAATTACAGAGAGATACCTCCAATATCAGGTATTTGGTGGATTATGAATTTGCAAACGATTCCCGGAGCGGTCTCGATTTAATTGAGCAATTAAACATACAACGCAACAGTTTTCTTGTAACGAGCCGATATATGGATGGCAATATTAAGGATCGTTGTGAAACATTAAAAATCGGCTTAATACCCAAGTTTTCGGTTGTCTGGGTTCCCATCGAGATTCAACACAAACCAAAAATAGATAAAGTAACCAGTCCAACCTACGACATCGTTTTCATAGATGATAATTTGTACCTCAGGGAATTCTGGAAACAGGCAGCATCCAAGAAGAATATCAGCTTATTAGCTCTGTCCACCACTAGTGAATTCCAAGACTATCAAAAGCAAGTTACCCCCCAAACCAAATTTTACATTGATAGTAATCTTGGTGAAAATGAAGAAAAAGGGGAAGTTTTTGCAAAGAAACTCTATGAGAAAGGATACCGCAATTTATATTTAGCAACCGGATATCAAAAGGAAAATTTTCCTGAAATGCCATGGATTAAAGAAGTTGTAGAAAAATCGATTCCTTTTGATAATTCATAGATTGATACCTGCTAAAACAACAATTCTTCGCTATTTCGAGTGGGAAAATCAACAATTACTCAGATTAGGTATCAGTTATAGTCTGCTGAGGCTCCTTCACAATGACAGCAACATATTTCGGAATTTAATAGATAACTTATCTATCAATATCAAAATAAAAATCCTAACATACTTGAAATATTTATGAAGAAGAATTATCAAGAGACCCAGCTGCTGTATTAAGTATTTCAAACGATATTATTTATGTATCTGCCGATGAAGTATGGAATCATTCAGCTCCGGACTTGTTGAGTCAGATCCTTCTGAAAGAAAAATTTTAAAGAGAAAAAAACCTACTTGGTAATTTATAGTAATTCCGGTTTTACCTGAATCGGTCTTAAACATTTAAAATCATAGTCAACTCTGTTGTCTTCAAAGCCTCAAAACATCCTCATTTCCATCCAAATTCCATCAATAATAGAAAAATGATAAAAAATGACGAAAAATGATTTGACTCAGAAAAAGCGATTTCTTATCATCTCATTTATCATCATATGGGTCTGATAATTTTGAAGAAACAAAATTTAATATTCAGCATAATATCGTCTGTTGGAAAGGACAAAGGGGGAATTGAAATACATCGGATACACCAAACAAAAGTAAATCATACGCCAAAGAGCGAAATCGAAATAAAACACATTCAATACATCTTATTATGAAAAATGATGCTTCAAAAATATTCCACGATTATAAAAATGATATTTTAAAATTTCAATCCATCATCGAATTATTGACATGTACAAATGAATGCGAAATACCGAAAGATCAAATGATCAAAGATGCCGATGAAACAGTGGAAAGAATTGCAGTACAATGGAAGGTGATTAAACAGATTTTATCCGAATAAAATAAATATTGAGTAATTAAACAAACAGTATTCACTCAATACTAACCAGGCTTGGTGTCTTCAAGAATAAAGCAAACTGCGGTTGCCACGAAACAGTGAAGAATCCTTTATTGTTAATTTAACAGGAGAAAATATGATTCAAGCACTTAATAAATTAGTATGTTCCGGAAAGATTGTTACCTTTTGTTTAATGATTATTGTATTTAATATCGCCACTGTAAAAGGGGAAACCAAGCTCTTAGGTGATCGGAGCGTGCCGTTGGAAAGTAAAAACGGTATGGTGGTAACAAGTAATACTCTCGCAACTAAAGTGGCACTTGACGTGTTAAAAAACGGTGGAAATGCAATTGATGCTGCTGTAACAGCTGGTTTTGCGCTGGCGGTGACTCAACCCAGATCAGGAAATATCGGTGGTGGTGGATTTATGCTGATTTCTTCGGAGAAGAAGAAAGAAGTGATTGCTATTGATTATCGGGAAAAAGCTCCTGCCGGAGCAACAAGGGATATGTTTTTAGATAAAGATGGAAAAGTGGATAAAACTCTATCCCGGTTTTCACATATTTCTGCTGGTGTTCCTGGAACCGTTGCAGGATTGATACTCGCCCTGGAAAAACACGGGTCCATTTCCTTAGTTGACGCATTGGCACCTGCTATTAAACTCGCCGAAGAAGGATTTGTTGTTCCCTTACTATTTACCCAGGGAATTAAGTCAAATCAAAAACGACTTTTTAAGTTTGAAGCCGGTAAAAAGAAATTTTTAAAACCAAATGGGGAGTTTTATGAACCCGGAGACATCTACATTCAAAAGGATCTGGCAGAAACGCTGAAGCGTATCGCGCAATATGGAGTTAAAGGATTTTATGAAGGTAAAACAGCTGAGTTAATTGTTGCTGAAATGAAGAAGGGAAAGGGATTGATTACCTTAGACGATTTGAAAACATATCGTCCTCAAATCAGGAAACCCGTCCAAGGTAATTATCGTGGATACGATATTTACTCAATGTCGCCACCATCTTCGGGTGGAGTACACATTATACAGATCCTGAATATTCTGGAAAAATATCCTATCGGCAAATTAGGACACAACTCAGCTAAAACGATTCATTTAATGGCAGAAGCTATGAAACGCGCCTATGCTGATCGATCAAAATACTTGGGAGATTCTGATTTTGTAAACGTACCGTTAACAGGTATGACTTCCAAATCATATGCAACTGCCTTAAATGCTGGAATCGATCCCTATTTTGCCACAAACAGTCAGGATATTCTGCCAGGAAATCCCATCGACTTTGAAAGCAACGAAACAACCCATTTTTCTATCGTTGATAAATTCGGAAATGCAGTTTCCAATACATATACCATTAATTTTTACTATGGTTCCGGTATTGTTGTGGAAGGGGCTGGATTCCTTCTGAATAATGAAATGGATGATTTTTCTGCTAAACCGGGAGTTCCTAATGCTTTTGGACTCATAGGTGGAGAATTCAACAAAATAGAGCCTGGAAAACGCATGCTCTCTTCCATGTCCCCATCAATTGTCATGAAAAATGGTAAAAACATTCTTGTTGCGGGTTCTCCTGGTGGTTCCAGAATTATCACCACCACACTCCAAGTAATCATGAATGTGATTGATCACAATCTAAATATCCAGGCAGCAGTCAATGCTCCCCGTATCCACCATCAATGGTTTCCCGATGAGCTAAGGATCGAAGAAGGATTAAGCCCGGATACAATCAGGCTTCTAAAAGGAATGGGACATACCATTCAACAAAAATCTGCAATGGGAGCTATTCAGAGTATTATGATCCTGGAAGATGGCACAATGCATGGAGGAGCTGATCCCCGGAGAAGTACATCTTCTGCAATGGGCTTTTAGTGCTAAAATTGTGATTTGCTGAACAGCATCAAATAGCAAAAAATGATTTGACTCAGAAAAAGCGATTTCTTATTATTAAAATAGACGATCGGAGAAACCCGGGTGAATTATATTGAAAAATTCATTTCATATGTAACCGATTCGATAATTCAGCAATCAAAACACAAAAGCAGAACTGTACTGCAATTGCGTATATTAATTTAAACGGAAACTCAGGTAAACGTTTAAACCGGATCACAACATATTCTCTGGTTAGAAAGTTTGAAGATAAATGGTGTCTCCAATAATCTGCTCCAGTAGAAAAAGAACTGTTTTATTCAAGTTCATGGTGACTCAAAATTTTAAACGTAGAAGTAATTTTAACATTTCCAAAATTGGAATTTTGAGTTAATACAAAGATTTAATTTAAATTTCTAATATGAAAGAAAACTGCTTTGTAGAATTTTATATTTTATTTCTAAAAATCAAATATTTACATTTCTATTGGGTAGATCATGTATTGATCAGCTGATTATTGGGAGTGCCTGAAACTAAAACTCCTGTTTACTTTATCCGTTTAAGCAGTATTGAAGAAAAAACAAAAAACAATTGTTGTATGCAGACAGGCATGGTGTGAAAATGCCTTTTTGATTTTTACATTCTGAAAAATTATTAAGGAGAATAAAATGAAATTATCAACACCAGTTTTCGAAAATGCAACAGGTGAAATACAGCAAGTAGAACTTCCATGTAATATGATGTTCGATTATACCGAGATGGAAGGCGGGATTCTTGTATCATTGTCCGGTTTTACGGCCGGACCACCGGCCACCATTAATTCACCACAAATTCTTGTACCTTTTTATAATCCGGCGGCCTGTTTCAATGGGTACAGTATTAACGGCAATATTGGCTATATGATCGCCTTTCTTGATATTCAGCCATCCCCTGTAATCAAAGTACATGGATGGATCTCAAGTATCAGTGATTGTATGGGAAAATTTAATGAGGTCTCACTGGAACTACCAGTCAAGGCTAAACTTGCTAACCGTTAATTATCGTCAAAATGACTGCTGAAAACGTGATCGGAGAAACCCGGGTGAATTTTCTCATGTAACCGATTCGATAATTCTGCAATAAAAATGCAATATGTACTGCAATTGCATATATTGATTTAAACGAAAACTCATTATGTTTCCCTATTTCGGGAGACTAGACATACATTTTTTCCGGTGCCGTACGAGTTAGAAAACCATCGTCCAGATACCAGTTTACGACTGACTTCGTTGCTGACAGCCACATGAAACACGATTTTATTAAAATCCATTTTACTGGTATTGTACAGTAAATCCGATTGTACCATATAAGTCTCCCCATTCAATGGGGTTTCTCTATTAAAATTTTTCGGCCTGAATCCAACCTAACTCATGGGCACATTGGATGACAGGTTTCTTGGATTGTAGTCCCCTCCTTCATTTGGGAAGAAAAGGATTGGAACAGACTAATCATTCTGGTTGTGTAGATAGGTCTGATCATGCATTACAAGCACATTGTTCTGCCTTTTCTCATGATATTTACCGGATTTTGGTGTTGATATCCTGTATATAATGGGCATTGAAAACAGTGCTATTAAAATGGGGATCAATATCTTGCCTGGAACGATTAAAAAGATGGCCAAGGTTACGCAGCAGCTCATTAACATCAAAGAATATTTTAAGAAAATAGCTGATGAGTAATTCTTTCTTTTATGAGGGGTTTTCATCGATTTTCTTCTTTAATAATAGGAAACCAGTATTGATTATGTTTCAAGTAAATATAAAGGCCGTGGTTTCTTAAAAAACGGTAACTTGATCCAGGAAAATTTTTCCTTAAGTATACCAAAAAAGACAAACATCTGATTTATAATAACTTTTATTACATTTAAGTTGCTAACAATTCTCACATATTCATATAAATTCCAAAACCGTGCCTATTTCATGTCTTTTTCCAGATCAGTTGATTAAAAGCATGTATATCTGACTTAAAAATCCAGCCCGATGTTGATGGAAGTTCATTTAATAAATGATTTTAATGGAAAAAAATGATATGAATCGAGAAAATAGAGCTACTGAACTGGAATTATAAAAATTAAAAATTTTTATCCTGAGTAGATAAGCTGGTGTTCGGCAAAATGTTTGAAATAAAATTCATTTTATTTGGAGCGAGTACATTGTATTTCTCGAAAGTATTCATTCATGTTCGTTAACAGGAGTTCTTCACTGTGGATTAAAACATGAAAAAGAGCATTTTAAGGAGTTAATAACAGATGAAGGCGATGGTTTTACACCGAATATGCAATCTAAAGAATAATGATACACCATTGGAATTAACCGATATGCCGGATCCTGAACCGGCGGATGATGAAATCCTGGTAAAAGTTTCAACCTGTGGCGTGTGTCATA
The DNA here is from genome assembly GCA_041556995.1 of bacterium. GTDB lineage: Bacteria > SAR324 > SAR324 > XYD2-FULL-50-16 > XYD2-FULL-50-16 > JAHJTV01. The sequence continues at coordinate 82,982 of JBFFHJ010000011.1, read as the reverse complement.
CAGAGCTGGATGAAATTGAAGGCAGAACACCACCACCGCACCTGCCGGTTATCTTAGGTCACCAGGTTGTGGGCAAGGTTGAAGCTTTGGGAAAAACGGTTCAAATGCATAAAAGGGGGGATAGAGTGGGAGTCGCCTGGATTTATTATGCTTGTGGAACATGTGAATATTGCCTGAGCGGTATGGAAAACCTTTGTCAGAGGTTCAAGGCTACGGGCAGGGATGTCCATGGGGGATACGCCGAATATATAGTTGTCAGGGAGGATTTTGCCTATTCCATTCCCGAAAAATTCTCCGATTCAGAAGCCACGCCGCTTCTTTGTGCCGGGGCTATAGGGTTCCGATCATTGAACCTGACTGGGATTCAAAATAGGGATACACTTGGTTTGACCGGTTTCGGCGCATCGGCCCACTTGGTTCTAAAGATGGTCAAACATCATTTTCCGGATTCCAGGGTATTCGTATTTGCCAGAAGCAAAAACGAACAGGAATTTGCATTAGATTTGGGTGCTGTATGGGCAGGAGGGACAATGGACTCATCACCAGAACCATTGAATGCTATCATCGATACTACACCTGCCTGGACACCTGTTATGGAAGCCATGAAAAATTTAAAGCCGGGTGGAAGACTGGTAATTAACGCCATTCGCAAAGAAGAAACGGATAAAAATGTTTTATCCGGTCTTGATTATCCATCCCATTTATGGATGGAAAAAGAGATCAAAAGCGTGGCCAATGTGTGTCGGCAAGATGTGAGTGGATTTCTTAACCTGGCTGCTGAAATACCAATTTTACCAGAAATTCAGGAATTTCCACTGGCTGATGCCAACCGAGCTTTGTTGGAGCTAAAAAAACGTAAAATTCGTGGAGCAAAAGTACTAAAAATCGGGTAGGGGATAAATCAGTGCCGCATTCGGATAAAAGAAAAAAAATCAGATTTATAAACAAAATACTGAGCATCAAAATCTCTCAAAAGCGGTTTAATCAAATGAAAAGCGGCTTACACTTCGAGTTCAGAAAAGTGGTCATTCCGCTGAATGTTCAGCAAAGTCTTCAATGCGGGGATAGAATATACGCTAACAATCCCGACGGAGAATCAAAAGCACTTGAGTTTTTATCTGCCGATAAACAAAAGGGTTACAGCCACGAGCAGATTGATATTATTGTTCGTGTATTATAAGTTAGGGGTCAGGCTTGCGTTATTGCGTTAACAACTGTAAAAAAGAGGTGGAAATAATAAATTTTAAACGCAATAACGCAAGCCTGACCCCTAACTATGATTATATTTCAGCTGATGATCCTTGGTCCCTTTCTGATGGGTTCCATTCTCAGTAAGAGTTTTGTTGACTTGCCCGCAACGGCAAAAAAAATTGTCAATCTGAACCTCACTGTTTTTGAACCTCCCATTATATTATGGAGTATTTGGGGACTTTCCTTGACTGCGGAAATGATTGTCTTGCCGTTTACCGGACTGGGAATGGTGATTTTAGGTTTTATACTGGGTTACGCCTTCCTACCCATCTTAAAAGGTGATAGAAAAAGTCGTAAGACATTTATCATCGGATCATCTCTGGCCAATCACGGCTTCACCATGGGTGGGGTTCTCTGTTTTATGTTTGCCGGAGAAAAGGGATTGGCATTATCGGCTATTTTTCTTATGTATTTTATCCCTTTCACCTTTTTGTTTATTTTTCCTTATGCCGGAATTCAAAAACGCAAGGAGATCTTTACTAAAAAGTTTCTGAAGGACTTTTTTATTACTCTCAGGAATATGCCGCTTTACGCTGTCCTAATTGCTATTGGATTAAAAATAAGTGGGATTGACAGACCGGACATTTATTTCCCGTTGAATATTCTTCTGATTATTTCAATTTCCTTATACTATTTTACCTTGGGCACCAATTTTAGATTTGGCGATCTTAATCCAATCAAAGTGGAACATTTAATCCTGGCGATTGAAAAGTTTCTGCTCATCCCTTTATTATCATTTGCATTCATCAGTTTCACCGACTTTGGTCCGGATATCAAACTGGTGATTATGATCCAATCATTTATGCCAACAGCTATATATACTGTCGTCACTTCTGTTATTTTTAATTTGAACTCAAGAATGGCGTCTGGTGTTTTTATAGTTAATTCCATAGCTTTTCTCCTGATAATACTGCCTATTCTATTCTTTTTTAAAGATATTTTTCTTAATTTTAATTAGTGTCCAAACAAAATCTCCCAAAATTCAGATTTCGCCTGTCATCCTGAAAATCCTGCTCTGTAAATCTTAAATGCATAAAGGATGATCAAAAAATACCATGGATTTTGCATTTAATTATAAATGGAATACATTCAGTTTATTCCATTTTAATATCAACAGAATAGTTCAAAGGTATAGTTTGCCGAGAGTGGATTGGCATCGGTGGTAACGATTTAAAAACCAGGATACGACAATGAAAAATCCGAGCAATATTGTCAATTTTTCGCCGAGTATCTTTGTTCATCATTTTATATTGATTACTGGCGGTATATTTCTTTTTGTCATTTTTTGTTTTGTTCCGTTTCGTATCATAATAGCTATGATGCTGTTTGTTTTTTTATTAATACTAATAAACAAGATATACACCTCACCAGCATTCAACTATAATGAAATCGATCTGTTGGTAAATGACGAGTATGAAAAGGCCAAACAACAATGGAAGAAAGAAATTGAACATGAACAGCGGATTAAAGCCATTGTTAATAAACGAAATCAGAAAGACTGGGATAACAAACTGAATGCCAGTCAAAAGAACCTAAAAAACAGTGGTCATTCAATTATTTCGATTGTTCAAAAAAATGGTGAAATAGCATCGACTTATTTTGAAGTAAAAAAACGGTGGCGGAAAGAAATCAATGATATGGCTTTTGAGCGCAGAATTCAGAATATTTTCTGCCGCATCAGGGAATCGGAAACAGAAGATTATGAAAGAGGCATAAAGGAGATAGAAAAACTGCTTAGCATGCGACGAGACAGTCTGCTGGACATGCCGCTGCAAAAGAAAATTTCTTAAAAAGCAGGACTTTACAGAACAGCTTTTCCCATAATTACTTGAATACAGATGAAAATGAAAAAGATTCTATTTTATATGGTGACGTTGATGCTTATTCCAGTCATGGGATATGCTATTATGTATAAAATGAAAGATGACCAAGGTTCTTATATCTTCGCTTGTGATCACTATGCCGGTCAGCGCATCAAAATCAAGCTCATTGATAAAAACAAGTACAAAGTTTTGGCTAAGTATATGGGAAAAATCGTATATGCGGAAACACCTTTTAAAGCTGCCCAGATTGTGTGTGGTGAAATACCGGAAAATCCACCACAAAAAAAGGATCAGCCGAATTAATTAGTGTGGGATCGTTTTTAAGTATCCATAATAGCTTGAATCTGTTCCTCTAACATACCCACCCGACAGCCAATGTCCATGATATACGCCTTTTCTTTAGCATGAAACTCTCCATCTCGTTTTGCCAAGGCAACCATATCGATAATTAGACCGATGGTTTCGATATAACCTTTCGGAAAGACGCTATAGTCAACCTCACTCATTCCGGTTGCAGTTACTGATTGGCGCAATTCGTCTTTCATTTTGTCATCAAGGTTGGAATTTTTGATCATATTTTCGATATATTCAAATTCCACTACTTTAATTTTGCTATCGATTTTCATCAGGTTGGAAAGTGACAAAATCCGGTTTTTAATGAGTTGGCTTTCATCAATGACAGGAATTGATTCGGCTTCTATCTTAATGGTTTTTTCCTCAAGATCTTCCAGGATTTTTATCTCTTTTTGAAAAAACTCTTCCGCCTTTTTCCCAATCATTCGGGTTGAATATTTCGACCAAGCTGATACAGCAACAGCCCCCACAACAGGTATCCATTTACTGATCATTGCTCGCAGTAGTTGCTGGGTTAGCCTGCCTGCCAGCAGGGTAACCATTTCCTGAAATACACCGGTGGATGTTTTTTTGATGGTTAATTTGCCTTTGTCGATAGAAATCAGATCCAATTTCCCCCTGGCAAAAGTCTCGGTAAAAACAGCAGCCAGCAGTTCCTGTGTTATAACGTCAACTTGATTCATTGCGGCACCGATATCACAAATCATTTTGGCTTGATTTCGGATGATTAATACGATTTCCGGAACAGCCGCTGCCATACCCAGTGGACCGGGAACCAGGCTAATGGCTCCTGAGATCGCAGCATTTTGATTGCCACATGTGGATATGATATTGTGAATTTCTGATTTTGCCGGGATTTCATTCGGATTTTCGGTATAAAGGACCCTTTTTTCATCGGCAATGGTACTAAACAGATCCAACATTCTCTCTTTCAATTCCTGTTGGAGTTTATCTTTATTCATTGTCTTGGATTCTTTCATATTGATCCTCGCAATAATTACTTAAACCTTTATTTACATATATTTATTAATCACTATATTTATCTGATATATATGAGTTTTTCTTTCCTTGTTTAAACCTTATGGTTTTATTCTGCAAAAGCATTTAACCATAATGAAACGGTCTCCGGGCAGATCCTCCCAACTAATTATGAGTACCTCGGATTGCTGTTAGTAGTCATAAAGTCATAAATAACTTTAAGGAACACGACATTAACAGATTTTGATTAATTGGTAAAACCCAAACATTCCAGAGCTAATTGGTTCTGTCTCTCAAAATCGCTATTTATCTGGACTTAACTAATAGTTCTGATCAATTTTATCTAATAATATTATTTTATCCGTGATTACAATAAACTAAGTAATTCAGTAGATACCAGTCACAGTTTTTTTGCAGGGTTGCGGGTTATAGTCAATTTGCTTTGCCAAACTTCCAAAACCGGTTGATTTAGGAATCAACATAGTTTATGCTAAAAAACACAACGACTTGGGGTGCTTTTGGCTGAGATCAAACCCAGGAACCTGATATGGATAATTCCAGCGTAGGGAATGTCGTTTGCGACATCAATCCATCTCTTATACCTTTCCTCATCCGGCACACCAGATTGTTTCTACCGGCATAAATGAAACATGGAATAACAGGTTTCATTTATAATCGGGACAGTTTCGAAAATTTTTAGATTCCATAATTATGCAATAATTTCATATCCATCATTTAATACCAGATAAAAACGACTTGGGGTGCTATTTGTGCTGAGATCAGACCCAGGAACCTGAACTGGATAATACCGGCGTAGGGAATGTCGTAAGAAGCTTTTCAAAACGCCATATCAACTGATCATCTCACTTTATCCATCCCAGGTCGTATCCAATTTTGTTATTTTTTGTCATTACACCGGCAATGTAATGTAATATGTTACCAGTGATTTCCGGCAACTTCTTTCTGAACAGGAAAAACACTTTTATGAAACTAAATATTAATGATCGATCTGTTGAATTAAACAAAGGTATTACCATGGCAGATCTATTGAAATCGGAAGGATTGTATAAAACACCAGGATTTGCAGTGGCGGTAAATGAAGATGTAATTCCCAGAAAACAATGGGATTCCCATCATCTATCCGATGGTGATTCCATTTTGATTATCAATCCTACCCAGGGAGGATGATTTTATTTGAATGCAGCTCAGATTTTTAACAGAACTTGTGACGAAAAAAAACGACCTAACAAAGTGAATTCCTATGAATCAATTAAAAATATCTAAAAACACCCCCGACCAAAGCGTAATCTCGCGTGAACCATTTCCCAACTCAAAAAAAGTCTACGTAAGTGGCCGAATTCACAACATTCGTGTGCCAATGCGAGAAATCATCTTGAGTAATCGTTCATTATTTGTGTATGATACCAGTGGTCCGTACACTGACCCGGAAATTAAACTGGACATTCGAGAAGGATTAAATAAGTTTAAGCTGCCTTGGATTTTGGAACGAGGTGATGTTGAGCAATTGGATCGGTTTGGTTCGACTTATACTGCTCAAAGAATTTCGGATCCCAAACTTATAGCTATTCGATTCCCTAACATATCCAAACCGAATAAGGCAAAACCCGGAAAGCAAATCAGTCAGATGTATTATGCCAAAAAGGGAATCATCACACCAGAAATGGAGTGGGTTGCTATTCGTGAAAACCAACAAATTGATATAATGAAAGAACAATCACCGGAACTGGCTAAATGTCATAATGGAGAAAGTTTTGGTGCTGTTTTACCGAAAAATGGAATAACACCGGAATTTGTCAGGCAGGAAGTCGCAGCCGGCAGGGCGATCATTCCCGGCAACATCAATCATCCCGAATGTGAGCCGATGATAATTGGCAGACGTTTTCTGGTCAAAATTAATGCTAACATTGGTAATTCAGCCGTGAAATCCAATATCGAAGATGAGGTGGAAAAAGCGGTTTGGTCATGCCGTTGGGGGGCTGATACTATCATGGACCTGTCCACCGGCGACAATATTCATGAAACCAGGGAATGGATTATACGAAATTCTCCAGTTCCGGTGGGAACGGTGCCAATATACCAAGCATTGGAAAAAGTCAATGGCGAGCCGGATGATCTTTCCTGGGAAATCTTTCGTGACACCCTGGTTGAACAAGCTGAGCAGGGAGTGGATTATTTTACCATTCACGCCGGGGTGAGACTACAGTTCATCCATCTGACAGCCGGAAGAGTCGCAGGTATTGTGTCACGTGGAGGTTCCTCTTTATCCAAGTGGTGTCTGGCTCATCATGAAGAGAGTTTTATATATACTCATTTTGATGAGATTTGTGAGATTCTGGCGGCCTATGATATTTCCGTTTCTCTGGGAGACGGATTTCGCCCTGGTTCCATTGCCGACGCTAACGATAAAGCCCAGATAGCAGAACTGAAAACCCTGGGTGAATTAACCCAAATCGCCTGGAAACATAACGTACAGACCATTATTGAAGGTCCGGGACATGTTCCCATGCACTTGATCAAGGAAAACATGGATCTTCAGTTGGAATATTGTCATGAAGCCCCATTTTATACGCTTGGGCCTTTAACAACCGATATCGCCCCGGGTTACGACCACATTACTTCTGCTATTGGTGCAGCAATGATCGGATGGTATGGCACATCAATGCTTTGCTATGTCACGCCCAAGGAACATCTTGGCTTACCCAATAAGGAAGATGTGAAAGAAGGCGTCATTACATACAAATTGGCTGCTCATGCCGCCGACTTGGCCAAAGGTCATCCAGCTGCACAATTCAGGGACAACGCCATGAGTTCGGCCCGATTTAATTTCCAGTGGAAAGACCAATTCAGCATCGCCCTTGATCCGGAAAAAGCAGTTGGTTTTCATGATGTGACGTTACCGTCGGAAGATCACAAAACTGCTCATTTTTGCTCCATGTGCGGTCCCAAGTTTTGTGCCATGAAAATTACCCACTCCGTTAAGGATTATGCGGAAAAACACAACTTGACAGAAGCTGAAGCCTTATCTTTAGGGAAAAAGGAACGGGCCGAAGAATTTAAAAAAGCCGGAGGACATCTATACGTCAAGGAAGATCCTTGATGGTTATTTTAGATCATCCATCAACCATATTTACTTAAAATGAAACTGATTCTTATTTCTCATCCTGAGTATCTTACTAATGAAAGTCGTTTTCTCAATCGCATGTTTGAAAATGGCCTTGAAATTCTTCACCTACGAAAGCCAAGCTCCAGGAAACGAAAAATGGCCATGCTAATTGCAGATATCAAACCGGAGTATCATAACAGAATTGTGATTCATTCTCATTACAGTTTGATGATGGATTTTCCATTGAGAGGCATTCATCTGACAGAGAGTCAGAAACGTAAAAAGCTCAGGACATGGATAAAACAAAAGCAATTATTACTAAAAAACCAGAATTTTACGTTAAGCATGTCATGCCATCATTTAAAAGAATTAAAAAAGAATCTGAAAAAATATGCCTATGTATTTTTAAGTCCCATTTTTCAAAGTATTTCCAAGAAAAATTACGGCAGTTCTTTTGATTTATCTGAAGTAAAAAGAGTGCTTAGCAAAACGGAGGCAGATGTTGTGGCCTTGGGAGGATGTGAAATTGCCAATTTTAAAAAAATTTATCACCTGGGATTTTCAGGAGCGGCAGTTCTGGGTGCCGTTTGGAAAACCAATGATCCGGTTCAAAATTTCTTGAACATTCGAAGAGAAATTTTATATATCAAGGCATCCCGGAATCGACTAAGAATTGCAGAAAAAAACTAATTATATCATAAGTTTATATTTAAAGATCATTAAAAAACAACGTCATATAATTTGTTTACAAACGTCCAAAAACAATAGACATTTTGTACGCAGAATGTGAATCAATTTCTTAGCCGACCTTTAGATATATTTAAATTCTAAGCTAAAAAAATGTGCCCATACTGCTGTCACCTTTTGATAAATCAGTATCCGGCAAAGAACTTCATCTAAAAAGAAGTAAAGGAATAAACATGGAAAACTTAATCATTAAAAACAGGGAATTTAAGTCCAGACTCTTTCTGGGAACCGGAAAGTTCAGCTCTCATTCGCTTATGAAAAAAACGGTTCGGGTTTCAGGATCGCAATTGGTGACGGTTGCTTTGAAACGCTTTAATCCGAATGATTCGGAAGATATGATGATTAATCACCTGATGCTGCCAGATGTTCATTTATTGCCCAACACATCCGGCGTGCGAACGGCAAAAGAAGCTGTTTTTGCAGCTGAACTGGCCAGGGAAGCCCTGGAAACCAATTGGATAAAACTGGAAATTCATCCGGATCCCCGTTATCTGTTACCGGATCATCGAGAAACCATCAAAGCGGCTGAAGAGTTGGTAAAAAAAGGGTTTGTAGTACTGCCGTATATCAATGCCGATCCGGTATTTTGTAAACACCTGGAAGAGGTCGGTGTGGCTGCTGTTATGCCGTTGGGATCTCCCATCGGTAGCAACTCCGGCATACAAACCCGACGAATGATCGAAATTATTATCGAACAAAGTCAGGTGCCGGTGGTTATTGATGCAGGCCTGGGCGCTCCATCCCATGCTACGGAAGCAATGGAAATGGGTGCGGATGCAGTGCTGGTCAACACGGCTATTGCCATTGCCAATGATCCTGAAGAAATGGCCATGGCATTTAAACTGGCGGTGCAGGCAGGTCATAAAGCCTATTTAGCAAAACTCGGTGTCGCGACCAACGCTGCCAATCCCAGTAGCCCATTTACTGCATTTTTGGAGGAGCCAAATTAATGAGTTTCAAGAACATATTAGATAAACAAAATTGGGAAACCATCCAAAAAGCCATTTATAACAAAACCGAGTCCGATGTTGGGGCAGCATTGGAGAAAAAAGAAAACAGAGATCTTAATGATTTAATGGCACTGTTATCGCCGGCAGCTTCATCGTTTATTGAAGAGATGGCGCAGTTAAGTCATCACATTACCAAAAAACGTTTTGGCAACACCATCCAGATGTACATCCCGTTATATTTATCCAACAAGTGCAACAACAGTTGCTTATACTGCGGTTTTCGAAGGGAAAACAGCATACCACGAATTGCCCTTGGCAATAAGCAGATACTGGACGACGTTAGAATGATTAAGTCATACGGTTTTGACCATGTGCTGCTCGTCAGCGGTGAATCAAACAAGAAGGTGGGCATTGACTATTTTGAAAACGTGCTGCGTTTAATTCGCCCTTATTTTTCAAATATTTCCATGGAAGTTCAACCGCTCGAACAGGTGGAATATGAGCGGTTAACCCGCTTGGGTTTGCATTCTGTGTTGGTTTATCAGGAGACCTATGGAAATACTTATAGGGAGTTCCATCCCAGGGGATCAAAGGCGGATTTTAATTATCGCCTGGAAACACCGGATCGATTAGGAAAAGCCGGTATCCATAAAATCGGCCTGGGTTGTTTACTGGGACTGACGGACTGGCGTACAGATGCTTGGCATGTTGGTTTGCATTTGAACTATCTGGAAAAAACATACTGGAAAACCAGATACACCATTTCATTTCCTCGACTCCGCCCTGCAATCGGTATCATGGAACCTAGGGTCATTGTTTCCGATAGAAACCTGGTACAGATCATTTGTGCGTATCGTATTTTTAATGAAAATGTCGAGTTATCGCTTTCCACCCGTGAATCCGAAACCTTTAGAAATAACGTTGTGAAACTAGGTATTACTTCACTCAGTGCTGGTTCCAAGACCGATCCCGGGGGATATTCATCACCATCAAAAGAATTGGAACAATTTCGAATTAATGATGACCGGTCGCCTCAAACAATCTCAAAAATGTTGTATCTTCAGGGGTATGAGCCGATTTGGAAAGATTGGGACAGTCATTATGGAGTTGCCTGATTATAACCAATAATGACAATATGAAACAAGACTGCTGAGTTAGCGGTTGATTTATAGCTTTCATGTCAAAACACTTTTCGACTCCTGGAGAAAATGTATGGGAGAACCATTAATTCACCCCACCGCCATCGTTGATCCCAATGCTCAAATCGCCAAAGATGCCAGCGTGGGTCCCTATTCCATTGTTGGACCGGAAGTGGTTATTGGTGAGCAAACCGTTGTTGAAAATCATGTCACCATCAAGGGGAAAACCACCATTGGATGCAGAAATATCATTGGTCCGTATACTTCAATCGGTTTGTCCGCCCAGGATAAAGCTCATCGAAATGAACCCACCCAAGTGGTTATTGGTGACGATAATGAAATTCGAGAATATGTTTCCATCAATCGTGGGACTTTTAACGGCACCGGTATAACAAAAGTCGGCAATAATAATCAGATCATGGCTCATGCCCATTTGGCCCATGATTCCAGTATAGAGAATTCTTGTATGCTGGCAAATGCCACTACATTGGCAGGGCATGTACAGATGGGATCATTTGTGGTGACAGGTGGAGTATCTGGGGTCCACCAGTTCTGTAGAATCGGAGATTATGCCATGCTTGGCGGCTACAGTGTGGCTTACCAGGATATTCCACCATACATGATGTGTGTCGGCTACCGGGCTGAATTGCTTGGACTGAATCGGGTCGGGTTAGAACGAAATGGCATTACTGCTGACGAAATTAACCAAATCCAAAAGATCTATTCCATTTATTTTTGTAGTGGAATGGTGCCTAAAATTGCCATTGATGCGCTAAAAAAAGAGTTACCTGCCAGTCCCATCCTTGACCGATTTATTGATTTCACTTCAACAACAAAAAGAGGACTTGTCTCAAAAGCATAAATATAAAAGTTATACCAGCAAAACGATTTTATTACTGTATAATGGATGATTAGTGTAAACTTATTACATAGCTCCATCATTTATGGATGAAATGAAACCTAATATGATGTATATATTGAATTAATATTATTGATGTTAACCTTGATTCCTGAGAAAATGTTCAGCATTTATTGTCTTTCGCTTTCAGATACGCTTCATGGATGCAAAAATTGATCAAGATGAAATTCTTGATACCTTGAAAAAAGCAAGACTATTCAATCAGTTTGGTGATAAGGAACTGTCAGCACTTATCACTCACTCACTGGTGGAGGATTTCAGGCAGGATGATATTATTATTCACGAAGGTCAGAAAAACAATCGGTTTTTTATTCTTCTCCGTGGAACCGTTTCCGTTTATGCAGAAGACGAATTCATCACAGACATAAACCGCATAGGTGATATTTTTGGTGAAATGAGCATGATCACTAAAAGAATTACCACAGCCTCCATTATTGCCAAATCTCCTGTTACAGTTTTTGCAATTCCCGCCACTGAGATCTTTGATTCAGAAAATACTGAACTGAGATCCATGGTATATAAGATATTTCTGGATATTCTAACAGACAAACTGGCCTTGACCACCAATCGGGTAAAAGGATTTAAAGCCACATCCGATGAATTACATGTAAAAAAACAGGAACTGGCAAAATCGAAAGACAATCTTCAACAAAAAGAGGTCATTCTGCAATCGGTTCTGGGTAGTATGAGTGATGGTGTGGTAGTAACCACAATGAATGGCAAAATGCTGCATGTCAATGCCGCTTTCATAAACATGATTGGTGATTTGGCAGTACCCATGGATTTTAAGGAATGGCCGGAAACACTCGGATTCTATCATGATGATGAAACGACCCTTTATTCAACAGATGAGCTTCCCATGTTGAAAGCGTTGCAAGGTGATGAGGTCGATTCGGAAGAAATTTATGTAAAAAACCATACACTTAAAGAAGGCATTTGGCTTCAGGCCGGCAGTCGCTTATTAATATCCGAGGAAAATGAAGGCACCAGGGGCGCGGTAGTGGTATTCCGTGATTATACCAAGAAGAAAAAAGAGGAACAGGCATTAATCAAAGCCAAAGAAAACGCTGAATCCATGGCAAAAGCCAAATCCGACTTTTTAGCGGTAATGAGTCATGAGCTGCGGACACCTCTAAACGGTATTATGGGAATGACTGATCTGATATACGGAATGGAATTGAGTCCGGAACAGAAAGACTGTATGGATACCATTAAAGCCGGCAGCGAGAGCCTTTTAACCTTAATCCGAAACATCCTCGATTACAGCAACTTGGAATCAGGTACGATCCAAATTGAAAACAAGCCGTTTTCAATTGAAAAAAACATCCGGGAAATTGTGGACAATTACCAAATCCATACCGAAAAAAAAGGTCTTAAGCTGATAACCCATATCGATCCCTCGGTTTCTCAGACAGTCATTGGATTTGAAAGAGGATTTAAGCAGGTGGTACGAAATCTGCTCGATAACGCTGTAAAGTTTTCAGAAAAAGTTGAGATACGCCTTTTGGTAACACAAACATCAAAAAATGATGGCACAGCCGACATCCGCTTTACTATTCAGGATAAGGGTATCGGTATTGCGGAAGATCACATCCCTGAGCTGTTTAAGCCATTCACCCAGGCCGATTCATCCTATGCAAGAAAATTTGAAGGTACTGGCATCGGACTAAGTATTTGTCATAAGCTGGTTGAACATATGCAGGGCGAGATTACCGCCAGTAGCAAACCTGGAAAAGGATCAGTTTTCACTTTTTCCATGAAGGTCTCTGAAGTTTCTAAAAACTGGCAGAAAAATGTTCTATCCTCCGAACTTACAAACAAGGATGCCGTTCCGCTGAGCCAAGCTTTTTCAAAACACTATCCATTAAAAATCCTGGTGGCCGAAGACAACCATATGAATCAAAAAATAATTTCCAAAGTATTGAATAAACTGGGATATTCACCCCATATGGCCAATAATGGATTGGAAGCAGTTGCGTGTGTGAGAAAAGAGTCATTTGACCTGATTCTAATGGATCTACAGATGCCGGAAATGGATGGCATCGAGGCCACAAGGACGATCTGCACGGAACTTAGTGGGGAAAAACAGCCGGTCATTATTGCCTTGACTGCCAATGTTTCCGACGAGGTGAAAAAAAGATGCTACGCAGCAGGCATGAAGGATTATATCACTAAACCTATGAAAATCAATACATTAGTCCAAGTGTTGTTGAAATATGTCTGAATCACGTGATTGGACAACCATCGGCAATCCAATCACGCAGTTTTTCTATTCCTTGATTTTCCGGGTATGGCACCTGATAATTTTTTACTTCATTCAATTGCTGCGTTCCTGGTCCAGCCACCACACCCAATCCAAAATCTCGAATCATTTCAAAATCATTATCGTGATCTCCCACTGCAATGACTTGACTGCTGGTAAGACCCAGTTTTTCGATCAGCATTTTGGCAGCTCTTCCTTTGGACACATTTTTGTTGGTCATTTCAACATAACGCTCGTGGGATCGAAAGAGACGGACCTGGGATTTTGTACCCAGAACTTCATTTAATCGTGCCTCAAAAGCATCCATTTGCTCCTGATTGGCATAAAACACAATCTTTACTGGATCTTCCATCAGCTCAGCTTTTAAATTGGGTGTGATTTTTCCCACCTCAAAGTGTTCTCCTTCATCCGGCCAGGGCGTATTATCCGACTTATACGGATCGCCACCTACCAAAATCACCTTTGCTGATATTTCATATTCCGGTAATAACATCAGTACAATTAAGGCACTTTCCAGGGGAATCCCGGCAATCATTTCCCTTTCACCAGTTTCGGGATTGTCAAACACCGCCCCATTGCTGAACACCATTGGTTCAACAATATCAAGCCGATCAAGAAAAGGCTTGGCACTTTTATAACTTCTTCCCGTAGCAACTGTCACCCTGAATCCTAAGTTGCGAATATCCTGAATGGCTGCAACAGTTTCATCCAACAGTTTAAAATCCTGAGTCAAAATTGTGCCGTCCAGATCAAAAATAACCATTTTATAATCGTTTGTATTTTTTAAATTCATTTTTTATTGTTTATAGGTAGTGAGCTTTATAGATCCGGCATCCGAGAACTAAAAGGCGGATATTTTTGCCGGTTTTGTATTAATACACGTTTTAGAATTTTGGATAAACCGCTGTGTAACTGTTCTGTTTAAAAAAGAATGACCTGTTTGTGTCATTCTGATGGGAGCCCAAGGCGACCTGAGGAATCTCTATGGAACCCAGGCGATATCTGAAAATAACCTGTTTATATATGAATGCCCCTTCATTCCAAATAAACAAGGTCGTTTGTACCCAGCTCTATACGATGTTAAACGACATCAATTGTTTTTATCTTGAGAGATCCTTGGTCGTCCCTCCTATTAACTAACCAGAAATTTTTATTAAAAATTTCAACCAAGTATAAAACGGTAAAACCATTATACCACAACTAAATTAACTGCAAAAATTTTGCCGACTTGCCAACACATGTAACTCGGATTGACAGAAAGTAACGTCTAATTTAGTGACATTGCTTTGAAGCCATATAAATCTTTGGATTCAGGGTTGGGTCGTTATACATTTTAAATTGACGGTAAATGCCAAATCGTCGTTGTCCATCTTTAACATCCTGTATCAATTGATAAAGACAGGTAAAAAGATCTTCCCTCTGAATTTGCAGTACCTTGACTTTATCCGATGATTCTTCCAAATGGTCTCTGTCAACGTCTGTGCGAAGAGTCTGCTCTTTCATGTGAAAAATCTTCAGTGCCATAATCGAGCAGCGATCAATAATACTGCCGGGTGTTTCAGAATTGGCAGGTGCCTCTGGGGACAAGGAAATCCCTTTTTGATGTAACAGATTCAGAATGGCTGCATCCAACTGTTCAATAAGGTCATTTCGTTTTTGATTCAGTTGGTCAATGCTGCGTTTTACCCGGGCAATTTCATGGTCATCCACATCCGGCGCCCGGGCAATATCTTCTTCATGCCAAAGAAGAAAGTTCTGTAAATGCTGTTGTGCAACCAGATCAAGAAATTCTTGTGAGTTCGGTTCAAACACCTTTTCGTGCCATTTTCTGGTTAATTCTACTTGTAAAAGATCGATTTTTTTTAATAGGTCCATCATAAAAAAGCAAGGGAAATCGCATCATAGGCTGCCCTGAGTAAGGGCGACATCGAGAGGCGTTATTAATTTCAATAATTCAAGATTCCACTATATACACAACCGTTATTTCGATCAATGATCGTCTTACTTTGGATGAGGCATTCTTATAATGATGTCTTACTAATCGTCTGAAATATTATATATTGATGGAATCAATAATTAGCCAATTATCTTCATGTTTATGTTATTCAAAAAAGCCGATTATCTCACATTGTTTTTCTGAAGCCCAAGCGACATTAAAAATCTCTGTGAATTCAGAGAGATCCTCCCAGTCTGAATTATACAACTCACTGCAAAAAATTTACCATGATGTTAAGCAATGTCAAGGTTTTATGGTCTTGAGAAATTCCCGGTTGCGTCTCCTCAGAATAGCAGATGGCAAAACTTTGACTTGATGATATTTATGTAAAACCTTATCGTTGTTTAATTGCATTAATTGGTATTTGTGACTCAGGATGATAGTTGGTGGGAACTTCTTATGTCATTGTTCTGTCCATAAAATCAGACGATAACTTTTCCTTGCCAGGAATAGAATAAATGGTAAGAATAACCTCTAAAAAGTCAATTTTTGGATTTTGGCACTCAAATTGGATGGAAATACTCTATCGATTATTTAATGGTTTCTTTTTTGTGCATTTCTTACATCATTTTATTAATCAAACTTGGAGGACAGATGATTTCTAGAAAACTCTTTTCAATCATTTTTGCCGGACTTTTAATATGTACATTTAACACCAGTGCCTTTGCCGAACTTTTTTCCGTCAGTGTCGGGGTTCCCGTCATGCACACGACTTCCACTTCTTGGGAAACAGTTAATGGAGACGTTGAAACGGATGGTGTATCAGGTGCCATGGCTCATGTAAAATTTCCCATAATGATTGGTCTTGGATTAGAAGTTTATGAAACAAAACTAAAGTCTCCTGATTCTTCCGGTATGGAGGATATAAAGCTAAACACACAGATGATAGATGTGTTTTATCTAACACCCATACCAATTGTGAATTTTACGATCGGTTTGGGGATCGGTAATGTCTCACTAGATTGCGATGTATCTGGAGGAACAAAGTGCAGTGATTATTGGGAAGCAGGCGGCATGGGTTCAGCCTATCAGTGGTGGGGACAATTGGGTTTTCCCATATTTCCTTTTCTCGATATTCATCTTAGTTATCACAGCGTTAACGCCAAAGTTAAAGCCAAAGATGACGTTACTGGCATTGAAGACGAAAAATTTGACGGCAACGTCATTGGTTTAGGCGTCGCCTTTGTTTTTTAGTTCAATTAATACTGTAACACTTCGTAATCCCCCATAAACGGGGAT
The DNA here is from genome assembly GCA_041556995.1 of bacterium. Classification (GTDB taxonomy): domain Bacteria; phylum SAR324; class SAR324; order XYD2-FULL-50-16; family XYD2-FULL-50-16; genus JAHJTV01. The sequence continues at coordinate 66,199 of JBFFHJ010000011.1, read as the reverse complement.
TACGTGAATCCGCAGCATATTTTTTCATTCCTCCCATTACCAGAGGTCTGTGGGGGTTAAAACTACGTTCAATCAGTTACGTATCCCATCGTAAAACCGGGTCCTGTATCTCCTTTTATTCATATCCGATTCAGAATTTCCACTTGGCGAATTTAAAAAAACAGCGTAATTCTAAATATCGACAAATTCGTCGACCATGAGTGGTTTCATTCACCTTAAATTATGTCGTTTCAGTCGTCTTTTATTTCAAATCAACATATTTTTATACTGTTTAAACTATTCATCTGAAAAACATTGTTTTTTCAGGAGTTTTTATGTCTGATTCCGATACCAGTATTTTTGAACGACTCAAACAGAAAAATCCGGTTAGTAGAGGAATTAAACCGGTTCAAAATCTGCTATTCCAGCTGTTTTTCCATGGTAACGTTTCCAAACTCCTGGTGGTTGATGAAAAAGGCGTTGAAATAACCGTCGATTATCGGAATTATATGGGTCACTCCCGAAGTGTTCTAAAAGCCATTGATTTTATTGAAAGCAAATCCAAATTTAACGTAAAATGGGATAAAAAAGAGAATGGGATCAATCTTGCTGAAAATGGATTTTTACTTTGGCAGTTGAAAAAGTGTGACAACTTTGTAGATCAAAACCTTAAACCCATTAGTTATGCAGAAGAAACCGGAGATCTGGTTTTGTCCATCGAAGGCAACCGGCAGTTGGAGTGTAAATTGGTACTGAATTACCAGGGAAACATAATTAATAATATTCGATTTGTCAATGAAACCAATGTAATAAGCCAAGGGATTATATATCCGATAACCCCCACCGGTGCCGACTATTCGCTGATTACTTCCTTTGAAACCTTGATTTTTCCGTCGGAAATCGAAAAATACTTATGCCTTCTCTTTTCTTACTGTGACAATGTCAAGGTCCAGTTTAACGATTACAAGGTAGTAACGGGCACTTTTCAAACCACCAAACCATCTTTGATTTTTGAGCGGGTGGCCCCGGACAATACCTTATATCTGAGAGTATCCAATACCCTGCCGGGTTTTGATCCCGATTTTTTTGATCATTACGATATTACCAAAACCGTTGTTTTAAACGATCTGGAACATACAATTGTCATTAACGATGTTGTGCCGGGCGATACCTACTCAATTTGCCGAGAAATTGAAAAAACTCTAAATCGATTAAAAAGAGAACGGGATTCATTGGATGATGCTGGTTTTTTTATGGAGGATAACCTATTCATCATCGAGGACCCACTGGCTCAGACATTGGTACAGCAGGTGCTGCCCCATATGATTGACGATTATATCGTTTTTGGTTCTGAAAAATTGAAATCATACAACGTGCATGTGACAAAACCGGAATTGAGTCTTTCCCTCAATCATGGCATCGACTTTCTGGAAGGTGATGCTGAATTATTTATTGAAGGAGAAGTATTTTCTCTTTTTGAAGCCCTGCACCAATTTCGGCGGAATTCCTATATTCAACTGAATGATGGTTCTAAAGCACTTTTAAATCAGGAATATGTCGAAAAATTGGAACGTATTTTTTTGGATAAAAAAGATGGAGTGGGTGTTTCGTTTTTTGATTTGCCTTTAGTAGATGAATTGATCGATGAAAAAGTTTCCGGTGATGCGGTCACACATTCCAAAGAGATTTTCCAGGGATTTAAAGAACTGCATAATCAAGAGGTCGATTTGCCGAAGGTCAACGCCACCTTTCGCCCTTACCAAACTGAAGGGTATAAATGGTTAAAATACCTTGAAAAACACAATTTAGGTGGATGTCTGGCAGATGATATGGGTCTTGGCAAGACGCTTCAGGCCATTGCCTTGCTGTCTTCGATTTATCCGGAAGAAAAAACACCCAGTTTGATTATTATTCCCAAAAGTTTGATTTTTAACTGGCAGAACGAAATCGAGAAGTTTAATCCGGACCTGACCTTTTATGTTTACTATGGGAATGAAAGGGATTTAAAAATCGCCAGGCAGCATCAGGTGATCATCACCACATATGCTATGGTGCGTAATGACATTGAATTATTGAAAGAGGAAGCGTTTTATTATTTGGTACTGGACGAGTCGCAAAGTATCAAAAACATCCATTCACAGATATCACGGGCAGTTATCCTGTTACAGGCAAAAAATCGATTAGCTTTAAGTGGAACGCCCATTGAGAACAATCTCAGCGAGTTGTATTCCCTGTTTCGATTCCTGAATCCGACCATGTTTGGATCATTTGAAAAATTCTCGCGCTTTTACCTGTTTCCTATCCAGCAAAACGCCAAAAAAGAAGTGGCGGAGGAGCTACGTAAAAAGATTTTTCCTTTTGTGATGCGTCGTTTAAAAAAAGATGTCCTGGATGATCTGCCTGAAAAGATAGAACAATTGCTTTATGTTGACATGTCTGAAGAGCAAAGAAAATTTTACGAACAACGTCGTGCCTTTTATTATGATTCGATCAGAAACCAGGTTCAGGAAGAAGGGGTCAAAAAAACGCAATTCTATATCCTGCAAGCTATTACAGTATTGAGACAGATTGCTTCTATTCCCGAATTGAAGAGTGAAGGTCAGATTTTATCCCCTAAAAGAGAGATGTTGCTGGAACAGATTCTGGATTCCGTGGCCAACGACCATAAAATATTGCTGTTTGCCAATTTTCTGGGAGTATTGGATTTTCTGGCCGAAGATCTGAACAAAGAAGGCATTGACTACGAAACCATGACTGGTGCAACAAGGGATCGAGGGATTCCCGTCAAACGATTTCAAAGTGATCCCAATTGTAAGGTATTCCTGATGACTTTGAAAACAGGTGGTCAGGGGCTAAATCTAACCTCGGCTGACACTATCTTTATTTATGATCCCTGGTGGAATATCGCAGCGGAAAACCAAGCCATTGACCGAAGCCACCGTATTGGTCAAAACAAAACTGTTTTCAGCTATAAATTGATTACCAAAGGCACCATTGAAGAAAAAATATTAAAGCTGCAAGAGAAGAAAAAAGCTCTTTTTGACAACATTATTTCCAACGACAGTATTTCCAGCAAGTTTTTGGATGAAGAGGATATCGACTACATATTGGGCTAAAACCGGTGATTTGCAGAAGGATAGCACCGATTCAAAACTTTCTTTGGATGAAACACTGGATCGATCCTATGATTCCGGCAAGCTGGACGACATTTTTCACACCTATTTGTCTAAATTTCTGGATCAACATCCGGATATTTTTGATGAATGGGGCCTTAACCCGGAGGAATTCAACGGATTATCCATTCGGAAAAAGGAGATTGTCAAGCTTCTGTCCATACTGCTTTCTGATAGACAGCTTTTTTCAAAATGGTTTGGAACATTGCCTTATATGGTCACAAAAGTTCTTGAAACCATCGTTTGGGAGGGAAAACAGGAAATTACAGAACTGAATCGTCGAACAAAAGAGAATCTACTGGTCAGTTCAACTGAACAAAACGGGATCACCCTGGACGACATCAATATCGATTTCTGCCTGTTTTTATTTAAAGAATCCAAATATAGCCAGACCACAGGGGAAAAAAATTACTACCTTGATCTGCCGGTATTGGTACGAAAAAAGCTGAAAAACCAGTTACCGATACCGCAGGGATATCACCTTAAACCGCTAAAATCACCGAATAACACTGAATTTATTTATGAAGATAATGAAAGGATTCTAAAAACTCTGCCATTGGTTATCACTTTTATTCGACAGGATAACTTAAAACTCACTAAAAACGGAACACCCCATAAGAATTCAATTGTTCGGTTGGCTGAATATTGCGAATCCGCTGAGTTTTACCCGGATGCTGAAAAGAGGGATTTGAGAACCCTTAAAACCGATCTGATCGTACAGATGGTATTGCTGAATGATTTTCCGTCGAATATGGCAAATCCCCTGGAGCTTTTAAAAAAGCTGTTTGAAGCTTTTTTGACATCGGACCGATTTATCGGACTTTCACTACTTCAACACTTAAAAGGATGGGGAAGCATTTCCTGTGATTCTGACAAAGAGACACACCGCAATTATTTTGAACTACTAACGCAACTACCACCTAATAAGTGGATCTCGATTAAACAACTCCTCCGCTTCAGCCTGCTTAGGGAGATTGATATTAATCCGATTGAAAAAGAGGAAGCAGAACGATCAGTTTTTTTTACCACCGAATGGAACGGTTGGGGAAATAAACGGTTATATGTCACAGATCAATTGTTTGAGAAGGCTATTTCAGAGCCGTTGATTAAGGCCATGTTTTTTCTTTTTTCATCATTTGGTCTCGTTGACTTGAAATATAATCTACCGGAAAATGAAAGCTTTTTAGAAGAGAAACAGACTTGGGTAAGTATATATAGTGGATTAAAATACGTTAGATTAACAACTCTTGGTGCTTTTTTGTGTGGACAAAGTCGTCACTATGATTCGGATTCTTTGTCCGAAGAAGAAACCGAAGCAACTTTGGATGATGATCGATTAATCATTCTGCTGTCAAAACAAGACAAATTAATTGAGCTTGTGCTGGACAAAATGGCTGAAAAGATCGGACATAATCGTTATAAGGTTGATTTTACATCGTTTTTATGTGATTGTTCATCTGAAAGAGATATTCGAGAAAAAATTCAACTATTTAAGGAAACCATCCCGGTAGCACTGCCGGAAAATTGGCAGGATTTTTTCCAAAAAATACTGCTGCGAGCCAATCCATTAAAAGAACAAACGGATTTAACCGTTTATAAAATTCCCAGGGAAAATAAGAAACTAATTGATGTTATAACCGGTGATGAAGTCATCCGGCAATATATCCTAAAAGTCGAAGACTATCATATTGCTATTCGAAAAACCGACTTCGAAAAAGTAAAATCAAGATTGGAATACTTTGGGTTTCTTTTTTAATGATACTCCCATACAACTGATCGTGAGTATTTACTGTTGATTTTTAGGGATCGTTAAAAAATAACTTCACATAATCAGTTTGCATAAGTCCCAAAAAACAATGGACATTTTGTAAACAGAATATGAACTAATTTTTAGACGACGCTTTTATAACCGGTATCTGTATTAACAAATGCACTTCTTCCGAAATGTTGGTGATTTATAAAGAGTTATCACGTAAAATATGTTAGAATACTACCTTTGATAGTAAAAATATTTGTTTTTATTTCAAACATATTGATATTACAGCATGATACAGTGTTAGAACGGGCACTTTCATTGTGACCGGAATCCAAACTCCCACTCAACATAGGGATTGCCAACAGGAATTTTTTTTCATCATATTGTAAAATTCTGATATTGTTTATCTGGAGTAAAACCATGTCCATTGAAGCTGAAAAAATTGAAAGAGAACAAAAGCTTAGGGCGCTTGAGTTGAAAATTAGAATGAGAAGATTCAACAAACTCAAAGATGAACTCCATCGCGTCAGGGAGTATCTGTTGAATGACATTGAAATTATGGAAAAAATGGGTGATGAAATGCCTGAAGAATTGATTAAAATCAAAGAAGAGTTAATCAGTTACGAAGACACATTGTTTTAAGAAACGCCCCCGTTAACTCACCGAAATAAAATGATTGGATTCCTGACATTACTCGACCTTTCCCCATTTTAATTTTTGCAATATATGAGATATACCACTAAAATGAGATATTTCACGGAAAATCCAATTTACAGACCCCCATCCAAATGATATCTTGCCTTTTAAATTCAAATTATACACATTTTATTGAATACTAATTGAAACATCCAATTTTTCCATGTTTTTATTCGATTTAAACAGGTTCAAGTATGCAGATTGAAAATGAATCAAAAGAAATACTGGCAACAGCAGCATTATTTGAAGGAGAATTTTCGATTGACTGGCTTTTGGACCTGTCGAAACTCAGGGCTTCACAGATATTGGCCATTCTGGACGATAAAGTACAATCCGGGATTTTGCGGGAAGATCATTCCGGTACGTTTTGTTTCATGAGTGAGAAACAACGTCAAAACCTTCTGAACTCTTTTACTCAGAAACAACGGCAAATACTTCATAAAAAAGCCGCTGGTATTTTAATGAAAGAGGTGGAGCAAAACGGTGATAAAGCCCATGCTCTGTCCCGGCATCTTTTACATATTCCAAACGATAGCGACGGATGTCGATGGCTGATCAAAGCGGGTGATTTTTATGCCAAGGAGCTAAAATACCAGAAGGCAATACAGTGTTACACAAAAGCAATTCAAGATTTAAGTGATCTAAAGGGTAAGGGGTTAAACAGGCTGTTTGTGGAAACGGTTTACAAATATATGAACATGTTTTCGGTCCGCAGCGAGAGTGAATGGACCACCTCTATTCTTCAAAATGCCTTGTCCCGTGCACGAGCCATTGATGATAATATCTTTTTAAGCATTATTAACCTTCACTTGGCAATCAACCAATGGCAACGAAACAATTTTAGAATTGCGGAAAACTATTTTAAAGAAGGCTGGAGTATTGCCCAAAATGTTGATGATATTGTTTTTTTAAGAACAATCCATACTATTGGAGCTTTTTTCTATTACCTTCAAGGGCGTTTTGGAAAAGCCATTAAAACCTATGAAAAATCCTTTCGCGGTGTTGAACAACTGCCGGAAAGCATGTCCCTGTTATACGCTGTTGCTGCCATCGGGAGAGCTTATTCAGCTATCGGTCAGGCAAGTCAGGGACTTGGTATGTTGGAGGCCATCCGTAAACACTGCCTCAACATCAATCAGCATGAAATTGCCGATTGGGCGGTTGTACAAATGGGTTACATCATGAAGGGGATCGGGCGTATTGACGAGGCCATGCAGCTTCTTGATGAAATAAAAGGGGAAGCGGTCCATACGTATGATGTCAGACTGAAAGAGGATCATTTGTTGCTTCAAGCTCTGATATACTATTGGAAAGGAAAAAGTGAAGAATCTGTCATCCACTTGAGAAATTATTTACAAACGATCAAAGAAAATGAGGCCATGGGTGTTCCCATAGCGTCCTATGGTTTTGTTTTAAAACTATGCTGGTCCATGGAACATGGAAAATATCCCAGTTTCAGGGATCTTTCCGTTCAAAAAGCGGTCAATCATTCCATCAGCAGTGAGAATGTTTTTTACAAAGGTTACGGTTATCGCTACAAGGCCCTGCTGCAACGGAAAAAAGGTGCTTCATCCGATGAAATCCTGGAGTCGTTACAACTTTCTTTAAAATACCTGGAAGAATCTGAACATCGGTTACCCATCGCCAGAACCCAAATCGAATTGTCCAGGTTCTACCTGAGCCAGGGATATGAAGCCAAAGCCAGAGAAGAGGCCAAAAAAGCAGCCGGGGTGATTCTTTCCAATCGACAACTGACGTTTCCAGACGATCTCAGATTTTTGATTAAAGATATCAGTGTTAAAGGAAACCTATTAAAAGAAATTCTGAAGTTAAGCCAGGATATAACCACCATCCGAAACACGGAAAATATTGAAAAACATATCATTTTAACTGTTATTCAAATATCCGGAGCAGAGAGAGGTGCCATCTTCCTACAGCCCAAAGAAAACGCCTCCTCTGATTTTAATTTGCACGCTGCCAAAAACCTGACCCCGGAAGATATCAGACAACCCGAGTTTGAAATACCGTTACAGATCATTCGTCAGGCTGCATCTTCAGGTCAGGGAATCATAAAAAAACTGAATACCGATCGAAGAACGAATCAAGGTTCATTAGAACAAATTCGATCCTGTATCTGCGTACCCATGATCATTAAAAATGAAATTGTCGGTGTGTTGTATTTCGACAACCGATTTTTATCATCAGCTTTTAAGGAATCGGATGTCACCATGTTTACCTATTTTGCGTCCCAGGCGGCAATTGCTTTGGATAACGCCAAAGCATATAGCGAAGTACAGCGACTCAACCGAAAGTTGAACAACGAAAAGCAGTACTACAAAGATCAGCATTTGGAAAGCATTCATGGTGACAAAATAATTGGTACGAGCCAGGCCATCAAAAGTGTCATGAACAAAGTTATGAAAGTGGCCAACACCAATACCACTGTTCTTATTCTTGGGGAAACCGGTGTGGGAAAAGAGTTGGTGGCTGGAACCATCATGGATAAAAGCAAGAGAGCCGATAAACCCTATATCCGCGTGAATTGCAGCGCTTTTTCCGAAGGACTGATTGCCAGTGAATTGTTTGGGCATGAAAAAGGTGCTTTTACCGGGGCGGATAAACAAAAAGCCGGTCGATTTGAGTTGGCCGACGGCGGAACCTTGTTTCTGGATGAAATTGGTGATATCCCCATGGAAGTCCAGGTCAGATTATTACGGGTGCTGCAAACTCAGGAATTTGAACGGGTTGGTGGAACCCAAACCCTAAAATCCGATTTTCGGTTAATTGCTGCCACCAATCACAATCTACAAAAGCTGGTAAAAATGGGTCAATTTCGTGAAGATCTGTATTATCGGTTGAATGTATTCCCTATTACTGTCCCTCCGCTAAAAAAACGTAAAATGGACATCAGTATTTTAGCCCATCATTTTCTACATATATATTCTAAAAAAATGGGGAAACCATTGAAAAATATAATGGAATCGGAAATGGACAAGCTGTTGGAATACAATTGGCCTGGTAACGTGCGGGAATTGCAAAACGTTATTGAGAGAGGCGTCATCATGAGTTCGAGCTCAGAGTTCAGGGTTCCGGAATTGACCCAATCCCACCACGAGCCAATGGAAAAAGCCGTCAGAACCTTGGCGGAAAACGAGTACCGGCATATCATGTGGGCCTTGGAAAAAACATCCTGGAAAATCAGTGGTCCGGGAGGAGCAGCCGAACTGCTTGACATTAATTACGGTACATTGCGTTCACGGATGAAAAAGCATGGTATCAAGAAAGCATAATTGAGAAATTTGTCATATGTTGAGAAATTTCTCAATTATGCTAAGTCTTTTGTTTACGGCCTTCTAACGCCATTGGAAAATGAATTTCCAATCCAAAATACAAAAGGGAGTCAGATGATAACATTTGGAATAGATATTGGTTCGATAACCACCAAAGGCGCGCTGTTAATCGATGGGAAGATCGTTGGGACCAGGGTAATACCCACCGGGTACAACTCGGAATCGGCAGGGATGACCGTTTTCAAGGAATTACTGGAAAAAAGTAACATTAAGGAAGCAGATGTTAGTAAAATTGTTTCAACCGGGTATGGGCGAAACAACGTAAAATTCTCGGATAAATCCATCACGGAAATCAGTTGTCACGGTGCTGGTGCCAATTTTCAAAATCCGGAAATAAGGACAATCATTGACATTGGCGGACAGGATAGCAAAGCAATGGCAGTAGATGCCGATGGCAAGATAAAAGACTTTGCCATGAATGATAAATGTGCTGCTGGCACAGGACGGTTTCTTGAAGTCATGGCCAGAGCACTGGAAGTAGATCTGGCTGGCTTTGGCGAAATGTCCCTCTGCGCCAACGCTCCTGCCAAAATAAGTAGCTTATGTACGGTATTTGCCGAATCCGAGGTTATTTCCCTCATATCCAAGGGAGAATCAAGGGAAAACATCATGGCTGGAATTCACGAAGCCATTGCTTCCCGTGTATCAGCCCTGGCCAAAAGAGTCGGCGTTAATGCTCCGGTGATGATGACCGGAGGCGTGGCCAAAAACGTGGGAGTGGTGAAAGCCCTTGAAAATAAACTGGGATTGCCGATTACAGTAGCCAAATCACCTCAGGAAAACGGCGCCATCGGCGCTGCCGTCCTGGCTGCCGGTTTGTAACAGACCAGATACCGGTTTTTTTAATCAATGTCGTTTTTAGATGTACTTGAACGAAATTTATCCGACCCCGATCTTCAACTGTTATCCAAGGTCGTTATTGTCAATTGAAACAACCAGCAAACGGTAAGCAGCCCTACGCCAATATCATTTTATTAAAAGTAACAGGTCTTCTTTTTGTCATTCAAAATGGAGTCTAGGGCAACATAAAAAATCCCGGTTATTTCGGATTGATCCTTTATATTGAATTAGTAGACTGTTGCATACAACTCGCCAGAATGTCTTGCAACATTATTTACTAATGGTCTTGAGAGATCCCCTTCGTCGTTCCTTCCCAAGACGGCAGATGACAAAGCTTGACGTAATGATATTGGGTCCTGTTTGGCTGTAAGCATCTCTAACTTCGAACAATCTTATTCTACCCCAATTTTTCCGCAGCATAGGATAATAATTTATCCGTTGTCTCCCAGGAAATACACTCATCAGTAATTGAAACACCATATTTCAAAGCAGAGGGGTGGCCATTGCACTTTTGATTTCCTTCGTACAGATTGCTTTCCAGCATCATACCAACCAGGGCGTCGTTTCCTTCCAACCGTTGATCAATAATATTTTTCCATACAAAAGACTGTCCCTGGTGCTTTTTGCCGGAATTGGCATGGGAGCAATCAACAATGATGGAATCCAGCAGGTTTTCTTTCACCAATCGCTCTTTGGCTTTGCCCACGCTAACCGGATCATAATTGGGATGTTCTCCTCCTCGTAAAACGATATGTCCCCAGGGATTTCCCGAAGTATTCAGCACACAGGTGTACCCTCGTTGATCGATTCCTAAAAAACTCTGGGGAGAATTGGCTGCTTGCATGGCGTTGATGGCCACATCCAGGTTGCCGTCCGTACCGTTTTTAAAACCAACCGGCATGGAAAGTCCACTGGCCATTTCACGATGTGTCTGCGACTCAGTGGTTCTGGCGCCGATGGCAGTCCAACTGACCAGACCTGCAATGTATTGGGGAATAATAGGATCAAGTAATTCGGTTGCTGTGGGTACTCCCAATTCATTGATGGCCAGTAGAAGCTTTCTTGCTCTTTTCAATCCCTCTTCGACATTGTTTGAAGAATCGATAAAGGGATCATTGATCAGTCCTTTCCAACCAACGGTTGTTCGAGGCTTCTCAAAATACACTCGCATAATGATATACATTGTCTCTTTGAAGCGTTCCTTGACAGCAGCCAGTTTTTCGGCATATTCAAGGGCAGCTTGCTCATCGTGAATGGAACAGGGACCCACAATGGCCAGCAACCGTTTATCTTTTTTCTGCAAGATGTTTTCAATGGCATCACGGCCGGCAACGACAGTTTCAGTCGCTTTGGGTGTAATACTCAATTCCTCCTTCAACTTTTCGGGTGAGATCAATGGTTTTTGCTCCTTTATGCGTATATCAACAGTTCGTTTCATGCCAAATTCTCCAAAAAAAAAGGCTGTGAAGCGGTACCCGAAACCGCTCACAGCCTCTAAAAACTAAAAAGCCGCGAGCGATTTGCCTGCCCGCGGCTCTTATTACATAAACAATGAATATGCGTCAGCATACCCCAGGCAGACTGGTATCAAAGTAGTACCAAAAATAAAAATAATAACTGCCTGAGTAAATTGTATTCATATGTGTTTCCTTAAATGTGTTATGTCTTTTAGTTAAATAGAATAATGGAACTCTGGCAAGATATTTTTTAATCATTTGTTTTTTTACTCTGTAATTGTATATTATATTGGTTGGTGGGCTCGTCTTGGGATATATCATTCAGTAACGGTTTTCGGGAAAATAAAAAAGCAGGACTTTAAGATGGTTAGATCTGCCGTTTACCCATAAGTTAAAATTAAAGTACTGATATGTACTCTCAACTAACTGTATTTATAGGCTTTCAAAATCATATATGGATGGCATTTTATAATATTTCAATTTGTAATCAGAGTTTAGAGTTTCGTAATTAGCTTCAAAAAAGTGTAAAAAATACAAAAAAAACATTAACATGCTGATGTTTTGCGCCTACACGCACGATTTTTTTCACTGATTCTTTGATGCAATCCACCTGTAAATATTACGATGTCAAGCGAGAAATTACAGGTAAATTTACTAATAAGCACCGGTGGATGAAACTTTTAACCGTTATCATAAGGAATGTTATCATAACTTGAGTTTAGAGTTTGTTAGACGCACTAATCCCGCGTCGATTCATTGAAATTCGAATCATAATAGCCTTACGGCCCCCTTTTTTAAGCTGATTTGAGAAAATCCTCATATTTTTTATCAGAATAGTCATTTCCGGGCGGTTTGAATTTTTTGCGTTTTCGATCCCAGAAGCTACGCACAGCAACATTGGAAAAAGTCCGAACCAATCCCTGACTTATGATACTAGCCGTAATCGTTTTTTTACGCGTTCGCCAAGGGGATATTTCAGCCCGTTGACTTGTTTCGTTGCCGCCTTTTTCAACCAACATCTGAGGCAGCGCCAAGGTAAGGGACAAAATCTGAACCCAACTTTACATAACAGATGAGAGATATTATCTTCATATGATAATCAAACGATTGTTAAACCGACAGGAGGAACCATGTCTGAACAAAAAAAGAGTGGGTGTTTAAGAATGCTGGTTATTTTTTTAATCATTATCTCCGTTATTGTTTTAGCCGCCTACTGGTTTGTTCCGAAACTCATTGTTAAATCAATGATGTCGGATTCTGCTCGTGATATATTGCCGCCGGAAATAAATAGAATCGTACGTCAATCAGAAAAGGAGATCCCAAAGGTTCTGGCGAAGCTGAATCTTACACCCGATCAAGCCATATCGGAGATTGATAGAATAGACTATGGAACAGTTGACCGGGTGATCCAACGGCTTTCTGAAAAAAAATCCATAACCAGAGATGAAACCGCCGAATTAATCAAAACTGAAGCCGGATTTACTCACCTGGATACTCACCAGATAGAAAGAATGCTGCCGAGAAATATTTCCGAACACGATATAAATCGCCTCACCACAATGTTTGCAGAAAACAAGGGTAAAATCAGGCTCATGATGCCGACTTTTAAGGAGAGCATCAAGCAGATGATTAAAGAAAGCATGGTCAACTGATACCCGCTCGTTAGTTTGATAATACAAAAGATAATTGAATATGCATTATGTGTTTTTCAGTATTATCTGAACCATTTGGGGCAGCAGTTTTATATTGACTGAAAATTCAGTGAGAAATCTCTTCCAATCAGCAGGGGCTTTCGGGTGATAAGATTTTTGTCGTTGGAGATGAAAAACAGGCAATCTACTCTTTCCGGGGAGGGGATGTGACGGTTGTTTTTGCTTTCTAACATTTTGAATTGAAAAGTAGCGACATTCCGGTTCAATTACGTGGCACGAGGATTCAAAATTTGCCCGTATAAAGGATAAAAGGCCGTCCAACAATGTCAATAGTCAAATAACTTGGGAGACATGTAAAAAACCGATCACCATATAACTCGGGTTCTGGAAACCTTTAAAATAGTTTAAATAACTTGATTTTATATTTTCTGCAACTACAACAGGGTTTTTTCAAACATAATCTATTGTAATCAAACACTTTGTGGAAAATTTATTAAAAGCTCCCAGAATGTTGGATGTGAGACAAAAAACGGGTTAAATACCATAACCAATGGCTGCTTCATGATTGAACAATCCAAAACTCCAATGTCTAATAGCCACCGGTTAGCTTCTCAATCAGAGAAACCATATTGTCAATGGTTCCAAAACTATCCATATCCACGTTTTCCTCAGAAATTGAAATCTTAAAATTCTCTTCCAAAAAGTCGATTAAATCCAAAACGTCCAATGAGGTTAGAAGCCCGTTATCGAACAGATTACAATCAGTTTCGATATTGGATTCATGGGTTAATTCCCGAATATATTTAGCAATCACCATCAAAATTCTATCACTGGCAAGTTCTTGTGTTTCCATATCTATATTTTCCTTTTAAGTAGAGAGATTGATTTAAACAAATTTTTCTCAATGTAACATTCAGTCAAGGTACATATCCAATATTCAAATTTTTAAGGTGTTTTGACATTTTATTAAGGTTTTCTAATCAGATGAAAAATACAAGATTGTTCTAACAAAGTAAGTTCTGCAAAATCATTATTTCTCTTGACCAAGCCATATCAAACATCTATGTATTTGAAAAATAAGTTCATTTTATTCTTGATCTGAGGAATTAATTTTTATGGAACATATCATTTTTAGTCATAGCCATAAACTGATTTTGGAAAACATTGTGAAAGCAGAGAACTGCTTTCTTTATGATTCCAATCATAATCGATATATCGATCTGGAATCGGGCGATTGGTGCACATCCTTGGGGCATAGTCATCCTCAAATAAACCGGGTGATAATCGACCAAGTCAATCGTATTACCCATATTGGATTTTGTTACGCGGATCCAATAATAGAAGAATCAGCTTACGAAATACTAAAAACCTTGGAAATTAAAAACGGTAAATGTATATTTCTAAGCTCCGGTAGCGACGCGGTCCAATTTGGAACACAAGTAATTCAAAGTATTTCCGAGAAACCATTGCTCCTGACCATGTCGGATACTTTTCTGGCTAGCTATGGAACAGCCGCCGTCAAACCGGATAACGAATGGTTTCAGTTTGACTGGATGAAATGTGCCAATTGCGAAACCATAGATTCATGTAATCCATCATGTCCCCGACTTGCAGAAATACCCTATGATGTAATCGCCGGTTTTGTCTTTGAACCTGGCAGCTCATCCGGTTTGGTTCGTTTTCCCCCTTTAACATTGGTGCAAAATATTGCCATAAAAACAAAAGAAAACCGAGGCGTCCTCATGGTTAACGAAGTAACCACCGGAGTCGGCCGGACAGGCAAATGGTTCGGCTTCCAGCATTATGACCTTAAACCCGACATTGTAGCCTTGGGCAAAGGGATTGGTAACGGCTTTCCAGTAAGCGTTACGGCGATGACTCAGAAAATCCACGAACGTCTGAAGAATGTTAAATCCTTCAAGTTCGGGCATTCTCACCAAAACGATCCCTTGGGTGCGGTTGTTGCCAGGGAAGTTGTAAAAATCGTGAACGAGGAAAAGCTCATTGAGCGAAGCCATCGATTGGGAACCCGTTTTTTAGTAAACCTGAATCAGCTCTGGCAACATCACCCCATCATTAAAGATATTCGTGGACGAGGACTCATGATCGCTATTGAATTCCAAGATACCGGAGAAAAATTCATCGCATCCTCCATCCAGGAGCAATTATTACAATCCGGATTTATCGTAGCAAATCGTCCCGGTCTTAACGCATTGCGTATAGATCCTCCAATAACAACTCCCGAAGAGGAGCTCGACAATTTTATCCATTGTCTCGATGGAATACTGGCACAATATTCTGTTTAGTATCGCCATATCACTGAAAACTTTGGTATTGCCGTATAATAAAGGCCTCAACAAAAATCATTTCAATTTCGTTCGGCCAATACCGGCTCTACTTCGTAATCCGATAGTAAGCTGTCGATGTCTCGAGCAGCAGGAATTAAAAAACTCAAACAACCGAGCATTACACAAAGTATACAGGATAATAGATACATCAGCGATATGCCAGATCCAGGATCTGTACCCAATAATGGAGCAAAAAGGTCAGATAATATTGTCTCGTTTGTCATGGCCGGTTCAAAAATATAATCAATCAACGGAGCGCCGAAAAGCATGGACAAAGGGATAGAGATTGCGCTGATAACACGAGCAGCGGCGATTACTCTTCCATGAATATCCGGTGGTGTTTTTGATAAAAGTATTGCCCTGTAGGAATTGACAATGAAGGGGACTTGAACCCCAAAACAAAACGCGGCGAAAAACCAAAGAGCAGGCATTGTCGAGATCGCCATCACACCCAATCCTATGGGGCTGATAATACCTATTCCGATCTGTATACCATGGATCTTCTTTTTAGGCCCTCCCCAAAATCCCAGCAGCAAACCACCAACCAGTCCGCCCATTGATTCGATCGATAGTACCGAAGCCATCATACCGGCACTATCGTTTGTTCTAAGAAGAATTAACGGCCCCTGAACCACCAGAACAAAAGAATCAAGTAGGTTTTTGCAGGAAACCAGCAAGGTTACTGCCAATAAACTTGAGTTGGAAAGCAAATATTTGAATCCAAATAAGCTCTCTTCCAGCAAATTGCCTTTACTAACCTGTCCCTCTGTTGAAATGGGAGGTTGGGGAATGGTGAACGCCAACAAAGTTCCAACAGCAAACAGGAAACTGGCAATATCAATAATGATAACTCCTTTGATTCCAATGGGAGCAATCAGAGCTCCGGCGATTATGGGTGCGAAAATCTGGGAGGCAGGTTCGGTCATAGTAATCATGCTGCTTGCCCTGGTAAAATGCTTTTTCGGAATTAGCATTGAAACTGAGGATGTAAAGGCTGTTAAATGAAACGCGTTTGATCCTCCGGCGACAGCGGCTGATACACAAAGATGCCAAACCTCCAGTTTATCGAAGGTGTAGAGCAAAAAAATGCAAATCGTTGCCACTCCTCCCACCAGGTCTGCCTTTATCATGATCAAACGGCGATTTCCCCGATCGACAATGGTTCCCGCCAAAGGACTAAGTGCCATCATCGCCCCATAGCTGAATATTCCGACAAGGGCAAGTGGCGTAACTTGACCGGTTTTCCTGAATATCCAGATGGTCATGGCAAACGCGGTCATGGAAGTGCCTGTCAGGGATGTAACTTGTCCCGACCAGATAGTGATGAAGGTAAACATTTTTTTGGATTCTTCAACCATCTGCTTTATCCCCCATTCAATCCAACACAGGCTGCCCCTATCGCTCCCACAATTTGCGAATAATCAGATAAGACAACCTTCAAATCCAGTTTTTCTTCCAAAAAGGCAACAACACCTTTGTTATAAGCAACTCCACCGCTCATGCCCAATGGTTTCTTCAAGCCCACCGCCCGGATCAAAGAAACAGCTCTGTCTGCAATTGATTCGTGAACCCCTTTGACAATATCGGGAATGGGCGTTCCGACAGCCACCAAAGAAACAACTTCAGTTTCAGCAAAAACAGTACACATGTTGCTAATTTTAGCGGCAGATTTAGCCTCCAGCGATATGTCTCCCATATCCTCCAGGTTTATTCCAAGCGCCCTGGCAATAATTTCCAAAAATCGGCCACAACCGGCTGCACATTTATCATTCATTAGAAAATCAGCCACATTACAATCCTCATCAATTTGAATTGCCTTGCTGTCTTGTCCACCAATATCCAAAATGGTTCTGACATCGGGAAATAGAAAATGCATCCCCCGGGCATGACAGGTGATCTCTGTTATTTGTTTGTGAGAGAACGGAACATTTTCCCGTCCATATCCAGTGGTCACCACTGTACTAATTTCCTGTTCGTCGAGACCTGCTTTCTCCAAGACATTTTTATACGTCTTTTCCGCTGAGTTTCTATTGTTTCCTCCTGTCAATAAGACATCATATCCCAAAATCACGCCTGAATTATTCATCACAGCTGATTTTGTGGACAACGAACCAATATCAATTCCGACTGCGATCATTGTAATCTCCTATTTTCAAAGAATTTCCAAAAAGGCATCTATTCTATTTTTTACATGTGAAAAGGCGATCTTCTCCCTATCGAGAAAATCATTATCAAGCATCAGTATTTTGAGTTTCTTTTCCTTGGCGTTTTCCCGAAGGATACTGTTAATTCCTAAAATATTTCGACATCCCCATGAATTCTGCAAAATTATGCCGTTCAGTTTGTATGGATCTACATGATCCTTGATCACTTGTCCCATGACAAAGGGATTCCAGGAATAATATAACAAGCGCCGAGCGAAGGATCGGTAGGGATCGTCTGGATCGAGCAAATTCGGATAAGTCA
Organism: bacterium; assembly: GCA_041556995.1. Classification (GTDB taxonomy): domain Bacteria; phylum SAR324; class SAR324; order XYD2-FULL-50-16; family XYD2-FULL-50-16; genus JAHJTV01. The sequence continues at coordinate 48,482 of JBFFHJ010000011.1, read as the reverse complement.
GGAAAGCGCCAAAATAGATAATCTCCGCCCTTTTTTCAATGTATTCAATAATCTCATCTGATAGAAACGACGTCTGTCCGTGCCAAACTACCCGTTTCTTCGGTTTATTCCCCTCAAGCCGGCATGATATTTCCAGCGCCTCCTCATAAAGTGTTTTACAGGCTGTTTTCATCTCTTTCATCCCCCAGAGACTTATCATTGCAATCATCATTAATTCGTGAGATACATCTTGAATACTCACATTTTGGCACAATTCGAGTGTTTTTTTATAATAGGTCTTCGCTTCGTTAGAGCTTGAAATCACCTCACGCAGAATTTCCTCTTCCATTTTGACATCCAACTCTTTTTCGATTTCCAATACGATAGCCCTTAACTGCTCTCCCACGTATGCGATAACATCCTCGTTATAAGTGTTGTGAGTATCGATAGCGCAGATTTTCTTTTTGTACAATTGTCCCAAATTGTGGGCGATTTTCATAAAACCGTCGCAGGTTTGATTACTGCTTATCATCAAATCCGGGGTTGGGAAACAATTTGCGAGGCCCAATCCAAACTCACCTCTTAAAACGGAACAAACATCTCGGGATAAGTAGTTTTGATCGGAGAGTTTTAAAAAGGATGCCAATTGATCGGTTTTCGCCAACACACCTGCCATGGATTCCAGATTGAAGGGAACAATGTTAAGCGCTACCAATAGTTCACTTGGAAATTGTTCCCCTACAAATATGACTTTATTATCTTTTTTATAGGCGTTGGTAAAATTATATGAGTTAATAATCGATATCATTCGAGACGATTTCAAGCTGCTTTTTCGATTTTCCGATTCAGGCTTTGAACTGCGAAGAGCGTTTACCATGTTTTCAAATTGAACGTCCCTACTTAATCCTTCCTCTGTTAAATCTATCATTTGCTACTCTCCTGTTATCTCACCTTGGTTTCGTAAAACGCATGAATTCGTGTTCTGATGCTTTCAGTATTTGTCAAGTGCCTTTCCGATTCGATAAACAGCATCGGTATTCCCAGCTGTTTCAGCTTTTGTTTGATATACGGATAATCGATTAAATTGGGATCGCAAAATTTCAGGGTAAAATAGACAAGGGATTCTGCATTGTACTCTTCCACCTTCTCAATGAGGTGATCAAGGCGTTTGTCAGTATCGGACATACAAGCACTGGTAAACTTGCCATAGTAATAATCACTGATTGCCTCAATAGGATCGGCCTCAGCATCAACCTGCCCCTCCAACCATTTAACACCATTGCTATTATCCTCACACACCACTGAAGCGCCTGTTTTTTCTATGCTCTCTATGATACTCGGATGATCAAAATAACTACCGCATATCAAAGTCCGATGACTTGACACAGGAGTATCCAACGGTACTGATTCCAAGTGCGATAGAAGCTGTTGCAATCGCAAGTTGAATTCTTCTTTCAGTCCGGTCATGCTTGATTTTATAATCCGCAGTACGTCAAGTCCCGAGAATCGTGGGGAGGCCTTTTTTCTAAACGAAAATAACTTTTCCAGGAGTGCTCGCGTTTGATTGCAGAGTTCGATGGAATCCCGTAACGCGCCATCACTCAATTCAATACGATAATGGCGTTGAAGAGATTCTCTAAATTGGGCCACCTGATCCCGAAAATAATCTCGATAGAAAGTACTATTATATTTAGGTAAAAATATGCAGTGTCCAAAATTCACTTTTAAATTGTGCCCCCATATATCATAGAGCCTCCGCCTTGAGTTGCATTCGTCCGTGACAACTAAACCGTCCATAAAATCCCAATATCCCTTTATTCCCTCCTCCAGGCAACTAAGCACATATGAGCAAATATTCCTATGCAGTAAGGTAGCTGCATTTGGGGTATCAGAGGACAATTCCCCGGTAATACGGAACGGTATTAGCCCTGCTGCGTAGATCAGCTCTTCGGGAGTAAAAATTGATACCCACCCTATCTTCGGTTTCTCGGAAGCTTTTAACAACGCTATCCGGTTATCGTGCAATTCTGTAATATTTTCGATTAAATGTCTCATATCTGCGTTTTTCAGTATGGTTTCGGGAATCTTTACTGGTAACAACACGACTTGTTTCGTTGTTAAGCGCACTGGCCAAGTCTCTTTTGTAAAACCTTTCAAATCACTGCCAAACATCTGTATATTAAACGCGATCTACTTTACGATCAGTTAACCACATTTTTTTTTCGCTTCGGATTTCTGAACTTGTTGAGTTCCATGTCCAGAATCTGTTCCCAGACCTTCGCTTCTTTTTTGTTTACTTCGACAAGTTCTTTCGACTTTTCGCAGGTTTTACATGTCAAACAATCCCCCATGGAACAACCGGTTTTTCCTTTTAAAACCAAGCTCATATATCGATCCAGTTCTTTGGAATTATCGACCTTAAAGATCCTGGCAACAGTGGAATCTGAAAAGCATTGAAAAAGATCCACCAGATTTCCGGTAAAAGTTCCCGCATTGTACACTGAAATAACCTTCAACATATCAGCATTCATTCGGAACATTTCTCTACCCGAAATTTTAAACTTATTGATTCCGAGATTAGAATAGAACTTAACATCATCGGGGCGAATCCAGGGGGATCGTAAGATACTGGTTTTATCATTCAAGCGAATAAAGGCGCATTTTATTCCGTAATACTCCGATAAATGGGAATTGCTATTGTCCGAATGGGCGCTTTGGTTGTAATGACTTATTCTGAAAGGACAATCCGACAGGCACATGGTATTAATAATCGTTCCAACTTCTTTGTTTTGACTTCGACACAACCTGACCACCGGTTCAAGAATGCGCGGCTTTCTATTCAATGATTCATGAACATAAAGCGCTTTAATGGACTCATTTGAAGCAAAATACTCTGCTTTTTTCACACTATCAACGGCTGAGACCACTGATAAGGTGATATGAATCTCCGGAAAGTGATGATAGATAAGATCGACCAAAGCGGGTATGGTAATCGTTAAGTATCTTACACCCAGTTTAATCAAATCCTCTACATGGTTTAAAACTTCCATCTGCCCTTGCACCGAATACTCAAGATTCGCATTACAACTCATGTTAAGGGTATAATTAAAATTGATGTTGTTTTCAGTACAGGCAGCAATATATTCCGCAAACCCTGTCTCACTGGTTTGAGGAAGTTCTGTAAATCGTCTACCCGAACCATATCGCGAATTTCTTGAAGAGCCATAGACTTCCTCCACTTTCATGGGAATTTCCAGGTTCAGTTTTTTTATTTCCTCCACCGTGGACAGTTTGAAATCCGCAGGGACTGTAAAATAGGCCATAATCACTCCTTTATATCAAAAGTGTCACTTGATACATGCATTTAACGAAAACTATCCAAAACCTGGTTGAAGATTTGTGCAAATTCCAATATATTTTGCTGGTTCAGCATCGTGTAATGCTCTCCAGGTACTTGGTGGCAAGCCAGGCAAGAACTGTACGGTTTCCAGGCATCCACATTCGTAATAACAGAATCTGAGGCTTGGAAATAATGTACGGTACAATCCACTGAACCTTCAGGTTCATATTCCACTAAAGCCCTATAGTAGCCCCTCACTTGGTTAACAATGAGAAAAAAATCTTGAATTGTCAGTTGATTGTAATTGGGAATTATATTAACCCAATCCACATCACTTTTCATAAATGCCTCTCGGTCAAAATCCTCGTGAGACAACTCCCTTTGGATTATATTCCAGATTGAAGTAATACTCGTGGCCTCCGACAATTTGGCTATAAGGCCTTCATTGCTGATATACGGGACTACCAGACCAAGTTCGGTTTTCAAATTAAATTCAACGTCATCCACTTGTGATCCTGGAGGAATAACATCCAATAATCCCAGGAATCGTACTGTTTTCTTCTCCTTCTGCCATTGATATGCCATCTCATGAGCGATACTTCCCCCCAAAGACCATCCGGCAACATAAACAGGTAGCTTTCCAATGAATTGTTCCACTGTTTGCCTGTATGTTCCAGCCATCCGTGGGATAGATATTTGTTCTGGTTCCAAATGGTCTTTACATTTATTTGACTCTACCGGGCATACACCATAAATATTGAATCCCGGATGGAGGTGTTGAGATACACGGAAATAACTTTCGATCCGTCCAGTTCCTTCGTGTATTAAAAAGAGGTTTTTGGATGACTTGGGGGCCTTTTTCAATAAAATAATGTTCCCGGGTTTTGAATTATCAGGTGTCATAAAACAGATCTCTGAATAGCGACAATGTTGTGTTAATATTTCACGACCAGCGAACTACCAAACGCGGAGAGTTTAAAAAAACATTATCAATGGTTAAATTCCGTTTGTTTATCGTGTATACCGTGCTTAGCAATGATCTCAACCAGTTGATTCAAATTTGGAAGTTCAATAAAATCAGCAATGGACAGATTGGTTCCAAATGTTTCGTCTATCTCGGAAATAAAGCGAATAATGGCCAGCGAGTTCCCGCCTCTTTCGAAAAAATTATCCTCTAAATTTATGCCACTCTGGTCGAATATCTTTTCGGTAATTCCAATCAGTTTTTTTCCAATTTCATCAGACAAAGAAGATTCGGACGATGGAACCGGGGAAAGATGATCCGTCATTTCCATTAAGGAGTCGATTTTGACGGATAACGCCTTCAGGGAAGGGAGCTCAATCATATCAGCGATACTCAGGACAACATTGAATGTGGCTTCAACCTCGGAAATTAAACGTATAATGGCCAGTGAATTTCCGCCTTTTTCAAAAAAGCTATCCTCTGTGTTAATCGTATCCACATTCAGGAGTTGTTTGCATATTTCAACCAACTGCTCCAAAGAAGATGAGGATTTAACCTCTACAGGTTCTGGAGAGTCTGATTTTGGAGCAGGTAAAGCGTCACGATCCACTTTGCCGTTAGGGGTTAATGGAAAACTCTCCAAGACTGTATAATATTCAGGATGCATATAATCAGGAAGCCAGCTCTCAACCTGAGCACGAAGAGTTTCTAAGGAAAATGGAGGGGAGGCTTTTTTATTGATCACCAGATAAGCAACCAATCCCCTGCCACCAGGCAGGTCTTCCCGGCAGGTTACGACAACGTCTTTGACCATGGTAGAAGAGCTTATGGTTGTTTCGACCTCACCTATTTCAATTCGAAATCCTCTGATTTTGATCTGTCGATCCATTCTCCCCAGCAGTTCAATATTTCCATCAGGTAAATACCTTGCCAAATCTCCTGTGCGATAAAGTCGCGCGTTTGGATCTTGACTGAATGGATTGTTGATAAAACTTTTCTCTGTTAATTCGGGACGGTTCAGATAATTTCTTGCCAATCCATCGCCCCCTAAACATAATTCTCCAGGTACTCCCACAGGTAAAGGTGTTAAATGCTTATCGAGAATGTAAGCTTGAGTATTGGCGATCGGTTTACCGATGGATACGGTTCTACCAACTTGTTCCTCATTCATCATACGATAACAGCAGGAAAAGGTGGTATTTTCTGTTGGACCGTAACCATTGATCACTACGCATCCATCTAAATCTCGTAGCGCCTTTTTCACATGAGGTACGGATAGCACATCGCCCCCGGCCAACAATTGTTTTATTTTATTTAAATATTTGATATTATTGTCATCCACCATTAGATGAAATAGTCCTGCTGTCAACCATAGAATGCTGACCTTGTTGGTTGTTAATAATTCTCCAATCTCTTTTAATGTCATGGTATGAGGCGGTGGCAATACCAGTCGGGCACCATTTAGAAGAGGTCCCCATATTTCCAGGGTAGCGGCATCAAAAGAGATGGGTGCTCCTTGAAAGAAAACATCTTCGGGAGAAATTTTCAGATAATTGGTGTTTTTTACCAGACGGTTAATTGCTCGGTGGGGAATCGTTGTTCCTTTAGGTAAGCCTGTGGAGCCGGATGTATAAATAATATAGGCAAGCTGATCGGCGCTTACGGGACAATTAATTTGAGTGGATTGAATTGGATCTTTATCCCAGGGTTTGTCTAAACAAATCACCTGCCTTTCTCCGGTAGATATCCGATCTTTTAGTGCCGTTTGGGTGAGTAGGATGTTAATATTGGCATCATCCAACATATACTGGATCCGTTTTTCAGGATAGCTTAGATCCAGGGGAACATATATTCCTCCAGCCTTAAGCACACCCAGCAAAGCGACAATCATATTAAAGGATCGTTCCAAATAAATACCGACAGACTCTTCTTTTCGGAGACCCCAGGCAAGAAATCGCTCTTTCAGTTGGTCTGCCTTTTGATTCAACTCCCCATATGTCATTCTCTTCCCATCTTGAATGAGGGCAGTAGCCTGGGGAGTCATCAGTGCATGCTTCTCGAATAGTTCATGTACGGTGCTTTCGCGGGGGTAGTCGGTTTGAGTTTGATTCCAATCGATAACAGTCTTCCGGTACTCTGTTTTAGTTAAGAGCATGAATTCAGACAGTAATTGATTCGGATCCAACACGCTAAATTCACATAGTCGTCCAAAACATCCTGATAACCAGCGAATCGTCTCATCTTTAAACAGGGCGGTGTTAAATTCCCATTCGCACTCCAACCCCTCATTGCCTTCCGTTATCATCAGGGTTAAATCAACTTTGGAGGTTTTAATATCAGCTTTCCATGCTTCCGCTTCCACCCCCGTAAATGATGGTTTGATTTGGGACGTATTCTGTAGGACGAGCAAAACCTGCACGATGGGAGAATACCCTTTATTTCGTTTTGGATTTAAGCGATCAACCAATACCTCAAAGGGTAAATTCAGGTGATCATAAGTATCTATGATATTATCCCTTACCATCAGGAATAGATCATCAAATGTTGTCACGCTTGAAAAATCAAATCGGTAGGGAATTGTATTGATAAAGAATCCAATCAATTCACTAAGTTGGGGATGTCCTCGATCCGCCAACGGCGAACCGATAACAATGTCATCCTGTCCCGAGAAACGGGAGAGTAACATTCCAAATAGTGACATCAACGTCATAAACAGAGTTGAATTATGTCTTTCACCAAGGTTTTTCAGTTTGTTGGTGATCTCTTTGTCTATAAAAACACGTTCCGTCCTTCCTTGGTAAGATTGAATGGCAGGTCTAGGATAATCAGTAGGAAGCTCCAATAAATCCGGCGCGCCCTCAAGTCTATTCCGCCAGTACTCCAAATCAATCTCTTGTCTTTTTTTCTGATCCTCTCCTCTTTGGTAAGCCGCATAATCCGCATATTGAATAGCGAGTTGCTTGAGAAAGAGCGATTGTCCAGTAACCTGGGAGTTGTATAACAATTCCCACTCCCTGAATAAAACATTCATCGACCATCCATCTGAAATAATGTGATGAATGGTTAAGACCAGTAAAAAATCATTTATATCCAACATACCCAACGATATCCGAAAAAGGGGAGCCATCGCCAGATCAAAAGGAATCTGAGTCTCATGATTGATCCACTCCCTCGCTTTTTTCATTCTATCTCCCGCATTAAAAGAGCTGAAGTCTTTAAGCAGCAAAGAAGGACAGACATCTTCATGAATGGAGACTAACGGCTCACCTTTTTCCAGGTGATATGTACTTCTTAGCACCTCATGACGATTCACAATATCATTGAATGATTGATGAATGGCACTCAGATTTAGTTTACCTTTGAGACGAAAGACTGACATCATATTGTAAGTGGAATCGATCCCTGCTGCCTGATCTAAAAACAACAGTTGTTCCTGGGAATAAGAGAGGGGTAATGTTTCTCTGTTGGGAAGCCGTATAATATTCACAAAGCCTTGCGTTGCCTCCTTGAGTGTGCCCAAATATAGAATAATCTCATTTTTTTTATTTGACAGTTCCGTCATCATCTCTTGGCTTAAAGCTCCTTTAGGAGCGTTGTAGCGGAGTTCACCGTTCTCAAGTGTCAAATGGATGTCGTTTTTTATATATCTATGGATAAGCTCTTCTATATGCTTCATATTTTTCCTACCTCCCGTTCGTCTGATAATGCGATCGATGTATACTCGAAGCTTTTATTTAGATTCCTTATCTTCTCTATGTAAGGAGCTAATTCGGCAATACTTGGATAATCAAGTATTTTGGCCATGGGAATGTCCACCTTGAAATGTTCCCTAATACGAATAACCGCTTGAGTCGCTAGCAGGGAATGCCCTCCAAGGGCAAAAAAACTATCATTTATGTCAACACTATCCACCCTCAACAGCTCCAACCAAACTTGATACAAAACCTTTTCAATCAGTGTCCGAGGTGCTATTCGTTTGCTCTTGCTTTGATCCTGTATCTCCGGTACGGGTAACGATTTCCGATCCACCTTTCCGTTTGAGGTTAACGGAAGAGAGTTCAAAACCACAATATGAGCTGGAATCATATACTCAGGTAAATATATGGACAGGTATCCTTTTAATTGTTCCTCAATCAACTCATCATTATTTTCCATCCTCACATACGCGATAAGCCGTTTATTCCCGGTTTGATCGGTATGGGCCGTTACCAGAGCAAAATCAACATCTTTATAGCTGGCCAATACGCTTTCTATCTCTCCCAGTTCCACTCTGTATCCCCTTATTTTTACTTGAAAATCTTTTCGTCCGATCAATTCCATATTACCATCTGCCAAAAACCGGACGATATCGCCCGTCTGATACATCAGCGATTTGCAGTCGTTTACAAAAAATGGATCTGGCAATAGTCTTTCTTTTGTCTTCACCGGATCATTAAGGTATTCCAGAAAAAGACAGTCCCCTGCGATATATAGATCACCAGGCACTCCCATTGGACAGGGTTGCAGGTATTCATCCAGAACATAATAACGACTGTTTTGAATGGGTTTTCCATAGGGAATAGATCTCCAGGATGGATCAATATCTCCGATCTCGAACCAGTTAGACCAGATTGTCGCCTCTGTGGCTCCTCCCAATCCAATCACCTTCGTCATTTGAAAGTGCTTTTTCAGCTGACCTGGAAGATTCAAGGGAATCCAATCGCCACTTAAAAACACAAGACGAAGTGTATGGCTGATATCTTGATCGGAAAAGAAGGGAATCAATTGTTGCAGGCGAGCAGGTGCCGAATCCCAAAAGCTAATGGATTCATGGATGATTATTCTAGCGAGTGTATTGGGGTCCTCCAATTCGGATTCGGTTGCGATACGTATCATTCCACCAGCGGCTAAGATGCCAAAAATATCATAAACGGATAGATCAAAACAGTACGAAGTGGTAAATAGTAGACAATCCGATTCGTTCACCTGAAACGTTTTATTAACCCAGTCGATCAGGTTCACTACAGTGCGATGAATGATTACCACTCCTTTTGGTTTTCCTGTTGATCCAGATGTATAAATTACATAAGCACGATCTTGGGAACCTACTTCCCGGCTTAAATTATCACTTTTTTCCCTATTCCAAGCTTTGCAATCTTTATCCAAAAGGATCTTGGGAATGAATATATTGGAAAACTTTTCTTTAAAGGTCTCTTTGCTCAACAAAACGACAGCACCACTGTCTCTAAGTATGGTATTGATCCTTTCTTGCGGAAATTTTGGATCGATAGGGACATATGCACCACCTGCTTTTATAATGGACAGCATTCCCTCGATCATTTCGATAGATCGATCCAGGCAAATAGCCACCAGATCCCCCGGTTTAACAAGCGACCGCCGAAGGAACCTTGCCAGACGATTCGCTCTGCAATTTAGTTCGTCATAGCTTAACGTGATATCACGACATTTTAACGCCGTAGCCATCGGCATCTCTTGTGCTTTCGTCTCAAAAAGTTCATGGATAAGGACATCCTCAGGATACTCCTTGATAATCCCACAAGAGTTTTCCAACCATTTGTGATATTCCATTTCCTCCAGAGGGGAGTATTGGAAAAGTTGCTTATCCGGTGTTTCCAGTACTTCCACCAGCAAATTAGAATAATGGGCAAGCATTCGTTGAACAGTTTCCGGCAAAAAAAGTTCCGAATCATATTCAAAGCATATCTCGGCACCATCGGTCCTTGTCCTGATTTCCAAGGCAATATCCGCCTGAGAGGAAGTGACTGGAATTGGAACAGACTCACTTGTCTCTATACCCTCGAATAACTCATCCTCCCCTTTCTGAGAGAGATAATTAAAGACTACATTGAACAAGGGATACCGATTGTTTCCACGGATGGGATTGATTTTTTGAATAAGTCTCTCAAAAGGGTAATCTTGATGAAAATGCGCTTCATTGACCGATAGTTGAATCTGTGAGACAAAATTTTTAAAGCTTATTTCAAGATTCACATCTTCCCGAATAGCCACTGTATTGACAAAAAAACCCGCCATCCTCTTTAATTCCGGGTGATAGTGCCGTCCCGCAAAAACAGTCCCCACAATAATGTTGTTATTCTGAGAATACTTTCTCAAAAAGAGAAAAAACACAGCAAGAAAAGTGGAATAGGGCAGCACCTTATTCCGAAAACTAAACCGTTCCAGGAGTTTCAATTGGCTTTTATCTAAAAACACTGTTACGGCGGCACCGGCGAATCCTCGATTAGTAAGGACCTGAGAATCGTTTGGCAGTGACAATACGGGGAGTGCTCCCTCAAACTTTTTCAGCCAATATGCTTCGTCTATTTTAGTATTCTGTTCCAAAAACATCTCTCTTTGCCATATTGCATAATCGCTGTATTGAATCAATATCGCCGGTCCGAGTGTTGTTTTTTGATTGTAAAGACGGACTAAATCTCGCCATAACACTTGAAAACTGGTGGCGTCAGAAAAAATGTGGTGAAACTTAAAAAGCAATCGATGATCTCGGCTGTCAAATCGATAAATGATCATCTCAAACAGTCGATCATGATACAGTCGAATGGGAACTCGATTCAAATCCATTAAATTTTCTCTAAAACGCTCCTCTCTACTTGGCAATGGGATATCACTTAAATCCACCAGGGAGATGGGAGGTTTATTGGTGGATAATTGACGTTGTCGTGGTCCATGTTGCGTCTCAACAATGGTCAGATTTAGAATTTGATGCCGCTGAATCAACATGGACATTGCATTTTCCAGACGTTCATAATCGAGAAATCCTTTAAGACGATAACATGAGAAACGGTTCCAGTATGTGTTTTCCGGAGTAATTTGTGACAAATACCATATACGTTCCTGCTGATGGCTTAATGGGTAATCCATTTTTCCCCCGTTAGTCTCAATAGGTTGGTATTGTTTTTTTAACATTTGTTTCCTCTATCAAAGCTTGTCAATTCAGCTCTATTTATAATGCCATCTTTGTTATTCCCATTTTAAGAATGGATTTTTATTTGGTTTTTTAATTATTTTATCCGCTATAATGCTTCGCTGAATTTCAGATGTACCATCACCAATCTCTGTTATTTTTGCATTCCTAAAAAACCTCTCAAGCGGATAATCTTCGGAACAACCATATGCCCCCATAATCTGTATTGCTTCGCGAGTGGTTTTCATGGCGGTTTCGGAAGCGAACAATTTGGCCATTGAGGCCTCTTTGGAGAAATCAAAACAGCCATCCTTCAATCGTACAGCATTTTGCAGCAACATCTCCAGCGCGTTAATATGGGTTCCCATATCTGCAATCTTGTTTTTAATTGATTGAAACTGGTATATATACTTACCAAATTGTTTCCTTTTTCCAGCATATTCGACACAACAGTTTTGTGCAGCAATGGATATCCCCAATCCGATAGCCGCCATTCCCAACCGAGCCCGCTGCAATGTCTTATGAATAATTCCAAATCCCCTGTTTTTTCTTCCCAATAGACTCTTTTTGGGCACTTTTACGTTGTTAAGATACAAGGTGCCGGTATCAGAAGCTCGCATTCCCAGCTTCCCTTCGTTTCTATCTGAGGTGCTAAATCCCTCGGCTCCTTTCTCCACGATAAAAAGGCTGATTCCCATGACCCCTTTTAACGGCAAAGTTTTGGCAGCGATAATATAAACATCAGCAATATTGCCGTTTGTGATAAAAACTTTGTTTCCGGTCAGTCGGTAGCAATCCTCATCCTCAAGCGCGACTGTTTCCAACGCTGATACATCAGACCCCGCCTGTGGTTCAGTCAATCCGAATGCTCCGATTTTTTGACCGGATATTAAATCAGGTAAATAGCAACGTTGCTGTTCGGGGGTTCCTGCTGAAAAAACAGGATAGCAGCACAGTCCGCAATGAGTTACAATTGTCATGGCAAGGGAAGCACATTCTATGGCCACATCTCGAACAAATTTGATATAGGAGATGTAGCCAAGATCGGAACCACCAAATTTGTACGGATAGGGTAAACCCAATAACCCAAGCTTTCCCATTTCGCACAAAATCTCCAATGGTATTGCTTTCTCTTTATCCCAATCTCCTGCCATTGGAGCGATTTTATCCCGAATAAACTCTGCTGACGCCTGATTAACCCTTTCTCGAATTTTAGATAAATTCATTTTTATACTCCAAACGCTTTGTGCCACAGTTCCAGTGATATTAAGGCATGCGAGGTTCTGAAAACAGCCAGGTTGTCGATATGTTTAAACCGGTTTCTTTTTTTAAAAAAATCATCCGTTTCTTTTTTCTTAAAATAGTGGGCTATCCTCGAAGAGTCGGATTGCACAAGCGCATTGGCCTGTTTTTTTTGTCGGATAATTGACTGGGGGTCAATGGGAAAAGGAAATGGTTTTTTTTTCCTCTCAACAATTCCCGAGGGCAACAGATCACGACCGGCTTCCTTTAAGATGAATTTTTCATTTTTCCCGTTCAATTTCCATTTTGAAGGAATATTCACTACAAACTCCACAATCCCATGATCGAGAAACGGAACTCGTGATTCTACTCCCCAGGCCATACTGGTTTTATCTTGCCTTTCCAGCATTTCCAAAAGATATATTTTTATGAACAAACGTAAAATACCGTTGAGAGCATCATGGGCGAAATATCGCTTTGAAAGCTCCGAAAGATGAGTGTTGATGGCTTCATCAAATCGAGTTTCGCGTTTGATATCATCGCTTAACAGCCAGGAAACCTCACGGTAATAGGGAGCCCAGGGAAACTCGGTTATTACGTCGGAACTGTTTTTCTCCAAAAAGAAAAAATAGCCCCCAAAAAGCTCGTCGGCCCCCTCGCCTGAGAGCACGACCTTCACATCATCTTTAAGATGCTTATACAGTAAATACAACGAAGAGGTAGTCAGTTCGATCGGTTTTTCTACCTGCCGTGTTACTTGTTCGAAAATCTGATGATATTCTTCAGGATCAAAAATATACTCTTTATGATCTGTCTTAAACAATTCCGCCATCAATCTGGCATATTTTGTGTCCGATGACAGCTTATTGATGAATGCGTTTTTAGAATACTCCATGGAAAAGGTTTTAAGAGGCTGACTGGTATGCGTTGAGGCTAAGGCACATACAAAACTGGAATCCAATCCTCCGCTTAATAGAGAACCAAATGAAACATCACTCATCAATCGTCGTTTAACGGAACCATTCATTAGCCCCAATATCGACTCCGCCGCTTCCGGCAAAACAAATGAATCTCCGGCATCTCTTTCAATGGGAAGATCCCAATATTCGATTAATCTCAACTCCCCGTCTTCAACCAAAAGACTATGACCAGGAGGCAGAGATTCTATATTGCTAAACATGGTTTTTCCATTCAGAATGCCTGTACAAAACAAATACTCAGGAATTGCCTGAAGATTTACCCGACTTTCGATCCACGGTAGTATTAAAAGCGCTTTTATCTCCGAGGCAAAGGCAAAAAAGCCGTCATGCAAACAATAATATAAAGGTTTGATTCCCAGGCGGTCGCGACTTAAAAACAGAATTTGGGACCGACTATTCCATAAAGCGAAAGCAAACATCCCGTTGAAATGATCGACACACTGGATGTCCCACTCCTCGTACCCATGTATGATCACTTCGGTATCGCATTCTGTTTTAAAAACATGGCCTTTTTGTTCAAGCTCCTTCTTCAACTCCTTAAAATTATAAATCTCCCCATTATAGCTTATATGAACAGACCTATCCTCATTACACATGGGTTGAGAACCATGCTTCAAGTCAATAATGGACAACCGGGTGTGCCCAAGTGCAAAATTTATCTCCCTGTAACGTCCACTTCCATCGGGACCGCGATGGGCAAGTGACCTTACCATCGAGTCAAGACAAACTGGATCCATACAACCCGTTTCTTTTATATCCAAAATACCGCAAATACCGCACATGGTGATGATCAGCTTTGTTTAAAATGAATGTATATATTGCAATCCCATTGCTACGAATAGGCTGCAATTAATATAGTCCAAAGTGTAAGTCTTAAGAGACCAGATATTAGCCAAACAAAACAGATTCGACCTCCCTGGCCAAGCTAGCTGAATTCTCATCAGGATCTTCAACACGTCTCAGTGCTTCCTCCCGAGAGATCACATTTAATCGAACCAAAGCGCTCATCTCATAATCGTAGGGATGAAACTGATATCGCTCTTTATGTTTTAATATTCCGTAAGCGTTTAAGCGGCAATTCGATGAGTTGGGATCAACATCTTCCGGACGTCGCCACCCCAGATTTTCAATGGTTTGGTACACCTCCCGTTCATCATACCCCAATATGGGAAACGGATTGATTGTATATGGAAAATCTTGCCTTTTATAAAGATTCCTATCCAAGGTCAGATAATCGTAAACCTCCATCCCAACTCTTTCCGCAAGTTGTTTAAATAGATTCTTCCTCAACATGTAAGGAATTTTATTGTCTTTATAGATAAGCTCGTTCTTCGATTGTAGAATCTGTCCGGGACTGTGCCCCAACATCACCATTGGAATGTTCTTCTCGCACGCCAATCGCAAGGAAAGGTTGGTTACCATTCGAATGCAAGATACACAAACCGAACTTCCCTGTCTTAACAAATGGCTTGGATAAATCTCATGCTCCGCACTCACCCGGAACACCTGTTTCATGAAACTAAAACTCGGCGTTAGAATGACTTGATCAACCTCCAGAATTTTTAACACACGCTTCATATTGACAAAAGAAGCATCGGACATAAAACCGTTGTCCAAGGTAAATGCCAGGATTTTCAAATCATACATCTCCTTGAGCCTGTAGATGAGATAGGTGCTGTCCTTTCCCCCACTATAAGCCACCAACGCCTGGTATTGTTTTGGCTCCGATTGGGCGTCCTCAATGATCCTGTTGAGTTTGGTTTTAAACCTGTCCGTTGCCATGGAATCGTGGTTTGCAGGGTCATGATTCTCACAAATTGAACACACTCCATGAGTATTAAATTCAATATAAGGAAAGGTTTCGGGCAAAACACATTTTTGACAACGTTTCATGATGTTAATCTCAATTGAATGATACAGGGGTTATTCGTCTGATTTTATATGATTCGGTTCTGGGTAATTCCTCGGTAAACTCGAAAACGGTGGGTATCATGTAATGAGGTAATCCCTGTTTGCAATGCTTCTTCAATAAAAACTCATCATTGTCTGCATGGGCCTTTTTAACAACAAAAGCTTTGATGGTGGTAGGTCGAGTCGAGCTGTAAACGCCAGTAACCATTGCAGCCTCAACACCCGGTATCCGAGTAAGGAAAGACTCAATCTCCTCCGGGCTAACACGATATCCATTCACTTTTAACATCGTATCCTCTCTACCATGAAAATAAAGATATCCATCCGAATCAAGCTTTCCCAGATCTCCAGTATAATATGCACCATCTCTGAATTTTTCTCGAGTCGCCAACGGATTTTTCCAATAACCGGGAGAAACAAAAGCACCGGAATGAACGATCATACCCACTTTACCGGTTGGACAATCCCTACCAAACTCATCCAATACGCGTAATTTCACACCAGGAAATGGTTTGCCGACCGATCCCGGTTTCGTATCAAATTCGGAAGGTGGAAGAAAAGTGGATCGAAACGCTTCGGTGGTCCCGTACATCATAAAAAACCGGCTATGCATCAGTATTTTTCTTAGTTGACTCAACTCATTTCCAGGAAATACTTCGCCAATAATTGAAACATACCTTAAATGAGGATATTCATGTTTTCCAAAAGGCGAATGCCTCTGGTTCAACATCCGCCAGAAAGTGGGCATCGCATGAACCCCGGTAATCTTATGCTGAATCAAGGTGGTCACGATGTCCTTTGGCAATAGTGACTCCTGCAAAACCAACCTTCCACCGACATTGACCATAGTGAACAATTGGCTTAAAGCGCCGTCAAAAGAGAAGGGAGTAACACTGATAAGGCAATCGTGCTGATTATTATCAAAGACAGTGACGGAACACATCGTCGCCTCATAAAAAATCTGATGAGTAACAACAACTCCTTTGGGTTTTCCTGTCGAACCGGAAGTATAGATTATGGCGGCCGTGTCGCTCCGTTTTCCCTTGGGAAGTCTCGATTCATCGATATTATTCCTCTTTAGAATGGAATTTAGATCATAACAATTAAGATCATGGCAAATTCCCTTTTTTGAATAGCAGACGATTAAATCAAAAAAATTTCCATCAATCAGGTGTTCCTTAACGATACGTAAACGATTTTCATGCAGTAATAGGGTTTTAACGTCACAATCCGCCACAACATGGGCTATCTGATCCCACTTGAAATAGGGGTTGAGGTGAACCATAACCCCACCCGCTTTGAATATCGCATAAATACAAACCACTTCCCAAACACATTTGGTGAATAAAATCCCAACTCGATCACCCGGTTTAACATTTTGCTCCAATAAAAATTCCGCAAGTACGCTTGAAGCTTCATCCAACTCCTGGTAAGTAAATTTTGTCTGTTTATCATTCAACGCCACCTTGTTCCTGTAGTATCTGGCGGCGCGAGCCAATTCACGATGCATAAACCAAAATTGTTTGTTGTTTATTAAAATTCGGATAAAATCTAATTCACTTGCGCTAAGTTTGCGTAATTTTTAAATTCTCTTTCATTGGTTTAATTCTTTATCGGTTTATATCGATTATTGTTAACAAATTTAGTTTTTATACATGCTGACAAAAATAACTTTTATAATTTCCTCCTTCAATAACAATATCAATATTATGACAAATGTTTAAATGCAAGCATTTTCTTATGGCTTTTTATAATCTTGTTTCTACTGAGTCTTAAACATCTAAGGAATTCAAGTTAAATTTGCATGACATTGCCTTTGTATTTCTAAGTACATTTTAAATATATGTTATATTTTTTTTAATATTATAATATAATATTATATAGTCTATTTTAAGTTAAATTTTAACAATATATACCTAATTAAATAAATTAAAGATTGTTGCAACACGTTCAAACTGCTAATAAATAAAAAGATAGATCACCAATAAACTACAGATGATAAGGCTAGATATTTATTCAATTCTAAATAATGCAGGCAATTGATTTTATAGATTTTTGTTTTTCCTAAAAATTGATTGATCATTGGATATCGTTCAAAACAAATAAAACAGTTACTTCTTTGATAAGTATGAATTTTTTTTCTTACTTTTCTGGTTATTTAACATGATCTCTCATATTGCTAGGATTCTTTTCAGCTTGGAGTTCTCATGTCTTGATCTAAAAATACAGTCCATATGCTATAAAAATTGTAGGGTTAGGCTACGTTTTATTCTATTCTGTATTGAAATGCCACGTTGAAGCAAATAAGTCTGAATACATGAACAATAATTACATACCTTTATTTTTTAAATACAACTTAGCGCATATGAGACTCGGTCCGGCATTCAGGGAGAGAAACCAGGAATTAACAGAACTCCATGGTTGCCAACACAGCTGTTATCCTGAGTGACAGATGCCGATTGAAGCAACCAACAAACGGTGCGTATGTGCTGCCAGAGAATCTCGACGAAAAATCTCTATTATATACTACTTTACAAAATACCATGGTGTTTAATCTGTGGAAACTTAACAAACCACATACAAGGATGTTTATAACCACAAAAGGAACAGAAATAGGTCCCGTTACCTTAATTGCCGGTCTAAATAAAGGACAATTTCCCCATTGCAATTCCAGTTATATCAAAGAGACGGGATTGATTTTTGATTCCAGTTCGGATAAAGATGAGATCACGGCTCAAGGAACTGCATGATATGTTGCTACCGACTATCATCAACCAATACCACTGCAAACCGCGAACGCCGCATCGAGTTTTCAGGAAGGGTGAGATTGGACTTGGGAAGCGCAACCATGGAAGTTATTGCTACACCTAAGCACACGGAAGGACATCCGGTATTTTATTTCAAAAAACCGAATATTCTTTTTTATGCGATTAATGTTAGGGTTGGCTCAACATACTACTTGGCCTTATTCAGAACGACAATGTGGTGGTTAGTTTAAAATCCTGAAATATGTACAACCAATTCACCTTAATACATAATTTCAATACTTTGAAAAAACACCAAATATAACATGTCTGATAAAAAACCAAACTTCGAGATCAGAGATTTCGGGCCTGTAAGGTTTATTCCGGGAGATAATAGAGGCCGATATCCCTTTTGTAATTCCATTTATATCGAAGAAGCAGGGATATTGATCGATCCCTCTTCAAATTATAAATATCTGAAGAGCATCGGAAATACATCACTACAGGCCGTATGGCTCACCCATTGGCATGAAGATCATATTATGTTTTTGGATCTGTTTAAAGACACCCCTATTTGGATGCATCAAGCAGATGAGCCACCTATTACAGATTTGGAAATATTTATTGATTGGTATGGCGCAGAGGGGGATGGATCACAGGTGTTTATCGATAACTGGCGGAAGATTATGCTGGAGCAATTTCATTATCACCCCAGGAAAGTTGATCAATACTTGACCGACAGCCAAATCATCGACCTGGATTGTGTAACGGTTGAAATAATCCATTGTCCGGGACATAGTCCTGGCAGCCTCTCTTTTTTTTTCAAGGAGCCCGGGATTCTTTTTATTGGAGATACCGACCTTACTCCGTTCGGTCCCTGGTATGGAGACAGGTATTCGAACATCGATCAAATTATCGCAACAGTAAAAAAACTAAGAAAAATTCCTGCCAAAATATGGTTGACAGGACACGAATACGGCATTTTCGAAACAAACCCGGATGAGATATGGGACAACTATCTGGGTGTTATCCAAACCCGGGAAGACAAGCTGCTTGAATTTCTAAGCACCCCGCGAACCTTGGATGAAATCGCCGAAGCTTGGATTATATATGGTAAATCAAAGGATCCTGTAGCGGAATTCCTAATGATGGAACGAATCTGCATGAGAAAACATGCCGAACGATTGATCAAGAAAGGAAAGGTTGTATTAGATAATAATCGTTATCATCGGATATGAGTTTAGATGATGGATTAACCAATCCATATACGGACTCTTAATATATTATTGTTTATATTTGGTTGGGTAGGTTCCTGACTTGGCTCAAGGCAACACAACAATATCAACACGGGCTTTATTCAACCCGACGTTCCACATCTCCATCAATTTATCGACCATCACTTTCCACAAGATACCGATTAATATGAACTTCTTTATAAACTGACATTTTAATATCTTGTAACATACTCCTTATATATATGTTAAAAACATTGAAAATACGAAGTGGAATATAAGGTTTTTCATTTTTTGTGTACTTATTTGTTTGTTTCTATTATCGCTATTTGTTAAACTAACGTCATCAATATTAATCAAGTTCGGCAAGTCAAACAGTCTGCGCGTTAGAAAGGGACAGCGCAGGAATCTTTAAAATCAGCTATTATGCGGAGACCACAATGAATAAAATGGAACTGCTAAAATCAATAGGCGCTTTTGAAGAGATGAGTGATCAACAGTTAGTGGCGATTCAGGAACGATGTGAAGAGCTTGATTTTAGAAAAGACGAAAAGTTGTTTTCCGAAGGGGACGATGCCCAATATGTATGGAATGTTATAGAAGGGCGTGTCGATCTACGGTTTGAGACACCGGATAAACGTCCAACCAGCCAAATGCAAACCATTTCATCCATCGAGGTGGATGACAAAAACCCGGAGGCCAAAGTGATCGGATGGTCCTGTTTTGTCCCTCCATATAAAATGCGCCTGTCAGCTTATTGCGTGACGGACGCCTGCAAAATTGTTCGTATTAAGAAAGATGCATTAATAAACCTGTTTAAAGAAGATCCGCTGATGGGCTATCGTTTCTATTCTTATATGATAACCGTCGTCGGCACCCGATTTCACCAATTTCAGGATCATATCGCCAAAAACCTGGGAGAAGATCTAATGAGTGGTTGGTGACGTGCCGGAACAGTCGGATTTAGAGATTCTTCTTAGAATCAACGGCATCAACACCCTGCTTTTTGCCGAACGGCGGTCCAGAAATACAACCAGTGAAAAAGCAGCCAAAAAACCAACAACTACTCCCAACAAGGTGCCGATATCCTTTGATAACCCAATATGTCCGTGCAAGTTGGAACCGGCAAAGGCACCGATCAAAATGCCAATCAATGGCACTATCCAAACAATCAGGGAGATTTTTAATTCAGTATGACCAATCAAGTCAAATTCAACCGTATCTCCGGCTTTCGCCTCAATGGAATTCAACGCGGTCACTTCTTCCGGTGTTCCCTTTCCCAGGGCATTTTCGAATGAACAGGACGATTGATCCGCACATCCTTCACAAATCCCACGACGAGTTGTGGAAATAGTGGCATATTTCCCTTTGGTTTCTAAAATAAATCCTACGCGTGCCATAAAACAGTTCACCTTAATATTGAAGTTAACTAACGTTTCATGTATTGTCGTATTTCCTGAACTGAATCGTCAACGTGAAGGATTTTATGGAGCCGGTGAACTCACTGAGAAGCTATATTCTGGAATCGACAAGGATATCTGTCATTTCATTCGGTTGATCCGGTAGAACATGTTTAAAGATAATACCAGATTTTTATCGCAGGTTTGTTTTTCGTCATATGATCAGAATTAAAAATCTTTTAGACTCGATATAATTGATGAAATCTTTACATTCTTAATCTCAGGTAACATTTTGGATTCAATATTGAGAATTGATGTCATATGATGTGAGGATCGTTACATAAAAAGTAAATATTATAATGGTAGAATGCCCCGGCATTTAGGACAATAGCCGGATTTTTTCCACATCTACCGTCAAAAAGATCCCGTTGTTTATATTTATCTGGAACGGTTTCTTACCTTCATTAATAGCATAAAGGCGGTGGACGAGCATCACCTGGATACGTTTTAATATATTCGTTATGAAATTACTTGATTTTCTTTTCGGCTTTCGCCAAGCCAGCTTTCCCCTGAATACGGATTCTCTGCCCATAACCGATCTTGACATCCCCGAAAAGTTGAGTATTGCATTAAATAATGTGAATGGTGATGCCGGAAAGGCATTGGTATCCAAAGGGGATTCGATTCAAGCAGGTCAGCCGATTTGGGGTATTGATAAAAATCTCCTGCAAGTCAGTCCTGTTAACGGAAAAGTGGCTGATATTGTTAATGTTCCCGAAATCAGGGGAAATCGCATTACACCATCCATTATCATCGAACCGGATACAGATTCGACCCCTATTGTACTGCCACCTTTAAATAAAGAAAAGGAATCGGACGAAACTTTAAAAAGCCGACTGGTGAAAGCAGGTGTTTTGACTGACCATCTTCCCCCGCAGCCAATTTTAGATGTTCTTTGTCCTGAAGATGGAAATCCTGCTGAAGCAGTGGTGATTCTGGCAATTGATCGTGAACCTGAACTGTCCGTATTTGCCCAGCTATTCCGTGATCGAAGCAATGATGTTATTCAAGCAGCACAGATGATGGGACGCATTTCCGGCACAAAAAAAGTTTTTGTCGCCTTACCCCAGTATCTACAAAGCGAAGCTGCCATTCTCAGGCAGGCTGACACTATTACACCCATTTTTATTCCCCCCAAATATCCGGAAAGCATTGACGCCCTCATCGCTAATCAAACCGGACTGAAAAAAGATGTCAAAACAATCAGTATCGAAACAGCTTTGGTCGCTCTTGATGCCATTCGGAAGGGACAAATCCAGGATAAAAAAGTTTTGACTGTTATTGGACCGGATGCCAAAGCCATGGGAAATTACCGCGTTGCTTTGGGCACCCGCATCAGCGATGTTTTTTCAGCATTGGGATTAAAACCGGGAGAACGTGACAAAGTGGTGGCCGGAGGCCCCATGCGTGGGTTTGCCCAGTATTCACTTGACGGCGCGATTGACTACGGTACTAATGCTTTGATGCTGATCCCGGAATCGTCGGTGATTAAATGGAACGATGATCCGTGTATCAATTGTGGTAAATGCATTTATATCTGCCCGGTAAATCTTCAGGTTAATCTCATTGGCCGTTATAGCGAATTTAATCTTTTTGATAGAACCAGGGAATTTGACATCGACGAATGTATCGAGTGCGGACTATGCGCCTGTGTTTGTACCGCTGGAAGACCCCTGATGCAGTTGATTGACTTGGCTAAAAGTGAAAACAAAAAAGCCGATAATGCCGAACAGGATATTGAAGTTTCGATACCGCCGTCACCCCAGTTGAGTGAAAATGATCCGGCGCTATCTATTTTTTCCGGTATTCCCAAATTTATCGTCGGATTTGCTCCACACTGGCGTACACGAGACAGTATCACCAAAATGAATCTGGCGTTTATCTTTATGCTACTATCAGTGGTGATGGCCAGCGCCATATCCACGTTTTTTGATCCCGATATGGCAAACCTGAGTGCTGTCGCTGCCGGCCCTGTCAGCAGTTTTGTTAAAGTACTGCTTTACGAATTGGGACTTAAACCGAATTTTATCTGGTTCATCAGTATACTGGGAACCGCCATATTCGGCTTGAGTTTTGGAATGCTGTCAGAATATGGTTGCCAGGTACTGATGCGACAGCCATATCATGCTTTTAACGGCCATGGTGCGTTAATGGGTTTGTTAGTCGCCATGCTGATGCCGCCCACCGTTCCTGTTTGGGTATTGGCCATTGCCATCATTACAGCTATTTTTATTGGCAAACAGGTTTTTGGCGGTATTGGTGGATATCCCATGCATCCGGCTTTAGTCGGTTGGCTGGTAATCCTCCTGTCCTGGCCTCAGTACATCAATCCCATAGGCACATCCAGTATTGCAGCCCTGCATCCCTCGGCGGTTATTATCACTGCCTTGGTCGGTATAATACTGTGTTTATCAGGCCATATTCGTTTT
Organism: bacterium; assembly: GCA_041556995.1. GTDB lineage: Bacteria > SAR324 > SAR324 > XYD2-FULL-50-16 > XYD2-FULL-50-16 > JAHJTV01. The sequence continues at coordinate 25,276 of JBFFHJ010000011.1, read as the reverse complement.
GAAATACCAGTAGGGGTTATTATTGGAGTAGTTGCTTTTTCCTTTATATTTCAGACCAAACTGGATGGTAGTGTCATAGATCAGCTATTGACCGGACATGTGATGCTAGCAGCGTTTTTTCTGGCTTCCGATTCGACCTCTTCCCCGGCTAATATTCGTGCGATGTGGATATATGGCGTAGGTGTCGGATTTGCGATTATGCTGATTCGCGCATTCGGTATTCAACCAGATGCAGTTCCATTTGCCATCTTGCTTATGAATATTTTGTTTCCGTTAATCGATCGGCTTAAGCCGAAAGTCATCAAGGGTGCTATTTAAAATGGGAAAGTCTATCCGAATGATCATCGTTTTATCCCTCATTACCTTGCTGAGTGGATTGGTATTGGGCGGTTTAAATGAATTGACCGCAGAAAAAGCTGAAAATAACGAACTGAAATTTAAAAAAATTCCCGCAGTAGCTGGTATATACGAAGCGGTGGCAGGGAAGCTGAGCCCAGAAAATAGAACGGAAGTGGAAGAAGCACTTTTGGCTGAAAAAAAGGAATTAAAAATCGGAAAAGGTGAACCTGTACTTATGTTCGTTATCAAAAAGGATAATAAACCTTATGCCGTAGCCATCGAAAACTCCGGCAAAGGATATGGCGGCGATCTGGGTGTTATGATAGGGTATCAACTGGAAACCGGCAACCTTGTCGGCCTCGGTATTACCACAATGTCCGAAACCCCCGGGGTCGGTACTCGAGTGAAAGAGACCTCATTTACCAAGCAGTTTCAAGGCATGAGTCGAAACGCAAATTTTAGCATAACAAAAGACGGTGGTGACATTGACGCCGTAACTGGTGCGACTATTTCCAGTCGGGCGGTCGCCCAGGCGGTTTCCCTGGCCAAAGTTTTTTATGATAAACACGAAGAAAAAATCCGAAACGCCGTGACCCAATAGATAACAGGTAAAACTATGAGTTCGATAGCAAAGGAGTTTACTAAGGGGCTTTGGAAAGAAATCCCCCCTTTTAGGCTGGTACTGGGATTATGTCCTGTTTTGGCCGTAACAACAACCATGGAAAACGGTCTGGGCATGGGACTTTCCGCTACTTTTGTACTGGTTTGTTCCAATGTACTGATCTCAGCTTTGAGAAAGATCATACCGGACGAGGTTCGGGTGGCTTGTTATATTGTAGTGATCGCTACATTTGTTGTTTGTGTGGAAATGATTACCAAGGCCTACTTTTTTCAGTTGTCGGAAAGTTTGGGGTTGTTTATTCCACTCATTGTAGTGAACTGTATTATTTTGGGACGGGCTGAAGCGTTTGCCAGAAAAAACGGTGTCGTATTCTCCCTGGCAGACGGATTGGGAATGGGACTCGGGTTTACACTGTCCCTGACGGTCATCGGCGCAATACGGGAGATCTTTGGTGCCGGTAAACTGGGACTAATATTCGGCGATATGGTTTTTATCGACAATCCTTTCAAATTTCTTCAAGCGGCTCCCGGTGCATTTGTTGTATTGGGTTTGATGCTTGGCTTAATGAACATTCTTGGGCGATTGGCCGATTAACAGGGAGCGAAAAAAATGAATCACTATTTTGAACTGATCATCGTTGCCATTTTTATTAACAATATCCTGCTGGCCAAGTTTCTGGGCAATTGCCCATTTTTAGGTGTTTCCAAAAAGATGGACACGGCAGTAGGTATGTCAGCAGCAGTTGTATTTGTATTGACCCTGGCAGGTATTATCACCTGGATAGTAAACCGCTTTCTGCTGGTACCGTACGAAGTCGAATATATCAAAACACTGGCTTTTATCCTGGTTATTGCCACCTTGGTGCAGTTTGTGGAGCTTTTTTTACGTAAAGCCATTCCGGTACTGTATAAATCATTGGGAATATTTTTACCGTTGATCACCACCAATTGTGCAGTGCTGGGGGCAGCTATTATCAATATTGATAAAGAATATAACTTACTGGAAACCATTGTTTTCTCAATTGCTTCCGCTGTTGGATTTGGATTAGCGCTGGTCCTGTTTGCCGGCATTCGAGAACGTTTTGAAATAGCACGCATTCCCAAAGCTCTGGAAGGAACAGGAATTGGACTGGTCACCGCAGGTTTGATGGCGTTATCATTTTTTGCGTTTCAGGGGATGGTTAAAGGGCCGGTTTAGATATTTCATATTTGGTGGTTAGTGGTAAGCCTTACTGCCTGTCACCTATAAATTGAGAAGCGAAACACACAGCTTCGACCGACAAAGTATCTCTTAAGGCTGTAAGAAATTGACATCATTTAAGTGGCGTTTTGGAATTTATATACACAGTTTAGTCAATTTGCTACGAAAAGGATCTTTAAACTAAAAAACTGTTTTAGAATGTCGCTTAGGTTCGATTTAGATTTTTTGTGTCGTCTTCTAATAAGAACGACAATGGAAAGTCAAATCGATCAAGGTATTACATACCCTTCGGTGATTTAGAAAGCAGATTAGATGTTTGTCTACTGGGGAGATAAATGGTCTGTTTGCTTCATTTTTGGAACAGGCTTTGTTTTTTAGCATTAAAAAGCGGGTGAATCAAAAAATTCATCTCAGATTTAACAAGTCGTATCAGGGTTAATAAATCGAAAAACCTTCAAGCAAAGAGTTAGAAAATGCTTATACCATCAGTTGTCATGTTGGGCGTTGGATTGGGTGCTTCCGCCGTTTTAGCCATCGCCGCCAAAGTTTTTCATGTTGAAGTGGACCCCAGAATTACTGAAGTCGAAGATGCACTCCCCGGAGCAAATTGCGGGGGTTGCGGTTACACTGGATGCTCGGCATGTGCCGAAGCCATTGTATTGGGACAGGCCGAGGTTAATGCGTGTATTGCCGGTGGAGATTCGGTCACCGCACAAGTGGCCAGGGTTATGGGTGGTGAGGTTGGTTTTGTAGAGCCTAAGTTTGCCATGCACTATTGTGAAGGCGGATATCGAGCCGTTCCAAAATATTATTACGAAGGCACCCACGACTGTCGGGCCATGGCCGCCCTGTATGGCGGAGATCTTGTATGTAAAGTCGGTTGCTTGTGTCTTGGGACTTGTGTCAAAGAATGCCCATTTGATGCACTAAAAATGGGACCCGAAGGTTTTCCAGTGGTGATTCCGGAAAAATGTGTTGGCTGTGGGACTTGTGAACGTGTTTGTCCAACCGGCGTCATCTCTATTCACAGCCAAACGGAACGTTTGTTTCGATTCAACAATGAAAACGAATGCCTGCCTCCCTGTAAACAATTGTGCCCGGCTCAAATAGACATTCCGGGCTATGTCAGTTTGGCGGCCCAGGGAAAATATGCTGAAGCCATTGAATTAATTAAAGAGCGTAACCCGTTGCCATTGATTTGCAGTCGTGTCTGCCCCGCTCCATGTGAAGATGGTTGTCGACGGGTTGCCATCGAAGACGAACCCGTTCACCACAACTATATAAAACGATTTGTGGCGGATTGGGAAATGAATCTACCGGAGATCAAAAAACCGGACATCCTACCGGAAACAGGAAAAAAAATCGGTATTATCGGCGGTGGCCCGTGTGGATTGTCGGCTGCGTATTATTTACGCCGACTGGGTCACAGTGTGACCATCTTAGATGCTAAACCGGCTCTGGGTGGAATGTTACGATACGGCATCCCTGAATATCGGTTGCCTAAAAAAATCCTGGATTTTGAGATCAATAGAATTTTGGACCTTGGAGTGGAAGTGGTTTACAACTCGGATTTCGGCTCCAACCTTAGTATCGAAAAACTGGAACAAGATTTCGATGCCCTTCTGATGGCCATGGGGGCTTGGGATAATACGTCTCTTCGCTGTGAAGGTGAGGACCTGGAAGGTGTCTGGAAAGGAACTGAATTTCTGGAAAAACGTGAGTTGGGTATCACCATTGATATGAAAGACAAAAACGTTGTGGTAGTCGGTGGCGGAAACACAGCTATGGATGCCTGTCGAACCAGTATCCGCCAAGGTGCGAAAAAGGTTACCCTGCTATATCGGCGGACACGAAACGAAATGCCGGCCAATGCCGTTGAAATCGTAGCCGCAGAACATGAAGGGGTTGAATACCAGTTTTTAGCGGCGCCAACTCGTTTGATCGGTGACGATAAAGGTAAGCTGAAGCAGATTGAATATCTAAAAATGGAATTGGGTGAACCGGATTCGTCCGGTAGACGTCGGCCAGTCCCCATAGAGGGGTCGGAAACGGCTATTGATATCGATGTAGTTATTTCTGCAATTGGCCAGAAACCGTTGATTAACTGGTATACCGATGATTTGAAAGAACGCGGTTTGCGGTTGACTCGTTGGAATACTATCGAGGCTAATGAGGAAACACTTCAATCAGATATTCCTCATATTTTTACCGGGGGCGACTTGTGGAGCGGTCCGGCGTTGCTGATTGACGCCGTTGGATCGGGAAGACGGGCCGCCAGATCCATCCATCGGTTTTTAAGCGGCATGGACCTTTCGTTTCCAGTCGGAACGTTTAAAAGCCCGGTTAGAGTTGCTGCATCCAGCGAAGTACCGTTGGAATCAGTCAGGCGAAAACCGAAAGTTGTACAACCCGAACTGCCGGTCGAGTCTCGGATTAAAACATACGATGAAGTTGATTTAGCAGTCGGTCCTGAATTAATGAAGGTGGAAGCAGATCGATGCATGCGTTGCGGAACATTATGTTATTTTTCAGATCCACAAAAGGAAAGCTCAGCAAATGGTAAAAACGTCCGTCATAAGTTGAAAGATATTTTAACAACTTCTCCTGAATAGCTGCGGTTTTTTACCCGATGTGCTCAAAACCATCCATGAACTTATGCAAGGGTAATTGAATTGAAAGGTAAAAAAATTAGAATTGAACTTCTTATTGGTGTTTTGTTGTTGGCCATCATATCTGGTGCTGCTGGTGTTATTCTGCCGCTGGAAAGAGAACCTGACTCGGTTTTAAGAAATCGATTCGGGGATGTGACCTGGAACCACGAGTTACATGCCCGCATGGAGGATATTGCCAATTGTACCGTGTGTCATCATACAACAAAACAGGGTGAAATGAGTCCGCAGTCTTGTCAGACTTGCCATAAACTGCCGGACAATGTGGATGATATCATAACCCCGGAACTTTTTACGGAACCGGTAAAGGTAACGTATGAAGGTAAAAACGGACCACCAGCCATGACCGCTTTTCACGGTAACTGCTTGGGATGTCACAGGACCATGAAGAAGGGCCCGACCATATGCCGGGACTGTCATGCCCAGAAATTTACCGGCTCGCATGGGCTGGTGCAATGGAATCATACCGTCCATTCCCGAAAGCTGGATATGAAAACCATGGGAGGCGGCAAGGATTGTGTTTCATGCCACCACAAAGATACGGATGCTGAAACCGAAGCTGATTATCGCGCTTGCGGTACTTGCCATAAATCTGCCGTTGAAAATGCTCTTAGCCTGTCTACTGGAATAAAAGATCATCAGAATGTGAAACACGGTCAATGTCAGAATTGCCATGTGGAGTTTAATCCCGAAGAGGACAATGTTGCCTGTGTTGATTGTCATAAAGGATTGGTAGTGGACCCGGAAAAGATTCGGCCCAGTATTGAGCAAGCTGTTCATAAAAAATGCGGTACGTGTCATAACAAAGACTACCCGAATTTAGAAGCTTCCATGCCGATGTATTGCGGAGATTGTCATCAGCCAAATCCCTCCCTGTTAACTCTTTCCAGGAATCAGACAATTTTATGGGATCATAAAAAACACGGTGAATATGGCGATGTTAAATGTCAGGATTGTCATCACAAAGATCATGCGGATGCGCCCAAAATGGCTTGCCGTAGTTGCCACGGTAAAGATCTATACGATAATCCTCCTTTTGAAGATGCATTAAAAAAGGTCTGTGTTGATTGTCATAAAAAAAAGGGTGTCGGCCTGGAATTATGGAAAAGCATGGTTTCTCATGAACAGACACCATCACATATGAAAATACGGGCCAAGGAGGGTGAATTCTGGTGGAACCACCAGTTCCATGCCATCGACATCTCGTTATCCTGTCGAAATTGTCATCACAATATTATCAAAAAAGACGGACAATATGCGACTGCTTTAAAAGCCGGAAAAGAGTGGACAGAAAAGGCGGGGGAAATTCAAAAATGCAGTAATTGTCACGGTCCATATGGTCCGGTTAGAGGTAGCGTCGCCCAGAATACCGGAGCAAAAAAACTTGAAATTGCATTAAAGAATATTTGTACGAATTGCCATCAGAAATTGGAAGGCGGTCCCCAATCCTGGGAAGACTATTTTCAAAATTGAACCGCTGAAAAAGCGGTAAACTCGTTGTTAAAAGAGGGGAAAACGCAAGATGAGTGGTGCGCAGGTCAATAATCCATCAAAAATGAAAGGCATGCTGACCGATGTTACCAAATGCATCGGATGTGAGAGGTGTGTGGAAGCATGTGTAAGAAAAAACAGGTTGTCCAGGGATTTCCTGGCATATTTTAAGGGAAAAGACGGATTGTCTGGAAATCGATTCACAGCCATCGTTAAAACGCCCGGAAAAATAAAAAACGAATGGCGTATGGTACGCAGGCATTGTATGCATTGCCTTGAACCTGGATGTCAGGCAGCTTGCCTGGTGGGCGCCTTCACAAAAACGCCCGACGGAGCAGTGGTTTACGATGATTCCAAATGTATCGGTTGTCGTTATTGTATGCTGGCCTGTCCTTTTTCTATTCCTCGCTATGAATACGATAAGCCCTTGCCCTACATTCGAAAATGTAAAATGAATGATGAGTGCCGGGTGGAAGGCGGTTTACCCGCCTGCGTTTCAGCCTGTCCTACAGGTGCAACTGTATTTGGTCCTCGAAACGAATTACTAAAGGAAGCCAAACGACGTATCAAATCCAATCCTGGATTATACATCGATCACGTATTTGGGGAACATGAATTCGGCGGCACGTCGGTAATGTATATCTCTGATGTTCCCATCGGTGATGTCATTAAAATGCCCAGCAAAGAAGAATTTGATAAACTCCGGGTTTCCCGTCTGGCAAAAGAGTCAGTTCCATCAATGGTAGAACCCTGGGTTTTTGTAACGCCGATTCAATTTCTGACCGTATCAGCCGGTCTGGCCGGAGCATGGTTATTCAGACGACGCTCCCTTCTGATGAAAGACAAAAATAGTCAATCCATACCGGAAAAGATTAAAGCTAAAGAAAAGGAGGGCAAACATGACAAAGGATAATCGAGCCCTTAGCATTATTAAAGATATTCTCTGGATTTTGTTAATCGCCGGGTTAACGGTTGGTGTTGGGCGATTTATATTTGGATTGGGTGCATCCACCCGAATGACCGATGCCTTGCCATGGGGATTCTGGAAGGTGTTTAATATGGTTGCCGGGGCAGCTCTGGCAACCAGTGGCTTTGTGGTGGCAGCTATCATTTATATTTTTCAAATGGAAAAATATAAACCGGTGGCACGTTTTTCAGTGTTAATCGGTTTTTTAGGATACGGTTCAAGTTTAACCGCCCTATTGTTCGATATTGGACTACCTCATCGCGGCTGGCATCCGTTTTTTATGTGGAACGCCCATTCATTTTTATTTGAAGTATTCTGGTGTGTGTCCATATATTGGAGCATCACTGCATTTGAACTGTTACCGATTATCACCGAGCGATTTCCATTTCCCAAGGTCACACATTTTATCCACGAAATCATGTTACCCTTCGTGATTTTGGGGATCACCTTATCAACCATGCACCATAGCTCACTGGGATCGTTATTCATGGCATCCCCTACCCGACTTCACCCACTGTGGTTTAGTTTATGGATTCCTCCGGAGTTTTTTATTTCAGCTATGGGAGCGGGATTATCGGTTATCATTCTGTTAATGTTTACCATTTCAAAGTTATATCGGCGAACGGTAAACATGAAATTGATGTCCGGCCTGGCAAAAGGTTCGGCCTTCTTTTTAGGACTCTACCTGATTATAAAGATTTTTGATTTCTCCATTAATGGGAAATGGAATTTTGTCTTTGGTCCCGATCTTACCTGGGAAAGCTATCTATTCTGGGTTGAAATCAGTCTACAGACGATTATTCCGCTGTTTGTATTCATCATTCCGGCTTTCAGAAATCGCACACCGACCCTGTTATTTGGTGTTTCTTGTGCGGCTATCGGATTGGTTATGCATCGACTTAACACTGGGATTATTGGGTATTTTCGCACGGCTGAAACTATCTATATCCCTAATATGAGCGAGTTACTGTTGAGCGGTGGAATTCTGGCCGGAGCCGGATTAATATTTTTACTGGTTCTTGAGCGATTTTATGTTTTTGAGGAACCCGAAATGCACGGAGACAGCCATGAAGCAGATGTGGAATATTGGAGCCGTGATGAAGCGTTAACAGTGTTTGCCGGAAACCGGGCTAAAAAAGTTGTGGCCACCTTGGTGTTGGTTATTCCCATTACCTGGTTTTTGTTCCAAGATCAATCCACTGGGCCATTTAAACCGATATCCAGTCCTGTAAGTGCTACAGTTATTGGGGTGGATGCCATGCGTACTACATTGCGCATCGATGGCAACCAAAATGGTGATTTTGTTGACTTCGCCCACCAGAAACATCAAAATAAATTCATGAAGGATTATGGATTGGAAAAATCAGACACCTGTATTAAATGCCATCATCTGAATTTGCCCAAGGACAATAATTCCAATTGCCGTGGTTGTCATTTGGATATGATTTTGGAAACAGCCCTCTTTGATGCAGAAAAACATAAAAGTCGTTTTAAATCGAGTGAACAATTATCAGCTTTTTTGTCCCTGAATCTGGAAAATCCCAAGGAAAATTTCAAAGCATGTGTTGCCTGTCACAATGAAAACATGGCAGGGCTCTCCAACTATGCAACCAAAGGATTCAGTCACTCGGCTCCCGGTTTTAAGGATGCCATGCACGGGTCGTGTCAGACATGTCACCGGGCAAGACAGAAAGATCCGACAAAGGCTGAAGACGAAGGAAATTGTTTGTTCTGTCATAAACTGACTGTGTCTTCATCCCAGGAGATAGTATCCCATTAAGGATCGTTTGTGTAATCGGGCTTTCCAATATTAATATTGACAGGATTTACAAATATATCGTTGTTTCCTGTCAATCTCACTACCCCCAATCACCTTTTTCTTTCCAATAATATCATTGCAGACACACGAGTCCGATTCTATCAGAGCTTGCACAAATACGTAAGGGATGACTCACGTGCCTACCTGGAATAAACCACCAGACATTCACCGTATTCCCTGATCATTGAATATCAATTTTATTTGACAAGAAAATTATAATTGACGATATGGTTGATATTGGTTTAGATATACTGCTCAAAGGCAAAGTTAAATCAGACTATTAATGCTTTTTTAGGTATTCAGGTTTATTTCGGAAGTCCATCTCTGCGGAAGTAATGGTGATAAATGACCATATGTTGCGCTGTATAAACAGGATTCAGGATCTTTTTAATCATAAAACAGGGAGATGTCATGAAAAAAATATTGCTTTTTATGGTGATGACAGCATTTATTTCAACCGTTGCCATGGCAGCAACATTAAATGTGGGAGATTCTCTTCCGGAGCTGATATTGAAGGGAGATTCGGAAGACAAACTGGGAAAACTGGTGTTGAATAGCGATAAAATCACCTATGCCGACTTTAATAGTGCAGAGTTGAAAGGTAAAATGCGATCCGTGTTATATATTGCAGCCACCATGTCGGCAGCAAGCATTAACGAAGCCTTTGCAGATGCCCTTAAAACTGCAAATCTGCCCACGGACAAATATCAAACAGTGATTATCATGAATCTGGACGAAGCTATGTGGGGCACAGGGGGTATTGTTAAAGGAAAAATCGAAGATAAACAAAAAGAAGTCCCTAATTCCATGTTTGCCAATGATGAAGATGGCGACGGCCTGAAAAAGTGGGGTATAAAAACCGATTATGCAGTCATGGTGATCGATCAAATGGGGAAAATCGTTGCCTATAAAGACGATAAACTAACCGAGCAGGACATCAGGGACTTTATCGATACCATCAGAAAAGGTTTATAGTCGGCTTGTTTTTGTTTGGGAATCAACACAATCACAAAAATGAGCAGTGACATTACAGGCGGACACGCAGGTCCGCCCCATGAGTTTCGCTAAAGACTATTCCTTAATAGTTTATTTTTCCACACACACTTGGAGTTTGGATTTGGCCTTTTTTTATTCATTTTTTTGCAAACAAGTGCCATTCTGGTGGGAACCCCGATACCCCGAAGAATTTTCATGTTTTCAAAAAGATCTTTTGTTACCGGTTTCACAGGACTTGAAGCAAACATGTTTCCAGATAATCAGTAACATTTCTTGCTTTTTGCCCTGAGAAATCCTTTGTGAACTATTTTTTCCGCCGACCCCTGGCTAAATAAAAATGATGTAGGGCCGCCTGTCATTCATTTTATCCATTTTATACGATCGCACGCAAACGGCATGCCGACTGAATGCAAAGCTTATTCATAATCGGAATATTTTTCCGGCAGTAACATAAATGTCCCCACCATTTCGGCAATATTTTTGGAAATGGGAGACAATAAGTCGACATCCACTTTATCAATCGTGTCTTCAGCTGTTAAGAGATAGTATGGATATCCGATCCAGTGTATAAAATCGATCCCGGCCCCCATGTGAAAATGACCGGCTTCCCCAGGCGGAACGTCACCCAGGATGGTTGAATGGAGAGCTACCGTCCGATCGGGCTGTAGATTTTTCAGCATCCTGATAACCGTTGCGATCCCGGTTGGTGTCTCATTTACAAAAATCATGGTCAAGGCACTCTGTTCTTCGATTACCAAATCTCCAGTTCCGTTGTCTATAACGCCTTTGGCAGCCAAATGTTCCAGATTGATATTAATGATGGTTTTACTTGTGATATCTGTATTGTGATTGACAAAATGCTCCGAACCGATTCCCCGATAATGATGTCCGTCCGTTAAAAGAAAAACCAGTGATTTTTCTCTTTTTTCAAGGGGAATACGGGACCATATACTTGCCTGAGCCAGCACCATGGAGATTCCAGTGCCATCTTCGGTTGCACCTTTAAAGCAGGAATCGTGGTGGCTGCTGATTAATATGATCTCTTCCGGCCTACCTTCGATTTTTGCTTTCCCGTCCAGCTTAACATAAATGTTTTTACCTTCTCCGGGTTTCACGGTCCCTTCCAGGGTAACCGTGGCCGATAGACCGTTTTTGGCGTATTCGGTGATTGCCTGTTCCTTATATTGACTGACCCACATGGTGGGCATCTCTCTCATTTTGCCGTCATATGGTCCCCAATGGGTATTAATGTCGCCAGGATGGTTCTTCAGAATCAGCACCAACGCCTTGGCATTCCTGCTCAAAGCTAAATTGTAGACGGAGTTCGGATAGATGTTTTCATCATACTCAGCAGGAAAATTGGATCGGGCAAACGCCATAGGCACTGTTTGAAAAATACTATCGGCCCACCCCCACGGATCTGAAAAGTGATAAAATCCATCGAACATATCTTTCATAAGACCCATAGGCAAATCGGGAAATTCGCATAATGCAACTACGATTTTATCAGTAAAATCGACACCGGCCTCATCCAATTTTTGAAAAGCCCCAGGGCTGCCATCATCCGCCCAAATCATCTCCCCCGTGTATGAACCGCCAAATTGACCATCGAATCGCACATCTCTAACACCGGTATTTACCGCATAAAAACTTGGGAAGTCTATGGTTTTATCATCAATTTGGATATCGAGTCCCCAATTTTTGGCTGTGTAGACGTTATCCAGGGGAATGGATTCTTCATGAACCACTTCGTTCATATTTTTTTTATTATCGGGATCAAAGATCTTTTTTAATTCTTCTTTAAGATACAAGATGACTTTTTTTGAATAATCCGACCCAATTCGTCTATGATCATTGGCTGTCACTCCTTTCACCCATTCGAAAATCTCACTGCTTGAGGGAAAAATCTCACTTTCGATTGCATCGGGTTGAGGTAATGTTATTAATCGGTCTCGCGCTAAATTTCTTACATTATGAAAATGGGGAATCTGACCGATGACATTAATCAATTGTTCATTAGTATCGATCATTCCCCCCGCCATACCAGGAGTCACCCAGCCCTGCGCTCTGTTTGAGTTTTCACCCGGTATGAACAGATATAGTGGTTTTACCTTGTACCAGTAGTATTTGCCGTTTTCCACACTTTTGTCAGTATAAGTAAGCGGGTCATCATCATCATCATCATCAACATTGTTGATAATAACGTAAGGACCATCATAATTATAAGATCGTAATATGTAGTAACTGGAGGCATTGTCAGCCGGTGTCCAAGTCAGGATCACCGAATCTTTGAACGTCCCCCTGCTTGCTTTGAGATTGATTTTAAAATCATCTGCTATGGCTGAAAAGCTAAAAACCAGATAAAAAACAATCGCTGGCCATAAACTAAGAACCGTTTTTCTTATTGTACCCTTGTCCATAAAAATCTCCTTTGTTGATTTGCCGTATTTGCTCAGCTGCACCTTATGCTGAAATTAATAAGCGGTTTCGTTTTTGACTGTTACGTAAGCAAAACCTTCTAAAATCAGCAAGAAGAATACCAGGGACTACACACATCTTAGCAACACCTGTTTTTAAACTATCATGATTGGTTTTATCAACTTTATCCCCTATCCGTTCCAAAACGCATTGAATAAATCATGACGTCCTTTATGTTCAAAACTGAAACCAGTTAATGAGTTCCGGCAGAAATCTAATTTCCCATTCATTAATTCTGAAAAACAGAGGGAGCTGATTAGGGTCAAACCACCTCAAATCTTTAGAAATATAGTCCAGTATATTTGCTGTGCCATGTGTTAGCATATTTGAGACCTGTTAGCCTCATTTTATTACTAAATCGACCCACACGTTGATTGGACGTTATGGAAATTGAACAAGAACAACATTGGAACTAATGAGAATTGAGCAGAGGCAGTTCGCAGTTGATAAACTGCATTGAGATTCTTCTGTCGCCAAGGCGCCAGAATGACGAAAGGTAAGCAACTTATGGTTGGAAAAATCAGCTCACTTTATACTTACAAAATATCCATTGTTATTGGGACGTTTGTAAACAGATGTGAACTGATTTTTAACGATTCCTTAGCTTAATGACATTGATTGTAGGACCACCCAACCGTTGATGATCGTTTTAAAGGGAATTTGTCGCTCAGAATAACAGATTTTAATTCAACAGTGTTTATTACAGATGATTCCCCACTCTGTTTAGAAATAACTCACCTTTTTTGGAGATGGTAGTGCCGGAACGACCGATTCTGACGTTCAATAAGCCCAGTTCGTTCAGTCGTTCCTGTCTCAAGCGCAATTGTTGTTTGGTCAGATGAATGTTATTGTCTTGTAGTAGTTTTTGTACAACGGCCCTGCCAAAAGATTTATTTTCCATTTTTCCCTGGTGATAAATCTTTAAAATCTTCAGGTTCTCCTCCAAAAACCCACTTTTTTCAATCTCGGTGATCAATTCGTTTTCATTAAACTCTTCCGTTTGGGCCGACTCTACTTCAGAATCAACATCAGTACGTTTGATATAGTAGGGTAAAAGATTGGGAGAAATGCGATCCTCATCCAAGCAAACCAGTTGTGACAATACATTGTACAACTCCTGAATGTTGCCCTCCCAGGTATGATTTTTTAACAAATAAACCGTTTTTTCTTCCAATACCAAATCCGGTTTATTCAGATCGTTGCAGAGGTATTTATTTACAATTTCATCAAAATCATCTCTCCTTTCTTCTAACGACGGAACATGACAGGTGAAAGGCGATAACAGATAATACAGCTCTTTTTGAATTCGTTTTTCCTGATGCAAGACATCAATCCGGTCATCACTGGTGGTTATAATTCTGACATTCAGTCCAACAAACATACTTCCGTTCATCCGCACGAAGGTTCTTTCATTCAGCGTCCGGATGAGTCTGCTTTGAAGATTTTCGGAAAGATGTTCAATGTCTTCTATACAAAGTGTTCCTCGGGCAGTTGTTTCAAAAAGACCAGGGTAAATATTTTCTGCATCTTCCCACCCAAACAACTCTTTTTCCAACATCTCCTGGTCTCTGGCAGCACAATTAACGCTGGCAAAGGAACCGGCTGAAAAATTTGAGTCATTGTGGATGGCTTGAGCAACACGCCTTTTACCAACTCCAGGTTCACCTGAAATGTGTATAGGATTGTCGGTCATAGCCATTTTTCTGGCGATAAACACCAGGTTTTTCATAGCTTTGCTTCGGGTACACATATCCGAGAATTTAAATTCCGATGTCACCTCTTTACGAGTTCCGATCCAGGAGGATATATACTTGTTTTCCTTCAAGGTCGCCCATTTCTGAGAGCAAAGAACCATCGCCTTGGTGTGCAATTTATAAAGCGACATATGACTGAGTCCCAGGTCAAAATGTTCACTCAACTCAATAATCGATTCCAGACTGACAACCCGAAATCCAAGATTGATCACATTGGTGATGCCCTGTGGCACCAAATCCATGCCACCACAGGTTATAACATGATCAATATCGGTGGGTAATTGGTTTCCAGGAGAATAAGGCACGTATTCATGCTCAAATCCACTTTCTATTAATTCATTAATGGTGGAATCCGTATTCAGTTTGCCGTCATTGATAACCAGAATCCGTTTACCAGGGCTGATATTCATAAATTCAGCCGTGTTGATCAGGTTAATGGACCGTTTGATTTGGATAAACTTGTCGGTTTCGGGAAAAAGGGTTTTTACGATTTTAATAATACCTTCGGTACTCGAAAAAACAGTTTCATTCGGATAAATTCTTTCAACCGTCAAGGCATTAAATTGCAGTGGACGGATAGATATTAGATCTCCAAATATCATCTCAAGTTGTTCGACAACCTTTTTCAGATAGTCGGATTGAATGGTTAAAACGACAAGGTTCCTGTTTTTATCATTTTTGCTTGTCATTCCCTGACCTTTTAAAGAATTTATAAAATGAGCATTTATCCGCTTGACTCATCAGTGGATCCGTTGCTGTGTTTTTTATCCAACAAGTTCAGTTTACGATTAAGCCTCAGTCAGATATTTCATCCCCTTTATTTTTTCTGAGTTGTTTTCCATATATAGATATTACCTCATCCACCGGCAATGAATGAATGAGGGTTTTATTGATTCCTTGCACTGTTTTGGCAGAAAATAGCGAGTCGATAATGGCTTCCTCTACACAATCAATGGTGGCATCAAAAATCATGGATGTTGTTTTGTGATCCTCGTGAAGCACTTGGATAGTATGAAGATTATTTTCAGATGTTCGACGATTGCGATTACCATTAGAAAAAGCAATAACAATCTCACCACTGGCATGGGCACATCTGCCACCCGTTCGTGCAATACCTATAATCGTCCGCTGGGATATTCGTTTCAGCTGTCGATGGGACAGCGGAATATCCGTTCCCAGAATCACAATAATTGAGCCCTTTATTTCCGTCTCTTGCGGATTTTTAAAAAAAGGTTTTATTCTAACCCCTTTGATGGTTAGTTGGGATTTATCGCCAAAATTGCTCAGTACCAGTGCGCCCATGGTATAATTCCTGTTATCCAGCACAATCGACCGTGATGCGGTTCCAATACCACCTTTGTATCCGTAACACACCATACCTGTACCGGCACCGACTGCCCCGCTTTCCATCTTACCCGTTTCTGCCTTCTCCAAAGCAGCAAAAACCATTTCTCTGGTTATTGCTTCGGTTTGAATATGATTCAACTTGGAGTCGTTACATTCCATCACCACCGGATTAACGGTTTTGCAATCAGGATTTTGAGAAATCACATAATCCACCAGACCTCTGGAGACATTTCCGACATTCAATGTATTGGTCAAAAGAATAGGGGTTTCCAAATTGCCCAACTCATCGACTTGCATTAATCCGGTTGATTTGCCATATCCGTTAATAGTATGGGAACAGGCAAATACTGGTGATTCATAGATGTTTCCTTCACCCGGGATGACCGCAGTAACACCGGTTCGAAGGCAGACCGGTTGATCTTGTTCCAAAGTATAATGGCCGACCTTCACACCGGGGACATCTGTGATGGCATTGTGTTTACCTGTCGGGTATTTTCCAAAACAAATGTTAAGGTCTTTTAAACGTTCTTTCATAATCAACGTGTGTATTTAAAAAAAGTCTGGTTATATTGCAGTAACAATCCTTGATCCCTGTGCAATTATTTTAAAATTTCGATGCGTCTGGCAAATTCATCCTGCAACAACATGGTTACCGAACCCGGTATGCCTTTGCCAATAGGTGTATCATTGACCTGAATGACCGGTGTTATATCAGCTGTTGTCCCTGAAAGGAAAATCTCGTCTGCCGAAAAGAAGTTTTTTTCCGTAATCGATTCTTCATTGATTTTAATGCCACATGAAGCACAACAATCGATCACCACATCTCTGGTGATACCACCCAGAATAAAATTGTTCTTGGGATGGGTAAAAACCTCATTGTTGATAACAGCAAACACATTGGTGTGCGTCCCTTCTGTGATGGTATTATCTCGTACAAATACTGTCTCACCGGCATTGTTTTCTTTTGCCATCTGGTTTCCCAATACGTTAGGCAACAATGAAATTGATTTGATATCACAACGAGTCCACCGTATATCAGGGGTGAGAATAACGCTAACACCCTTTTTTTGTTTTTCAGGACTGGCTGTAAATTCAGAAGCGCACGCGTATACCGTTGGCGGTACATCATCCGAAGGAAAAGCATGAGCACGTTTGGCGGCACCGCGGGTGATCTGAATGTAAATAGTGGCATCTTTGTTCTGAAGGTTGTTTTTGGATATCAAGCTGGCTGCAACTGATTTGAATTCCTGCACAGGGTCAAATTTAATTCTCAATTCTCTTAAACTGCGGCTCAACCGTTTTATGTGTGCATCAATTTCAAATAATCGATTATTGTACGATCGGACAACTTCATATACACCATCTCCAAATATGAATCCTCTATCGTCAGGTGAAACGGATACTGACGATTTGGGTAAATAATCCCCATTGTAGTAGACAATCATCTGTTATTTCCTTTTATAATAAGACCAGTTAGCTGAAATGTTTTTGGTGTGGTAACTGTTTTATTTACTGTTCGTTACTAAATATTATCAACTTCACGGTAAGAGTAGCAAAAGCCACTGCCGAAAACAACTCAAAACAACTCAATAAACACTTTTTTCTTGACGTAAACTATTACAAGATGGAGGATTCACCAATACCCCTAACTCTTTATCAATTTATTAAAAAACAATGGATCTTTTTAAAAATTGTAGCTATTTGTAAGCTATTGAAACCAGACAAAAATTTTTTAAAACCCTGTTTTCACAGCTCTAACCAGCCCTAATCCAAACAACCTATTTGATTGTTTGTTATTCACCTAAAAAAACAATGAAAAAAAGCAACACAATTGAACTTATTAAAGCCTTATCTAACGCCAATGGCGTTTCCGGATTTGAGGATGAGGTTTTGACAGTTGTCAGACAAAATGCCCCGGATTTTTTATCCATCGAAGAAGACGTCCTTCGAAATCTATATTTGTATCCCAAAAAGAATAATCGTTCAAAACCGGTGGTTATGGTAGAGGCTCATTCAGATGAATTGGGTTTTATGGTTCAAGCCATCACCTCCAACGGAATGTTGAAATTTCTTCAATTGGGAACCTGGATTCCACAAGTAATTTTAGGGCAGAGAGTACGAGTCAGAAACGCCGAAGGACAGTATATTCCTGGTGTTATCGCCCCAATACCACCACATATGATGAACGACAAAGAGATGAATTCCGTTTGGAATGTGGAGGATATGGTCATTGATGTCGGTGCTTCCTCCAAAGCGGAAATCATGGAAAATTATAATATTGAGCTGGGCGCACCGGTAGTGCCCGACGTTAACTTCTCATTTGATACGCAAAATAATGTGATGTTCGGCAAGGCTTTTGACAACCGAATAGGATGTGCGGCTGTTTTAAAAACCTTGTCTGCAACAGCGAACGAACAGCTGGCAGTTGAGCTGGTTGGCACCCTGGCATCACAGGAAGAATTACGCACCAGGGGAATACAAGTCGCAGTAAACAGGGTTAAGCCGGACATTGCCATTGTTTTTGAAGGACCACCGGCTGACGACACCTATGGTTCGGCAGAATTTAACCAGTGTGCTTTAAAAAAGGGTCCGCAGATACGTCATCGGGATCGATCCATGATTACCAGTCCAAGGTTTACCAAGTTTGCCAGGAGTGTTGCCAAAGAGATCGGTTTACCTTTTCAGGATGCGGTTCGCATCAAAGGCGGGAATGATGGCAGTATCATCAACCTTTCCAACCAGGGTATTCCGGTTATTGTCATCGGTACACCGGTGCGATATGTTCATTCCCATTATTGCTTTTGTGCCATTGACGATTTTTTAAATGCTGTTAAATGGTGCACAGAAATCATCAAACGTTTAGATGAGACTGTTATTTCCGGATTCTAAACAATATGTACGAACACATAGGCCTTAATTCCATTGTGTTCGTACCTGGACCGTTTCCTGTACAAAAACAGGGACCTGCGTTTTCGCCCGAAATCAGTCACAGTGCTTGCCTGTACAAATTATCCGGCAAGATCGGGGAGGTACACCACCACGAATTCTATCTACTCTTTGGGATTAATCGTATCATGCCCCGAATGTGAATCACTCCATCTTATATTCAGTCACTATTTTCAGAAAATTCCTTATTAGAACTTCACCCGGTTCACCGGATGCTTCCGGGTGAAACTGGACGCCAAAAAACGGTTTGTGAAGAGAAGCCATCATTTCCACCTCATAATGTTGAGATGATCCAATAAGATCAAATCCCTGGGGTAGGGTGATACCTTCGCAATGATCTTCTCTAAATATCGGATTAGTATCAAGATTTTCCACTAAAGGATGAGATTTATGTATACGAACACTATCCGTCTCCCTCCGTTCTGGCCCTCTATAACATTCAGCCCCGTGCATTAATCCAATAGCTTGATGCCCCAGGCAGATTCCCAATGTTGGAACTTTTAAATCAGTGATAAAGTGAAATTTTTTTATTAATGTTGTTTCGTTTGTTTTGTCAGTAAATAATAATGGCCCACCGGAAATAATCACCCCATCGATGCCATCAAAGGAGGTATCATTGGCGTCATCCATAGGAATCAAAATTGTTGATGAACAATGGGGTTCCACTATTTCCAGGATGTTATTTATTTTTGAACTGAGACAGTTTATGACAGCCATTTTGTTTATCGGCATAGGAATCCTTTTATATTATTTCTACCTGTTTTTGCTACGTATTGTTGTTATGGGAATGTATGGTGATGTATTCCGGGCGGACACTCAGGTCTGTCCCGACAGTATTTTTTATTTCCATGTATCGCTAAAAATTCGTACCCAGTTTTTGTAAGAAATTAATTCCATTTCTTCCCGGTTGAATCCGATCTCCTGCATGGCTTTGGTTAGATTTTGAAGACCTGCGGCATCTCCAATCTGGTTGGGGATGGTAGCCCCATCAAAATCCGAGCCTATGGCCACATGCTTCGGACCGATTCTATCGGCAATGTATTTAATATGTCGGACAATTTCCATGGCCGGAGTATCTAAAACTCTTTTTCCATCTTTCCGCAGGAATTGAACTGCAAAGTTGATCCCTACCAGGCCGTTGCTTTCCCCAATGGCATCCAATTGTTTGTCGGTTAGATTTCTGGAGCAATTGCATAGGTTGAAAACGCAGGAATGGCTTGCTACCAGGGGCGCATTTGAAATTCCTGCCACGTCCCAAAATCCTTTTTCAGTCATATGAGATAGATCCACCATAATTCCCAATCGATTACATGCCTTTACCAGCTCTTTACCGGCATCCGTCAAGCCATGTCCATTATCGGGACTTCCCGGAAACCGTATTTCAATTCCATGTCCAAATACATTGGGGCGACTCCATACAACTCCCAATGACCGTAAACCTTTTTCATAAAAGCTTTCCAGGTTATCCAGAGAGGCATCAATCTGTTCTGCACCTTCAAAATGGATGACTACTGAAAACAGACCTTTAGAAATAGCTTCATTCAAATCGGAAACGGTTCTGACTATTTTAATTTGTTCATCCGACAACATTATAAGCTGATCAAATCGTTTCATCACCTCCATGGTCATTTGATAAGCATGATGATGGTCAACTGTATCAAATCGATCGCTAAAAAGGGTTTGACGCTTTTTTTCCAGTTCTTCTTTGTTACCGGAGCTTAATTCAGGAGTTGGCACACAGACGGCAAATAATCCGCCGATGAGGTTTCCTTTAACAGCTTTGGGTAAACTCAGGTGCATATCGTTATGTTCTGAGAAAAAAAGGTCGGTTTTCTGCCCGTGGACAAGCATTTTCAACAGCGTATCGTTATGCCCATCAAAAAACGGCAGTGACGTTTCGGTCATGGGGAGTGTCTCCTATGTGGTATTGTGTCATAACTATATGAATGATTCAGGTAAAATTGAGGCGTAGATGGACAATCCGCGCTTCAGATTAAGGTCAACCGGAGGAATTAACAAGAGGGAAATGGCATTTGGCATGATGCTGGTCGCTGATTTTAACCATTTCAGGTTCCGCCTGTTTACAGATATTCTTAACATATGGACACCGGGTATGGAACCGGCATCCGGACGGCGGATTCACAGGACTGGGAATTTCACCTTTGATAACGTTTCGATCTCTTTTTGTTGCCGGGTCAGGATGGAGAATCGAACCCAACAACAGTTTTGTATAAGGATAGGCTGGCGACTCAAAAATTCGGGTCTTTTTCCCGATTTCCATAATCTGTCCCAGGTACATAACGGCTACGTAATCAGCGATATAATCAATCACCGCTAAATCGTGGGTGATAAATAGATAGGTCAGGGAAAACTCCTTTTTTAACTGTTTCAACAGTTTTAATATGACCGCCTGAACAGATACATCAAGAGCCGACGTGGGTTCATCCAATACCAGAAATTCCGGTTTCAACACCAGGGAACGCGCAACTGATATCCGCTGCCGCTGCCCACCCGAAAATTCATGGGGGTATCGGAACATGTGCTCCTCTTTTAGACCAACTGCCTGCAAGATATTTTTTACTTCAAAATAGATCTCTTCCGTTTTTTGTTTAAAATGAATCTTAACGCCTTCACCGATAATGGTTTTAATCAGTTTTCGTGGATGCAGGGAGTTATAAGGGTCCTGTGCTACGATTTGCATCTTACGGCGGAATTTCATCATTTCTTTACCGCCAAGATCGGTAATATCGGTGGAATTGTATTTAATACGCCCGGCGGTTGGTTCTATCAATCGAAGAATGGTTCTTCCCAGCGTTGTTTTCCCGGACCCGGACTCACCTACAACTCCAAAAACACTCTCTTTTGGAATATCAAACGAAACATTGTCAATGGCCTTGACCACTTTTTTAGGGGTAAATATTCCCTGTTTAATAGGAAAATATTGTTTAATTCCCTGTAATTGCATCAGGTTTTCTTTTAACTCATTCTTCATGATAATTCCTTATCCGCATATAAATAACAGGCGACAAAATGGCCCGGAGATAATTCTAGAAGTGGTGGGAAACTGGTTTTACATTCCGGTTTAACGTATGGACAGCGTGGGTGAAACCGACAGCCGGATGGAGGATTCACCAGGTCAGGCACTTCGCCAGCGATTGTTTCCAGTTCCGAGGTTTGCCCAACTTTGGGAACTGCCTTAAACAATCCCTTGGCATATGGATGCATTGGATTATTAAATATCTCATCAGTCGTGGTATATTCCACCGTATTTCCAGCGTACATTACTGCAATTTTATCGCAAAATTCGGCTGCTACTCCCATATCGTGTGTGATTAAGATGGCTGAATAATTCATTTTTTCCACCAGCTCTTCCAGGAGTTCAAGAATCTGCGCCTGTATGGTAACATCCAGGGCCGAAGTGGGTTCATCAGCAATCAAAAGCTTAGGGGATGAGGAAAGCGCCATGGCGATCATCACCCGCTGAGCCATTCCACCACTCAGTTCATGTGGATAAAACCTTGCGGTTCGTTTGGCGTCCAGTCCCACCAGTTCCAGCATTTTACCAACGTCTTGGTTAATCTCTTTTTTGGATGCTTTTGGCTTGTTTTGTTTTATATTTTCAGCTATTTGAAAACCAACTCTCATCACCGGATTCAAAGCAGAAACCGGTTCCTGAAAAATAGTAGCCATTTTTTTACCACGAATACTATCCAGTTCCTTTTCAGTCAGCTTATTCATTTCCTGATCATCAAAAATGATACTGCCGTCAATCATTTCACCCGGTTGTTCGATCAGCTGCATAAATGCCAATGATGTGACTGATTTTCCACAACCGCTCTCACCTACCACTCCCAGGCGTTCTCCACGGTTTAACCAGAGTTCCACACCATTAAGGGCTTTAATTGTACCACGGTAGGTGTGAAAAATGACTTTCAGATTACTGACATCCAGCAGGTTTCCTCTGTATTTATTCATGTTTTATCTCCTGATCTTCGGGTCCATAATGTCCCTGATACCGTCGCCCAGGAAGTTAAAACCTAAAACAATAATTGCAATGGCAATACCGGGGAAGGTTGATATCCACCATTGATCGATAAAGTAGTCTCGTCCATCACTGACAATAGCCCCCCATTCCGGGATGGGTGGTTGTGCTCCCAGTCCCAGAAAACCAAGCCCGGCGGCGGTCAAAATAATGGTTCCCATACGCATGGTCAATTTAACGACTACTGGGGATATGGACATGGGCAGCACATGAAGCACCATAATGCGAATTTTACCGGCCCCCACAGCCCTGATGGCTTCAATATAGGGAAGATTTTTAACTTTGGATGCTTCCGCCCTGGACAATCTGGCATAAACAGTCCAATCAGTCATGGCGATGGCGAAAATTACATTTGTCAAAGTCGGCCCCAGGGCAGCCACAAAGGCCATGGCCAGTACCAAACGCGGAAAGGCCATAAATATATCGGTGATTCTCATTAATATTTCATCGACAATGCCGCCGAAATAGCCGGAAATGATGCCGACCAAAATGCCCAGGGTCAGACTGATTAATGATACAATTGTTATAATACCAATTTCGATGCGGGAGCCGTATAGAACCCGGCTGAAAATATCCCGCCCGTATTGATCCGTTCCGAAAAAATGCTCTGCGCTGGGTGGCATCAACCGGTTATCAAGATTATGAACAATAGGGTCATAGGGTGCCAATAGCGGAGCCAGAATGGCGATCATGATAAAAACGATGATCATCACTGTGCCAATCATGGCCAGATGGGTTCGACGCCATAAATAGATCGTGTGTTTAAAATCTTCCAGAATCGGTTTGCTCTGATTGATAAACAGCTTAAAACGATCCATCCGGGTATTGTTTTTCAAGGTATCCGTATCCATATGGTTTTGCTGGGTTCATTTTTTTTGTTAGGGTGAATTTGTTTGTTCGCCCGAAATGTGTTGTGTAACAGTAAAAATGGGCAGACACATAAATCTGCGCTCCCACAGGTGTTATAGTCACTTTATGGGGAGGGCCAGTGTAATCTGTCCCCGGTATCTATCAATGTTGCATCCTTGGATCTAAAATAGCGTATGAAATGTCGACCAACAAATTAGCCAAGGAATAAATAAATGCAATAAACAGCGTTCCTCCTGTTACGGCCGGGTAATCCAAAACCAACAAGGCATTCACTAAATACCTGCCCAAGCCGGGCCAGCTGAAGATGGTTTCAGTTAATACCGCCCCACCCAATAGATCACCAAAAGCCACACCGATGACAGTAACGACTGGAATAAGTGAGTTTCTCAGGGCATGGCGGAATATGACGATTCGTTTTCCCAAGCCCTTGGAGCGTGCAGTACGGATATAATCCTGCTGTAATACATCCAGCATGCTGGCTCGTTTTATTCGAGAAATCAAAGCAGCATGAGCGTATCCCAAAACAAAAGCCGGAAGGATAATATGATGCAGGGCATCTTTAAATAATTCCCAGTCCCAGGTAATGATTGCGTCCAGCAGAACCAAACCGGTGATTCTTTCTGGAAAAAGAAACAAACTGTGTCGACCGCCCCCCGGAAAAAGTTCAGCTTTGAAATACAAAAAAAGCAGCAAGATCAACCCCAGCCAGAATACCGGCAAGGCGACTCCCATAATGGAAAAAACCCTGGCGATATGATCGATCAGGCTGTTTCGTTTAACTGCGGAAAATGCCCCGGATATGATGCCCAAGATAACGGCAAAAACCATAGCTACAATGGCCAACTCCATGGTGGCCGGTAAGAAAGTAAAAATATCCTCCAGGATCGGTTTTTTGGTCACCAGTGAGCGGCCAAAATCTCCATGAAAAATGCCAACAATGTAATCAATAAACTGCTCATAAATGGGTTTGTCCAATCCCAATTCATGCCGCATTTGATCTACCAGTTCGATCGGAGCATTACCGCCCAAAATTGAACCAACTGGATCGGCAGGGATAATGCGGGTGATAAAAAACACAATGGTTGCCACACCCGTCATGACAACAATCATCAACAATAATCGTCTTACTATATAACTTGCCAGTTTCACCTTGCTTATTCCTATTGGTTGGTCAATGTTAGTCCAAATGTCTCATTGACAGGTTGTTTGATAGATAAGGATTTATTTACATTTTAAATTTGCCTGGTAGGGGGTTGATGCCGTGAACCTTCTTCAAAGGGTACATGATGTTCCATTTGTAGCTCAGTTCTGAATTTGCCGCTCTAATAATGTAATATAAAATCTAAAATGTATGGCAGATAAAGGTTTTATTGGAAATATTGAACGTCTTTGTGTGTCAAAAAGGAGCGATTCAGGATTCACGCATTAGCGCTCCTTGTTATAAATAGAATACCCGTCTATCTACAATATTTTAACAATTGAAAATTCTCGTCGTCATGCCGGACTTGCAGACAGTGTCATAACAGGAAAATTCATGATCTTTCCCATTGTTACCCCGGATACTCAGTCAAGCTGAGAACAGGCTTTGAACCGGGGTCCATTGATATTTATGGGTATTACACTGTAAATTCCGGGACAAGCCCGGAATGATATCACTCAAGGTATAAATAGTATTTTATTTCAAATAAATACCTAAGCATCCTAAGCTGCCGAGTTAAATGTAGATACTTGACTAT